>CAYGYG010000015.1:0-73481 GCA_964354155.1 uncultured bacterium | reverse complement strand
GATCTCTACACATCACGACCATGAAAAGTGTCTGGACAAAAGGGTCGCACTGCAATAGACTCTCCGGTTTGACCGATGAAGAAATAGAAATCGTGGAAGGCGGGGAATGAATGTTTAACCCAAAATTCACCTTAACACCAAGGATTAACAAGGCGCTTGTAGAAATCGAGCGGGTTAGAGGCTTCCTCGACGCCATAAAACTCAAAGATGATTGGTTCAGCGACATGCAGAAAAAAGCCCTCATCCTCGAATCGCACTATTCCACGCACATTGAGGGCACGGCTCTAAGTCTCGAGCAGGCCAAAAGCATCCTGGAGGGCAAAAAGATCAAAGGGATCAATCGCGATGATGAGAAAGAGCTTGTAAACTATAAGAAAGCAATGGATTTAATATCTGGCTATCTTGGTGAAAAGGATCCTATTACCGAAGGACTTATCAGAGAACTTCATAAGATTCTGGTAAGGGGGGTTCGTGGTGGTCAGGCAGATCCTGGGAATTATCGCAAGGTCCAAAATTATGTTGTCAATTCTCAAACAAGAGAGGTTATGTACACACCGCCACCAGCATTAGAAGTCCCGTTCTTAATGAAAGAATTCGTTGATTGGATAAATTCGGTCGAGGATTTATCGCCGATCCTTATGGCGGGCGTTGCTCAATTTCGATTTGTTCACATACACCCCTTCCTTGATGGAAACGGAAGAACGGCGCGCCTATTATCAACGCTTATCTTATATGAAACCGGCTATGATTTCAAGCGGCTCTTTACTATTTCCGAATTTTACGACGAAGACCGTCCGCAGTATTATCAAGCAATCCGGTCAGTTCGAAAGAATAATATGAATATGACCGTTTGGCTCGAATACTTTGTCAATGGTTTAAGGTCTCAAATGGCAGAAATCCAAGGAAAAGGCGAGCAATTGATCAAGCAGGATGTTCAACTCCAAAAAATCAAAAAGATTGGCCTAAGCCTGAGGCAAGAAAAAGCGGTCAAGTATCTTCTTAAAAACGGTAGAATAACCGTTAGCGAATATCAGGATGTGGCGTCATGCATCCGCAAGACGGCTCAAAGGGATTTGGAAGAATTGGTCAAAGAAGCGATTATAAAAGCTGTCGCCAAGAGCATTACTGACCCCACAAAATACTATGTTTTACTGTGACATTTTACTGTGACATTTTACTATGACATCGCTCTGGGGCTTGCTCTGTGTGCCCCCGGGGTCAAATTTCCATGAAGACGGGACTTCCAGCCCCACTCTTTATTTGACATTTTGAGCCTGGCTGAAATGGTAAAGTTAAGAAGGCGGCGGGGTCGGGAGAGAGGGGAAGGAATGATCCTGGATACACGATCCTGGATGGAAGAGGATGATACTCGATTCTAGATACTGGCTTAAGCAGAGAGATCCTTGATGCTCGATACTGGATAACAGATAGCGAGTTGCGAGCAGTATGGCAATGTTAATAGTAAAGAGCAAAACGCAAGCGGTGATTTACTTATCTCTTCTACTGGCATGCTCGTTTGATCAGCGGCTATTCGCTGGTGAGCCGAATACAATGCCGAAGG
Organism: uncultured bacterium; assembly: GCA_964354155.1. Taxonomy (GTDB): domain Bacteria; phylum Hydrothermota; class Tepidihabitantia; order SM23-42; family CAYGYG01; genus CAYGYG01. Next base: position 71,920 of record CAYGYG010000015.1, on the reverse strand, counting down.
ACCCTTCCCCGATCATCGAATGTTCTACTAAAACAATCAAGGATCGATGCTTATGCGACAGCGGCGGTGAATCGTTGATCTGGGTACAGAGGTTTACTATCCTGGATTTTAAGAACAAGAATGTCGGGTACGTGGATATCGAGCTCGTGAAACTCGGAATCCGGCTCAGGCCACGGTGCTATAGGATTAGCATCAAAACGCAGTCTCATTTGCCATTCTGGTTCTTTTCCGGGAAATCCATCTCGGCTGAGACCGAGTACTATGACGAGAAGTTTGTTCCGCTGTGTTTTGAGCTAAAGATCAATTCTGAAAATGAGAGAGTTGTTATCGCGGGGAAGCTGGCGGATGATGATGGAAAGCAAAGGAAATTGGACTTACGATGGAAATCCGACAAGAAAGCGAAGTTGGCCCGAATACCGTTGAAGGATGACATCTGCACAGCAGGAAGTGTAAGGTCAATCATCATCCGAAACGGTGTAAGTAAGAAGCAGCAATACGATCTGCATTTACTGGATAAGTATAAACTCACCTATCAGAAGGTTAGAATTAGTGCGGGTGAGATAACCAAGATCGACAATGAAACGCATTACAGAGTTGATCTCCAGCTCGGCCTCTTGGGGAAATTCTCCTTCGTTGTCGACGGGGATGGCAACATAATAGAAGGGAAGGGGATGGGAATCAAACTCGTCCCGGGTAATAAGCAATGAGCCATGAGCAATGAGTTGTGGGAAGCAGAGATAAGGGACGAGGGACGTAGCTGACGATACATGATCCACGATACCTGGATACACGTTCGCGGGGAATGTTGGAATAATGGAATGGTGGAATACTGCGGAATATGCCCTTCGGGCGAAATCTACGCTTGATGCGTTGAATGTGCATCTTCGATGCGGAATGCGCGCAGGGGCGCGGAAATGGGAAGAGGTGAAATGTGAAAGGTAAAAGGGGGCGAGGATTGGGCATTTGCCTTAGTACTTGACAGGGGCGGTTTGCGGGCTATTATTTCGGGGAGGTGTTCATTGCCCTTGTGTCCAAAGTGCCGGGGGAGCCATAGCCCTGACGTGCCGTGCTCGGCCCTGCATGAAGAGCATTTACGGGAGTCGGGACTGAAGCCTGTTCCCAAGAAACGTAAGTACACCGAGAAAGATATCGCTTGGAACAGAACCGCCTTGCGCATTCTCTTGATCTTCGGCGTGCTGATGTTCCTCGGAGCGGTTACGATTGCCATTCTTTACTAAACGGTGAGATCTGCAGGGTCAAACCTCGACGTTGAAAGTATCAGAGGCACGAGGTCGAGTCTTTGAGTTGCTCGGGCGAGGAGGTATAATAAAGCCATGAAGAAACGCATGAAACACTGGACCGAACTGATGTACATCGATAATGCCCGGCGGTGGGTTCACTGGATGAACAAAGGGGCGAAGGCAGCGCCCCGGATAGCGCGACAGATCAAGAAGGTTTTGAAAAAGCATGGTATTGGAGAGGGCAGGATCCTGGAACTCGGTTGTGGCAACGGACGCATTGCGATCAACATGGCTAAGTTGGGATTCCATGTTACCGGTGTGGACATCAGCCGATTCTTCCTTGACGAGGCGAGAAAAAGAGCGGCCCGCCGTCGCTTGAGGGCGCACTTTGTGCAAGGCGATATCAGACGAATCGGCCGGGCAGTGCGCGGGAAGTTCGATGTTGCCATCAGCATCTGGACATCACTGGGTTATTATGACAAGCCGACAGATGAGAGGATATTCCGGCAGGTCGGGCAATTGCTTAGAAAGAAGGGTCTGTTCTTGATTCTCTTTACGATGTCCCGTGAACGATTGTTGGGCATTCTCAACGCCTGCGGCGTTGAAGAGACCGGCAAGTATTTGAGCATTAACAAGAATACCTACGATAGCCATCACTCCATACTCAATAACCGTTGGGCTTTCTATAGGAAGGTCGGTAAAGATCTTGTCTACGAGGATGAAGTTGATTGCCGGCTGCGTATCTATGCCCTGCATGAATTTGTTGAGATGGCCGAGAAAGCGGGGTTTGGATTCAAGGATGCTTACGACTCGATCATGACACTTGAGCCGGCACGGCCCAACAGTGTTGCGAACCTGGTTTTCGAAAAGGCATGAGTAGGGAGCCGGAGGGAGACGGCGGATTGATTTTGAGAGAAAGCGGCGGTCGGTGCCGCCGGCGGCAAAAGCCTTTGCATAACAGGAGATGAGAATGAACAACCCGATCTGTTACTGGGAACTGGCATCAAACGATGCCGAAAAATCGACGAAGTTTTTCGAAGAGGTTTTCGGGTGGAAATCTGAGTACGACAAGAGCAGTACGATCTATGAACTCCCCGCCGGCGATGGTCAGAAGGCTTTTGCGGGCGGGGGCATTTTTACCTTCAAGCCAGCCAGGCTGCCCTTTCTTACCATCTACATCAAGGTTGACAACATCGAGATCCTGGCGAAGAAGGTCGAGGAGTGCGGAGGTTTCATCGTCATACCGCCGACGGTCCCCTTTCCCGGAGGGCCGACGATCTGCCTTTTCAACGAACCGTCGGGCGTGACCTTTGCGATGCTGCAGAGCAGGAAGAAGTGACCAGATGCGCCATGCTAAGAAGCTATGCAGTTATTAAGCTATGGAGCTATGCGACACGGGTGTCGAAGGAGGAGGCGAGGGGTAGAGAGGGTGCGGGATGAATATGGAGTTGACGCCGGTAGTTCTATCGGTATGATTCGATTATGAAGTCGCACACGCATTTGAAGTACAAGGTGAATATCAAGAAGACCGATGAAGGGTACTCTATATGGTGCCCTGGTCTGCCCGGCTGTTGGTCACAAGGTAAGACCGAGACCGAAGCTTTGGAAAACATCAAAGATGCGATAAAATCATATCTTGAGGCAGTTGAGGAACTGAGCAAAGGGTAGCATTGATCGAGATCTCTGGGTTCAGGCTTTCTTTGACAGATAAACAGATAACGCAATCATTGAAATCGGTTGGGATCACCCGCTTCTTATACGCGCCAAAGATTCTAAGGAGGTAATGTGAAGATAGACAGTCTGGTGACGCTAATTCTGGGCGTCTTTCTGGCAATAGTCGGGATCGTCGGGCTTATTCTGACTCGCAGCGCAGGGACCTTGATTCCATTTGTCATCGGCGCATCACTAGTGTATCTTGGGTGGCGGGGCGGCCGGACCGCACTGGTAATTTTCGGCCACGCTTGCATCGTTGTCGGTTGCATGATGGTTACCTGGGGCATATATCTTCTGCCGTATTCCAAGCCGACATTGATGCATATATTCGCCCGACCGCTCTTCTGGGGCATGTTTTCGATAATGGGTGGCGTCTGCGCCATCTACCACGGTTTCTGTCAGTGTATACTCCGGCAGAAATGAGAGACGGTCTTGGCTGAGACAGAACAGTAGGGGGACAAATAGTAGCGAGTAGAGAGTAGCCTGAGAAAAGCAGCGAGGAGAGAGCAGACGTAGCGAGAAGGGACGAAGGGTGATGGACGCCGAAGACACGAGGGACGAAAGGACGCGAAGGACAAGGGACGATGGACGAGAGGACGACGAAGATACGAGGTAGAAACGCCCTGCTTATTGACAACCTGATAATTGTTCATATCATTGGTGCGGCTGTTTTCAAAAGGAGGCTTGATGGCTTACAAAAAGGTAAAGATGAAGGCAAGGAAGAACATCGCGTTGATTGCGCATGACAACCGGAAGGAGGATCTGCTTGAATGGGTCCGATACAACAAGGGATCGCTTGGACAACACAGTCTCTTTGCCACCGGTACGACCGGTCAGTTGATAGGCCAGGAGACCGGTCTTGAGGTTACAAGATTCAAGAGCGGCCCCCTGGGCGGGGATCAGCAAGTCGGGGCACGGATCGCGGATGGGCTGATTGATTTCATGATCTTCTTGTGGGACCCCATGGAGCCCCATCCGCACGACGTGGATGTCAAGGCCTTGCTGCGCCTGTCCGTCGTGTGGAACATCCCGGTCGCGTGTAATCGGTCAACGGCCGACTTCCTGATTTCCTCACCGTTGATGAAAACAGAATATGAACGCTTGCTTATCGATTACGAATCCGATAGAAAGGGGTCGATGGGCGAGCGGTTGAAAGAATAGTCCTATCACGTGGTTAGTCGGTCAGGGGCTGTTTCGAAAGGAGGCGCTTACGAGAGTGCGTCAGACGGCGCTTTTCTACAAGGCTGATTCGGAATACGGATCTCGGTTTGGTCAAGGATTGAAGCTTGACCTCGAAGAAGTTGAGCGTTTGTCGAGAATGCCCCAGGAGGAACGGGCCCAGGCGACCAACTGAACCCAGGCAACCGATGACGGCTCTCGGGGTAACCGGCTGATCGACCGGATCGGCGGGGTGGCCCACCGAGGCCTTATGGGTGTGGGGAGCCCGAAGATGTGAGGGTCTTGATGACGCACGGAAGGGGGAGAGTGGAACCTGGTTTTTGCTTGACTTTCGGTCCAAATATCATATAATCTCTGTTGGGTTAGCAACGACATTGTCGGCGGCGGTAAGTCCAGAATGTGCTTAAGATATCCGCCTTTCGGATAGCGGTGGGCCGGCGGTGAACCCGGGCCATTCCGGCTGCAACAAGGAGGTTTTCTGTCGTTTACGATCAAAAGCGAGATTGAAACCAAGAAGGAAGTCGCGTTCGCATTCGCCTTGGAAAAGCTTGACGACTATGTGAACCAGGCGGTCGACGATTTGAGGGATCGGATCGAAATCGACGGGTTTCGCAAGGGCAAGGTCCCGAAGGATCTGATACGAACGAAATTCTACGAAGAAATCAAGGATGTCGCCCTGGAACGCCTGATCAAGGAATCGTACGAGAACGTGCTTTCCGAAAAGAAGTGGCAGCCGGTGAGCGAAGCGAAGGTGAAGGACCTGAAGACCGACGGCTCGATAACTTTCACCGTGGAGATCGAGACCCTGCCGGAGTTCACGCTTGCCCCGTACCAGCAGATTGAACTGGTCAAGCGCCGGCCCACGGTCGATGCCCGGCTGGTTGATGAACGCATCGATCAGCTGCGCGAACGGCATGCCGAGCTGTTGTCGACGACCAAACCGGCGCAGATCGACGACGTCCTGGTGATTGACTACCAGGTTCATGAAGGCCTGCAGCAGATTGAGGCGCAGGAGAAGATAATGCTCGAGATCGGCGACCGCCGTAATAACGAGGACTTGAACCGCGCCCTGGTGGGGATGAGCAAGGACGAAACGAAGGAATTCCTGATTACCGCTGACGACCGGATGCTCAAGTACAATGTGCGGGTCTGGGACGTCAAGGAGAAGCGGCGTCCGCTTCTCTCCGACGAGTTCGCCCGGAAGCTTAAGTGCGCCGACCTCGGCGAACTGAAAAAGAAAGTCGGGGACACGCTGCAGCACGAAGCCGATGAGGCCGTCCGGGAAGAGCTGCTGGAGCAGATTTCACAATATTTGATTGAACGGCACACCTTTACGGTTCCCGAAAGCCTGACCAAAGAAGAATACCAAAGGATGCTGGAGCGGCAGAACCAGACCGAGAGCGACGAACTGTGGGAACGTTTCCGTAAGGTCGCCGAGGACCGGGTGCGGCTGCAGTTCGTCCTGAGGCGGATTGCCGACGAAACCGGCATTGCCGCGAGCGACGAGGAAGTCGCTGCCATGATCCGGGTTCAGGCGGCCCTGCTCCAGACCGACTATGACGCGCTGCGCGATCGCATCGGCGGTTCCGACGCGCGGGAGCGTCTGGTCGACATAATCCGACGCGAGAAGGCGCTCAATTTTGTTCTGGAGAAGGCCAATGTGATCGAACAGGGACTCATCAAGAGCCCATGGGAGGCAAAGAAATGATCACGATTCCCTATGTCATCGAGCAAACCGGACGGGGCGAACGGGCCTACGACATCTACTCCCGGCTCCTCAAAGAGAGAATCATCTTTATCGGCGCGCCGCTCGACGATGTCGTCGCCAATCTGACGATCGCCCAGCTGTTGTTTCTCGAAGCCGACGACCCGGACAAGGACATCAACCTCTACATCAATTCACCGGGCGGCATCATTTCTTCCGGACTGGCAATCTACGATACGATGCAGTACGTGAAGTCGCGGATCTCGACGATCTGCATCGGCATGGCGGCAAGCATGGCCGCGGTCCTGCTGGCGGCGGGCGAGAAGGGTAAGCGCTACGCGCTGCCCCACGCCCGCATCATGATTCACCAGCCCGAAGGCGGTTTTCAGGGGCAGGCTTCCGATATCGAGATTCACAGCCGGGAAATGCTGAGAATTCGGGAAGTTCTCAACGTGATCTTTGCCAAGCATACCGGTCAGACGGTCGAGAAAATCGCCCACGATACCGACCGCAACTACTTCATGGCGTCGGCGGAAGCGAAGGAGTACGGGATCCTCGACCAGGTGATCGCGAAGCGGGGCGAGAACACATGAAGCGCGAGTCCCGCTGCTCGTTCTGCGACCGGCCGCGGTCGTCCGTACGCAAGCTGGTGACCGGGCAGGCGGGTAACATCTGCGAGGATTGCATCCGGCTTTGCGGCGAACTGGTTCGGGGCAACGAGAAGCCGCGGCCGGCGGTCAAGGACTTTGCCCTGCCCATGCCGGCCGAGATCAAGGCCTTTCTTGACGACTACGTCATCGGTCAGGAACACGCCAAGAAGGTCTTGTCGGTGGCGGTCTACAATCACTACAAGAGGATTTTCGACGAGCGCACCGATGTCGAGATCGAGAAGAGCAACGTACTGCTCATCGGGCCAACCGGGGTCGGCAAGACGCTGCTGGCGGAAACGCTGGCCCGACTGCTGAAAGTGCCTTTTTCGATTTCCGACGCGACGCCTTTGACCGAGGCCGGCTATGTCGGTGAAGATGTCGAAAATATCCTGCTGCGTCTGATTCAGGCGGCCAAGGGCGATATCGCCGCGGCCGAAATGGGCATCGTGTACTTGGACGAGGTGGACAAACTGTCACGGAAGAGCGACTCGCCTTCAATAACCCGGGATGTCTCGGGTGAGGGCGTGCAGCAGGCCTTGCTCAAGATCCTGGAGGGGACGGTGGCCAACGTGCCGCCCCAGGGCGGGCGCAAGCATCCTGAGCAGCAGTACCTTCAGATCAATACGAAGAGCATCCTCTTCATCGGCGGGGGCACTTTCCACGGCCTTGACAAAATCGTCGAGAAACGGCTCCAGCAAACCGGGATGGGTTTTCTGTCTCACCCGAAAGGGAAGAACGATATGGACAAAGACGCCTATGTCGACCACATCGAACCGGACGATCTCGTGAAGTACGGTCTGATTCCGGAGTTCGCGGGACGGCTGCCGATCATCGCCGGGCTGCATTCCTTGAGTAAGAGCGCTCTGATCGACATTCTGACCAGGCCCAAGAACGCGCTGCTGCGCCAGTTCAGCCGGTACTTCGAGCTTGAGGACGTCAAGCTGACTTTCACACCCGAGGCGCTGGCGGCCGTGGCCGACATCGCGCTGAAACGCGACATCGGGGCGCGTGGTTTAAGGGCGGTGATGGAGAACAGCCTGCTCGATATCATGTTTCACCTGCCCAGTCAAGCACGCATCGCCGAGTGTGTCATTACCGAGGACGTGATTCGGCACCGGGCGCCGCCGGACTACATCACCCTGCGCAAGACGAAGAAGGCTTGAGGAGCAAGTTGGGACTGCGTCAAGGGATCTACTGCGCTTTTACCAAGAAGCGTTTCGGCGAGACCGTCAATTTCAAAGAGCTGGGGAAATCCAGGAGTTTCGTTTTCGTGCTGCCCGATTCCCGGCACGGGGCGATCGACTGTCTGCCCGGTCTGGCCGGACTGGTGAAAGAGCGCCGGGGGATACAGGTCAAGCTGGTTATCCCGGATACGCAAGGAAGCTTCTTTCGAGGGCTTGATCACCACCTGATTGAGAAGATCTTCTACCGTCCACCGATCAAGCTCTTCAACCGGACCTTCCAGGCGCTGAAAGAGAAGCTTGCGGCGGCGGTCTGTGATGTTCTTGTTGATTTGGGGTCGGTGCCGAACCAGGCGATGGCCTACCTGGTCCGGGCCCGTTTTCGGCTCGGCCTGCACGCCGGGCGGATGTTCCCATACTACAATCTTGACCTTATGACCGGAAACCGAAATGAGGTTTTCGCCCTGTGGTCGGTGACCCCGCGCAGTGCCGAATCCCTGTTTCCGTTGGATAAACAGCAGAAGAAATCGCTGGCCGGCGCTCTGGGGAAGAAATATAAACCGTTGCTCTTTGTCAACGACCGCAAGGGGGACCATCCGGTTGATGAGATCAGAAGCCGGTGGCCGGGGTCGGCCGTGTTGCTCAGCCCGAAGGCGGCGCCGGTCGGTACGGAGTGGCTTGTGATCGGCGAGGGCGACGAGCGGACCCTGCCGCTGTTACTGATGAGCGAGGCCTACCTGGGGCCGGATGATGACGTGGGTATGCTGGCGCGCGCTATTTTCAGGCGGGTTTTATGATGCTGGAAGTCGCGGTTGCGTTCCTGGTGATCCTGGTCGTGGTGTTGATCGTGGTCCGCCGGGAAAGAACCGAGGTGATGGCCAAGCTGTTGGGCATTGACCTGCTCAACGTGACGATCGAGGACATCGCGGAAATGATCCGGCGTAGCTGCGGGGGCAAGGCATTCGTCATCTTCAGTAAAGACCACGGTGGCATCAAGGTGAACCGGTCGAAAGCCGGTCGGGAGCCCGGTTTCCTGCCCGGGGAGATGGAGTTTCTGGGAGGCAGCCGTCCGATTTCCCACGATGAAAAAGCGTTCATGCGTCAGGCGGGCTTCGCCCATCTGGACAATTTTCGACTCAAATTCGGGACGACCGACTACCTGATTAAAGTCTACCATAAAATGGCGTTTTCTTTCAACCGGGCCAATCGCCGGTTGGTCCATGATGCCCTCCGGGTCATCCAGTCGGGATTACAGATCCGGGCTCAGTCAAAACAACGCATGAAGGAGACGCAGGTCATCAACGATTTGAATTTGCGGATCGCCGCCCTGATGGACAAAGAACGCATTCTCACTGCGATGGTCAATTCCTCGCGCGAACTCCTGGCGACGGATAAAGTGATCCTGGCCGTGGCGGAGGAAGGCATTCTGAAACTGTCGCCCATCAAAGAAGTGGCGGTGCGCGATTTGCCGCTCGGGCTCTACAATCAGCTGTTTCTAAAGCGAACGAGCATGGCGATAAGCGACGTCGAGGAATTTCCGGAAGTGAAGAGCATCCTGCCCAACAAGGACACCAAATCCGTGCTCTTCGTGCCGGTGATGATCCGGGGCGAAACCAGCGGTCTGTTTGTCATGTACGACAACGTCTACCACAACTTCGAAAGCGAAGACATCACGACGCTTCGTTTCCTGGCCAATCAGGCATCGGTCGCCCTGGAACGAATTGACTCTTTCGAGAGTCTAAACCGCGCCCTGAATGAGAATCTGGCGCTCCAGGATCTGGCCCGTTCCCTGCTGACGTCGATGGAGTTTGACTACCTGATCAATCTCATCATCAAGAAGGCGCGCGAGATTCTCGGGTTTGACCGGTTGGTGCTTTCTTTTCTCCACGCCGAGACGGAGTGTTTTGACCGGGTTGCCGCGGCGGGGATACCGGCGGAGGAGTTCCGGGAATTCCAGAAGACGCACCCACCGCTGGCCGAGATCCAGGTTCTGATGAACGAACGATTCAAGGTGTCGCATTCGTTCTACATCCGCTATCGCCAACGCACCGCCGAGCTGGATAATTACGCGATCAAATATACCTACGGCGAGGATTACCTCACCGATGTCCCGGAAGGCGTCTGGCACCCCAATGACATTCTCATCGTGCCCATCTTTGCCAAGGAAGGGAAACTCAAGGGCATGATTTCGGTGGACCGTCCGCTCGACCGGAGAGTGCCGACGATTCGCAAGATACGCCTGCTCGAGGCATTTGCCGACTTCGTTGGATTGGCGGTTGAGAACGCCGAGATGTTCCGGCGCGTCGAGAACCTGGCCTCTTCGCTGAAAGTCCTTTATCAGTCGACCGCGCACATCGGCACGATCTCGGCCTCTTTTGACGACCTGCTCAAGAAGATTTTCGCGACGATCCGGGACCAGCTCAACTACGCCAATGTCGCGATTCTGCTCGTCGACCAGAAGACCGAGGAGCTGTACGTCCGTTCCTACCAGGGCCGCTTCGGCGTGAAGCCGGATGCGATGAGACTGAAGATCGGACGGGACGGGATCTGCGGACTCGTGGCGCGGGAAGGCGTGCCGCGGCTCGTCCTGGACACGCGTCAGGAGCCCAACTACGTCGGGGACAAGAAAGATCAGCGGTCGGAAATCGCCGTGCCCCTGAGCGTGAAGGGCAGAACGGTGGGCGTGCTCAATGTCGAGCGCGAGGGCAAGAACTCACTCAACGACAATGACTTGATTCTGCTTTCCATCCTTGGTTCGCATATCGCGGTGGCGCTTGAAAACAACCTCCTGTACGAGGAGGTCGAGACCCTGTCGGTGACCGACGAGATGACCGGCGCCTTTAACTACCGGTACCTGATTACGTGCCTGGGGGCCGAGATCGAGCGATCCAAAAGGTTCCGGCACGCGTTTTCCCTCATGATGCTCGATATTGATGACTTCAAGAAATATAACGACACCCACGGCCATCTCTACGGTGACGTCGTGCTCAGGGATTTCTCCCGGCTTATCGCCGGCAACGTGCGCACCAGCGATATCCTGACGCGGTATGGCGGCGACGAGTTCGTGGTCGTTTTGCCCGAGACCGATAAGGTCGAGGCCTTCCGGCTGGCTTCACGCTTGAAAATGCGCCTTGAAGCGCATCAGTTCTCAAACGGAACGCAGTTGACGTCGAGTATCGGCATTGCGACCTACCCGGTCGACGCGCAGGAAGCCGGGGGGCTGATTGACCGGGTCGACCAGGCCCTGTACCGGGCCAAAGGCAAAGGCGACAGTGCGATTTCAGACTAGACTGACTTCGCGGGTGCTCCAGGTCTATTTCCTGATCGGCATTTTGGTCATGGCCGCGATCACCTACTACTATACGGACAAGTTGACCAGACGCATCCGAAAAGAGACGGAGACGGCTTCGCGAATGTTCGCAAGCTACGCGGCCGGGCCCAAGGTGGACGAAGAGGCGATAATGAACATCCTGTTTATGGAAGTGATCCAGAAAATAGATTTCCCGGTGGTGCTTACCGACAACGAAGGCAAGCCGACGTTCTGGAAGAACGTCGGCGAGAAGGACTTAACGAAGGTGATTGCACGGCTCGACCGCGAGTACGCCCCGATTCCGATCGCGATCACGAGCGGCGGCGAGATCGTGGTCGGGCAAGTCCACTACGGGCTTTCGAACTTCGCCCGGACGCTCCGTCTTTTACCCTGGCTTGAGACCTTCTTCCTGCTGTTATTTCTATCGAGCGGTTTCTGGGGCTACCTGATGTTCAAGAAGAATGAAGAAGAGAAGATCTGGACCTCGCTGGCCAAGGAGACCGCCCACCAGCTCGCCACCCCGCTTTCTTCGCTGGTCGGCTGGATCGAGACGATGAAGGGCCGGCTGGACGCGGAGATCATTGAGGGGGTCAACGAAGACGCGCGTCGGATGCGGGCCGTGCTCGAGAAATTCTCGCGGATCGGCCAGCCGCCCAAGCTGATCGAAACCGCGCCCCGGCCCATCATTGAGGCCGTTATTCACTACATGCAGCGGCGTGCCCACCGGGGTGTCACGTTGTCCGCTCAGTACGAGACCGAGGCCAGGATCTTCGCCGACGAAGTCCTTTTCGGCTGGGCGATCGAAAACATCGTCAAGAACAGCCTCGATGCGATCGGCTCGACCCCGGGTCAGGTAAAGGTAAGACTGTATGAGGCCGGCAGCCAGGTGGCGATTGAGCTGCTCGACACCGGACCGGGCATCGCCGCCCAAAAGGAAAAAGACATTTTCCGGGCCGGCTACACCACCAAGAAATACGGTTGGGGCCTGGGTTTGGTCCTGGCCAAGCGGATCATTGAAGAATACCATGGCGGCCGGCTGACCCTGAAGGAATCGGTGCCGGGTCGGACGATGTTCGTGATTTTCGTGCCGCACAGCAATGAGAATAAGGGAGCAGCGATATGAGAATTCTCTGGATCGATGATGAGGTCGACTTGATGAAGCCGTTTATCTATCTGTTGAATCAGGAAGGTTACAAAGTGACGCCGTCGGCTTCCGGCGAAGACGGATTGAGTTTGCTGCGAAAAGAGTCGTTTGACATCGTCTTCCTGGATGAAATAATGCCGGGGATTGACGGGCTCGAGGTGCTCAAGAAGATCAAGGGCAAGAACCCGCAGCAGTTGGTAGTGATGATCACCAAGAGCGAGGAACAGGAGTTGATGGAACGGGCGTACAGCGATTGGGTGGATGATTACATAACCAAGCCGTTCAGTTTCAACCAGATTATGTCGGTATTGAACCGGACCCTCAAACGGCGCCAGCTCATCGAAAAAGGAATGCTTCAGGACTATTCCCAGGAGATGCGTGATATCGAGCTGCCAGGCACGTCCCGGGGCTGGGCCAGTTACTACGAAAAGCAGGTCGCCTGGGACTTGAAGATGCTCGAGATCGGCGACCAGAGCTTGAGGGAGATTCACGATGCCCGGAAAGCCGAGGCCGACGGGGCTTTCAACAAGTACATCGAGAAGAACTACCGGAACCTACTGCAAGAGGGGCCGATATTCTCGCATAAGTTCCTTGAAACGGTGGTTGTGCCCTATCTGCGCGAGGGGCCGATCTTTCTGTTCATCCTCGATTCACTGAGGCTCGACCAGTATATCAAGATTCTACCCTACCTTCGCGACCACTTCGACGTCTCGACCGACTTCTACTATTCAATCCTGCCGACCGCGACGCCGTATTCGCGCAACGCTCTCATGTCCGGGCTCTTGCCGCTGGAGATCATCACCAAGTTCCCGACCTACTGGACCTTTGAAGAACGCGGGCAAAACCGGTTTGAGAAGGAGCTGCTCTTGGAACAGCTCAAGCGGCTCGGCTATGAAAAGAAACAGGTGCAGTTTCACAAGGTCGTTTCGCTCAGTGACATCAGCAAGTCGATCAACACGGTCGTGGCCCGGGAAGCCGATATTACGGTCTATATCGTCAACTTCCTTGATATCCTGATCCATTCGATTCCGGGCCGGGAGAATATGAAGGGACTGCTCAATGACGAGCGGATTTTCCTCAATCTCGTGGCCTTCTGGTTTCCGACTTCACCGCTCTTTGAAGTGTTCAAGAAGCTGGCGGCGAAGAAACGGCGCGTCATTCTGACCAGTGATCATGGTTTTATCCGGGTCAAGCGACCGGTGCTCGTCTACGGTGGCCGCGAGATTTCATCGAACTTGAGATATAAGTATGGTCCGGCACTGCGCAGCGACCCGCGCGGCGCCGTTATCCTGGAGAACCCGGCCGATTTCATGCTACCTTCGGAAAGCGTCTCGGTCCGTTTTCTGATCGCGCGCGAGGACTACTACTTTATCTATCCGACCAAGCCGAGCGAGTACGAACGGGAATTCAAATTTACGCTCCAGCACGGCGGGATATCAATGGAAGAGATGATCCTGCCTTTCGGAGTGCTCAAACCGCGGTGAAACGAGTCTACGTCGGGCTGGGATCTAATGAGGGCGACCGGGCGGCCAATCTGGAGAAGGCGAGAAGCCTGATGAATGGACCGTCGATTCGCATCATCAAGGCCTCGCCGGTATACGAGACACCGGCCTGGGGCGATACCGACCAGCCGCCGTACCTGAATCAAGTCGTTGAGGTCGAGGTGGACATGGAGCCGGACGTTTTGCTGCGCCGGCTGCAAAAGATCGAACGGGCGATGGGACGCAGGGGGCATGGCTGGTCGGCGCCGAGACCGATTGATCTTGACATTCTTGCCTGCGGCGAGTATGTGTTGGAGGGGCCGGATCTGAGGATTCCACATCCGTGCCTGGCGGTGCGCGGTTTTGTGCTGGTGCCGCTGTCCCGAATCGCGCCGGATTACGTCCATCCGGTGAACGGCAAGACGGTCAGCGAGATGTTACGCGGGGTAGATTGCGATGGAATTCAAGTACATAGCGATTGAAGGCGTCATCGGAGCGGGCAAGACGACTCTGGCCACGGCCCTGGCCAAGAAAATGAACGCGCGGCTGGTGCTGGAAGAGGTCGAGGAGAATCCTTTCCTGCCCAACTTCTACCGGGACGTCAAGCGCTTCGCGTTTCCGACCCAGATCTATTTCCTGCTTTCCCGTCACAAGCAGCAAACGACCATCGCCCAGGCGGACCTTTTCCAGTCCCGAATCGTATCCGACTACATGTTTCTGAAGGACCGGATATTTGCTTACGTGAACCTGACTGAACCCGAGCTCGGCCTCTATGAAAAGATATTCCAGGTGTTGAAAACCGATATCCCCAGCCCGGGTCTGGTCATCTATCTCCAGGCGGCGCCGGAGACCTTGATTACGCGGATTCGCAAGCGAGACCGGGTCTTCGAGCGCGAACTCTCTTACGAGTATCTGGCGCAGCTGTCCGATGCCTACAATTCATTCTTCTTTCAGTACAACGACGCGCCGCTTCTGATCGTCAACACCGAGAACCTTGATTTCGTCAACAATCCCAAAGACTTCGAGGCGATATACAACGAAATCATCCACTTCACGGGCCGGCGGGTGATTTTCTCGAAAGGTGCGTAGGACGAGCGCCGAAGGGGGGCCTACCCCCTAGCGGAAGTGCCGCACCACAAAGCGGCAAAGCATTTTTAGGTGAAAAAAGTTGGTGCGGCACTAGGCCGCAGTGCACCCTCGCCGGTCACGCCGGTTGAGTATCCTTGACAGAGCGATACCGATAAAGCAAAGATAGAAAGGAACCGCGGGCATCCTCAGTCGGGAATCACCCACGGTTCCCGTGATGCCAATGAAATACAGGGTAACGAGCAGGGCGGTACCGAGGAACCAACTGCGCTCCGGGGTCCAGCCGGTGAAGAGGCCGGCCAGGCCAAGCGAGTAAGTCGCAATAAGATACAGCCCCAGGCCAAGCCCAAGTACGATCTGCGCTTTCGGTTTACGGGCAAACCAGGCCTGGACCATACTGACAACACCCGGGTAGACCCTGGGTGTGAACTGAACCGCGCTCCGGGGCAGGTTCAGAAGATGGGCATAATACTCGGTCTCAACGCTGAAGAAGAAGCGGAAGATGCCAAGGAAATAATGTTTGACGGTAATACCCGGGCTTGCCGTCAACTTACGCCAGGCCAGCTGCTGCCAATACCGGGCCTTCTCGAATTCGTTGAGCCGGCCCGGATCTTCACCGGTCCGGACGATAAGGCGGTCGACCTCGCGCGTCAGCGATTCGCTGACCGATTCCGGTCCCTGGTGGAGCCGCTCCATCTCGCCTTCGAGTGCATACAGGAAGAGGAAATTGTACGAACTGGATGTCGACAGGCTGAAGGATTTGAAGGTTGAGTAGTTTCGGATCATCCAGGGCACAACCGTGACGAGGAAGAAGAGCACGAACAGCAGCGCGAGTTTGGCGGCGCGCCAGGCTTGACCCCGGTATCGGATCAAGATGACGACGGTGACGAGGGGCGCCAGGTAAAACGCAATGGGCCTCGTCAGCGCGGCCAGGCCGAAGGCGACCGCCGCGGCGCCCAGCTTGAGGGCGGGATGCCGGTCGGGTTCGAGCCGACAACCCCGCGTCAACAAGTAAAATCCGCCGGCGAGCGAGAAGATGAACAGCGTTTCGCTGCCGAGCGAGTTGGCAAAGAGGACGACGAATGGATCGATCGCGTAGATGAGGGCCGAGCCGAAGCCGATCGATGGTCCGAGCACGCCGGTTATGGTGAAAAAAAGAAGGAGCGCGGTCATGGTGTCGAGTAAGATCTGCCCGAGGATGATGAGCGAGAGTTTCTGGCCGAAGAGAGCATAGCCGACGGCGACGAAGGCCGGATAGCCAGGGGTTCGCAGTGCTTCGGGTGGTCCGGCCGGATCGCAGGCAAAGCGGTGGTTTTCGATAACACCGAGGGCGAGGCGATGGTATCCGATGTAGTCGCTCGCAATCAGCCGGGGCGCGACGCCCTCGTCCCATGACCGCACGAGAACAAAGAAGGTAAGGCGCGAGGCCAGGCAGAGGGCAGCAATCAAAACCGGGTGGAATAGGCGGTGTCGCCCCATGGGGTATTATCGGCGAAAATCATCTGAAATCAAGGGCAATCAGACGGCGGCAAGCGGATTATGTGACCGATCCGGCTACGGGTGGTAGGAAGTCTTCAGCCTTTTTTCTTTCTTGTGGCGGTCAAGCGCCAGTTGAATCAGACGGTCGATCAGCCGGCCGTACGAAATACCGGTGGCCTCCCACAGTTTCGGGTACATGCTGATCTTGGTGAAGCCCGGGATGGTGTTGAGTTCATTGACGAACAACTCCCGGTTGTCGCGCAGAAAAAAGTCGACCCGGGCCATGCCCTCGCAGCACAGCGCCTTGAAGGTTTTGACGGCGAGCTCCTGAACCGCCTTGGTTGTCGGCGGGGGCAGTTCGGCGGGCACTTTGAAGACGGCGCCGTTCTCGTCGATATACTTGGCGTCGTAGGAATAGAACTCGTGCTGGGGAATAACCTCCCCGGGCACCGAGGCCAGCGGGTTTTCATTGCCCAGGACCGAGCATTCCAGCTCGCGGCCTGCGATGTACTCCTCGATGATTATCTTGCGGTCATATTCGAAGGCGTCACCGATCGCCTTCTTGAAATCGGCCGCTCGTTTTACCTTGCTAATGCCGACCGATGAGCCGAGATTGGCTGGTTTGACGAAGCAGGGCAGGCCGATTTTCCGGGCCACGTCACGGAAATCGACCGACGCCAGCTCGGCGCGCTGCAGCACGACAAAATTGGGGGTCGGGATTTTCGCGTCGCGCAAGAGCCGCTTCATTACATCCTTGTCCATGCCGACCGCCGAGCCCAAGACACTGGCTCCGACAAACGGCAGGTCCGCCATTTTGAGCAGGCCTTGAACCGTGCCATCCTCGCCGAACGGCCCGTGCAGAATGGGGAAGATGACATCAATCGGCGGCACCGGCTCGTGCTGCGTTATCTTGACCAGCTGCCTCGTTCGGTCGCCGGGGACCAGGGCCAGGCCCTCACTGAGACGATTCAGCTTGACCAGCTTGGGATTCGCGGCATTGAGGATGAAACGGGAAGGTCCGCCGATCCGCCAGATACCTGCTTTGTCGATGCCGATCAAAACGACCTCGTATTTTTTCTTGTCAATGGCATCAATGACATTTTTAGCCGATTGGAGAGAGACCTCGTGCTCAGCGGACCGGCCGCCAAACAGGATGCCGACGCGGATTCTCTTTTTCATTGCTCGCCAAGTAATCTTACGCAGATTCGAGTCGATGTCAAGGGGGCAAGGGGAATAGCAATCAAGCAATTAAGCAATTTAGCAATCAGGCAATTGGGCAATCGAGCAATTAAGCGATCAAGCGATGGAGCTATGAAGATTGGAATAATGGAATGATGGAGTGGTGGAATGACGCAACTGTGGCGAGAAAGAGAGCGATCCACGATACAGGATGCGCGATAATCCCTCTTCTCTCTACTTGCTACCCTCTGCTCGCTACTCAATTGATGGAGATTTGACCCCAGGGGGTTACTTTTTGGTGGTGATGAGCAGGACGATGCCGGCGGCGAGGAAAAGCGCGTTGGGGATCCAGGCGGCAAGAATCGGGTCGACGACGCCGGCGACGCCGTAGGCGCGGAAAGTCTGAATCATCCCCCAGTAGGTGAACGCAAAAATCAGGCCGAGCCCGATACCGAAGGCCACGCCGCCCTTGCGCAGAATGAGCGCGAGTGGAAACCCCAGGAGAAGCAGGATCAAGTTGATGAACGGAAACGAGATACGGTAGTTGAACTCGACCTTCTCCTTGGATACGTCGTCGCCGGCCTTGATTTTTTTCCTGATGAATCCGGCCAGTTCCACGACATTGGTCTGGTCAAGCGGTTTTAAGTCCTTCATGAAATCAACCGGCTTCTCGACTACGTCTTCAAGCCGCAATGAATCGTGGCGGGTGATCGTCTCGAGGGTATCGGCCAGGAATTCGCGGACCGTGACGCGGTACGCGGTCCAGGCGGCGTTCTGCCACCTTGCCAGATCGGCATCAAGACGTTTCTTGATCTTTTGTCCGCCGCCCAGCTCCCAGATGACGAAATTGAAAAGCTCGCCTTCGGTTGCGCCCAGTTGCCGGATGTAGAAGATCCGGTCATTCTCCCCGTAGTAGAAGAAGTTGCGGCGAATGCGCTGGCTCGGCCTGGGCCGCTTGTCGATTTCTACGGTTTTGACCTCGGCAAACAGCCGATTGGCCCGGACGGTGACGGCCTCGTTCAGGACAAACGAACCGATGACCAGGGCAAAGCCGATTCCCAGAATCGGGACAAAGAGACGCCACACCGAAATGCCGGCCGACTTCAGGGCGATGACCTCGCGATAGCGGGTCATGAAGCCGAGTACGAGGAAGGTCGCCATCAAGCCCGCGACCGGCATCAAGAGCACGGTGTAGGAAGGGGCGATGAGGGCGTAGTACTTGACCAGGGAAATGACCGCGACGTTCTTCTCGATAAACTTGCCCAGGTCTTCGAAGAGATCGATTATGATGTACAAGAAGACGAGGATCAGCGTTGCGTAGACAAAATACCGTGTAAACTCCCGGGTGATGAAGCGGTCAATGGTCTTCATTGCTTGCGCTTGCGCAGCCGGGACAGGATGAAACTCTGTTCATACTCGGCATGGTAGAGAAAATCGAGGGCAAAGATCGACATCACCAGATTGGGCAGCCACATACCGAGCAGGGGTGAGAAGGTATTGCGGTCGGCCAGCTCTTCGCCGACGAGGATTAAAATGTAGTACAGAGAAAAGAGCAAGATGCTGATCAGAACCCCGAGCATACCACCGCGCCGGAGGGTGTTGCCGACGCCGGCGCCGAGCAGCAGAAAGATGATGCAGGCGAAAGGAATCGAGACTTTTTTGTAGATCTCAACCATAAAGCGATTGTACTGCTTGAACTTGAAGCGGAGTTCCGAAGTGCGCTGCTCGACGCGGATTTTCGCGGTTTCCCTCACGACCAGCTTCACGGTGTCGTCGGCGATCTGCGATCTTAAGCCGGCGATCTCGGTTTTGAGAGACCTGATCTCTTTCCGGGCGTCAAGTGCCTTGGTGCGGAGCATGCCGTACGTCATTTCCCGGTCGCTCCGGTAGAGCCGTTCCTTGCGAATAAGCTCGGTATTGAGGGGCAGGTTGATTTCGTAGCGGCCAAAGACGACCCGGCGGTACCGGTCGCCCTCGACCAGTTCGTGATTCTCACCGTCAAAGAGGACGAAGGTCAGGATCCGCTCGTCCGGCGAGACGACGATCTCGCCGCGCGGCGCGGTGATGAAAATGTTGTTGGTGTTGTCGTAAACGGTGACATCGAAGATCCGGTTGGTCTTTTCGTCCTTGCGCCCGATGTAGATCGTATAGCCGGGGAATTCCGAGGCGAAGACGCCTTCGGGGAGGCGGATGGTCGGTTTCTTGGAAGACACGTCAAGCAGGAGATTCCGCACCCGGTGGTTCGACTCGGGGAGGACGGTGTTGTTGAATACGACGAGAAAGAAAAAGAGCAACACGTTGAAGACCAGCGGCCAGGTCGTGAGCTTGAGAAAGGATAATCCCTGAGTGCGGAGGGCGGTGACCTCATTGTCGCTCGACAGCCGGCCGAAGACCATGATCGCGGCAATGAGGACGCCCATCGGCGCGGTGAAGGCCATGACGAAAGGCAGGCTCAAGAAGAAGATCTGGATCACAATCCAGATGTCGATGCCCTTGCGGACGATGAGGTCCACCAGCTTGAAGAGCTGGTCCATGAGCAGGATGAAAGTGAGCGCCAGGGTGGAGACCGCGAAGGGACCAAGAAAGTCCTTGAGGATGTACCGGTCAATGAGCTTCAAGCCAGCAGCCTCTTCTGCGCTTCTAAGTACTTCTCCTGCGTCTTGCGGATGACTTCGGGCGGCAGGTCGGGCGCGGGCGGCTGTCGATTCCAGTCGAGGCTGATCAAGTAGTCCCGGACGAACTGCTTGTCAAAGGAAGGCGGACTCTTGCCCACCGCGTAGTCTTCTTTGGCCCAGAAGCGGCTTGAGTCCGGCGTGAACATCTCGTCGATGAGGATGGCGTCGTCACCGTCGAGGCCGAATTCGAACTTGGTGTCGGCGATGAGAATGCCTTTGTCCGAGGCATATTTGGCAACGGCCTTGTATACTTCAATACTTTTCTGCTCAAGCCGGGTCGCAAGATCCCGGCCCACGATGCGGCCAGCTTCGGCAATCGTGATATTCTGGTCGTGCCCGCTGGTCGCCTTGGTGGCCGGCGTGAAAATGGGCTCGGGAAGCTGCTGCGATTGCTTGAGGTTTGCGTAGGTTTGTCCGCCGATCGTGCCCTGCGCCTTGTACTCTTCCCAGGCTGAACCGGCCAGAAAGCCGCGCACGACGCACTCAATCGGGATTGTCGTGGCCTTGCGGACGATCATCGAGCGTCCCCGGAGCAGCTCGGCGTGCAACTTGAGTTTGGCCGGAAAACGCTCTACGTCGGCGGTGATGAGATGATTGCGGATGATGTCTTTCGTGAAGTCAAACCAGAAACACGAAAGCCGGGTCAAAACCATACCCTTCTGGGGGATGCCCTGGTTGAGCACGACATCAAAAGCCGAAATACGGTCGGTGGCAACGATGAGGAGTTCAGAGCCTAAGTCAAAGACCTCGCGGACTTTGCCCTGCTTGAGCAAGGGAATGCCGGGCAGTTTCACGTCGGTAACGGTCTGGTTCATTTTTCGACTCCTTTCATCAGCCAGCCCAGGTATCGTTTTTCGGCCCGGACCACGGGGATAGCGACGATCTCAGGCAGATCGTAGGGATGGTGTTTCTTGAGGAAGGACTCAACCCGGCGGTATCCTTGCCGGGTGGTCTTGATGAAGAGCATGACCTCGCAGCTTGCCTCGTGCTTGCCCTGCCAGGTGTACTGCGACCGGACCGGAAAATAGTTACAGCAGGCGGCAAGCTTCTTTCTGATCAGGGCTCGGGCCAGGGTCTGCGCGGGCCTGATGCCGGCAACCGTTGAAATGACGATAATTGCGCTATTCTTGCCCATGTTAGGATTATATGCCGTTTGGAGTTGGTGACAAGATTTTTTTTCTAGCCGGCTAATCGGCAAATCCACAAAGTCTTCCATCTTCGGGCAGTCGCTTGCTGTGCAACTGCCCGCGAACCGGTAGGGACACGCCATGGCGTGTCCCACATAGCTGTGGCGAGTTTACGCAAGTACGTCGACCAGCGGGCTATTGACAATGACCGCGGGCCGGATAGATTAGCATTGGCAATGGGTGCTCCAGTTCTTGAAGTTCATGGTCTGGTTCGGGAGTTCGGTCGTCTCCGAGCGGTCGATACCGTCACCTTTCACGTCGATGAGGGCGAGATCTTTGGTTTGATCGGCCCGAACGGCGCCGGTAAGACGACCACCCTGAGAGTCGTCGCCACTTTGCTGCAGCCGACGGCGGGTCGGGTGTCGGTGTTCGGCCGGGACATTGTCCACGACGCCGGGCCGATCCGGCATCTGATCAGCTACCTGCCCGAGGAAGCGGGCGCTTACCGGAATCTGTCGGGCCTGAAGTACCTTCAGTTCATGGCCGGATTTTACGCCCGAGGTCCGGGCCAGCGGCGCGAGATGGTCACGAACGGCCTGGCGATTGCTGAATTGGGCGACCGGATCAAGTCGAGGGTTTCAACCTACAGCAAGGGAATGGTGAGGAAGCTCCTGGTGGCGCGGGCCCTGATGCACCGGCCCAAACTGGCAATCCTCGATGAGCCGACTTCAGGGCTGGACGTCATCAACTCGCTCGAGGTGCGCCGGATCATCAAAGACCTGGCCCGAACCGGCATCACGGTCCTGCTTTCGTCCCATAACATGCTTGAGGTCGAATTTCTGTCCGATCGCGTCGCCCTTATCGACAAGGGACGAATCCTCGAGGCCGGACGGCCCGACGAGCTCAAAGCCAAGTACCGGGCGGCAAACCTCGAGGAAGTATTCACCGGGGCGGTTAAGTGATCAAGTTCTTCTACATTCTGCGCAAGGAGCTGCGTGAGCTCATCACCATCCAGATGGTCCTGCCGTTTGCCATCACGATCTTGATCTTCTTTGTGATGGGACGGACGATCCGGAGCGAGGTCAGCCGGTCGGTACTCACGGGATCGGTCGGGCTGGTCGATCGCGATCGCTCGGCGCACTCGCGGATGATCAAGGAGATCCTGGTGCAGCGCGGCTTTGCCGTGGAAGAGTTCGAAGGGGCAAGCATCGATTCCATCGTGGCAACCGCCGGCCGAGGTCGGTCGCGCCTGCTGCTTGTGATTCCGACGGGCTTTGAAGAGCGCATTGTCGGGAAAGCGGGAGCCGAAATCGAGTCATACTCATTCATCAAATCGCTGAGTGTTACCGAGTCGATGCAGAGGATCAGGGTGCAGAGCGTGGTCAACATGCTGAACCGGGATATTTCGAACGGGTATATCAGGGATTTTGACTCAAAGCTCGACCCGGATCGCGTGCGGCAACCGGTCCGGTCGGCCGATTTCGTCGTCCTGCGGGGCCGGTTGGCCCGGGGCAGCGCCGAGGTCGTCATCTCTTTTATCGCCGCGCAGAGCGTGATGATACCGGTCATCCTCCTGATGCTGATTATCTTCACCGGTACGATGGTCGCGGCCTCGATCGGTCAGGAGAAGGAGAACAAGACGCTGGAGACGCTGTTGACGGTGCCGGTGTCGCGCATTTCGATCGTCAGCGGCAAGATGCTGGCCGCCGCCCTGCTAGCCCTACTTTTTGTCGGTTTTTACATTGCGGGATTCTCGGATTTCATGTCTTCCTTCGGCGCCGAGGGTCTGGGCCGCCCCGACGCCGGACCGGTGGTCAATCGGCTCGGCGAGCTGGGCCTGCTCTTGAACAGCGGCGGCTACCTCATGATGGCGCTGTCGATATTCTTGTCGATCATAACCGCGCTGTCCGCGGCGACGATGCTTGCCCTGTTTGCCCGGGATACGAAAAGCGCACAGGCCGCGCTGGCACCGCTTTTTGTTCTGGTCCTGCTGCCGTATTTCCTTTCGATCCTTCTGGATCCGCAGAGCGTCAGCTGGCCGTTGCGGTTTTTTGTCTACTTGATTCCCTTCTCCCACACGTTCCTGGCTTACAAATCGCTGATTCTGGGGCGAGTTTCCGCGGTGTGGCTCGGGATTATCTACCAGGCGGTCTGTTCGGGTGTGCTGATCTACCTGTCGGCCCGGATTTTCACTTCGGATCGAATCCTGACCATGAGACTCTCTTTGAAGAGAAGTTAGGAGTAGGGGTCGAATGCTTGAGATTTAAGAAGATCGTGTCGGTTTGATGAGGTGGCATTTGTTTAGAGGATTATACTCCTGATTTCGTGTTTGAAGGCGTCAAGATAGGCCGGTGTTCTGACCAGAGCCGGATTCGGACGGCTTAAAATACCAAGAAAGTCGTCTATTGACTTTGCCGGAACGGTGGTTACAATAAGCGTTCCCAAAGGAGGTGTCCTGATGGCATCTGCATACCTGCTGATTGATGCTGAAGCCGGCAAAGAACTCGAAGTCGTGAAAGTGCTGTCCAAGATCGACGGCATCAAACTTGCCCATGTTGTCACCGGGCTTCACGACGTCATCGCGTTTGTTGAAGCACGCGACCTCAAAGAGCTGCGCGAGATAATAATCAAGAAAATCAGAGCCATAAAAGCAATCCGACGGACGATCACCTGTCTGGCGGTCGATGTCGAGTAGTTTTCGGGCGCGGCCTTGATTTAGCAAGGCCGCGCCTCTTGTTTTACTAACGCGCCGATGGTTGGACGTCTTGTATTGATGGGCTTGCTTTGCCTGGCCTGCGGGAAGAAGGGGACGCCCCTTCCCCGTGACCGTTTTGCCCCGGCGTTGGACGACTTAAGGGTGGTCGACCAGCACCATATCCGGCTTGCCTTCTCCGAGGAGATCGATACGCTGGTATTGGCCGCGGCCGATTTTGAGATCACCGACGCCCGGCTCGAAACGCTCGGCATTCTCGCCGTACACCCCTATTTCAACAATAGTGAAGTGGTATTGACGACCGCGACCCAGGATACGGTCTTTTACTCGCTGCTCGGAATCGTCAAGGATGTGAGCGGCAACGCCTGCGAAATCGAAGAGACATTTCAAGGCAGCCGGGCACGCGATTCACTCAGCCCTTACCTTCTTGACTATCCGGCCAAGCTCAGGAGCCACCGGCTTTTTTTGAAGTTCTCCGAGACGATGGACACCGCATCGATTCGTTACGCGTTCACACCCAAAGGCGCGCGGAAATTCCGCACCGTCTGGGACAAGGGGTTGCAGCGGGCTGATTTCGTGCCTCTTGCTGAAAGCGACTCGTTTCCCCGCGACACGGTCTTCTATTGTTTCCTCGACCAGGCCCGGGACCTTGCCGGCAACGTCGCGCCGCGGTTCGTCTTCCATTTCACCACGGACACGGTTTTGCCTTCGATCTCAATTGAAGGTAGCGTGCGGCGCGCGGACAGCCTGATCACCGGGGCGCTGGTCGTCGTCCGCCGGCACGATCACTTTGTCGCTCTGGCGCTTTCCGAAGCCGGCCGTTTCAAAATCCCGGTGCGACAAGACACCGTTTATGAGCTCACTGCTTTTTACGGCGGGCTCAAGGCGGCGGCGGCGGGCATGACCGACCGCAGTACGGTCTTGCACCTGGTCGAAGACGAAGCGCCAGGTTATGAGGATCTTTTTAAGTAGTTTCGCGGTCGCGGTCTTCATTGTTCTAACCCTCCTTGTCTACCGCCATCGCCTGAAAGACCCCCGGCTCATTCTAAGAACCGCAAGCGTCATCATCTTGATCCTGGCCCTTGCCGGTTTCAAGCCCACCGTCTTTTTCAGCCGGACCAGGCCACGCCATGTCGTGATGCTGGTTGACGAGTCCCGGAGCATGGCGCTGGGCGGCAAGGATACCGCCGCCCGAACCGCGATCGCGAAGCTGGCGGGTCACGTCCAGCAATACTTCGCGTTCAGCGAAAGCTCGATAGCCGTCGCCCGGAACGACCTGGGGAGGTTCGACGGACGATTCACCGATATCGGTCGGGCCCTGGACCGGGTGGTCCAGATCGAACCTTCGGCCATCGTGTTGATAAGCGATGGTAATCACAATTACGGGAAGGACCCTCTGGCGCCGGGGTTGACCGCGAGTGTTCCGGTATATGCCGTCGGGGTCGGGAAGTCAATAGGCCGAAACGCGGCGCTGGTCTCGGTTGACGCACCGCCTTTCGCGTTCTACGGTGACAAGGTCGAGATCCGGCTGCGCGTGAAATCGAGCGGGAACGACCCCTTGCGAGGGCAAGTAGCGACCCTGGACCAAGGGCGGGTGCAGGCGGTCGGTCGGTTTGAGTTCTCCGGACCGGGACAGAAGGACCTAACGACGATCATTACGCCGCGGTCGGTCGGCGTCAACCGCTTCAGGTTCCGGCTGACCACCGAGGGACCGGATGATTGGGCGCCGGACAACGAGATCGTCTGCTCCATCGTCGTTCTCAAGTCGAAGATGAGAGTTCTTTACGGCGCGGCGTCGCCTTCATCCAACGTCAGTATCGCGCGGCGGTCCCTGGTTGGGGACCGGCGCATTGCGTCGACCGTGATTGTCCAGTTTGCACCGGGCGAGCACTACCGGATTGATCCGGAGCGGATCACAAAATCAGTATTGCCCGCGCTTGAAGATTTCGATGTCGCGGTCATGGATGATGTGGCGTTGCCGAATTGGCCGGGCGAAGAGACGGCGTTCGATTTTGTGCGCCAGGGCGGCGGCCTGTTGATTCTGGCCGGTGACAATTTCGGTACTTGGGATGGTTTTCTTGAGCGCGCGTGCGGGGTGAGGGTCAAGCCCGCCCGCGTCAAGGCGCCGGTTTGGCCCGTCGCGGAGAGAAACCTGACAATTCTTGCCTCAGGGTTGGAGCGGGCGCCCTTTGACGGCGCGCCGAGCATTGACTTTGATACGGCCCGGTTTACGGTCTTGGCTCGTAGCCGCGAGGGAAGCCCGCTGCTCGGCTCAGCCGTTGTCGGGCAGGGGCGAATCATGGTTCTGCTCGGCTATCCACTTTGGCAGTGGGGCATGCGTGCGGCGGGTCAGCACACCGAGAACCCGGCCGGCCAGCTGTTGCTTGACGCCGTCTATGAGGTTTCCCCGCTCAGGAGGCGCCGGCTTGAACTGCGCGCCGCAAAGACGGTATTTGGACGCTATGAACCGGTCGATTTTCAGGCGATCATGGTCGACCGCGACCTGCGGCCGATCACGGGGTCTTTGGTCATGATCGAGGTCCCTGGTGAGGGCCGGCTGGATACGGTGCCGATGTTCGAGCAAGCGCCGGGGCGGTACCAATCGCGATACATCCCGGTCCGGGCCGGTGCCGGGCAGGCTCGCGCTTTCAGCCTGACGGGTCCCGTGATCGAATCGAGTACGGCCCTGCCCTTCGAAGTCCTCGAGACCGGCATCGAGCAGCGTGATGTCGGATTGAACCGCGAGTTAATGGAGGGTCTGGCCCGCGCTACCGGCGGTGCCTACTCTTCGGCCGACCGCCTGCCCGAGATCTCATTCCCGACCGCGCGGCGCGTGCGCCGCAAGGCGGTAAGCATCGACTTTGCCTCACCCTACCTGCTTCTGCTGGCATGCGCCATGTTGATCACGGAATGGTTTCTGCGGAAGCGGCGCGGCGACGTCTGATAATCCTTGGTGTCGGGCCCCCAAAATTCCCCGCCGGTCCATCTCTCAGTTGCCGCGAACCATCAACCGGGTCCGGGTTCTCCTTCACTTCTGGCAGTGCGGGCAGTAACGGGAGCCACGGTTGCCGAATTTGAGCAACCGGATGGGCGCGCCGCAGCGTAGGCAGGGCTCGCCTTCGCGGCCGTAGACGCGCAGCATCTCCTGGTAATTGCCGGTTCCCCCGTCGGTGCGATGGTAATCCCTGACCGAGGTGCCGAGGTTGTCAATGCCCTCGCGGATCACATTCTTGAGGGTTCGCACGAGGCGCGCGATTTCCACCCGTGTCAGAGTATGAGCGCGACGCGTCGGCCGGATGCGGGCGCGGAAAAGCGCTTCGTCAGAGTAGATATTGCCGACGCCGGCGGCGATCCGCTGGTCAAGGAGCAAGGATTTGATGCGGGCTTTGCGTTTGGCAAGGACCGCGCCCAGATGGACGGTGCTGAAATCCGGAGCCAGCGGCTCCAAGCCCAGGTTGAAAAGGCCGGCCAGGGACTTCGGTTTCTCTCCCGGCTCAGTCAGATAGACACGGCCCAGCACACGGGGTTCGACGAACTGAAGGACCCGTCCGTCGCTCAAGTAGAACAGGACGCGGGCGAACCTTTGCGGTGTCGGGTCGGGCGTCACGCACATGCCTCCGGAGAGGCGAAGGTGAAAGATCAGCCGGCGCCCGCCGCGCAAGCCGAGAATCAGATACTTCCCTTGCCGGTCGACGGCCTCGATTTGAGCCGAAACCAGGGCGTTGGCGAACCTCGACGAACCGGGATGGCCGACGACATCAGACCTCAGGACTCTGACCCGGACGATTCTTGCGCCGTGGAGACAGGCGGCCAGTTCTCGTCGGATAGTTTCGACTTCAGGCAGTTCCGGCATCAGGCGCTACCGGTTTTTCCACCAGTCTTTCAGCTTCTTCTTGACGTCTTCGACTTTTTTCTTGGTCTCGCCTTCGATTTTCTTCTCGAGACGTTTCTTGATCTTGTCGGAATCCAGTTTGAACTGGGGGGCGGCCAGGGTGCCGATCGCCAGAATGTCGATGACGATCCGGCCCCGTTCATCGGTATAGAAGAGCCAATCACCGTGCACGGCCTTGAATTTGGCGGATTGCTCCTGGTCCAGCATAAGGTTGATCTTGTAGTCGATATCGCCGTCGAATCCGAGGGTGCCGAAAACCAGGAAATCGCCGATCTTGGTGGCGCAGATGAAATCGTCGAAACGCACCCGGCCGTTCTGGATCTTGAACTCGGTGCCCAGGTCGCTGAAGCTCACCGTCTTGCCTTCGCCCAGGGTCAGCCAGGCGAGCAGCTTGGTCAGGAAATTGAAATTGACGAAGGTGCCGTTGCGGAGCGCGGCATGCCCTTCGGCGTTGAAGGTGGTCTTCATGTCTTTGGGCGCAAACCCGGTACCGCTGAACTGCCCCCGTCCGTTCATCTTGCCGGAGAGGGCATCAAACCCGGTAAACTGCTTGAGCACCATCTTGGCTTCGGTGTTGGTTACCGTGACATTGATCCGGTGCGCGACCGGGTCCTGGTTGAAGTCAAAATCGGCGTCGCCGGTCACCTGACCGTCATAGGCATCGAACGACGTGCTGCGGACCCGGAGTCTCCCGCCGTCGTAGTCGGCGGTTGCCTTGGCGCGTCTCGACTGGATATTGTAAAACTGCAGGTCGTCGATGACAAGCCGGGTCTTGACGACAAGCTCCGGCGGTTGGGAACGGCTGCCGCCGGCGCTTTTCTGCGGGATGAGCACCTCGTCGAGATTGAAACGGCGGGACGTGCCGGCAAGGTCAATGTGAGGTTTTTTGAAGTTCACTATTTTTCCCTGAAGCGCCAGGTCCGACTGGACGATCTTGCAGGACAGTTGCCGAATGGCCACGGTGTCGTTCTTGAAGTCGCAGTTGAGCGCGAGGTCGGTTACCGGCTTGACCCCGGTCAGCGCGGTGATCTGGCCGTTGGTCACCGATGCTGAACCGCTGTAGCGCAGGCGGTTCACCGGTCCGCGCAATCCCATGGTGGCGGACATGATGCCAACTAGACCCATCTTCTCAATCTCAGGCACCGAACCTTTCAGGTCAACCAGGTTGCCGTCGACGTTGATGTCGAGAACCAACCGCGGATTTTTCAAGCTGTCAATGCTGCCGCCGACCTTCAGGTTGACGTTACCCATCTTGCCGCTGAGTTTGATGTCGTGGATGCGGTCGGGGGTGAAGTCGAGACTGCCGTAGATCTTGTCCAGCGATCCTTTGACCGGGTGGTAGGTCGCGGCAAGCTCTGAAAGCTCGGCGTGGCCGCCGACGCGGGGCTGGCGTGTCGGGCCGCTCACCTTGAAATCGACGTTCACGCTTCCTTTCAACTTTAAGTCTCTTGCCAGGTTGCGATCGACGAAAGAAATGATCTTGTCGAACTCAACCAGCGCCGCCTTCCCGGAGAGGTCGAGGTCGTCGAAGTTGTTGATCGTGCCGCTGATCGACACGGTATTGGGCGGCCAGGTTATGTCCAAAGCGGTGACGGTCACCTGCTTGGCCGCCGGTTTCACCGCAACGTTGTTGACAATCTTAAGAAAGACCGAACTGCCGCCGTTGACTGGCAGAAAAGCCTCGACGTCACTGAGGCCGACGACGGCGACGCTTTCACCGGCAAACCGCGCCTGTTGAGCAATGTTGCTGACGAGGATTCGGAAGCCGCCGGCCGAATCCCGATAGTCGATAATGCCGTCTTTCAGGTCGATCCGGCTGACCCCGAGCTGCCAGCCTTTGCTTTTCTCATCTTCGGGAGCCGGCGGGTTGGTCAACCGGGCCGGCAGGTTCATCTGTCCGTTCCCATTGCGTTCGACGAGCAGGCGCAGTTCGCGGAGCATGATTTCGTCGACGACGATGCGTTTTCGGAAAAGCGGCAGCAGCTGAAGGGCAAGTTGCGTGGTGTTGATGGTGAGCATTGGCTCATCGGAGAAGCCGGGCGCGTTGGCGACCCGGAGGTCGGTGATATCCACCTTGACGCCCCAGCCCAGGCGGAGCCGGATGCGGCCGAGTTCGACCGGACGGTCGATGGCCTGGGACACGGTTCGCTCCGCCATCGAACGGATC
Source organism: uncultured bacterium (assembly GCA_964354155.1). Lineage (GTDB taxonomy): Bacteria > Hydrothermota > Tepidihabitantia > SM23-42 > CAYGYG01 > CAYGYG01. Next base: position 41,998 of record CAYGYG010000015.1, on the reverse strand, counting down.
TGTTTCTCATTGAACGTAAACCGGATGAAGACAAAGGCAATAATAAAAAGAATAATCAACGCCGCGAAAGCGATGATCAAGAACTTGACAAAGCTTTTCATTGGTCTCCTTTTGTTGGGATCAAGTGGGGAGGTCCATGCCGACGACAAGGGAGTTGACCAACCGCAGCATGAACGCGATGTATCCCCAGAGGACGTTCGCGTTGGTGGCGCGGTCCAGAATGATCAATCCAAAGATGACAAACGGGCCGAATTGCTCAAGGGACATCAGGTGAAGGCGAAACCGGCGCGGCAGGCCGGCCAATAGTATCTTGGAACCATCAAGCGGCGGCAACGGCAGCAGATTGAAGGCGCACAGGACCACATTGTACAGGTAAACGGTGAAGAGGAGTGAACCGAGAAAGCTGTCGAAGATAAAAACCTGATTCTGGAAGCGGATGATAAGGCCGCAGCCGATGGCCAGCATGAGGTTGGCGAACGGGCCGGCCAGGCTGACCAGCGCCTCATCCCGGCGCGGATTCTTGAAATAGATGGGGTTGATCGGAACGGGTTTGGCCCAGCCGATGCGGGCAACGAGCAGGGCAACGAATCCCATGATGTCGATATGCTTCAACGGATTGAGCGTGAGCCGCCCGGCCATCTTGGCCGTGGGGTCGCCCATCCGGTACGCCGCATAGGCATGGGCATACTCGTGAATCGTTATCGCGATCAGAATCGCGGGCAGGCTCAAAATCAGCGACATGAGCAGGTTTTGGCGATCCGGAGCGCCTGGGACCGCGAGGAAATTTTGCCGTCGAGCTGCCCGGACAGGATGCACTTGAGGATTCTTTGATAGGCCTTGCCGGGTTTGATGCCCAGCCTGATCAAGTCCTGGCCGGTCAACCGGGGCACGGTCCGCTCGATCTTCCGGAACCGGCGGATCTTGTCGGCAACCGTTTGTGGACCAAGTTCGGCCAGGATTGCGATGACTTCGTTTCGTACCGGTTTCAAGGCGAAGTATAATCGGCTTGCGCTCTGGCTTCTGGCCAAGTCGTTTCTCAACCTGGGCAGATTCCTGATCCCGCGCACAATGGCCGAGTCGGTTCTTGACAAAGGACACTTGATGAGCAGGGGTGAGCGCGTCACGGCGAGCAGATAGAGCAACTTGTGCTCCCTGACTCGGGCCAGCAAGCGCATGATGCGGGTCGGAACAAAGAGCACTCCGAAACGGTGCAGCTGCGCCAGAATCCTGCGCCAAGCCGGCTCCCGCATCACCAGTTCCAGTTCGTGCTTGATCCGCTCGCCGGAGAGCAGGCGGGGCAATCCCCGGCGCACGGCCTGTCGTATCAAGGCTTTGGTTCCGGGTTCGATTCCAAAACCGAGCCGGCCGGCGTAACGTGCGGCCCGGAAGATCCGCGTTGGGTCGTCGATGAAACTCCCGGCATGCATGACCCGGATGCGCCGGCCCAACAGGTCGGCAAAGCCGCCGAATGGGTCAAACAGCCGACCGCAGTCTTGCCGGTTCAGACTCAGGGCCATCGCGTTGACGGTGAAATCGCGGCGGAATAGGTCCCACAGCATATTCGATGGACGGACGATCGGGAGGGCGGCCGGCCCCGGATACGTTTCGCGCCGCATCTGGGAGAAATCAAAACGCTTACCCTCGGAGTTGACGAGCGAGGCGGTGAAGAACTCAGGATGCGCGGCGGCCTGGGCGCGTAGTCGGCGGGCGACATGCGACAAGAACCGGCTGGGGGGACAATTGGTTACGATGTCGAAGTCAACGACCGCTCTATTAAGAATCAGATCGCGGACTGCTCCGCCGACCAAGTATGTTTCGCGCTGGGCTTTTCGGGGCAGTTGGCCGGTTACTCTGGTCAGGGCCGGCAGGTTGAACCTATTTGAATCCCATCTCACGTTCTTCACGTCCGAAGACCTTGATTTTGCCGAATTTCTCCTCATACTTCTTGAGGTTGTCGTCAAGGGCATCGAGCAGCAGCCGGGCATGCTGGGGTGTCATGACGATACGGGAGAACACCCTGGCCTTGGGCAGACCGGGAAGAATTCGAGCGAAGTCAAGAATGAACTCAGAATGGGAGTGGGCGATCAAGACGAAATTCGAGTATATCCCCTCAGATTCTTTTTCGCTTATCTCAACGTTGATCGGTTGTTTCTGTTCTTCCATCTTTACTCCTTACTTAAGGTGCTGGGGCAACCGGTTGGGCCGGGGTCAAATGCTTCAACGCCGCGGGTGGGCCGGACAGCTGACTTTCCCGGTTACGTTATCATAGACATAAGGGGTGTTGTCCGCCGGGCAGAAGGGTGACGCGCCTTCCAGGTCCTCGAGCCGGGTGGGGAAGCCGGGTTTTTCCGCACTGTAAAGATTGATACTGCCCCGCAGGTTGCGAAGGTTGTTGAGACATTCAATAGCCCGGGCTTTTTCAATGGGCGCGGTTGGCGTGGGCACGTTCTTGGGGCCGAGAAAAAGCGCCTTGGCCGCGATGATGATCAGAACAGCGGAGATCAGTACGACAACAAAAGCGATCGCTTTGCCCATGGAGTAGATTATAGTTAGATACCCTTCATTGTCAAGTTGGATACCGTCCGACCCTACGGTGATCCTGATCCACTTGCCTTTGGCCGTTGGGCAGTTCTTTTACCTATTGACATCTCAAGCAAACCGGGTATATTGCCAGCGATGAAGTTGTATTACGCGAATGCCGACCTCAAGCGGGCCCGAATCGCTGTCATGGGGCTGCCTTTTGACCGTACGTCCTCGTTCATTCCCGGATCGCGATTCGGTCCGCAGTTCATCCGCCAATCGAGCGACAACATCGAGGACTACAGCCTTTATCATAAGAAGTCGCTATCCGGTTTGCCGATTTGCGACTTGGGTGACCATGTCTTCGACTTCTCGAACCCCCTTAAGGGTATTGAGAAGGACGTTTTGCGTATCTACCGGCTCGGGAAGAAGGGAATTTTCTTGGGCGGCGAACATACCGTCACACTGGGCATCGTCCGCGCGCTCAGCAAAATCTACAAGGATCTGTGCGTGATTCAGTTCGATGCCCACGCCGATCTGCGAGACGATTTCCAGGGCGAGAAGATTTGTCACGCCACGGTCATGAAGCGGGTAATCGAGATAATCGGCCGTCAGCGCCTGTTCCAATTGGGCATAAGATCGGGCCTTAGGGATGAGATTGACAAGTCGCGAAACTTGTACCGATGGACGGTTCTGGAATATGCCGGAAAGGTCAAGAAGGCAATTGGCCGGCGTCCGGTTTTTCTCTCCGTCGACGTCGATGTTCTTGATCCGGGCGTTTTGCCCGGAGTGGCGACGCCGGAACCAGGAGGGATTTCCTACAATGAGTTGGTCCGGTCACTGCTCAAGCTCAAGGATCTCAACTTAGTCGGTGCTGATATCGTTGAGTACAATCCTCTGGCCGCCGCCCCATTTCCTTCAGGTTCGGTGGTCGCGGGTTTGTTAAGAGAGCTGATCCTATGTTTCAAAAGATGATTATGAGTGATGCATTGTTGCGATTCGCCCATAGCCATTTGCCATTAGCCTTTATCGAAGGAGGTTCTTATGTGTTGTGACATTTGCCCTCTTTACGAAGAATGCGAAGAGACGGGCAAGGTCCGTGACAAGTGCTGTTCCGAATGTCCCGACTATGAGAACTGCATCGGGGCCGAAGAGACGTCGGAAGAGGAGGAGGAAGAAGAAGAGCTTGGTTTTTGAACCGCCGGTGGTATCAGTGAGGATACGTTGGGTTATCAGGCTGGATACGGCCGTTCTTTGAGGGAACGATTTCATCCGTGAAGACGCATGGTTTCGACTGTTAGATGGGCACAGAATTTGCATACTACTATATGTGTGCGGACCGCGGGAAGTCAGGATCTGCCAATAAAGATGTTGACATTCTTGCGGTAATGTATATAATGGTAGTTATTAATGTCAGTGTGACCTCAAGTGTAAGGAGGTGATTGACGGCAAACAGAAAGGTGTTAAGGCTGTGAAGAAAATAGGACAAAACGAACAAAAACCTTATAAGGAGGAAAACATGAAAAAGGTAGCAATAGCCGGCATAGCTGTCCTAGCTATGTTCATTTTTATCGGCGGAGATTGTGGTGGCGGTGAACCGCTCACGGCTCCGGAGATATTCAAGGCGGAACTGACGGAAACGACGGTGAAACTGACGTGGCATGCGAGTATCGATGCCGAGCTTGAGGACTTCAAAGAGTACGTAGTCTACTCGTTCTCTGATTCGACGCTTTATGATCTTGCTGGTGACAACGACTCGTTAGCCGACTATGAAAAGGCTATCGCGACTGACACTTCGGCAACGATCAGCGGTTTGACGGCAGGCACGGTTTATTACCTCCAGGTCCGCGTCCGGAACATGGACGATGCAGTCGGCGACTACAGCGCAACCAAGCCGTACATCGCCTGCGCTCCGAGAAAGGGCGGGAAGGACGTAAAGGTCTACGGTCAGACTCATGGTCTCGTGAGCAAGTGCATGTTCGATTTCTCCACGGGTACAGTCATCGATTCAACTCAGGGTGCCCAGGCTGACTACTTCTATGATGTCAAGGTGACAGCGCCTACCGGATCATGGATTACTTCACCGTACAAATTGAATCACGCATGGAACAATACCAAGATGGGTAAGCTAGCGACAACTGCGACCTCGATTGACGAACAGATTGAGCTGAAGGACAGCGAATTGACTGCGGATACACTCGGTGTTGCCGTGGAGAAAGGCAAGATGTACGGATTCAAACTGGCCGATTCCACGTATGCAAAAGTCTTAGTGGACAGCATCTTCATACATCCCACCAGGGAAGACAGCTCATTCATAATCGTCGACTGGGCCTGGCAGAGCAAGAAGGGCTTCGGCTTTCTTGCACCCGGCCAGTAACGGTTGAGTCCAAATAACTGGGGCCGCCTTTCAGGCGGCCCTTTTTTTGCGCTTTTCCCCCTTGACTTTCCGCTTAAATTGAATAGGATTTATTTCGTATCGATGATTCAGTATCCCCTTGATTGTCTGACCTTGACATGCTTCCCGGAAGATGAATACCTGTGAGTGGCGAGACGCTGGTTCTGACGACACGGGCTTCAGGCCCTACACACTTGCCCTCCCGGCTGTTTTCCGGAGATGCTGAGGATTGAATTAAAGGAGGACTAATGCGTGAGACGAAACATATCTGGATGGACGGCAAGTTCGTTCCCTGGCACGAGGCGAAGATCCATGTACTTTCCCATGTCTTACACTATGGGTCGGCGGTTTTCGAAGGCCTCCGTTGTTACAAAACCCCCCGGGGACCTCAGATCTGCCGCTTGAACGAGCATACCGAGCGTATGTTCAACTCGGCGAAGATGTACCGGATGAACATCCCCTTTACGCAAGACCAGATCAACCAGGCTACTATTGAAACTGTCAAGAAGAACGAGGCTGAAGAGGCTTACATCAGACCTATTGCTTTCCGGGGTTATGCTGAACTGGGGGTTAATCCTTTTCCTTGCCCGGTTGTGGTCGCGATTGCCATTCTTCAGTGGGGTAAGTACCTGGGGCCTGAGGCCCTGGAACAAGGGGTTGATGTGATGGTTTCGTCCTGGAACCGGATTGGACCCAATACGTTGCCGGCGATGGCCAAGTGTGCGGCCAACTACATGAACTCGCAGCTTATCAAGATGGAGGCCATAACTTATGGATTTGTCGAGGGTATCGCGCTTGACACGTCGGGGTACATAAGCGAAGGCAGCGGTGAGAATATCTTCATTATCCACAAGGGCGCGATCTATACCCCACCCCTGGGTGCATCGATTCTGCCCGGTATTACGCGTGACTCGGTCATTACTATCGCCCGCGAACTTGGCTATGAAGTGATCGAGAAGATGCTGGCCCGGGAGATTCTTTACATCGCCGACGAAGTTTTCTTTACCGGCAGTGCGGCCGAAGTAACGCCCATCCGTTCCGTCGACAAGATCATCATCGGCCCGGGCAAAATCGGACCGATTACCAAGAAGATCCAGACGTACTTCTTTGACATTATTGAGGGCCGGCGCGAGGACAAGTACCGCTGGCTGACTCCGGTCAAGTAGGACAATGAAAATAGCGCTCGGGGCAGATCACAGGGGTTTTCAACTTAAGGAACAGATCAAGGAGTACCTTGCGTCCCGCGACTTTGAGTTAGAGGATTTTGGGACCAAGTCGGAAGATTCCGTAGACTATCCTGACTACGCCTTTAAAGTGGCGGAGAGCGTTGCGGGGCGGAGGGCAGATGTGGGCATCATCGTCTGCTTCACCGGTGTCGGCATGTCGATTGCGGCCAACAAGGTGCGCGGTATCCGGGCGGCGCTGTGCGTTGACGAAAACACGGCCAGTTACGCGCGGGCCCACAACGATGCCAACGTATTGGTGCTCAGTTCCGGGTTGACCGACCCCAGCACGGCCATCAAGATCATCGACACCTGGTTGGCCCAGGGTTTCGAAGGCGGCAGGCATCGTCAACGGATCAACAAGATCTCAGCCTACGAGGATACATCCAATCGAGACTAAAGATCTTGCCCGTCACGGCATAGCCCGCGACGCAGAACACTCCTTAGATTGGGTAAATGTGGATAATATTGGAAAGGGTGTGGAAAATCGCTGAAGTCTTGCAATTTGATGGATTATGGTCGTTTTGTGAAGCGAAAATTGCGCACTTATTCACATTTCTTGTGTCTTTAAGGGAATCGACTGGTCGATGTTTGTTTATGGACATGAAAGTAAGAAAGCATCTAACTATCGGTCAAATCAGCAAGATGTCGATACCGACGGCGTACTGCAGCTTCTCATAGAGTAATGAAGTGAGTAGCAATGATTTGCGGGCCGATAGATTGTTGAAGGCAAGTTCACATTCGGTGCGACACATCGAATTACGTGTCTTGCCTGACGGGGGACCGTCCAGTAGAGCACTGAAATATGAAAAAGAATGATGTTGACGCGGTCAAAAGCCTGGCCGAATCTAAAGAAAAACTTGAGAAGGAAATTGGCAAGATCATCATCGGCCAAAAGCAGGTTATCAACGATGTCCTGACCGCGATGCTGGCCGGCGGTCACTGTTTGATCGTCGGGGTTCCCGGGCTGGCCAAAACCCTTCTGGTCAATACCATGGCCCAGGTGCTTGACTTGAGTTTCAGCCGGATTCAATTCACGCCGGACCTCATGCCATCGGATATCACTGGAACTCAGGTGATTGAAGAGGACCAGGTTTCGGGCAAGCGCAGTTTCCGGTTTATCCGGGGGCCGGTTTTCGCGAATGTCATTCTCGCCGATGAGATAAACCGCACCCCACCCAAAACGCAGGCTGCCTTACTGCAAGCCATGCAGGAATTCAGGGTCACCGTCGGTGGTGAGACTCATGAGGTGCCCAGGCCGTTCTTTGTTTTGGCCACGCAGAATCCCATTGAACAGGAGGGAACTTATCCGTTGCCCGAAGCCCAGCTGGACCGTTTCATGTTCTGCGTCAATATCGACTACCCGAGTTTCAACGAGGAGATCGAAATCACCAAGACGACGACATCGGCCTACTCGGTCAAGCTCGACAAAGTGCTTGATACGGCTGGAATTACGGAGCTGCAACAACTGATCCGGCGCGTGCCGGTCGCCGAGGATGTGGTCCGGTTCGCGGTCCGCTTAGTTTCGATGTCACGCCCGGGGGAAAGAGAAGCGCCGCAGTTTGTCAAGGATTGGGTTGCCTGGGGCGCCGGCCCGCGAGCTTCGCAATATCTGCTGCTGGCCGCGAAAACCACGGCGGCACTTGAGGGAAGGTATACACCGACCATTCCTGATATCGCCAGTAAGGCCAAGTTGGTGCTTCGACATCGGATCATCACCAATTTCAGCGCCGAGGCGGATGGGATCAAACCCGAGGAGATCATCGAAAGGCTCGTCAAAGACGCGGTGGGCGGGTAACGAGCCGCGATTATCACCGGTCTATTGACTTTCTTCGTTTTTCGGATACAATAAATCCCTTCATGACCAATCCAGAAAAGATCCTGCGGCGCCATGGCCTGAGCCATGGACACATAATCCAGATCCTGCACGATATCCAGCAGGCGTACAACTACTTGCCCCAGGATGTGCTCGGCTATGTTGCCCGCCGGCTCAAGATCCCTCTCAGCCGTATCTACAGTATGGCCACCTTCTACTCAGCCTTCAGCCTGCAACCACGCGGCAAGCACCTGTGTACGGTGTGTATGGGGACTGCATGTCACGTCCGCGGCGCGCCGGACGTGGCGGGAAGGCTGGAAGAGCGGCTCAAGGTCAAGACGGGGGAGACTACCGAGGATCGTCTGTTCACGCTGGAAACGGTCAATTGCCTTGGCGCGTGTGCGCTGGCGCCGATTGTCGTAATCGACGGCGAGTATTTCGGCCAGACGACCGTGGACAAAGTCGATCGGCTGGTGGACAAGTATTATGAAAAAGAAACAGCCCAGTAGATCTTCCCGGCTTGACATACTGGTGTGCGCGGGAACCGGCTGTGTGGCGACGCACTCTTTCGAAGTAAAAGAGGAACTGCAGAAGGAAATCGCGCGCCGGGGATTGCAGGGCGAGGTGCGGGTCATTGCAACCGGTTGTCAGGGGTTCTGCGAACGGGGCCCTATTGTCATTGTCCAGCCGGACGGCGTGTTCTATCAGCGGATCACGGTCAAAGATATTCCTTTCCTGGTCGAAGAACACCTGTTCAAAGGCCGTCCCGTGCAGAAGCTGATGTACGTTCCGAAAGCCGAGGAGCCCCCGGTGCCCAGAATGATGGATATCGGGTTTTTCCAACATCAGCAGCTCATCGTGCTTCGGAACCGCGGCCGGCTTGACCCGGAGAACATTGAGGAGTACATCGGATTCGAAGGCTATCGGGCGCTCGAGAAGGCGCTGACCGGGATGTCATCACCGCGGATCATCGATACGGTCAAGAACTCAGGGCTGAGAGGACGCGGCGGCGCCGGATTCTTGACTGGGGTGAAATGGGAGCTTTGCCGAAAGTCGAAAGGCAGGACGAGATATGTTGTCTGCAACGGTGACGAGGGAGACCCGGGCGCTTTCATGGACCGGAGCGTGCTTGAGGCCGATCCGCACGCGGTGATCGAGGGCATGACCATCGGAGGAAAAGCGATTGGCGCCAGCAAAGGTTACATCTATGTGCGCAAGGAATATCCGCTTGCCGTCAAGCGGGTCGAGAAAGCGATTCGCCAGGCCGAAAAGTACGGACTTCTGGGCGAGGGTATTCTGGGCACGAAATTCGACTTCTCGATTGAGGTGGTTCAAGGGGCGGGTGCCTTCGTCTGCGGAGAAGAAACCGCTTTGATGGCGGCAATTGAAGGCCGGGTCGGACGTCCCAGAACGAGACCACCCTACCCGGTGGAAAGCGGACTCTGGGGACGGCCGACGAATATCAATAATGTTGAGACTTGGGCCAATGTCCCGCAGATCATCCTCAAGGGCGCCGAATGGTTTGCTTCGATTGGCACCAAGAACAGCAAGGGAACGAAGATCTTCTCGCTGGTCGGCAAGATAAACAATACCGGTCTGGTCGAGGTTCCGATGGGCATTACCATGCGGGAGATCATCTACGACATCGGGGGAGGGATTCCCGGCAACAAAGAATTCAAGGCGGTCCAGACCGGCGGGCCTTCGGGCGGCTGCATACCGAAGAGCCTCCTGGACTTGCCCATCGACTATGAGAGCCTGATCGAGGCCGGTTCGATGATGGGTTCCGGGGGCATGATCGTCCTCGACGAAGCGACGTGCATGGTCGATGTCGCCCGATACTTCCTCGACTTCACCCAGCATGAATCGTGCGGAAAATGCCCCCCCTGCCGCCTGGGCACCAGGCAGATGGTCGAGGTTCTTAACCGCATTACCGAAGGCAACGGCGCGGAAACCGACATTGAATTCCTTGAGGACATCGGCCGGAAAATAAAGGAGTCTTCGCTGTGCGGCCTGGGGCAGACGGCGCCGAATCCGGTGCTGACGACGATCCGGTATTTTCGCGATGAATTCCGGGCCCACATCATGGAAAAGAAGTGCCCGGCCGCGGTGTGCAAGGCTCTTATTTCCTACTTCATCGACCCGCACAAATGCGGCGGGTGCGTGGTTTGCGCCCGGAAGTGCCCAAGCCAGGCGATCGGCGGCGAACCACGGAAGGTCCACGTTATTGACCAAGCCCGGTGCAGCAAGTGCGGCATTTGCCTGACGGTCTGCCCGTCGAAGTTCAGCGCGGTGAAGAAGTTATCCCCGGTGAAAAAATGATGAACGTCAAGATCAACGGCCGGAACTATCATGCCCGGAAAGGTGAGACCGTATTGGAAGTCTGCCGGCGCGAGGGTATTGTTGTGCCCACGCTCTGCTATCAGGCCGACTTGCGGCCCTACGGCGGGTGCCGCCTTTGCATCGTTGAAGTGAAGGGGGCGCCGCGGCCGATGACCGCCTGCACGCTGCCGTGCACCGAGGGCATGGCGGTGAGAACGGATACCCCCGAGCTGACCGCGCTCAGAAAGTTCACGCTCCAGCTTATCCTGTCCGAGCATCCGTCCTCATGCCTGATCTGCACCAAGAAAGAGGACTGCGGCAAGTTCATGAAATGCATCGAGAAAGAGCCGGTCACCGTTGGCTGCAAGTATTGTTCGAAGAATGGGAACTGTGAGCTTCAAAAGCTCACCGAGGAATTGAAGATAACGGAAGTCCCGTTCGGTTTTCGATATCGGGGAATCGAGGTCGAGAAATACGATCCGTTTTTTGAGCGCGACTACAATCTCTGCGTGCTCTGTGGAAGGTGCGTCCGGGTCTGCGAGGAAGTGCGCGGTGCGTCGGTCATCGATTTCCACCATCGCGGTCCCCATACGCTGGTCGGGACCCCCTACAATCTCCCGCATCTTGATGCCCGCTGTCAGTTCTGCGGCGCCTGCATCGATGCCTGTCCGACCGGGGCGATGGGCGAACGGTACAGCAAGTATGCGGGCCTCCCGGACCAACACCAACCGAGTCGTTGTTCGCTTTGCTCAATCGGTTGTGAAACGAGTTTTAACCTTAAGTCCGGGGAGGTCGTCAACGTAACTCCGGCCGGGAATGACTTGTGTGTCCGGGGTCGATTCGGGATAGCTCCGTTGATCGACCATCAGAAGAGGGTCCGGGTTCCGCTTCTCAAGAAAGGGAGGCGTTTGGTTGAAGTGTCCTGGGAAGAAGCTCTCACCCATGCGGCCGAGAAACTGAAAGAGAATCTGGGGTTGACCGGTGTTGTTTTCTCGAGAAACCTTTCGCTCGAAGCCATCACTTCGCTCAAGATGCTCAAAGGATGCTATTTCGGCGTCGATGAGCCGGGGCGTGTTTCAGCACCTTTGGATCTGCGCGAGCTTTCACCCCGATCCGCTCTCATTGTCATCAATACCGACATCGTCGATGATTTCGCGGTCCTGCTCCTGAAGATCAGGCGGAAATTCGACCTGCCCGTCATCGTCGTCGATCAAATCCAGAGCAAGACGGTTGAGTGTGCCGATGTTTGGCTTAGACCGGAACCAGGCCGAGAGGTCGAACTCCTGAAGATTCTTCTGGCCAAATCCCCCCGGCGCAACAAGACCGGAATCGATAACGATCTGCTGGTATCGGCACAGCAGCTTCTGCAAGGGCGCAAGCCGGCCTTAGTCTACAACCCAGGCAACGTGAAGGGCGTTCCGCTGCCAAAAAGCGTTCTCCATTTGCCGTTTGACCACCGGGTCAATGTCAAACCGGCCATCACGCTCAATCCCATCGGGATGTGCAAGATGACCGCCAACCCTGGCCTCAAGTGTCTTTACCTTGTCGGTGAGACACCTCATCTTGATCGGCGGTATGAAGTCGTGATCGTCCAGGACCTGTTCATGCCGCCCCACGATTTTGATGTCTTCCTGCCCGCCGCAGCGCCGGGTGAGTTTGCGGGCAGTTTCATGAATATCGATGGCAAGAGAGTGGAATGGAGCCGAGCGGTTGAGCCGGCGGGCCGGGCCCGGCCCGATCAATGGATTATCGAGGAGCTTGCCAAGAAACTCGGTCCGATCGGTCTGGTCAGCGCACCCGAGGTGACCTTCGAACCGCCCGGACCGGTCAAGGCAAAGATCTCGGGCAAATATCCGCTCAACCTTTTGGTCAGGGAGAACTGCTACCGTTTCCGTTCGTTCGCGCTTTCTTCGGTGATGAAGGGTTTTGAACGGGTCCGCCGCGACCGGTCTCTTTGGGTCAACCCCAGGGACGCCAGGAAACTGCGCGTTGCCGCCGGGCAGACGGTCGAAATCGTCGGTGAAGGGCTCGCTTTCAAGACGGTGGCGTTGCTTACTGAGCAAGTGCCCAAGGGCACAGTATTTGCGTATCGTGATCCGTCAACCGGCGTCCTCCGAAGTCAGCCGGTCCGAGTAAGAAGGGTAGGGTAGAGCCCATGGTCAAGGTACTGAAACGCGAACTGGTCGTGCCCAACATCCACGTGCTTGTTCTCGAGACGCCGTTTATGCATAAGAACGCCAAGGCCGGCGAATTCGTGGTCGTACGGGCCGATGAGTATGGTGAGCGGATCCCACTCAACCTGGTTGAGTGGGATGCAACTACCGCTTCGATGGTTTTCATGGAAGTCGGTACTTCGACCAGAAAGCTGGCCGCGCTTAAGGCCGGTGACCAGGTAGCTGACCTGGCCGGACCCTTGGGTCGACCGACCGAGATGGTTGAAAACCAGACGGTGCTCTGCATCGGCGGCTGCTACGGTATTGGCGCGCTTCTGCCGGTGGTGCGGGCCTTCAAGGAAAGAGGCAATAAGCTGGTCGCCGCGATCGAAGGGCGCAGTGCGTTCCTATTGTATTGGCAGGACCGGCTGCGCGAATCGTGTGATGAACTCCATGAAATAACCCGTGATGGCACGAGAGGTTTCAAGGGACATATCAGCGACTTCATCAACGATTATGCAGGTAAGAACAAAGTCGACTTGGTCTATGTTCAGGGCTGCACCTACCTCACCTATCTTTCGGCTCAAACAACCAAACCCCTGGGTATCAAGACCATAGTCGGATTGAACCCGATCATGATTGATGCGACGGGCATGTGCGGCGTGTGCCGGGTCCTGATTGATGGGAAGGTCAAGTTTGCTTGTGTTGACGGCCCGGAGTTCGACGGCCACCAGGTTGACTGGGACAACCTGCTCAACCGCCGCCATATCTACATCAAGGAAGAGAGAAAGTCCCTGGGTTTCTACGAGTGTGAGCTTTATGGCTAGTAAGATCATCCCCAAGAAGATACCAATGGCCGAGCAGGAGCCGGCCGAAAGGGTTCGCAATTTCCAGGAAGTTCCCTACGGCTATACCGAGGCCGAGGCAGTCGGCGAAGCCAGGCGCTGCATCTTGTGCAAGAAACCAACATGCACTGCCGGCTGCCCGGTGGAGATCGATATCCCTGGTTTCATCAAGTTCATCGCCGATGGCGATTTCAGAGGAGCAATCAAGCGGCTCAAGGAGAAGAACGTCTTGCCCGCGATCTGCGGCCGGGTCTGTCCCCAGGAAGAGCAGTGTGAAAAGGTCTGCGCCCTGGCCAAGAAATTCGAACCGGTGGCGATCGGCCGGCTCGAGCGTTTTGCCGCCGACTGGGAAGGAACCCAGGGCGATGCACCGTTGCCTGACCTGCCGCCGCCGACCGGCAAGAAGGTCGCCGTCATCGGATCCGGCCCGGGCGGCTTGACCGTGGCGGGCGATTTGATGCTGCGCGGCCACTCGGTCTCGATCTTTGAGGCCCTGCACAAACCGGGCGGCGTGCTAGTCTACGGAATTCCTGAGTTCCGCTTGCCCAAGGCAATCGTCTACCGTGAGGTCGATTTCCTGGTGCGCTGCGGCGTCAAACTCCATCTCAACTTTGTCGTGGGCAAGACGGCGACCGTCGATCAACTTCTCGAAGAGTTCGACGCCGTCTACATCGGTACTGGCGCCGGCCTGCCGTGGTTCATGAATATCCCGGGCGAGAATCTGAACGGCGTCTATTCGGCCAACGAGTACTTGACACGGTCCAACCTGATGAAGGCATACCTTTTCCCCGAGTACGATACGCCCATCATCCGGGGCAAGAACGTGGCGGTTGTCGGCGGCGGGAATGTGGCCATGGATTGTGCCCGCACCGGCCTGCGGCTCGGCGCGTCTGAAGTCCATATCGTCTACCGCCGGACGCGGGCCGAGATGCCGGCCCGAATCGAAGAGATTGTCCGGGCTGAAGAAGAGGGTATTATTTTCGACTACTTGACCCTGCCGATCAAGTATACCTCGGACGAGCACGGCTGGGTCAAGGAGATGGAATGCATCCGGATGCAGCTGGGCGAGCCGGATGCTTCAGGCCGGCGCAGACCGGTACCGATCGAGAATTCTAATTTCATCACCAAGGCCGATGTTCTGGTCTGTGCCATTGGCAACGGCCCGAACCCAATGATTCCACAGACAACACCGGACCTGAAGGCAGGCAAGTGGGGTAACATCGAAGTCGATCCTAAGACCGCCCGGACTTCCAAGAAGGCGTGCTGGGCCGGGGGTGATGTGGTACGAGGAGGTGCAACCGTAATTCTGGCAATGGGTGATGCGCGCATTGCCGCCAACTCCATGGACGAATACCTCAAGACCGGGGTATGGTAAAAACGCCCAAACACCTAAAATCCTAGATACCTGAAGTAGGAACACGCCATGGCGTGTCCTCACCTGTAGCGATGTTGTAGGGACGCGCCACGGCGCGTCCTATCCCAAAACCCCGAGAAGCCTGGCTACGTTATCTCGGCAGTAATACCACCTGTCGGGCAAGCCTTGTGCCCTCGAACTCAAGAGCAACGAAATACACACCGGCTGAGACGCGGGTTCGGTTTTCATCACGTCCATCCCAGCTAAACTGGTGCGCACCCGGTCCGAATTCGCCGCGGACGCCGTTGGTCACCAGCCGACCGGTCGCATCATAAACCGTGATCTGACAGAAGGTTGTGCGCACGAGCGAAAAGGTGACGGTCGTCTTCCGGCAGAATGGATTCGGTGCGCACGCAATGATCGTTGCGGTCAGCGGCATCGTCGTCCTTTCTTCAACCGCAACCAGATCGTTGATCCAGACTTGCACGCCGTTAACGGTCCAGTTGCCGGCAATGACATCCGGCTTATTGTCATAATTCACGTCGGCAATGACAATGCCTTCATAGCCGGCCGAGGGGGTAAACTGCGGTGCCGCGGTCCATTGCATGCTGCCGCCCTGTCCGCCGTTTCCAAACCAGGCCTGGACTTCGCGCGAGGACACATTCGAAGCGATGATATCGAGATTGCCGTCGCGATTCAGATCGCCAAGGTTTACGCCCCAGAAGTCGCCGGAAGCCGGGGGCGGATTGGCCGCGGTCCAGTGAGGGCTGGTATTGCCGTCCCCGGTCCAGACGCCAATGCCCGCGCCTTGCTGCGCGCCCACGATATCAGGGTTATTGTCATTGTTTACATCACCGACCGCGACCGTCAGGTATACGCCTGAAGTTGTCGGACTCTCCTGGGGGGTGAAGATCACCTGGCCGCCCTGTCCGCCGTTACCGGTCCAGACTTTTATGCCCAGGCTGGCATTTTGATGGCCGGCGATGATATCAAGATGACCATCCTTGTTCACTTCGGCGACCGTAACAGAATGATAGTCCCGGGTCGTATCCGGGCCGGGTGCAGGTTGACGAATCCAATTCGGGTTGGCATTGCCGTCGGAGAGCCAGACATTGATGCCTTTGCCGCTGCCGCCGCTGGTTGACGCGACGATATCGGTCACCGTATCGTGATTCAGATCCTTGGCCTGGCATCCGATGTAGAAACCTGACATGTCAGGACGGGCCTGCGGCGTCCATTGGGGATTGGCCGCGCCGTCACCGGTCCACGTATAGACTCCGGGCCAGGACGTGCAAACAAGATCCGCCCTGCCGTCACGGTTGAAATCGCCGACCCCGGTGCTGTAGGTGTAGACTCCGTTCATCTCGATCGTGTCCAGGGGTGTCCAATTGGGCAGGTGAGCAGTGTCCCCGGCCCAGAACCAGACCCCACCGGGATTGGCGCTACCGACGATGTCGAGCTTGCCGTCTCGATTGACATCGGTGACGGTGGGAAATAGGTTCTGTGCGGGCAGGCTCAGCAAGGGCTGCGCAATCCACTGCGCCGAACCGATACCAACCGCCGTAATGATGACTACGATTAACTGCAACACACTGATTCGCTTCATAGATGGCCTCCTTGTGCGGAGATTGTACCTGTTACGCGCCAGAAAGTCAAGGCAAATGATGTCTCGATCCCGTGATATTCCCATTGATTATCATGCTGTTCTGGCTATCATGAAGAAGCGCCATGAACAGTTTTCGCAGGTATTTCCCGATCACCCGGCACACGACATACTTCAACCATGCCTCAACTGGTCCTTTGCCGAGTACCGCAGCCCGGGTGATTCAGAAGCTGGTTCAAAGATATGTTCATGATGCCGACATACCGATTGAGCTTCTTTGGGGCGAGATTGAAAGCAGTCGTAAGGTTGCAGCTCAGCTCATCCATTCCTCGAAGGATGAGATCGCCTTTGTTAAAAATACTTCCCAGGGTATCATTATTGCGATGGATTCAATCCCCTGGAAAAGGGGCGACAATGTTGTCGTCCTGTCCGATGCCTTCGCAGCCAACCTCTATCCGTTCCAATATCTCTGGCCCGATATCGAAAAACGATTTGTAAATACAGGAGATGGTTTGAACTTCTTAGCTCGCCTGCAAAAGACAGTAAACAAGAAAACTAGGGCAATTTCCGTTGATTGGGTTAACTGGCTCACTGGCGTCAGGCTTGACTTGTTGACATTAGGTGAGTTTTGTCGAAAGCGTGATATGTTTCTCATCGTTGACGCAATTCAGGGTCTGGGCGCACTAGAGCTAGATACAAAGAAACTCAAAATCGATTTTCTTGCCTGTGGCTCGACAAAGTGGCTTTGCGGACCGCAGGGGGTCGGCTTCATGTATGTGGCAAAAGAGAGGCTTGGGAAACTTGTGCCGACCAACATTGGTTGGCTGTCGGCGGAGATTGAGAGTTTTCATAAGCTTGTTCCTCTGGGGCCGCCAAAGAAAACTGCTGCACGGTTTGAAGAGGGGACAAAAAACTTAATGGGTATCTGTGCCCTGCGCGAGTGTATGAAAATATTATTATCCGCCGGTATTCAGAATGTCGAAAAAAAGGTCTTCGAATTAACCGATCTTCTCATAGACCTAGCCCAAGGGAGGGATTTTGAAATTTTTACTCCAACTGAAAAGAAGGTGAGGTCGGGGATTGTTTCAATCCGGCCCAGACATAGCGATGTTAAAAGGGCTTACGAACGATTGAGGAAGAATGGGATTATCGTCTCTTTACGTGAGGGCTGGCTAAGGGTTTCTCCTCATTTTTACAACACACCTTCCGAAATAGAGAAAATATTTAAAGTAATCAAATATTAAGTAAAGTCCACGAATCGATAAAAAATGTAGGGGCGGTTCACGAACCGCGCAAGCAGTCTATGTTTTTGAAGCCTTTCAGAGACAAGAAAAGCTTAATCTACGACATAATAGGTTTCTTGACTTTTTTCCTTCTATATGTATAATATCCTTTAGAGGAGGTTTTTATCATCACCTTGCGAGTAAGTAAGAAGGTGCCTATGTTGCATAATAATATAATGAGATTTATTCATGTTTTCCTCTCTATCTCAGTAATCTTTATTTCGGTGGGTTTATGTAACGAGGCTCAAGTAAAGTTATACGGAGGCGATGTCAAGCTCCGTGGTAGCAAAAAGACTACTGTGTGTTTGGATTCTGAGACGGTGAGAATAGAGCTGGATACTGCATCTTACGCTGTGGATGCTATTTTCTATTTTACCAACTATGGTGAATCAACCGCCGTAACAATGGGATTTCCTAAAGCAGGCTATGGTTTTAGGCCAGCTTTTAAGGGTGTCGAGGATTTCTACGAATTTGAAACATGGGTCGATACAATCGAATATGCATTCAAAGAGATATTTGGTGATATCAATTTTCTGGGAACCACAATGAGTGACGAATATGAAAAAGAGCTAATTAGGGCAATCAAAAAGGGAGATACATTAAACGTGCCCAGTTATTACGAAGAAACTCATTGGTATATCAAAAATGTGATATTTAGCAAAAACGAAAGTAAAACCACAAACGTAAGATATGTTTCTCCCTACGGTCAGATGCCAAATATCGAATACTGGTATGGAACTGGGCGAACTTGGAAAGGAAAGATCGGTAAGGCGCGATTTATAATAAAATCGTCACCCAAGATTTGGTTGCATTCACTCAGTTTCGAATGGCGCGGTAGTCCCAATACATCATATAGTTTGAATAGACTAAGTGAATATGAATGCGAATATTTGTTAATTGATTTTGATCCCACATTGGATGCGAGAATTTCGATTCATGTGAGTACCAAAGAGCAGCCTTGGGAAGGTGAGGGCGGTGTTAGATGGGAGTTAAACAACAAATACTTGCCCATGGGCAAATTGAAAACACTCTCGTTGTGGCAATTGAGGCTTCTGAGAAATACTATTTACGCCAAGCACGGCAAAATATTCCAAGATTCTACACTCAATGAATATTTCCAGAAAACCTATTGGTATCAATCACGCGTTGATTTCAAAGAGACTGATTTGAACAAAATCGAACAGGTGAATGTTGGCAAAATCTTAGAATACGAAAAGCAATTGAACATTAAGTCAATTAATGAATAAAGCTATTTGCCGGCGTCGGATCTTCTTTGAAGAATTTCAGGGCCTTTCGAGTGTACTCAGGCCTAAACATTGGATAACATCAAAAAAGTTGACTGATTCTTACTGGGTGAAAGTGTAGACTTATCCAGAATATATTGTTTGGGATGATCAACAAGAAATCATAAAATGGCGGAGCATCAACAAGAAAACTGTCCTGAATGCCTGGCTGAGCGTCCCCTAGGGGCCTGTCCTATGGAAGAGGTCTGCACATTTTACACTCGAGCGGGCGTTGGTTTTGCGCCGTCGTTCTCGGCGGGCCGTGGCACGTAGCGGGAGCAATACGATGGAGATTCTCGAAATCGACGGCAGTCACCTCGAAGGCGGTGGCCAGATAGTGCGAACCGCGGTGGCTCTTTCCGCGATTACCGGGCAAGCGGTGCGCGTCTACAACATCCGGAAGGGAAGGGAGAAGCCGGGACTCAAACCGCAGCATCTCGAAGGGATCAAGGCCGCCGCCCGCATGTGCCATGCCTCGAGCGAGGGGCTGTCAGCTAATTCGATGGAAATCGTCTTTGCTCCCGGGAAGATCGCCGGCGGGGCGCAGACGATTGATACGAAGACCGCTGGCGCGATAACCCTGATACTGCAGGTCCTCGTCCCGATCGCCCTCCACGCCGAATCGCCGGTGCGGCTCATCGTCCGCGGCGGGACGGCGGTGCCATTCAGCCCGACGATCGAGTACTTCGAAAGAGTAGTCGGTTTCTATCTCCGCCGAGCCGGGCTTGCGATTTCGCTGGAAACAAGAAAGCATGGTTTTTATCCGGTCGGTGGCGGTGAGGTCCTGGTCAGAATCGAACCCGGCGCCCTGCAGGGAATCGATCTGGTTGAGCGCGGTGCGTTGCAGAAGATTGAAGTTCTTGCCGTTGCTTCAGGCCATCTTCGCGGTTCCCGAGTTGCCGAGCGGCTGCTGGATGGTTTCCGCAGCAGTTTTCCGGCCGCGCATCAGAAGTACCACTACGTTGAGTCACCTTCGCCCGGCTGTTTCGTTCAGAGCTATGCCGAGTTCGGCGGGTCACGGCTGGGTGCCGATGGACTGGGCAGGAAGGGTGTGCCGGCCCAGGATATTGGACGGGAAGCGGCTTGCGAATTAAAGCAGGTGATCGATACGGGCGCGGTCGTTGATTCCTGGTCAACCGATCAGCTCATTCCCTACATGGCCTTGGCGGCGTCGGGCACCGGGGGTCCGTCGCGGCTGAGAATCCCTGAGCTCACGAAGCACACGGCAACCAATATCTGGGTCGTCGAGCAATTCCTGCCGGTGCGGTTTGACAACCGGGATAATATTCTGACTTGTTCACCCAAGGCGTGAATCTGGCTAAATGTGCCGGCGATGGGCAGGTCGTCATGGGCATGCGGCTCACCGGCCGACCGGTAACGGCTCACTGATTCCCATCACTCATTTGTTGCCTGCATAATGTTAACATTCTAACATTATACAATGTTCGAATGCTGGTCTTGACTTCTCCGATTGGAGAGATAGAATGGGCGGGCACGGGGGCATAGGTGCGCCGGTGTCTCGTGCCTCTAAGAAGTTCATCCTCAGGAGGGTAGACATGAATCGATCAAGGGTGGTTGGGAAGAGACCGATGCTTGAGTTGCACTACCGGGAATCGCGCGTGGCCCGGGCCATGGGCGAGCCAGCCAAGTTCGCGATCGTGGAACTGTTGCTGAAACGGGGTCCCTCGACGTTGTCCGAGGTCGCGCATGGGATTCACCGGTCCAAGACCGCAACCTGCTACCATATGGCGAGGCTTAAGGCGTTGGAGATTGTCAGATTCGAAACGGAGGAAAACGGGGTATACTACTGGGTCAAATACCGAAGAGAACTTAGCCAGATTATCCGATCACTTACGATATTTGTCAACCGCTCGCTGAAAGGGGTTCGAAATGAAATGTGAGCGGGCGCGGGCGTTCCAACATGTTACAATGTTAGAATGCTACAATGTTGTAATGTTAGCATATTCGTGTGTGTGGGTGGTGGATCAGAAAGGAGCGGTTCGTGAAGCAAGAGTTGTTTGACCGGGTGGCGCGGTTCTACGACTATGAGCTGGGCGTTGTGGGCGAGAGTCTCAACGACGTACCTTTGTACGCCGAGTACGCAAGGAAGTCAGGTGGGGATGTTCTGGAGCTGGCCTGCGGCACAGGCCGGGCGTTGATTCCTCTGGCCCAGAAAGGGTTTCGCCTGACCGGGCTCGACATCTCGGATGAGATGTCGAAAATCGCCCGAGGCAAGGTTTGCCGGCTAAGCAAGGCCGCACGGAGCAGGATTCGGCTGGTCCGCGGCGACATGACCGATTTCAACCTGGGCGGGCGATTCTCCCTGATTTTCATTGCCTTCCGATCGTTTCAGCATCTGTTGACCAAGCAGGACCAGGGGCGTTGCCTGGATTGCGTTAGGAGACATCTGGACCGAGGTGGCTATTTCCTATTGCATCTTTTCGCGCCCCGGCATGATCTGCTGGCACAAGGCAGGCGCACCATGTATCTCGGGTCGTTCTACGACCCCCAGCAGCGTTGTCAGGTCTTCCGCCACGCCGAGGATCAGTACAACCTCAAGGAGCAGACCCTGCATGAGGACCGTTTCTACGAGTGGACCGACCGGAAGGGCGTTTTGCACCGGCACGTCTGGTCATTTGATTTTGCCTATCTTTTTC
Organism: uncultured bacterium; assembly: GCA_964354155.1. Classification (GTDB taxonomy): domain Bacteria; phylum Hydrothermota; class Tepidihabitantia; order SM23-42; family CAYGYG01; genus CAYGYG01. The sequence goes on along the minus strand of CAYGYG010000015.1, from coordinate 20,547 downwards.
GATTCGAAACGGAACTGTTGCTCGAGAAGCATGGTTTCAAAGTTGAGAGCGTTTTTGGAGATTTCAAGAAATCCCCGTACGACTACTATTCCGGTGAGCAGGTGTTCGTGGCGCGCCCGGCCGGGCGTGACCCAGGTATGTCAAAGGAGAGACGATGAAACGTGATCTTGTATCGGTTGCCGACTTGAGCCCAAAAGAGATCGAAGAGATCCTGAAACTGGCCCGGGAGCTCAAGGCCAAGACTAAGAAGAGCTATGACCACACGCTGCTCAAAGACAAGACCCTGGCGATGATCTTTGAGAAGCCGTCTCTGAGAACCCGGGTTACCTTTGAGACCGGCATGACTCAGTTGGGCGGACATGCCATCTACCTCGCCCCGGCTGACATCCAGCTGGGCACGCGCGAGTCAGTACCGGATGCGGCGCGCAATCTTTCAAGGTGGGTGGACATGATCATGGCGCGGACATTTGCCCACCAAACCGTTGTTGACCTCGCCCGGCACGCTTCGATTCCGGTCATCAATGCGCTATCCGATCTGGAACATCCATGTCAGATCATGGCCGACCTGTTGACGATAATCGAGCACAAGGGGACCGCGAAAGGAGTGGATTTTGCATACGTCGGTGACGGCAATAACGTCTGCAATTCACTTCTCCTTGGTGCGGCGCTGGTCGGCATGAACATCAAGGTCGGTACGCCCAAGGGCTACGAGCCTCGGGCCGAGATTGTGGCCCACGCCCGGGAGCTGGCGAAGAAATCCGGAACGAAGATCGACGTCTACAATTCACCGGTTGAGGCAATGAAGGATACCGAGGTGGTCTACACGGATGTATGGGCTTCGATGGGTCAGGAAGCAGAGGCCGCCGCGCGCAAAAAGGTTTTCCATGAGTATCAAGTCAACAAGGCGTTGCTGGATAAGGCCAAGCCAGGGTGTCTGGTGATGCATTGCCTGCCGGCCCACCGTGGTGACGAAATCAGTGAAGAGGTGATTGACGGCCCCAATTCAATCGTGCTCGATGAGGCGGAGAACCGCCTGCACGCCCAGAAGGCAATCATGCTGTGGCTGATCAGGCAAGGCAGTTAGCGGTTGACGGACGGATTTTCCCAGTTATAATCAGTGGACGGCGCCATCGTCTAGCCTGGTCCAGGACGTCGCCCTCTCAAGGCGAAGATCGCGGGTTCGAATCCCGCTGGCGCTATGAAATAGGGAATAGGGCCCGCCTTCGCCACGGGTACGGCGGATGAAGATGTGTCTGCGACGCGGAAAGGGGCCTGTCGGCCGGAATGCCGTCAATGACCAATAACTCAATAGCTTCATGCCTCGTGTATAGCGTATCCGTGTGCATCTTCACCCCGTTAGAAATCTGCGTGGAAAGATCACACACCCCCATGCGCAAAGCCAGTGAGCCCAGCCGTGTCGATTTCTAACGGGGTAAATCTGTCTGAGTCAGTCACCGTCTTGGCATGGGGCCGTGACTCAGAAGTCGATACCGATCCCCTTCTCCGTCTCGAGGCGGCGCGTTGTGTCCGGCCCGGCCTGAATCCAGAAGGTCCGGTTCTGCGCAATCTTTCGTGAGTATCGGTCCTTGCCGCCGCCGTCGACGAAAAGCCCAAGACACAGCATGTAGTCGCGCAAGCCGCCCGTGGGCGCGATGTTGGATTGGCCCAGGGTCAGCATTTCATTCGTAATCTCGTAGACATCATCACCGGCTTTATCCCAGAATAGACCCATGCCGTTGGCGTTGCCGCCGCCTAAGCTCAAGCTGGCCGTCTTATAGTGATCGTTGCCTGATTCGTCAATCAAGAATCCAACCGTGAAATCATGCCCCGAACCTTGCGACATGTTCATTGTCGAGATGTAACGGTCGTCGCCTGATCCATCGCGTAAGATGCCTATGGCGAAATGTGCTCCCGAGGCCTGAACGTACCACACGCCGTGGTATAGGTCGTTCCCGGACTCGTCGTTGAGTATGCCCACGCCGTACCAGTAGCCGCACCCCTGGCCGAATAAGCCGCATCGGTACGAATCATCACCCAAGCCGTCAATCAGCAGGCCGACGCCGCCGGCGAGGGAGTGGCCGTCGACAAAATCGGCACGTTTACCGAAACCCACACCCTGAGCCAAAGATGAATTATGCTGTTTGGTCTGCTGGCCCGGAAAGACGATGTCCGAGTCATTGGCAACGTAGACATCATTGCCGATGTCATCGAGCAGCAGCCCGCAACCTCTGACGTATCCGTAGCCCTGCGCCTGCTGGTAGCAGTGGTAGTAGTCGTTGCCGCCGAGGTTGGCCAGGATACCCAGGCCGAAGAAACCCGCTCCCTGGGACGCTGTATAAGAGAAGAGACTGTCATCACCGCCGCCGTCGTACAGGACGCCAAGGCCGAATACCCCGGTCCCCTGAGTGATGTTCTGGCCACGATAAATGTCATCGCCGTCAAGATCCAAAAGAAAACTGTAGCCTAAGATGGCGCCGCCAAAAGAGGGGGCATCCTTGTCGCTATTGACATAGACGTCATTGCCGCCAAGGTCAACGATGATTGACACGGCGTTGCGCGCGCTCAAGTTTGATGCCCCGACGAAGTAAGAATCATTACCGCCCAGATCAACGATGATATACGGCTTCAGTTTCCGAGGATAGATATCGTTTTCGCGGCCGCTGATCACGATTGCCCCAATCGGTGTCGGAATTGAGACATTGACGACTCGCACGTCAGCGAGGCGCCGAAGGCGGGTCTTGACCGAATCGAGAACCAGGGCCAGATCAGTGGCACCGGTGTAAAGATACTCGAAATCGACCCGGGCGATGAACTCCTCAACCTTCTGGGTGCCGGGCTGTTCAAAACTGCTGGTATCGAGCGTGGCCAGATACTTGATGACCTCGCGATAGACGTCGGCCAACTCCCGTTCATCGGCCGAGGAAAAAGCAAGGCGGCGCCATTTCAGGGCACTTCGGGTTGTTTCAATCAAGAGGGCGATTTCCCGGCCGATAACGCCGGGGACGAGACCGGCTCTGGCCTTCAAGAGCGTCGTGTCGGGAGTTTGGCCGTAATCCCGGTAGAACTCAACCAAAGCTTCGTAAAGGGCATCGGATTCGGCGAGGGCGCGCTCGTACTTGACTACCTGATTCTCAATCAGGTTCCGGCGCACCGCGCTGCGCACTCGAGCCGAGACGGAAATCGTGAGACTACCGAGGCCGGACTTGCTGTCCAGCAGGCCCCGGGCCAATGTCTTCGTGTATTCCGGTATCTTGTAGGGGTTGTTCATGAAGACATCGAAGAACTGGAGACGATACTTATCGCCGCCGAAGAAATTCATGTCGTCGACGTCGATGTGTGCGGTTTCTCTGGCCAGGCCGATCTTGGACAGGGCGATGTCGATCTGGTCGGGCGGCGCACCAGAGAACAGCAGAAGGGAGAGGAGATATGTGATCTTCATAGGTGATTATATTCGGGATACAATAGGTGTCAATGATGCATAGTACCGGTGGCTGCGGCACGGGACGGCCGGACCAAGGTTGTTATCGTGCGGGTGAAGCCGGGCGTCTAATCGACAAGGAGCAGAGACGCAAATGTGCAGGGCGCATGGTAGTTCCGGACGACGTCAATCGTGAGGCCGGCTTTCCTCAGGGTTGCAAAGACGTCGATACCGCACGCTTCCATCGCCGGCCGTGCCAGTTCCGGGAACTTGCATGCTTTGCTTACATCGCATTCCCTGCAGAAATTGCAGGGGCCTGCGCCCAGCGCAAATGCCCTGTAGTAGCCATCCAAGAATAGGACGCGCTCCATTTCGACAATGACACGGCGCATCTGGCGCCGCTTCTTTCTTTCGCGTCCGGGCGTTCTCTGGTCAGCGCCGCGCCACTGTCCGGAATAGACGATGAGAATCGCCCTCTTGTATTCATCGAGGAGCTTTCGGGTTTGTTCCGGCGTTGGTGAATAGGGCGGGCACGTGAGCTTGCGGCCATACCCGCTGCAGCCGTACTGACACTTGAGTCTTACCCAATGACTGGTAACAACGCTGCTCGGTCTAATGACCAGTGCCCGTTTGACACCCGAGGCAACGAGCACCCTGGTATATTTTTCGAGAGCCATGAGCTAAAGCTTCACGACTTTTCGCGTATGCATTTCAGAACCGTCTCGAATCCTTATCAGGTAAACTCCTTGAGGTAACGTGGCACCGAACCGATCCGTGAAGTCCCAGCTGACCTTGGTTCGGTCAGGTCTGTTATCCTGGGATAGGATGGTTCGTACTTTGCGACCCTGGCGGTCAAAGGCCGTGATTTCGAGGGGCGTGCCGTGCTTGGGGTGAAGCTCGATGACCACGCGGTCACGGGTTACCGTACTGGAAATGCAGAAGAGCTGGTGATGTGTCGGATGGACCGGGCTTTCCGCAACCGAAACGATGTGGCCGGTCGGCTTCAAGAAGGGATCAGCAATAAGCGTCATGCCGTAGTGCCAGCATAGTTCCATGAAGTCGACACCATTTTCAGTGATGTACGTGAACCAGTCCTTGAAGGCCTCGCCCAGGTTCTTCTGCCGCGAGAGCGGCTCGTAGAAATAGTAGAATTCGAGCATGCTGCCGGTTTTGGTCGAACCGATCGAACCCAGGCCGTAGCTCTGGGTAAAAGTGGCACGGCCGCCGCCGTATCCGCTCGTGGTATACCTTTCGAACGAGCAGGCGAAATGGTTGTAGAAGTTGGCGGGGGGATTCTGGCTCGTGTATTCGGTGGAATAGTAGTAATCAGTGGAGCTATGATTGTTGTAGTAGAATTGGTGCAGGCTGGGCGAGGAATGGGCGAAGACGGCGACCCAAGCACGTGGCGTGTTCAGTTTGGTCCGGTAGATGGAAGCCCGGGTCGTTTCGGCATGCCAGTAGTTGGCGGTATCCGGATAGAGCAGGGAGATATCAGATGCCCACTGAGGTGCCCAGGGGATCCAGTCGTCATCAACGAAATTCAACGCTTTGTGCTGCAGCTCAAGAGTATCAAACCGGTAAGCATTGTCGCGGCGGAAATAGTCCTTAAGGAGCAGCGTGTCATTGCCGATCCCCGTAGGGAGAAGGCGACCGACATAGATTTCGGGATTGACCTCGCCCTCGTGTCCGTCATACCTGCCGTTGCCCGTGGTCATCGTATCGAGCCAGGTGCCGTCCAAATCCATGTAGAAGAGGTCGATCGGAAACTGAGCATAGCCGTACTGATTGAAGTCGTTGGCGATTTCAAACCAGGCAACCGGCAGATTGCCGACGAGCAATGCGCCCTCGATGGCGTTGTTGCGGTAGAGGTTGGCAAGAAAGACTCTAAGCGTCTCGGGCGTCCCTCCGGAAATCTGGTAGCTGTAGACGGTATGCCCCTCGCGCCGTAAGTTGTTGATCAATTGATTGAGCTGGCTCGCCAGAGACAGGGCGATGCTTTGCTCGGTGAGAATCGCCACCGCACCGGCCCGGCCGCCATATTCGACCCGGTCCAGGCAGTAATTGAACCTGGTGTAAGGATGCAGGGTGAGCCATTCTTCATAGGTATCCGGCTTGGAGCCGGGCGGGCCGGCCCATTTCAGCAGCGTTACTTCATCCTGCTCGCGAGCAAGGGCAAGCAGTGGTACGAGCAATACTAGAAAAAACAGTCTTTTCATGGAGCCTCCGGTTTGCTGACTTGCTTTAATTCAAAGACGCGCATATGCAGCATATGCATGAAGAATTATACCCAGCTGACTTTCGCGGTCAAGAGCAAATACCGGTCGACGAAACTGCCGCGACGTCTCGTGATCGACGTGGGCGGTTGACGGCGAGTCAGAAGATATCAGCCGGGAGGCTGATCAGGCGATTTGGCTGCCCGGCTTGGCGGTCGCCAACCATGCCCCGGTTGATTTCAGGTTCGACAGCTTGATCTCGAGGTTCTGGCGTCGTATCGGCTCCATATCGAGGACAAAAAAGCCGATGGTCGAAAGGATGCGGTCTAAAATCGCACTGCATTCAGGTGCGCCGTTGCCACTGCCGCCGGCGACGCAGATGCCGACCGCAGGCTTGTTGAGGATGCTCTCCTTGCCCGCGTCGATAATGCAAATGCGGCGGAGCCGGTCAAGAAACGTGCGCAAACTCTCACTTAGATCTCGGAAGTACACCGGTGTGGCGAAGACGACGAGATCGGCCTGTCTCACCTTGTTTACAACACCTTGGAAATCATCGGCCACGGAACACTGACCTGCGGTGCGGCAGGTTCCCCAACCGCGTTCATCACACTGCTCACAACGCGTAATCTTCAACGTGGGCAGAAAGACCATTTCGACCGTGGCGCCCTTGGTCTCAGCCCCGGCTTTGAGGGCGTGGCAGGCCTGGGCGGTCTGACCTTCAAGATTACGGCTTCCAGAGACTACGAAGATATTCATGGGCCTCCTTGATGGCTGGTTATTGTAGCTACGCCCTGAGCAAAGTCAACAACGGGACATAACGACTCCGGCGTGGGCAGCGGGCAGGACAGAGGGCTCGGGCGCACGCGCTGAAAGGTACATTCCCAAAGTGGTTGACCGCGATGTTCCGTTCGACCTGTACGGAGCATGCTATTGACTCCGCAGGTATCTTATCTATACTGTCGAAGTGAGACAAATCGTAAGCTCCGGTCGTGCATATAACGTGATTCTTTCGAAAAATCCCTCTCCCCAAAATTTCATCCTTCCCTTTATCCCCTCCCGTCAACGGAGGGGGGATTGGAAAACTAGGAAGAACTAAACTATTACGGCCGCGCGTCTTATTGAGCGTTCAGATTCCCAGCTTTTTCCGTTTACTCTCGATGTGGGCGAGAATGCCGTCGGCCGCTTTTACCGCGTCGGTTTCGACGCTCAGCACACCACCGGTTACGTTCTTGCAGTCCTGGGTCAGGAGTGCGACCAAGTTCGGTGCCTTGGTTACCGGTGGAACCGGATTGACGTAGGTGTAGAGACCGAAGGCCAGCGCAAAGACGGCATCGATCGTTGCTTTCTGCTCCATATACTCAGGAGCTGCGGCCGCTACGGGCAGGTCGGTGACCGGCACGCCGCCCAGGGCATTCGATACTGCTGCCAGCAGGTCAGCCAGCCGCCCGGTATCGGTACAGGTCCCGTAGGACATGACCGGTGGAACCCCGAGCTTACTGCACAGTGTTTTCAGACCGGGACCGGCATGCTCGCGCGCCGCCGGGCTGCAAAGCCCGGCAACTTGCATCGCCCCATTGCCGCAGCCAAGAGATAGAATCAAGAGGTCGCGCTTGATCAGTTCTTTAGCAACTCTAACGCTGTGGACATCTTGACCGCTATCACGCAACGATGAACACGAGACTAGCCCGACGATACCGCGGATCGCACCGTCTTTGATCGCGCCGAGCAGTGGATCGAGTTTCCCGCCCAGCGCTTCGACGATGCTCTCATTCGAGAATCCCACCAGGGCTTCTCCGATGGGCAGTCCGGTGATCGGTTCAACCGAGGCCCGGCGCACCTTGAAGTTGTCGACCGCCATCTGGAGCAGCTGCGCGGCCTGTGTTTCAGCTTTTTCCGGCAGATAGTTGATGCGGTCGTTCACCCCTTCGAAGGCGACCAGTTCACTGACCGGGACCAATCGGAAATGATACTTCTCGGCATAGATCGGATCAACCGGCATCGAGCAGTTCATGTCCGCGGCAAAGAGGTCGACGCAGCCGCTGGCCAGCACCGCTTCCTGCATAATCCAATTGCCGGTGAACCCATAGAATACGTCATCCATCGGCCAGCGCTGAATCATCTCCTGGCCGGTCTCAATGTTGGCAATGATGCGGAGGCCTTTCGCTCCGACCGCCCTGGCTTTTTGCTGCCACTCGGGCCGGCGTGCCAGTTGAACCATCGCGAATCCCAGAAAAGGCTCATGCCCATTGGGTAGAGCATTCACGTAGTCCGGGTCAAGCACGCCGAGGTCGACATTCATCTTATGCGGCCGCGGTATCCCGTAGAGAACATCCTGGCAGTACTCGTTGACAATCTGGCTCTGGTAAGCCGTGGCTACGCTGAGGCGCATTGCCTTCAGGGCCAGGCTTACGTAGTAACCGTCAACATTGGTCAGGCAGGAACTGGTGGCCAGCATCATCTCGCCGTAGATCCCGCCGGGAAAGATGCCAAGTTTGCGCCACAGTTCTTTCCTTTCCTTCGGGGCGAGAAGGTCGACGATACTGCTCGGTTCATCATACTTGCGGTTGAAATCAGCCGTGACAAAATCGCATAGCGCGAGTGCGACATCCTTCGGTGAAGCGGAAGCGTCGATGCCAAGCCTGCCCGCGAAGGTCCTGAGTTTCCCGGGTTCCTTGATATCAAAACAAGTCTTGCCCTGCGCCGTCGCCCGCAGCGTCTTAATAGTCTGCTCAGTATGGTAATGATAGGTCGAGGCGCCCATGACGTTTCTAAGCAGCGTCATGCGCATGGCCATGCCGTCACCGGTGATGCCGCAGACACCACGCTTGTCCTTGGCAACGTCGGCCCGGCAGGGCCCGTTCGAACACAAGTCGCATCGTGTGCCGCCCATGCAGAAGGGACAGCGCATATCCGGGTTGCCTCCCATGCCTTGTGCCTCGTACCGGTCCCAGATGTTGGTGATGCCGTCTTTCTTGATTCTTTCATACAGCTTGATAACTGACTCATGGTATGATATTCTTTCCTTGTTCATGGTTTCATCCTTTTTCTTGCCTATCGTATCCGTTATCGGTGCTTTGTCAAGTCGAACTGAGTCCGCGGCTCGGCTCTGGACTTTCTTGACTTTGCGCTAGTTCTATCTATAATTGCCGTGTGCCAGTTGCTCCTGCCGAAGAACGCCGGTTAACTACTATCCTTTTTGCCGACCTGTCGGGCTTTACCGCCCTGGCTGCGGGCTCGGATCCGGAAGACGTTCGCGACATCGCCAACACGTGCTTCGAATTCCTCAATGCCGCGATTCAGAAGCATGGAGGGACCATTCACAAGTACGATGGTGATCTGGTGATTGCCTTGTTCGGAATGCCGACGGCGCATGAAGACGATCCCGAGCAGGCGGTCACGACCGCGCTGGACATGATGGCCTGCCTACCGGACATGAATCGCACCCTGAGTTCCCGAATGAAGAAGGCAATGAGCTTGGGGCTGCACGTCGGTATTGCCAGCGGCATTGTGATATTCGGCCACGTGGGAACAACGGCCAAGACCGAGTTCACCGCGATGGGTGAAGTCGTGAACCTGGCATCCCGGCTCAAGGACGCGGCGCAGGACGGTCAAATTCTGGTTTCCGAAGCGGTCTTTCGTGCGTCGCGCTACCTGTTCGATTTTGAAGTGCTGCCACCGATTCCCCTCAAGGGCATCCAGCAGAAAGTCAAGATCTATCGGCCGCTCCGGATCAGGGCCAAGCCCGACTCCAAGCGGGGCCTGACCGGTCGCCATGCACCTATGGTTGGTCGTGACCGGGAATTGAGCGAACTGGCCGATTCGGTTCGAAGACTCAGTTTCGGACTGGGGGGCGTTTTTTTCGTGCTCGGTGATGCCGGGCTGGGCAAGTCGCGGCTCATGGCTGAACTCCAAACCTGGTTGGGTTCGGCGCGCCTGACTATCACGCCGTCAATCCTGGAGGGTCGGTGCCTCAGTTATGGCGAGACTCTGCCGTACTGGCCCTTTCTGGCAATTCTGAGAACCGTCTTTGGCATTGGTGATCACGATTCGACTGACGAGCTGAAAGAGAAAGTCGTCCGGCAGTGCCGGGCCGTTGCCGGCGGGCACGGCCCCGAACTTATGCCCTACCTTGGTTACCTCCTGTCGATCAGTTTCGGCGCGGATGCCGATGAAAAGATCCGGCATCTTGATCCACAAATGCTTCAACTCCAGATAATCGTAAGCATCAAGCGGTTGCTGACGGACTTGGCAGGACAGCAGGCGCTCATGTTGGTGATCGAGGACTACCACTGGATTGACGCGGCTTCACTGGCGCTCCTCGAATTCATTGTCGATGCGCCCGGGATCGAGAGGCTTCTTGTGGTGTGCCTTTCGCGAGTCGAAAAGGAGAAGGCCTGCTACGTCACCAAAGAAAAGCTGAAGCGGCAATTGGGTGACCGGTTCCGCGAGGTCGCGCTGCACCCGCTGGACGCCAGTCAATGCGACCGGCTGCTGGATAACTTGCTGAGCACACCCGGTTTTCCGCTGGAGTTCAAAGCGCGCGTGATCGCCCGGGCCGAGGGGAATCCTTACTATCTCGAGGAGATAATCCGCTCGCTGATCGACCGTGACGCGCTGCAACCTCAGGCCGACGGCTGGCGGGTGACGGCCGATGCGACAAGGCTTGAGATCCCGGATACCGTCCAAGCGTTGACTGCGGCACGCGTTGACCGGCTTGACCAGGATGCCAAAGAAATTCTGCAAGTTGCCGCGGTTATCGGGCGCAGCTTTCCGGCACGCTTGGTTGAAGCCGTGAGCGGCGTCGACAGTCTCATGTTGAGTCTGCACCTGGCGACGCTTGATGAGCACGAGTACATACAGGTGTTACGTTACGAGCCGGAACTTGAGTATGTTTTTCGGCACCCGATCACGCAGGAAGTGGTCTACAACGGACTGCTGAAGCGAAAGCGGCGTGAAGTGCACCGGCGCACCGCGGAGATGATCGAACAGTTGTACGTGGGGCGTCTTGAAGAACTGACCGAACAGCTGGCTCACCACTATGCCAACGGTGACGACCTGGGCCGGGCGATTGAACTCCTGCGGAAGGCCGGTGATCGGGCGCGCCAGCGTTATGCAAACGATGAGGCGATACGGTACTTGAGTCAGATTGTCGAAATCGTCGGGCAGATGGCGGAAGCGGCCAAGGCCGATTACGCCAGAACATTGTGGGCGGCGATTGAGGACCTGGGTGATGTTTACGATCACAAGAGCCAGTATACGGAAGCGATCGCGTACTTCGAGCGGTTACACGAAGTGGCTCACGGAGACGTTGCAGTGCGTGGTCGGGCGAGACGGAAGAAGGCCGAGATGTTTGTCCACCAGGGCAATTTCGAAGCAGCCCTGAGCGAGGTCGGTGAGGCGGAGAAGACCTTGACCGGCGATTCGGCAGTCGAGCTTATCGAGAAGGCCGAAATCATGGGACTGAGGTCGTGGGTATACCGAATCCGGGGCGATCTTGATCAGGCCGTAGCCAATGGTGAACAAGGCCTGTCAATAATCGATAGGCTGGAACGGATGCGCGACCCCGGCGTTCCCGACCGGGCTCGATTCAATCTGGAGGCAAAACTGACCAGCGTTCTGGGCGTCATCTATTACACCAAGAACGATCTCGATAAGGCGGTTGCGCTCTACGAACAAAGTCTGGCCATATCGGAGCGAAGCGGCGAGAAACAGCTGGTCGCCGCCGCGTACGGCAATCTCGGTATTATCTATCGAAAGAAGGGAGAGTTTCCCCGGGCGATAGAATCTTTCCAGAAGTACCAATCGATATCCGAACAGGTAGGAGACCGGCAAAAGGTAGGACTTGCCCTGGGGAATCTCGGCGTCGTGATGCGGGATCTGGGCGATGATGACCGAGCCCTTGAATTGTTCAAGAGATACCTGGCGATCGCCGAAGAGATCGGTGACCGGCAAAGGATCGGTATCGCGAGCGGAAACGCCGGGGTCATCTACTACGAAAAGGGCGATTATGTCTCGGCGCTTCCGTACTACAGGCGAGCCTATGACGTGGCTATGGAGATTGATGACAAGCAGGGGATTGTGATGACCGCAATCGATCTCGGAACCCTGTACCAGGAGCAGGGGCAAAACGATGCCGCACTCGAGCTTCTTGCCGGATCCCTGATTATCGCCGTGGAAATGAAGGATGCGCTATTGACCGGGCAGCTGCAGCTTCTGCTGGGTGAGGTCCGGGTCGGCAAGGGCGATTTGGCAACTGCCAAACAGCACCTTGTCGCGGCTCGACAGCAGCTTAGCGTATCGATGGAAAAGCTCGAGGGTCAGGGCGAGAAATTGAACTTGCTTCTGGTTTACTCGGCACTGGCTCGGGCCCAGGTGTTGCTGGCGGAGCTAAAGGTGGAGGAGGCCGACAGGGCGCTTCCTTATCTGGAAAAGGGATTTGACGTGGCGCGGCTGATAAATTCAAGGACAGCCGTGGCTAACTATCATCTTCTCTTTGGTCAGGTTTACTCCTTGATAGCGGCGCACGAAAAAGGGCGGGATAATTTTCAGAGGGCTATCGAGATATTCGAGACCATCGGCCATAACAAGAGCCTGGCCGATGCCTGTTTCGGACTGGGGAAATCCTTGAGGGCGCTGGGAGCCGAGCCGGCGGCGGAGGCAGGCCGACACCTGGAAAGAGCCTTGATGTTATACAGGTCAATGAACCTGCCTAACCGAGTCAAAGAAGTCGAAGAGCTTATCACCGGACCGACGGTCTAGCAGGTTCTTTAGCTGTGCCCATCCCGGCATTCAAACCGTTATCTCGATTTTTTGAATCAACCGCCGGGATGCTTCCCCGCTACATTTGAAGTTTGATCGAGGCGCCCAGCCTCAGGCGGAAGGAGGGCATGTAGTTGCCGGGGTCATTCTGCAAGAAGCGGCGCGCATCCATGTACCCGGTATAGCGTTCGAGGGAACTGGCGACACCGTCATGATTCATGTCGGTCGCCGGGTGATAGTAACCGGAGAAGATCGTCAGGTTGCTGAACTGAGCCGGACTGTAATTCACGTCCTTGCCGTCCCAATCCGGTTTGCCCGAATAGGAATGGACTTCCCGCACCTGTTCGGTGTCGAAGAGGTTATTGATCGAGCAATAGAGGCCCAGTCCCAACGGTCCAACCGGTATGTTCTTACTAACCATCAGATCGGTGTTAGTATAGCTTGGCTTGCGGGCACAATTGGTGGTGCCGATTTTTTCGCCTTTCAGAGTGGTTGGCGTGTAGGGCTGTCCGGAATGGAAAGTCGTGACGAATGAGATAACCGCGTCGCGCAGCGGCATGATGGTGAAGTCCTGGGGAAATTGGAGGCCGAAGTCCGCAACGACCATGTGCCGTTCGTCGAAGTCCAACCAGAAGTCGATAGCCGGTATGGGCGGCTTGACGCCGGTCACCGGATCCGGTGCGGCGTTGTAGTAATCGTAGTAGGCCTCGAAGGCCTGTGAGCCGGTCCCTTTGGCATACTGCAGAGTGTAGGACAGCCGTCCGTGCCAGTAGTCGGCCAGCCGCTTGGTCAGGCCGAATTCCGCGCCTTTGACATTTCCGTAGTCGGCGTTAGTATACTGAAAGTAGCTCATGGGTAAGGCAATGACCTCCCGCACCGTTTCCAGATCGTACATGTCTTTGAAATAAGCCGTCAGGTCGAGCGCGAAGACGTCGCTGATCTGATTCTCGAAGCCGAATTCGTACTGGATCGTCTTCTTGGCTTCCATTTCGGGATTACCGATGATCTGACCGCCGCGGCGGATTGCGAGAACGACAATCTCCGGGTTGGTGACCGCGTAGAGATTGATCAGGGGCGGGGTCTGCTGGAAGTGGCCATAGTTGAAACGGAATTTGACGCGCTCGGTTATGGGGAAGGAGAAGCCGAAGCGGGGCGAAAGCCGGTAGCTTGGCTTGGCGTATGACCAAACGGTTGTATCGTAGGGGTTGGAAACGCCCCGGGCCTTGGAATCAAGGTAGTCAAACCTAATCCCGGCGCGGAGGACGATGCCGCCCCAGTCCATGCGATCCTGGATGTAGGCTGCACCCTGAACCGGCCGGTTTCGGTAGATGTCGTAGAACGGCAGCGGGTCCCACGGCAGTCCATTAACCCAGTCGCCGATCTCCGAGTAGGTGAGGTTGACGCCGGTTCTTATCTCGTGAACCCGTCCGATGCTGTGGGTGACATCAACTTTACCCGAGTACGATGTGGAGAAATAGTACCGCCACAGACCGTAGTTGCCGACCACGAACATCCTTGAGACGCCGTACGGGTTATCCGCGGGATTGACGTCGCTGGGGATGAAATGGTTGATGAGCGTGTCGATTATTTCGGCCTTGGTCACTTCGTCGTCGTCCATTATGAACTGGGCCTTGTACCGATAATCGTCCCACCACTCGCGGGGATTCTGAGGAAAACGCGGGTCATCGGGATGGTTCTCCTGGTGCGTATCCCTCGCGCCCACCCATCGTCCGACGTCAAGATAGCTGAACTTGGTGGACGTGAGCGTATTCTCGCCGATCTTGTAATTGAGACCGGCATTGCCGAACGTCGATTTATACGTGCGGGCGACGTAGTTCGGGGCATTGTAGTGCCAGCTGGGCGCGTAGGCAGTATACTGCTCGCGGGAATTGTATCCGCTGACCGACAGTTTGCCCCGGCCCGGCAGAATGTATGTCAAGCGGGTCTCCGCCCGATAATCGGCTCTAGGCCGGTCTACTTTGAATAGACCGAGTCCGTTGTCCGGTCCGTAATCATCGACCTTGTAGAGCTCACCCGAGAGAAAGTAGCGCAGACGTTTGACCCCGGGCACACTGCCGCCGAGATAGCTCTCGCAGAGGTTGTAGCCGTAATTGAGTTTGTCGGTCTGGAACATCTCGTCGGTCGTGTAGCGCATCATCGCTTCGGTTTTGTCGCCGCCCTCCCTGGTGATGATGTTGACGACACCGGACAGGGCCTCGCCGTACTCGGCCTCGAACCCACCGGGCATGACCGATACTTCCTGGACCGCGGACTTCGCCATGACGACGGCTTCGGCACCGGTCATCGGGACTTTCGCGGCCATGCCGTCGATATAGTAAGTCACTTCATCGGGCCGCCCGCCCCGGAAGTGGGTCCCGTAGCCGTCTTTTGTTACACCGGCCGTAAGACCAATAAGCTGAGGTATGTTGATTACGGGTTTGCGCTCAATATCCTCCTTGGTCTGAATCCGGGTCGTTGTGACCGAGGTCGGTGTCACCAGCGGTCTCTCAGCGTTAACCACGGTTGCCGGCAGGGCGATAACCGCTTCTTTCAACGCGAAATCATGCCGCGTCGTCTGGTCGGCGTTGACGATCACGCCCTTGAGGATGACCGCCTCGTGGCTGATCGAGGTGACCTTGAGTGAGTAATTGCCCGGCGCGACGTACAGAATCAGGTACGAGCCGTCGCTGTGAGTGGCTGCGCCTTGTTCGGTTCCCGCCACCATGATATTGACGCCTTCCAGGGGGCCCTTGGTCTTGGCATCATAGACCATACCCTGGATTCTTCCGTACTCTCCGGCATAAATAAACGGCGCAAGTGCGATGCAAACAACGACGATTCTTTTCATATAAAACCTCCCGTGATTGAAAACCTTGTCAAAGGCGAAGTATGGCGTTTTTCCTGTAAAAGTCAAGAAGAAAGAGCCCGGAATTACCTCGGTGATACGATCGGTCATAAGGGGGCAGGAGCTTGGGCATCTCGTGAAATGTTGAATGTTGAGATTTGACCCCACGTCCCCCTTGATTTTCTTAGCGGTTCGGTTATCATTTCCTATGAAGAGCAGGTTTCTGCTTCTGGGCGTGATTTCCATACTGCTGTGCTGTGCGGATATCGAGGAACCGAGCTACCCTGAAGAAGTCGAGTTCTATTTGGTCGGCACTTCAGGGCTTGCCTTTACCGGGACGGTGAGCAACCGTTCGAGTTCGAGCTCGATCAGCGGTACGACCCCGCAGTCATTCTATGTCAATCTCGAGAATGACTACGACATTGCGCGGGGCACTTTTCATAAGAGTGCCGAAAGCGGTACGCTCACCGTGGAGGTCTATGTGGGTTCTGACTACAAAAGGCAGGCCTCGACCTGGGCATCCTACGGTTCGGTTTCGATATCCTATCCCTAGCAGCTGCCTGAAACCACGCAGAAAATACCTAGAATCAGCAATGGAGGTCTCGTGAAAAATGGACGAGTGTCGGGCCCCAGAGGGCAGGGGGTGCGGAGCCCATTCCTAGAAGATCTGGATACCTACATTGAAGCCGGGCCAGACTCTGATCCATGTCTCGCCGGACCTCGTGTCGTAAATTGGCAGGTCATAGAGGGATACTTCTGAGCCATTCTCGGCATCAGACACCCAGCAATTCAGCGTGGGCCCGGCAAACACTGAGAATCGCTCCCCGATCCGCCAGCCGGCGCTGCCGCGCAGACTGAAGAGCTGGTCAACGTGGCCGAACTCGTCAAACGGACGCACGTTGTAGTTGATTAGATCGATGTCCCAGTAGAATGGCTCAAAAGGGATGTGACCGCCCAGGCCGCCGCCGAAATAGAAGCGTCCCGGGTCGAAAGGACTCAAGCCGGTGGTGAGGATGCCGTAGACATTGCAGGTCCCGGTCTTGAGGCCGACGTTGACCAGGGAGAAATCACTGGCCCAGAAGTTGAGGCGGCGAAATCCATTGCCGATGAGGTTGAGCAGGCCGATCGCCGGGCCTTCCAGGTGTTTGGCGATGTTGACGATGCCGATCTGCGCGCCACTGCCGTAGCCGGCGATGTTAACGCAACCGGCGATCTGGGCGCCGTCGAACTTGTCGGCGATATTGACCGTGCCGGCGATCTGGGACCCGGTCACCAGTTTACCGCCGACGTTAACCACGCCGGCGATCTGGGCCCCGCCCTGGTCCATGCCGGTGATATTGATGATGCCGGCAGCCTGGAGACCGTTCATGTCCATGCCAACCACGTTGGCGATACCGGCGGCCTGCAAACCATCCGCATCCATTCCGGTCACATTGATGATGCCGGCGACTTGAGCATTCTCCACATTGTTTCCGACAACATTGATAATGCCCGCGGTCTGGAGCCCGTGGACGTCTCCGCCCACGACGTTGATTATGCCGGAACCCTGAAAGCCGCTGAGATTACCCATGTCGACATTGAAGATGCTGCCGACTTCGACGCCGTCGACCTCGCCGATGATACCGCCGATGATGTTGAGTGAAAAGTTCGACGTTACATCCTTGGCCTGAACGCCGTTGGTCGAGAGGGGCGGGACGAAAGTCACCGACACCGGCCGGTAGATATCGGCGTCAGCGCTCGACATCGCGACAACGGCGGACAGCACGATCGTTGACCGTAAAACACTCAGGCTGAACAAAACCTTTCGCATTAATCTCTCCTTAATGGTTGTATTATAGCGGGATTGCGCGGGAAATCAAGAGGGCCGGTTCATTCGTTGCCGAGGCACCACTCCGTGGCGCTCTTCATCAGAGGCCAGTCTGAACCCTTATCATCGAAGTTTTTGAACGAGGAGACGCTGTCGCGGGAGTCGTCTTCTTCCCATTCTGGATGGGGGCCGGTGAGGAAGACTCGGCCCTTGCCGTATCGACACGTGACGAACGCCTTCTGCCCGGTGATGGCGTAGCGGCCGACCACCTCGACATCTTTCTCTGAATTAGGCACCAGATGCGGGCCCCAGTAGTACATGATCCACATTGAATCCGGTTCACCTGCCGCCACGGGGTGAGACTTGACCAGGTTGACCCAACACATGCCATAGGTGGGATAAGGGTGTATCTCATCGATTGGGCCGATGGCAGTTCCGGGGAAAATGCCGAGCAGCCCTTGAGTGTATGAACGCCCGCGCCAGGTCTGGACTTCGGCAGCATACATGGCTCCGGCACAGGTGCCGATATAGCCGCGTCCGTCGCGGATCAGATCTTGGAGATTGTTCCGACCATCGGCTGATATCATTCTCATGTAGGGTTCGGAATTACCGCCGGGGAAGTAGAAGAGGTCGATGTGGCTCAGGTCACCGTAGTTGAGGTCGTCGACGTACATCAGTTCGACCCGGTGGTTCATCCACCGGAACATATTCATTGCGGCGGTGACACATGCCGGGGCCGCCCCTGAATCCGCATATATCCCGATCGTCACCACGCCGTCCTCGTACGGATCGTGTTTGGCGCAACCGCTCAAGTCGAAGAGGATGAGCAGAAGGCAAGCCCCGGCCTGGAGCCGGGGCGCAGATCCCCAGAAATGTGTAAATCCATTCACGATTCTGTTCCCTAGTGAATGTGCATGATTGATCATTGCCGCTGCTTTCATTATACTCGTGGTTCTCACACTCTTCTCACACGCCGCGCGGAATAGAAGGGGGCGGTCGGGTCCAAGATATCTTGAGCGCAGTTGAATCACTATTGATCGGTTGAGTCACACAGCTCGTCGATCCGGCGAGCGTCAAGACGTTCGTCGAGATAGCCCTGGACGAAGCTACCCAACATGTAGGGACACATCTTGCGCTGGGCGATGCGATGGATGTTGAGGAGATGCCGGACCGAAATGTTGTCCGTCGTGATGTTCTTCCCTCCCGTCCCGCAGGCCAGCATCAGCGACGGCCGCAGCTTGTTGTACGTGCCGCCCAGGGCGCCTTGAGATGCCGGCGTATTGACGAGGATTCGACCGCTGTTCATCGCCGAGGCAAAGTAGGCGATCTTGTCCTCATCCTTGGAGAAGATGCTCGCGGTGTGTCCCAGTCCGCCGTGGCGGTTGATCTCGCGGCACAGTTCTATTGCCTGTTCGAAATCATCGGCAACGTAGAATGCCAGGAGTGGGGCCAGGATCTCGAGTGAAAGCGGGGATTTCGCACCGACTTCTTCGAGCGGGGCGACCAGAACACTGGTGTCCGCCGGAACCTTGATGCCGGCCATCTCGGCGATCGTGGACGCAGGCTGGCCGATGATCTCCACTCTCATGACCATCTGTTCCTTGTTGAAGACCACGGGTTCGAGTAATCCGATCTCCTCCCGGGAGAGGAAGTAGGCACGTTGCTTTTTAAACTCGCGCACCACCTCGTCGGCATTGTCGCGGTGAACGACGATCGCCTGCTCGCTGGCGCAGACCGTCCCGTTGTCGAAGGTCTTGGAAATGATGATCTGCTCGACCGCAAAAGGGATGTCGGCCGACCGGCCGATGTAGACCGGAACATTGCCCGGGCCGATGCCGATGGCGGGATTGCCGGATCGCTGGGCGGCTCGCACGAGTTCGACCGAACCGGTAGCCAGAACCAGCGAAATCTTGCGGTGGGCCATGAGCGCCAACACCTCGTCCCTGGTTGCGACGCCGATCCATTGAACGCAATTCTCTGGTGCCCCGGCGGCGAGCGCGGCTTCGTACATGATGCGAGCCGCCTCGACCGAACATTTCCGGGCCGCACCGTGAGGTTTGATGATGATTGGATTCCGGGACTTCATTGAAATGAGGATCTTGAAGAGGACGGTCGAGGTTGGGTTCGTGACGGGGGTGACGGCGAAGATCGGACCCACGGGCTCGGCGACCTCAACGATGCCCTGTTCCTTGTCCTCGGCGACAACGCCGACGGTCCTGACATCCTTGATGTCGTTGTAGACGAATCGAGTGGCGATGACGTTTTTGAGAACCTTGTCTTCCCACTTGCCAAGCTTGGTCTCTTTCCAGGCGAGCTTGGCCAAGTGATGGCGGTTGTTGAACCCCGCTTCAAACACCGCCCGAGTAATCCGGTCGGTAACCGCCTGATCCAAGCGGCGGAAGGCTTCTGCCGCCGCTACTGCTTTCTGGATGACTTCCTCTATGTCGAGTCCAGGCGTGCCGGGCCCGTTGGTCATGGTAAGGCCACCGGCGATTTTATCATTGGTCGATTATAGCTTTGACACAACGAGTGTCAATGGTTTTCAGCTTTCCTTTTACCACTTGACATTGTATGCATAATGCATATAATCGTATGCAGTTTGCATATAAGAACCATGAGAGAATTAACAAAGAACCGAGGCGCACTGCTTGCCCTCATGCTGACGAATCCGGACAAGGCATATTACCTGCAGGAAATTGGCCGCTTGATAGGCAAGAAACCAGGCTGTTTCCAGCGGACGATCAACAAAATGGTTGAAGAGGGCATCTTGTCAAGCGAATACAAAGCCAATGCGCGATTCTTCAAGGCAGACAAGGACTATCCGTTTTATAAAGAGCTGAGGAGCATAGTCTTCAAGGCGGTCGGCCCGGTTGGGCGGATTCGTGATCTGCTGAATAAGACGGGCCGGGTCAGTTATGCCTTCGTTTATGGTTCGTTTGCCAAGGGGAAAGACAAGGTCGATTCGGACATTGACTTGATAGTGGTCGGCCAGATCGATGAAGATCGTCTTATCAAGGAAATGGATCGTTTGGAAGAGGCGTTGAGACGCGAAATCAACTTCAAGATCTATACGCCCAGACAATTCAAGGTGGAGATAGAGGCGGGCGAGCCATTCCTGATGGAAGTCCTGCAGGATAAGAAAACGATGATAGTAGGCAGCGAAGATGAGTTACGGAAGATTTCTAAGAGATAGGCTCGTAAAGAAAGTGAAGCCGGACTTCCGACAGATCACAGCGCAGCTAAGAAGGGCAAGAAAGGATCTGGCAACGGCCGCGTCCGTTGCCAACGTTGATCCCACCTGGTCATATACTATTGTCTATCACGCCATGATCCGGGCAGGTCGAGCACTGATGTATGCGAAGGGTTATCTCCCGACAGCGACAAGATCGCATAAGACGATTGTCGAATTCACCGGCCGTGTTCTTGGCGAGGAGTATGAACATCTTGTTAGCCGTTTCAATCGTATGCGCCGTCGACGTCATGATTTCATATACGATTCAGTGAA
>CAYGYG010000014.1:25770-80086 GCA_964354155.1 uncultured bacterium | reverse complement strand
GGCTCCTATCAGCGCCAGGAAAAGATAACCCTGGTCAAGTAGCGCCACATCAGTACGACGGGGCGGCCTTGGGCCGCCCCGTCTTCGTTTACGGGCCGCCTCTTGACATTTCCCCGAATTCTGGTAGAATATGGCCATGTGGCTGAAGAAGAGAACTTTCGCCAAGAAAGAGGAAAAAGTTGAACTGCCCGAAGGTCTTTGGGTAAAATGCGAGATCTGCGGAGAGATCATCTACCGGAAGGAATTCGAGAAGAATATCTGGACCTGCCCCAAGTGCAACTTCCATTTCAGGATAAGTTATAGGAATTACATCGACTTGATCCTCGACCCGGACAGCTTTGTTGAGCGTGATGATCGGCTTGAGGCGCGTGATGTGCTTGAATTCCCTAAATACAAAGAGAAGCTAAGGGTTTCTCAGCAGAGAACAAGCATAAAAGAAGCCGTGGTCTACGGCGAAGGGGCGATTGTCGGGCGACCCGTGGTTTTTGCGGTCATGGAATTCGGGTTCATCGGTGGGAGTATGGGGTCGGTCGTCGGCGAGAAGATTGCCCGGGCGATCCGGCTTGCGTACCGGAAAGAGGTGCCGCTGATCATCGTTTCGACCTCAGGCGGAGCCAGGATGCAAGAAGGAATCCTCTCCTTGATGCAGATGGCCAAAACTGCCGCAGAACTGGCCCTCTTGTCTAAGAAGAAAATCTTGTACGTCTCGGTACTAACTAACCCGACCTATGCCGGGGTAATGGCATCTTATGCCTCGCTCGGGGACCTGATCATCGCTGAGCCGGGCGCGTTGCTCGGGTTCACCGGACCACGAGTGATCGAACAGACCATCGGCGAGAAATTGCCGGAAGGTTTTCAACGCTCCGAGTTTTTCCTCAAGCACGGCCTGGTCGACATGGTGGTCTCACGCAAGGACCTGCGGGACACGCTTTCCAAAATACTCAATCTTGTCGCCTACCACAAGAACCGCAAGAAATAGCCGACCATGGCCGAAGTCCGGCTGGAGAAAGTCTCAAAGGTTTTTGATCACAGCGTCAGGGCGGTTCAGGATGTAACCTTTACCGCCCGGGATCATGAGTTCGTGGTGTTGGTTGGTCCGTCCGGCTGCGGCAAGACGACCATTTTGCGGATGATCGCCGGCCTGGAAAAGCCGCAGCAGGGCGAAATATTCATCGGCGGCCGGCGGGTCAATGACGTACCACCCAAGGACCGCGATGTGGCCATGGTTTTCCAGAACTATGCTTTGTATCCCCACATGAGCGTCCATGATAATATGGCTTTCGGATTGCAGGCACGGAAGGTGAATCGTCGCACCGTCGACGAGCGGGTTCTTGAGACGGCCCGGGTCCTTTCGATTGAGGATCTGCTGAAGCGGAGGCCGGGCCAGCTTTCGGGCGGACAAAAGCAGCGGGTGGCGGTGGGGCGAAGCATCGTGCGCCAGCCCCAGGTTTTCCTCTTCGATGAACCGCTTTCGAATCTTGATGCCACATTGCGGGTCCAGATGCGCGCCGAACTGGCGCGGCTCCACCAGAAACTCGACGCGACCGTGATCTATGTTACGCACGACCAGGTAGAAGCGATGACCTTGGGTCAGAAGATCGTAGTCCTGAAGGAAGGCAGTGTTCAACAGGTCGATACACCGCAGAACCTGTATGATAATCCTGATAATCTCTTTGTCGCCGGATTCATCGGCAGTCCGCCGATGAACTTCCTCAGGGGTCGGTTGGTTTCCAAGGGCGGACTGAAGTTTATCAGCGAAGACCGCCGGTTCGAGTGGCTTCTTGCCGGTCAGCGGCCGGTTCCGCCCAGCAATGAGGCCGCGGTCTTCATCGGGTTAAGACCGGAGGATCTGAAGCCGGCGGCCGACGGCCCAATTGCGCTCCCCGTCGATGTGGTTGAGCCCGTCGGGGGCGAGGTCTATGCCTATGGCCGGTACCTCGATTCTCAGTTGTGCGTATCGTTGCCCAGGCGTGCCGAACCAGCCGTCGGGACGGCACTTCGATTGGGCTTTGACCAGGCCGATGTGTACCTATTCGACGCGGCCACCGGGCGGGCGATCGTATGAGACCGAGTCGTATTTCAGTCAAGCCGGGGTTAATCGTTGTCTGCATCCTGGCCTTTGGTCTGGGTCTTTTGGTCGGCGGCCTGAACTGGATTCTGCGCGATCTGCCGCCGGCGACGTCGATCGCCAATTTCCGCCCGCCGGTGGCGACGTCAGTATATGACGCCAATAACCGCATGGTCGGGCAGTTCTTCGTTGAGAAGCGGCGGCCGGTTGATCTGGAGTACATTCCCAAGAATCTCCAGCACGCCTTCATCGCGCTTGAAGACCGGCGGTTTTACGAGCATTGGGGCATCAACATCTGGGCGATCGTACGCGCGACCATGGCCAACTTCTTCCACCGTAAGGTGGTGCAAGGAGCGAGTACGATCACTCAGCAATTGGCTCGGAACATGTTCCTGACGCAGGAGCGGAATGTTGAACGTAAGCTCAAAGAAGCCTTCCTTGCGCTCCAGATTGAGCGATTGTTCACCAAGGAAGAGGTTATCGAGATGTATCTCAACCAGGTGAATTTTGGTGAAGGGGCGTATGGCGTGGAAGCCGCATCCCAGACTTATTTCGGCAAGCCGGTGCTGGAGTTGACTCTGTCCGAATGCGCACTGCTTGCTGGAATTCCGCGCTCGCCGAGTCAGTATTCACCCTTCGAGGACATCGAGAAGTCCCGGCGGCGCCGCAATCTGGTGCTTCAGAAGATGCGGGAGTGCGATTTCATCACCCAGGAGGAAATGGAACAGAGCCTGCAGGAGCCGATCCGGCTTAAGCCCGAAGACCACTCGTCCCCGGCCGGGGCCTACTTCCTGGAGGAGGTGCGCCACTACCTGGAACTGAAGTACGGTTACGACTTTCTGTACCGGAGCGGGGCCTGCGTCTATACGACGATGGATTTCGATATTCAACAGAAGGCCGAACGGATTCTGGAAAAGGGGATCGTGGAAATCGAAGACGAGTACAAGCTGCCGCGGAAACGTCGTACCCTGGATTCGCTGGGGCAGACCGACACGATGCTCGGCCCCGGTTATCTTCAGGGTGCCCTGGTCGTGATCGACCCGCGCACCGGCTACATCAAGGCTCTGATCGGAGGCCGGGATTTTAAGAAGAGCAAGTTCGACCGGGCTACTCAGGCGAAACGCCAGGCCGGATCAGCGTTCAAAGTGTTCGTTTTTACGGCGGCATTCGACAACGGTTTCACTCCTTCGGACATCATTCTGGATGCCCCGATTGTAATCGACATCGCGGCCGAAGACAGCATCTACCGGCCGTCCAACTATGACCGCCAGTTCATGGGGCCGATGACCCTGCGGCGTGCCCTCATGCTTTCGCGCAATCTGGTTGCGATTCGTCTCCTGAGAACGATCGGGCCGGAACTTGTCATTGACTATGCGCGCCGGATGGGCATCAGAAGCAAGTTGCTGCCGGTCATTTCTCTCGCCCTGGGCGCCTGCGAGGTGAGCCTGCTTGAGATGTCCAGTGCCTTTGCCGTACTCGACAACGCGGGGGTCAGAGTGGAACCGATTTTTGTCCGAAAGATCACCGACGGCGACGGCAATATTATTGAGCGGAATGACACCAAGGAAGAGAACGTCTTGTCGCCGCAGGTGGCCTACGTTGCACTGCATACGATGAAGAGCGTGGTCGACGGCGGCACCGCGTATCGGATCCGCCAGACGGGCTTCAGACGTCCGGCGGCGGGCAAGACCGGCACGACCAACAACTACAGTGACTGCTGGTTCATAGGGTTTACGCCGGAGCTGGTCGCCGGTATCTGGGTCGGCTACGATGACAATCAGCGGATCTACCGTGGTGCTACCGGCGGCGATGTGGGTGCTCCGATTTGGGGCGAGTTCATGAAAGCAGTTCTGGACACTGCTCCTTACCGCGATTTTACCGTGCCCGCCGGCGTCACGTACCGGAAGACTTGCTCCAAGACCGGTCTTCTGGCAACGGTCTACTGCCCCAAGGCGCGCGAGGATGCTTTTGTGAAGGGGACTGAGCCGGCCGATTCATGCAATCTGCACAACTACAGCACCAAGATTGAAGGGATCGAGGATTTCGAAAAGATCGACAAAGAAGCCCTCGAAGGCTACTGATCCAGAGCCCAGCCCAAAAGCAAGCGAACCAGGCTATCAGCGAATCAGCGGGCAGAATATCAGAACACCAGGATATCAGGAACGAAGAGCGGTGGTATGTAAAATGCCGCCCTACGTATTGACTGCAGGGTCGGGTTCTACACCCAACCGGTCGTAGCGAACTGCCGTCAATTCACGCAAGCGACTACCGCATTACGATCAGCTGTCGGATCTTCACGCCTTTTTGGGTTTCCAAACGATAGAAGTAGACGCCATTGGGCAATGGCTTACCATTGTCGTCTTTGCCGTCCCATCGTAACTGATAGTGTCCTTGGTTGTAGGAGCCTTGGGCCAGAACTTTGACCGGCCCGCCGATCAGGTTATAGACGACAAGCCGTATCTCAAGCGGCTCGGTCAGCATGAATGCGATATCGGTGTAGCTTTCCAGCGGATTGGGCTGGTTCTTTTCAAGGATGACCGGGCCGGCGGCAGCGGATAGGCGGTCGTGCCTGATGTAGACCAGGATCTGGTTCGAGTTGCGGTCATAGACATAGATGGTGTCAGGGGTTGAAGCAGTACGGACCTCGCCAAAGCTGGGTCGACGGCTGTTGCCGATAGCGTCCTGGCGATTACCCTGCCGATCGTAGATGTACACTGATTCCGGCGTTGCCAGGAAGAGCTGACCCCCGGGGGCGGCGGCCAGACCGGAGACATAGGATTTCGAGTTGATCCAGTTTTGCCCGCGGTAGTTGGCGGGGCGCGTCATGTTGCTGCCCTGCCAGAGCGATATCTGGTTGTCGGTTGCGGTGAAGAAAGGAGTTTCAGCATTCCGATAGTCGGCACGAGGAATGAGGGCGAGCAGGTGGGATTGAACGGGGAGCATGCCCTGCTCAACGCCGTCCTTGTAGACGGCCAGTCGATTGCGGTAGAGAAGAACGATGTAGAGCTGTTGCGAGTCCTCGAAGGCGGTACCATCAACGAGATTGGTGGTGACAACCGCCGGCAGTTTCCCCTGGACGATGTCCTGGCCCAAGCCGATCAATTCACCGTTATCCTTGACCAGCAGAGTCCCATGCCGTTGGGTCGGAATCAGAAGGGTGATCGCAGCATCACTGACCGCAGATATTTCTTTGGCCCGGCGATCGATCTTGTAAACCGCATTGGTGCCCAGGACATACAAATCCCCATTATAGTCTCGAACAAAACGCCTTAGTGAAAATCCCTGGGGCAGGTCAATGCGATCAGTCTCTTCCCACTGACCTCCACATACAAACGCGACAAGAAAGACGACAAACGATATCACCTTTATTAGGTTCATAGACCTCCTTGTTTATGTCGACGAGGTGAAGTAGTTTGTTCATAAACACATTCCGTCCGATTATACTCCTTTTTAACAACTTGTCAACAGGGAAATGCAGATTGGTCTTTTCGATAAGTTATGATTTTTCAGCAGTTGCCATGACGCTACTTCTGTTTTTCCAGTTTGTCTCTAAGCGCCTTCATTCGATCACGAATCACGATGGCTTTCTCGAAGTCCATCGCGCTCACCGCGGCGTCCAGCTGATTCTTGAGAAAGGCCAGGGTCTCGATCCCAGGCTCGGATTCACCATCAATCGGTTCGTCGAACCGGCGTGCGTCGGCAACCAGGGTCGCGCGCATCACTTCTTCCGGAGTTTTGAGGATCGTGCGCGGCGTTATGTTGTGCCGGGCATTATACTCAAGCTGCTTCTGGCGGCGGCGTTCCATTTCCTGGACCGCGCGCCGGATTGAGTCGGTGATGTTGTCGGCATAAAGGATAACCTCACCGTGGACATTGCGGGCGGCGCGCCCGGCGGTTTGAATCAGCGAACGCTCGCTGCGCAGGAAGCCCTCTTTATCCGCGTCAAGAATTGCGACCAGGGCGACTTCGGGCAGGTCAAGGCCTTCGCGCAGCAGATTGATGCCGACCAGGACGTCGAATTCGCCGAGTCTCAGCCCCCGTAATATTCCAATTCGTTCAATCGCATCGATCTCGGAGTGAAGATAACGCACGCGGATGCCGATTTCATTCAAGTACTCGGCCAGGTCCTCGGCCATACGCTTGGTCAGGGTCGTCACCAGGATACGTTCCCGGGTTTCGACCTTCTGGCGGATGCGCTCGATCAGATCTTCGACCTGGCCCTGGGTGGGCCGGATGACGACCTCGGGGTCGACGACGCCGGTGGGTCGGACCAGCTGTTCGACAACGTCGCCTTGACTGCGCCTTAGTTCAAAATCAGCGGGTGTGGCGGACATGAAAACCACTTGATTGATGAGCGATTCGAATTCGTCGAACCTCAACGGCCGGTTCTCGAGTGCGGATGGCAGGCGGAAGCCGTAGTCGACCAGCGTCTGCTTGCGGGCGCGGTCACCGTTGTACATGCCGGCGATTTGGGGAATGGTGACATGAGATTCGTCGATGACCAGCAGGTAGTCGGGGGGCAGGTAGTCGATCAGGCAGAAGGGCCTCATCCCGGGCTCGCGGCCGGAAAGATGCATCGAGTAGTTCTCGATGCCGTTGCAGTAGCCCAGCTCCTGGAGCATCTCGATGTCGTAACGGGTGCGCTGCATTAATCGTTGCGCCTCAACGAGTTTGCCGCCTTGATTGAACCAGCCGACCCGTTCCTGCAATTCAGCTTGGATACGCTTGATGCCCTGCTCGATGCGGGGCCGGGTCGTAATATAATGTTTCGCCGGAAAGACGACACAATCGTCAAGCGCCCGGATCACGGTGCCGGTGACCGGATTGAACATCTCGATCTTTTCGACCACATCGTCAAAGAGATGCACGCGCAAGCACGTTTCCTCATCGGAAGGGTGGATTTCGACCACGTCGCCGCGGACCCGGAAAGTGCCCCGTGCCAGGTCAAGGTCGTTACGCCGGTACTGGATCGAGACGAGTCCGTCGAGCAGAGCTTCGCGGCCGACGGCTTGGTCCTTCTTGATGACCACCACCAGCTCCCGGATCTCGTCCGGGGAGCCGATGTTGTAAATGCAGGAGACCGATGCGATGATAACCACATCCCGGCGGGTCAAGAGCGATGAGGTGGCGCGTAATCTTAAGCGTTCGATTTCTTCATTGATCGAGGTATCTTTCTCGATATAGAGGTCGGTCTCGGGAAGATAGGCCTCGGGCTGGTAGTAGTCATAGTATGAAATGAAGTATTCCACGGCATTATCAGGGAAGAAGGCTTTGAATTCGCCAAAAAGCTGGGCGGCCAAGGTCTTGTTGTGGGAGATCAGCAGCGTCGGCTTTTGCAGATCTTGGATGACGTTGGCAATGGTGAAGGTTTTGCCCGATCCGGTCACGCCGAGCAGGGTCTGATTTTTGACTCCCTGGGTAAGACGGCGCACTAACCGGTCGATCGCTTCGGGTTGATCACCAGTCGGCTTGAAATTGGCCTGGAGTTTGAAGTTCATGGACAGGAAGGGTAATTATAGGTGGCAGGAGGTCTTTGTCAATCGATTCCGGTCTTGACACCAAGGCAACCCCGGCTATAATGTAATTGTGAAAATGAAAAGCAAAGTCAGAAATGCTGCGGAACCACCGGAATTACTACGTAAACGACTAAAAAGAAGATTAAAATCATCGGGCAAGCGGTCGTCGATCGTCCGATATTTCCTGGCACAAGACCGGCACTACAGCGTTGAGGAGCTCTATCGCGAAATCAAGAAGGCTGACCCCGGCGTGAGCTACTCAACGGTTTACCGGACGCTGCGCCTTCTGGCCGAATGCAATATCGCCGCGGCAAAACGTTTCCAGGGGAAAGAGGTGCGTTATGAACCGGTGCATGAGAAGGAGCACCATGATCATCTTGTCTGTACCGCGTGCGGCCGGATTTCCGAATTCCACCACGCCGGCATAGAAGAGTTGCAGCGCGGGATTGCCAAGAAACATGACTTTCAGGTGACGTATCACGAACTCGCTCTCTATGGAATCTGCGGCAAGTGCCGAAATAAGGAGCATTAGAAGTGGAAGAAGTAAATCTTGCGCGGCTCAAGTCGGGGGAAGAGGGAATGGTCACGGCAATCAACGGCGGGAAGGGATTGGTCCGGAAACTCGAAGCATTGGGCATCAGGCCCGGCGCTCGGATTGTAAAACTGGGCGGACAATTCATGCATGGCCCGGTGCTGGTGAAGGTGGGCCGCACTCAAGTTGCTATCGGGTATGGCATGGCGAGGAAGATCATCGTCGAGCTTAAGAGCACCAGTGCGTAGTATCACCATTGGCCCGGCGACGGAGACCGCCGGATGATTGCAGTGGATAGTCCGCGCGTCGCTTGGTTGGTTGCCTCCGGGCTTCTTGTCACTGGTCCCCGGTTGCGTGAAATCTGCCGGAGCCGCTGGTGAAGAACCTGTTACTCATCGGCAATCCCAATGTCGGGAAGAGCGTGCTCTTCTCCAGATTGACCGGGGTCGGCGTGATCGCCTCGAACTACCCCGGTACTACGGTCGAATTCTGCGCGGGCTGTCTGGGAAGGGGCGAGCAGAAACTGAATGTCCTTGATGCGCCCGGCACCTATGGCCTGGAACCGACCTCGCCGGCCGAGCGGGTCGCGGTGGAGATGCTCGAGAATGCAATCAAGGGGAGAGACAGCGTGGTCGTCAATGTCATCGATGCGACCAATCTGGAACGGAATCTCAATCTTACCCTGCAGCTGCTCAAGAAGGAAATCCCGGTGATCGTCGCTTTGAATATTTGGGACGAGACCAAGCATCTCGGCATCACGATTAATGTTGAGAAGCTGCAGTCGATTCTGCGGGTGCCGATAGTCCCCACCGTGGCGGTGACGGGGCAGGGCATCAAGTCGCTGGTCGAGCGCCTACCCGAAGCGCGACCGGGAAGCTGTGACTACCCGAACCATGACCGATGGCTGGAGATTGGACGGATTGTCGAGCAGGTACAGGTGATCAAGCACCGGCATCACACCGTCTTCGAGCGCCTGGGTGACCTGACGATCAATCCCTGGACCGGCATACCGGTGGCGGCCGGCGTCATGTTCCTGATGTTTTTCTTGATTCGGGTCGTGGGCGAAGGATTGATCAATCTGCTCTTCAATCCATTCTTCGAAAGAATATGGGGACCTTTGATGGAGGCGCTCTCCCAGGCACTGGGCGGCCGAGGAATAATCCATAGTATCGTCATCGGGCAATTGATTGGAGGCCGGATCGATTTTTCACGGTCGTTTGGCCTGCTGACAACCGGTCTTTACGTTGAGTTCGCACAAGTCCTGCCGTACGTAGTTGCTTTCTATCTTTTGCTTAGCTTCATCGAAGACGCCGGATACCTGCCCCGGCTGGCGGTGTTGCTGGATAAGCTTATGCACTCGGTGGGCCTGCACGGCATGGCGATCATTCCGACCTTGCTCGGCTTCGGGTGTAACGTACCGGGCGTGATGGCAACAAGGATTCTGGAAACCAGGCGCGAGCGGTTCATCGCGGCGACGCTCCTGTCGATCTGCGTGCCCTGTATGTCGCTGAGCGCCATGATCTTCGGCCTGGTGGGGAAGTACGGATGGAAAGGACTCTTCCCGGTATTCGCAACCCTGGCCACGGTCTGGTTGGTGGGTGGCATGCTGATGAATGCAATTCTGAAGGGCGAAAGCCCGGAGATCTTTGCCGAAATACCCGGTTACCGCGTCCCCCATCTGCCCACCCTCGCCCGGAAACTCGTAATTCGCATCGTCTGGTTTCTGAAAGACGCGACCCCATTTGTCTTGCTTGGCGTTTTGATCGTGAACCTCCTTTACTCCTCAGGGGTCGTCGGGGTTTTGGACCGGCTGCTGGCTCCGGTGGTTACGGCTTTGCTGGGACTGCCGGGCGGCGCCGTAGCGGCCCTGGTTGTCGGGTTTTTGAGGAAGGACGTGGCGGTGGGAATGCTGGTGCCGCTGAGTCTTTCGCTGAAGCAACTGATCGTCGCGAGTGTCGTGCTGTCGATGTATTTCCCCTGTGTGGCAACGTTCGCGGTTCTGCTTAAGGAACTGGGTATGGTTGATACCGCCAAGGCAACCTTGATCATGGCGTTGAGCGCGCTGGTCGTGGGAGCGGTTCTTAACCTGGTCTTGTGACCAGCCCTGATGCGGCCTTTTGATCCTGGGCGGTCCGCAACTGAAAATCCTAATATCGAAATCCTAAACACTAAACAATCTCGAAACACCAATACTCAAGCTCGAAACCATGTCTGGAGAATTGGGATTTGAGATTTAGGATTTGTTTATGGTTTAGATATTCGAGTTTCGGATTTGATGACAACGGAGGTGGGTTTTTGCCAGCGACGAGATGAATCTTCAGGGTTGAGCGGCGGCGGTAAGCATTTCGCTCAAGATGGGCTTGATTTTTCACTCAGGATGGATAATCTTCAAGGCGTGGATCGTCGGCCGATTGAAGGAGGCAGCATGTATCTTTTGAAACTTGACAAGCTTCCGGGCCAGGACTCAATGCTCATCTTCCATGCTCTGGCCCGGCTCGGGTACGAAGGCCTGGTGATTGTCTCGCCGGCTGAGCCGCTGGCGAGTATCGGATACTTTCAGAATGCGGAAAAGGAAATCGACCTGGGGTATTGCCGACAGGCCGGCATACCGGTGATGCGGCGCGAAGTGGGGGGCGGCGCGACTTACCTGGATGGCAACCAAATTTTCTACCAGGTTGTCTGGGATGGCAAGAATCAGAAGTTTCCGCGTGAGATAAGGCGCGTTTTCGAGTACCTGTCGGAGCCGGTGTGTGAAACATACCGGGAGTTCGGCATTCAGGCTTCATTCCGCCCGGAAAATGATATCGTAACCGCCCAGGGGAAGAAGATCGCAGGTGAGGGCGGGGGCGACATCGGCAATTCGATGGTTTTTGTCGGGGGGATACTGCTTGATTTCGATTTTGGCACGATGAGCAGGATTCTCAAAGTACCGGACGAGAAATTCCGGGATAAAATCTATAAGACGATGGAAGAGAATCTGACGACGATGAAAAAAGAGCTCGGTTCGATACCGCCCCGCGACGAGATTAAGCAAGTCCTGGTCGAGAGTTTCGAAAGGATCCTTGGTCCTCTGGAACGAATCGAGCTGGAGCCGGGCACGGTCAACAAGATGCGGGAGATTGAAACCTGGTTTCGATCCGATGAATTTCTTCTCAAGAAGACCCCCCGGATTCCGCAGGGCGTCAAGATCCGGGAAGGGGTCGAGATCCTGTACGGTCTTTATAAGGCGCGCGGCGGATTGATTCGCACCGCTGAGGAGATTGAGAACAAGCAACGCATCAACGACGTGGCCATATCCGGAGACTTCAATCTTTTCCCAAGAGAAGGCCTGGCCGCAGTCGAGGAGCAGCTGAGAAGTAAGGATTTCGATGCGGCGGCAATCAAGACCGAAGTCGAAAAGGTCTATGCCGAGAAGAAGGTCGAATCGCCGGGAGTCGGCCCGGAGGACTTCGCCCGGACCATCGTCGAAGCTAAACAGAACCCGTAGCGGCTGATGAACATGCGGCCAAAAATGAAAAGTGACCGACCGATCGGCAAGAAGCGGCGGCAATCACGGATTCGCGAACTGATCACGGCTCAGACGATCAGTACTCATGAACAACTGCTTGATGCCCTGGGCCGCAACGGCATCCGGATAACGCAGGCAACGCTCTCCCGCGACCTGCGGGAAATGGGCGTGGGCAAGATGCCGGAGGGTTTGGGCCGCTTTGCATACCGGGTGACCCCGATTGAACCGGCCGCCAGCGAACGTGACCTGAAGAACAAGTTCGCCACGGTTGTGAAAGATATAAGAGGAACCGGCAATCTCATAATTATCCGAACCATGCCGGGTGAAGCCCAGGCCGTCGCCCGGCTGGTCGACACCGCCCGAATCCATGATATCCTGGGCACGGTCGCGGGCGATGACACGATCCTCGTGATCGTGGACGGCACGGTCAACGCGCGACGCGTCCACAGTGCCTTCCTTCGGCTAATGGGGAAGGCCTGAGTCGTCCGCGCCCGACTGCGCCGTCAATCATCACCGATTAGCCACCCGTATATATATTCCACAGAAAGAAAATAGTATTTGACAATTTGAGCCTTTTGTGTATATTTATACAATGAATATGCATAAATATATAAAGGAGGCTCAATGAAGAAAGTTCTGTTGGCGTATTCGGGCGGGCTGGACACTTCGGTGGCGATCAAAATGATTGCCGAGAAATACGATGCCCAGGTGGCTACCCTGACCGTCAATGTCGGGCAGGTCGAGGATCTTGAGGCGATTCGGGAGCGGGCGCTTCATATTGGCGCGGTCGAGGCCCTGATCGTCGACGCAACCGAAGAGTTCGTGGACGAGTATGTCTTCCCGGCGGTCAAGGCCAACGCGCTCTATGAAGGGGTGTATCCGCTGGCCACCGCCCTGGCCCGCCCGTTGATGGTCAAACACCTGGTCCGGGCGGCCCGGAAGATCGGGGCCGATTACATCGGCCACGGCTGTACGGGGAAGGGGAATGACCAGGTACGGTTCGAGGCCGGTATCGCCGCGCTCGACCCGAACTTGAAAGTAATCGCGCCGATGCGCGAGTTCAACCTCAAGCGCGATTATGAGCTCGAATATGCGGCCCGGCATGGTATCCCGGTGGAAGCCAAGGCGACGAGCTACTCGATCGACGAAAACATCTGGGGGCGGAGCATCGAATGCGGACCGCTGGAAGATGCCGGGCAGGAACCGCCCGGCGATGCCTATGCCTGGACTTCGGCGCCGGAAGACGCGCCGGCCAAGCCGGCATATCTTGAGATCGGGTTTGAGTCGGGTGTGCCGGTCAAGCTCAACGGCGAAGTGTTGTACCCGGTTGAGATGATCAAGGCATTGAACCGGCTGGGCGGCATCCACGGCGTGGGACGCATCGACCATATCGAATCGCGCTTGGTCGGGATCAAGTCCCGCGAAGTCTATGAAGCGCCCGCGGCGGCGATATTACTCAAGGCACATCAGGATCTCGAAAGCCTGGTCTTGACCAAGGATGTGCTTCACTACAAACCGGCCCTGGAAACCGCCTTTGCCGGGCTGGTGTATAACGGGCTTTGGTTCAGCCCGCTGTGCACGGCGTTGCAAGCCTTTTTCCAGGCAACCCAGCAGCACGTGACCGGGACGGTCAAGGTTAAGCTCTTCAAAGGTAGTGCCATTGTGGTGGGCCGGACCTCGACCCACAGCCTCTACGTGAAGAATCTGGCAACCTACGACGGCCTTGATGAATTCGACCAGAACTCTTCGAAAGGCTTCATTGATATCTGGTCGCTGCCCTTGAAGGTGAATAACAAGATCAACGGCAAAGCATCGGTTCCGTCCGAGCTGGAACTGGCATCAACGGAGTA
Source organism: uncultured bacterium (assembly GCA_964354155.1). GTDB lineage: Bacteria > Hydrothermota > Tepidihabitantia > SM23-42 > CAYGYG01 > CAYGYG01. Next base: position 66,612 of record CAYGYG010000014.1, on the reverse strand, counting down.
AGGGAGAAGAATATGGAAAAGAAAGTACCGTGTATTAAGGTTGACCCGCCCGGGCCCAAGGCCCGGCGGATTATCAAGATGGAAGAGCAGTACCTGGCCACGACCACCAAGCATCTGCCTCTGGCCGTAAAGCAGGGCTGGGGTTGCGTGGTCGAGGACGTTGACGGCAACCTCTTCCTCGATTTCACCACCGGGGTCTGTGTCACTAATATCGGCATGGCGCACCCGAAGGTTGTCAGTGCTATCAGTGAGCAGGCCAAGGAATTCATCTACTTTGCCGGCACCGATTTTTTCTACGAGGTTCAGGCGAAGCTGGCCAAGAAACTCGGTGAACTGACGCCGGGGGACCAGGCCAAGAAGGTCTTCTACGCCAATTCGGGGGCCGAGTCGGTTGAGGCGGCGCTCAAAGTTGCCAAGTGGTCCAGCCGGCGCAGTCAGTTTATCGGCTTCATCGGGGCTTTTCATGGCCGCACCATGGGGGCAAATTCGTTCATCGGCTGCCGAACCGTGCAGCGGGAGCGCTACTTTCCGATGATGCCGGGCGTGCTCCAGATACCCTACGCCTACTGCTACCGGTGTCCATATCACGACACCTATCCAAACTGCGACGTATGGTGTGCGCGAATACTGGAGGAGATCTACTTCCGGCAAATCGTCGCGCCCGAAGAGGTTGCGGCGATTCTCGTCGAGGCGATTCAGGGCGAAGGTGGGTACATTGTCCCGCCCGATGCATTTCTGCAGGAGCTGGCCCGGATTGCCAAGCAGTACGGGATTCTCCTGATCATGGATGAGGTGCAGACCGGACTCGGCCGCACCGGCAAGATGTTTGCGGCCGAGTACAGCAATGTCATCCCGGATGTGGTGACTATTGCTAAAGGTCTGGCCTCAGGTCTGCCGATCGGGGCCGCCATTCTTGACGCCCGGTACGATTTTGGGGTCAAGGGGGCCCACTCCAACACCTTTGGCGGCAACCCGGTGGCCTGTGCGGCGGCCCTGGCTACGATCGGAGTCATCGAGGAGGAAGGTCTGGTCAACGCGGCTGTGGTTAAGGGGCAGTTCGTCAAGACGTGTCTTGAGAAACTGCAGGAGAAGTACGACTGCATCGGCGATATCCGCGGCCGGGGACTCTTCGTCGCCTGCGAGTTCGTGCTGGATCCGGTCACCAAGAAGCCGGCCGGCGGTCTGGCCGACGAAATCATTGAGCAGTGCTTCAAGCGCGGGCTGCTGCTTATGCCCTGCGGCATCTCGTCGATCCGGTTCGTTCCGGCGCTCAACATCGCCCAGCCTGATCTGGAACAAGGCATGGAGATCTTTTCCGCGGCGGTCGAGCATGCGGCGAGCCGGGTGGCTTCGGTGGGCGTGAAATGAAGAAGCGTCAACCGGTCTGGCAGGCGCGCTTGGACAAGCCTGCTACCGGATCGGTTTTGGATTTCACCTCGTCGGTGAGCGCGGATAATCCGCTCATACCCTATGATCTGGCCTGCGGTCTGGCGCATGTGAAAATGCTGGTCCGGCAGAAGATGATATCGACGAGAGATTCCCGCCGGCTGGTGCAAGGCCTGCGGCGGCTGTTGGTCAAGGACCGGGGCGGCCGGATGAAGCTGGGTCCGGAATTCGAAGATGTCCACATGAACGTCGAGCAGCAACTGCGAGAGTTGATCGGTCCGGTGGCCGACGTGCTGCACACCGCCCGCAGCCGGAATGACCTGATCGCTACCGATCTACGCCTCTACTGTCGGTCCGAAACAATCAGAATCATGCGTGACCTGGTCACGCTTGAACGGGCTTTGATTGACAAGGCATCGCAACACGCCCGTGCCCTGATGCCGGGGTACACTCACTGGCAGCCGGCTCAGCCGATCACGGTTTCGTTCTATCTGCTGGCGCACTTCAGCCGCTTTGACCGGGATTTTCAGGCGCTGGAATGGCTGCTGGGGCGGATCGCAGTATCACCGCTGGGTAGCGGTGCTCTGGCCGGAACCAGCCTGCCGATCGATCTGGAGCATCTGGCCGCGGGCATTGGGTTGCGCAGTGTAGTGAGTAATGCTCTCGACGGCGTTGCCGACCGGGATTTCTTGTGCGACTTGCTTTACTATCTGGCCAGGATCATGATCCATATTTCGGGACTGGCCGAGGAACTGATAATCTTCAGCACTGACGAATTCCAACTGGTCAGGCTGGACGACTCAGTAACCACTGGTTCGAGTATCATGCCCCAGAAAAGAAACCCTGATGTCTGCGAACTGCTGCGGGCCAAAGCCGGCCGGGCCATCGGCAATTTGACCGGTGCCCTGTCGATTCTCAAGGGCCTATCAGTTTCCTATAACCGCGACCTTCAGGAACTTAAGCCTTTGCTTCTTGACCAAGTCAAGGAGGCGTCGTCAAGCCTTGCCCTGGCCGGAAAAGTAATCAGGGGGCTTGAGTTCAAAGTGCCTGAACAGTGGGGACAGGAACCGGGTCTCGGGTGCGCTTCGGATCTTGTTGACCAGATGGTAATGAAAGGGTGGCGGTTTCGTCATGCCTACCGGACCGTCGCAACCTGCGTACGGAGAGCCCGGGGCGATATCAAAACCTTTACTGCTCTGGTTGCCGCGGCAACGAAGCTGCCGGCGGGCGCGATAACTCATTTGCTCAAGCCGGAAACGTCGGTCCGGGCCAAGCGGACCAAGAATAGTACTGGGCTGAAGCCAACCCGGCAGCAGTTGCGCCACGCCCGTCATGTCTTAGCTCAGAATGTGAAGCGGCTATCGCGCCTTGAAAAGACCAACCGACTATAGCGGCAACATAGCATAAAAAAAGGCATCCGCCACAGGCGGATGCCTTTTTGATTCTGGCTACTTTCTACAATACCACCAGCTTGGTCTGCACCTGGAGGCCTTCAGCCGCAACGCGAACGAAATAGACACCGTGGTTGACACGACGGCCATTGTCGTTGGTACGGTTCCAGGCCAGTCGGTACGACCCTTTGTCTTGCTGACCCGAAAACAGGGTGGCGACGACTCGTCCGGTGGCGTCAAAAACCCGGCACTCGACCCGGCTCATGCTGGGCAGAGTGTAGCAGATTACGGTCGAGCTGTGGAAAGGATTGGGTTCGACTCGGACCTGATTGTTGCTTACTGAAACCTGTCTTTCTTCTTCTGCTTCCACACCTTGGAAGCCGGTGAACTTGCACAGTGCACCGGGGCAGGTACTTCAGGTCCCGTACTGGGTGTACATAACCCAGAAGGTGTTGCCGCGCGGGTCAAACTCCACGCCCCGGATGTTGCACGTCTCGGGTACTAAGTGGACCTTGACGGCATTGAGCACGCGGGCGTTGGTCGGATCAAGGGCCAGAACCTTGGCGCTGTCAATGCCGGTCGCACCGCTGTTCCAGAACGTGTAGGAATTGAGGATCCAGGGGCCCAGATTGCCGCTGCGGGGACGGAATGTGATACCGCGGTTGCCGTAGTTGACGCGGAGCGGATGGTCCATGCGCCGGATGACATTGCCCAGCGTGTCGTAGACATGGATATATTGCGGGAAAGAACCGATGGCGGTCCGTCGGTCCGAGATGTAGATCGTGCGCGTCGCCTCATCCCAGGCCAAGCCGGCGGCATAGTCAACCGCCGGGACCGTGAAGGAACGTCGGATCGTTCCGGTACCCGTGATTTTGTATACGGTCTTCCGCCAGTTGTTGAGGACCCAGAACGAATTGTCGTATGAGCAGTACTTGATGTCGACGCAGGCGCTTTCGTTGTTGGGTGTCGGGATCGTGCCGTAGGACGTAATGTTGCTGTCGGCCGATATGATGTTGATGACTTTCTGGTAGAAGTGGGTATAGTAGATGCGGGCGTTGGTTGGATTGTAGCCTACTCCTTGCTGGCCCAGGGTTCCGGGCATTGTTCTCATCCAGATCCGGGTGGACTGGGCAAAACCTAGTGTACCGATGATCAGCAGCGTGACAAGGAGAAACAGAATCCCCTTTTGCTTCATAGAACCTCCTTACATTTCTCTAAGGCCTTAACAGACCTTGCCGAAACGGCTTCGGTCGAGCGACAGTATTGCATATTACTTGTCTTTCGTAGGTTTGTCAAGGCTTTTCTGCGCCGGGGCACCCGCCCCGGCGCAGAAACATTTCAAACCGTGGTCAGCACTGGCACCTCCTTCAGTGATTTCTCGATTTCGGCTTCCGGGTGTTCGTAATCAGAGAGCCTGCCGGCAAGGTAATCTTCGTAGGCAGAAAGGTCGAAATGCCCGTGACCTGAATTGCCGAAGAGGATTACGCGCTCCTTGCGTTCTTCCCGGGCCTTGTTCGCTTCATCGATTACGGCTCGTATCGCGTGCGCGGTTTCCGGAGCCGGTATGAAACCCTCGGTTCGGGCGAATTGAAGGGCTGCTTCGAAAACCGGATTCTGACGATAGGCGACCGCCTCAACCAGACCGTCTCTGACCAGTTTGGACAGGATCGGGGAATCACCATGGTAACGCAGTCCGCCGGCATGGATTTTGGGTGGAACGAATCCATGCCCAAGCGTGTACATCTTGAGCAGCGGGGCCATTTTGGCCGTGTCACCGTAGTCGTAAGTGTAGATACCTTTGGTGAAGGTCGGGCAGGCCGTCGGTTCGACCGCGACTAAGCGTATTTTCTTGCCGGTGAATTTGTCGGCGGCAAAGGGCAGGGCAATCCCGCCGAAGTTGGAGCCGCCGCCCACGCAACCGACAACCACATCTGGGTAGTCGCCCAGCTGAGCGAGCTGGCGTTTGGCCTCAAGTCCGATGACCGTCTGATGGAGCAGGACGTGATTGAGCACCGATCCGAGCGAGTAGTGGGTATCTTCGTGGGTGGCGGCATCTTCGACCGCTTCGCTGATTGCGATGCCGAGCGAACCGGCACAATCAGGGTCTCGAGCAAGAAACCCATTCCCGGCCCGGGTCCTGGGGCTGGGACTGGGAAAGACTTCACCACCCCAGGTTTCCATCAAGATTCGGCGATAGGGCTTCTGATCGTAGCTGATCTTGACCATGTAGACCGTCACCTTGAGGCCGAAAAGCATTCCGGCAAAGCAGAGCGCGCTGCCCCACTGTCCGGCCCCGGTCTCGGTGCTCAGTCGCTTTATCCCTTCCTGCTTGTTGTAGTAGGCTTGAGCCACCGCGGTATTGGGTTTGTGCGAACCGGCCGGGCTGACACCTTCCCACTTGTAGTAGATCCGGGCCGGGGTCGCCAATGCTTTTTCCAGCCGAAGCGCTCGATACAGCGGGGTCGGCCTCCACAGGGCATAGATGTCGCGCACGTCCTGCGGAATCTTGACAAAGCGTTCAGCGCTCACTTCTTGCTCAATCAAAGCCATTGGAAACAGCGGCGCCAAGTCGGCGGGCTTGAGCGGCTCCATCGTTGCCGGATGGAGCGGCGGGTCAAGCGGACCCGGCAGATCGGCCAGCACGTTATACCATTCTTTCGGCATCTCTTTTTCACTCAAGAAAACCTTCGTGTCCACCTTTCCTCCTTAGGGTTGTTAGAATCAATTGCGGCCAATCTCCCCATTCTTGACCGGAAGCCGGCCAGACCGAGTTGTTCTTGATTTCATGCCGGCCGGTCTTCTCCGGTGGGGAGAACTCAGTTCAATGCTGGAATGGCTGTTGTCTTGTGTCGCGGTCAGGACCGGACACGCCATCTAAGGTGGTATTCGGGTTTGAGCCTGCTCCGAAATCGGTGTACCGAATAGGCGGGGCGATACTTACATTGGTGGATCGCTTCGCTCTTGTGTCCTTGGGGCACAATGTCAGGAAGGTCATTTATGAACAAAAACTTAGTCATTGGTTCCTGCCATTCTGATGCTGATCGACCGTTCATGACCAGACAGGCCTTCAAGCCGGGCCATCTTTTGCGCGACCGGACCGATCCGATCCAGGCCCTTCTTGGTGACACGCAAAGTAGTTTGAACTTTGACGAAATCTCGCACGCTCAGTCCGCCGGTGTACCGGGCGCCGGTGCTGGTCGGTAGTATGTGATTGAGGCCGCTCGAGTAGTCGCCCAGAGCTTCGGCCGCCAGTGGACCGATGAACAGCGTGCCATAGTTGGTCAGTTTCGATTGATAGCGCGACGGGTTTCGCACCAAAAGCTCAAGATGCTCGGGCGCGCGGCGGTTGGCGATCTCGATCGCCTGGGCGGCGTTTTCAACAATGATTATCATCCCGTTGCGGCGGATCGCCTCGCGCGCCGTCGGTTGGGTTGGCAGGCTGGCGAGTTGGCGTTCGAGTGCCTGACGAACCCGGTGCGCAGTGCGGTGTGACAGAGAAACCAGCATCGGCACCGTTTCAACATCGTGCTCAGCCTGGGCAATAAGATCGGCGGCAACGACCGACGCATCAGCCGAGTCGTCGGCGATGATCATGATCTCGGACGGCCCGGCAATAAAATCGATACCAACCATACCATAGACCTCTTTCTTGGCGCCCGCAACGTACCGGTTGCCCGGACCGACGATCTTGTCGACCTTGCTGATTGTCTTGGTACCGACAGCCATAGCCGCAATCGCCTGGATTCCGCCCACCTGATATATCTCACTGATACCGATGAGGTCGGCGGCGGCCAAAATCGCCGGGTGGATTGAGCCGCTGAAGGATGGCGGTGAGCAGACGGCGATTTCCTTGACCCCGGCCACTTGGGCGGGGATTGCTCCCATCAGCAGGCTGGAAATAAGCGGAAACCGACCGCCCGGTACATAGACGCCGACCCGTTCAATGGGAATGACTTTCTGTCCGGCATAGACGCCGGGTGCAATCTGGTACTCAAAATCGCTCAATTGGCCCATCTGGCGACGGGCAAACCGCGCGACATTCCGGGCGACGGTACGGATTGAACTGACCACTTGGTGGTCGACGTGCCGGCGACTGGCCTTGATCTGGCGGGGACTGACCCTGATTCGACTAGGTTTGACCTTGTCGTACTTAAGAGTATACCTTTTCAAGGCTTGATCGCCGTACTTGCGGACACCATCAATGACCCTGGCCACGGCGCCAGCCCGGGCCGGCGGCCGAAATGAATAGAAATCCGGCTTGAGCTGTGAGGCCCTAATCTGTCTCATATTGACTCCTTACGTCGGGACGCGAGTTCACCAAACACCTGACCAATCTTAATGCCCTTTCGGGCCAGCAGCACGGTCAAGAAGTAGAGCACGTCCGCGGTCTCGTGGACAATCTCCTCCATGGTCCCGGCATTAGCCAGTTCCTGGATTTCTTCCAGAAGCTTCCGGCGCAGGAGTCCGGGATGGAGCCGGGCCGTGTAAGACGTTGGTTGGGGATTATCAAGCCGGGCCTTGACCAAGTCGTAGAGTCCATTGAGGTCAAACCGGTGATCGCCAAAGCAGGAATCGGTGCCCAGATGGCAGGCCGGGCCTTGCTGTTCGACCGTAGCCAGAATTGTATCGCGGTCGCAATCCGCGCGCAGCCGGACCACGGTCTGAGTATGGCCTGAAGTCTCTCCTTTCAGCCAGAGTCTGCCCCGGGACCGGGAATAGTAATGCATCGAACCGGTGGCGAAAGTCTTGTCGAGCGACTCTCGATTCGAATGCCCAAGCATCAGCACCTGGCCGGCCGAGTTCTGGGTAATGGTTGGTAAGAGCTCAGATTTCCAATTGAGCGTTTCGATGAAGGCTTGGGCCAGATTGATGCGGCCCGTGTAAAGTGACATGCCGAGCTGGACGTCAAGACCGAGACGACTCAACTTGCGGATTTCGTCGATGGTGGTCACGCCGCCGGCCACGGTGACCTGGTTTTCAGTCGCGGCCCTGAGTTTTTCGACCAGATTCATGTCGATGCCGGTCATGGTTCCTTCGCGTTCAACGCAGGTGAAGAGCAACTCGGACGTGAATTCAGCGAGTTCCGCCAGAATCGAAGTCAGTTTTAGTCCGGTCCGATGCTGCCAGCCCTGGGTTACGATCTCCTCATTCAGGGCATCGATGGCAACGATGATGCGCTGTCGTCCGACAACGCCGGCCAGTTCCTCAAGAAAACCGCGATTGACGCGATCCTGCTCAAAGGCCTTGGAGCCGATGATAATCTTCCTGGCACCGGCCGCAACAAGCTCGACGGCCGTTTCCACATTCCGTATGCCGCCGCCAACCCGGCACTCTCCGGACCTGACGAGTTGTTTGATCAGGGAGAGATTCGAACCACGGCCCAGGGCGGCGTCGAGGTCGATTACGGCCGTCGGGCCGTAGCGGTCGAAGTCTTTGAGCAGTTCAAAGGGGTCATCGCGCTCCAGCACCTTTTCTCGCCCCTGGCGCAGTTGAACCACCTTGCCGTTCAGGAGGTCGATCGATGCGACTACCATCGAACGGTAACTCCTCTTTGGTGGAGCCGGGATTTTATCTCGTCGATGGTTGACTCGCCGTAGTGGAGGAGGGAGGCCAACAAGACGGCGTCGGCCTTGCCCCTTAGAACGACATCGGTAATCTGGTCGAGATTGCCGGCTCCACCAGAGGCAATGACGGGTACCGGCACGCTTTCCGAGACAGTCCGGGTTAGCTCCAGATCATACCCCTGTTTGGTTCCGTCCCGGTCGATGGAATTGAGAAGGATCTCGCCCGCGCCCAGGGCCGCGCCGTGCTGTGCCCATTCAACTGCATCCAGATGTGAGTCGCGCCGGCCTCCGTGCGTAAAGGCGTGCCAGGTCGAACCGCAGCGCTGGGCGTCGATTGAGAGGACGATACACTGAGAACCGAAGGCAATTGCCCCATCTCGGATCAGGTCGGGGTTATCTATTGCCGCGGTGCAGATTGCGACTTTGTCGGCGCCGGCATTGAGTACCCGGCGCATGTCCTCGACCGTCCGGATGCCGCCGCCGACCGTAAGCGGAATGAAAACTTCGCTCGAAACGCGCTGCACGATTTCAAGCATTATTTCCTGGCTCCGGGCTGAAGCCGCAACATCGAGAAACGTAAGCTCATCCGCCCTCTGGTTGTTGTAGTACCGGGCCAGTTCCGCCGGGTCACCGGCATCTCTGAGATTATTGAACTTGACGCCTTTTACAACGCGACCCGCGTGGACATCAAGACACGGGATGATTCTTATTGCCAGTCCTGATTGGAATGTCGTTTCGTTAATCGCCATGATCGATCCAATTCCTCAGTAGCTGCAGGCCTAAATCGCCGCTTTTCTCAGGATGAAACTGAACCCCGCAGACATTGCCTTGCTGGACCGCGGCGGCATATTCGATGCCGTACCGGGTCGAGGCAATCGTGATTGTCGGATCCGACGGCACGACATAGTAACTGTGGAGGAAGAAAAAGTATGAGCCCGCATTGATGTTTTGCACGATTGTGTCTCCCTGCGGGACACAGGCGTGTCGGAGAGAGAGGAGTCCGGCGGACCCCTCGAATTGAATTTTGTTCCAGCCGATCTGGGGCACCTTGTAGGCCTGGAATTTGAGGGCGCGGCCGGAGAAACGGCCGAACCCTTTTCGACCGGGAGCCTCTTCGCTTTCGTCAAAGAGCAGTTGGAGACCAAGACAGATGCCGAGGAAGGGCCGGTCGGCCTTAAGCCAGACCGCGATCGGATCCGCGATGCCACGGGAATGAAGGTTGTCCAGTGCGGCGGCGTAAGCACCCACCCCGGGTAATACTAATCTACTGACGCCTTTGATATCGGCCGGACCCTGGATGACCTTGGTCGGCGCGCCGAGGAATTCAAATGCCTTCCCCACGGACCTGAGATTGCCGGCACCGTAGTCGATTATGCCGATCACAAGACCCCTTTAGTGCTCGGTATGCGCCTTCTTGACGTCCGGCCAATCGAACACGCCTGGCTCAGGGCCTTAGCCAGTGCTTTGAAGACCGCCTCAATCTTGTGGTGATCGGACCGTCCGTAGACAACCTTGATGTGAAGGTTGGCCTTGAGTGCCGCGGCAAAGGCTTGCAGGAAATCCTCAACCAGATCGGTATCCAGGTCGCCGACTTTCCTGGTTTTCAGGCCGGCATCATACTTAAGATACGGCCGTCCGGAAAGATCGAGGGCGACCAGGGCGAGCGCATCATCCATCGGACAAATGAAAAACCCCATCCGCCCAATGCCTTTCTTGTCGCCCAGGGCTTGCGCCAAGGCTTGGCCCAGGACCAATCCGGTGTCTTCCACCAGATGATGCTGGTCGATGTGCAGGTCGCCTTTGACCCGAACCTCAAGGTCAAAGCCGCCATGACGGGAAATGGTCTCAAGCATGTGACTCAAGAAACCGATCGGCGTCAAGACGCGGCTCTTGCCCGAACCGTCCATGTTTACGGAGATCGTGATGTTGGTCTCTCTGGTCTTGCGTCGAATTTTGCCGCGTCTCATCGCGCACCCCGGCGTTGTTTCATCTTGGCCCGCAGCTGCTGCAGAAAAGAACGATTCTCAGCCGGCTTGCCGATCGTGACGCGCAGCATGTTCTTCAGACGCGGCGTGTTGAAATGGCGGATCAGAATGCCGCGGCGATAAAGATCCCGCTGTAACTGATGAGCGGACCGGCCTCGGACGGTAAAGAGAATGAAGTTGGCTTGCGATGGAACCGGATCGATACCGGGGATCCGGCGCAACGCATCAAAGACCTTCGCCCGCGCGGCAACAATGGACTCGACTTGCGCCGTGATGTACCCTCGGCGGCCCAGAACCAACGGGCCGGCCGTCTGCTGGAAGAGTCCAGCCGAGAAAGGCAACTTTGTCTTCTCGATCTGGACCGCCAGTCCAGGTTGAGCCAGAAGATAGCCCAGGCGGATACCGGCAAGGCCCCAGGCTTTGGAAAGCGTGCGGATGATGAGCAGGTTTGGAAACCGCCGCACCAGCGGCTGGGCAGTCTGGCCATAGAATTCGAAATACGCCTCATCGAGGGCGAAGACACCGTCGCACCGTTTCAGCAGTCGGGCAAGAGAGGGCAGCGGCAGGACGGTACCGGTAGGGCTGTTGGGTGATGCTATGATCACGAGCTTGGCGCCGCGCATCCGTCGTTCAATCGCGGCGACATCGAACTCGAAGCTCGCCTTCAAGGGCACATCTTCGATATCAAGATCGAGAATCCGGGCCACGCGCTGGTAGACAGGAAACCCCGGCGACACGATGAGGATCTTGTCGCCGCGGGTGCACGTCGCCATCATCGTCGCCGCGATCAGTTCGTTAGAGCCGTTGCCGACGACAATGCCCCGGGCCGGGTGCCGTGAATAGCGGTGCAGCGCCTGGATAAGGTCGCCCGGTCGGCCCGAAGGATAGCGGTTCCATTGAAGCTGGGCCAGGCGGCGCAGAATCTGCTGTTTGAGCGCCGAGGGAAGATCGCACGGCGATTCATTCTGGTTGAGTTTGATGACCCGACGGTTCTGTTCGACATGATAGACTTTGAGGGTTTGGATTGTTTTGCGGACTAATCTCATATGATCACCTTCCGGAATTCGTACTCCAGGATGTCGGTGGCGCCGAGCCGCTTAAGCTGAGGTATCAGCTTCACTGCCTCGCAGCGTCTTACTGCCACCTTTACGGCATAACCCTGTTCGCCGTACAAAGGAGCCACGGTGGGCGACCGCATACAGGGAAGGATCTGGACAACATCGTCGAATCTGGCTTTGGGCACGTTCATTTCCAGCATCACTCGGCTTCGGGCATCAATGATCGATTGGAAGAGCATCTTGAGCTCGGCAATCTTCTCGGCCTTCCCGGTGTCTTCAAGCGACTTGCGATTGGCGACAAACCGCGTAGACGATTCAAGTAGGGTGGCGATAACTTTCAAATCATGCTCTTCAAGCGTCCTCCCGGTCGCCGTGTTGTCAATGATCATGTCGGCATCATCGGGCGGGAAGACCTCGGTCGCCCCGTAGGTGCGGAGGTAGACATAGCGGTAGCCTTCCTGGTCGAGAAACGCACGACTGATCTTTTCATACTCTGACGCCACAACGATGGTCCGCTGTCGCAAATCGCTCACCGGCAGTGTTTCCGGCACCGCGGCGACGATTCTGACTAGATCGAGTTTAAGGTCGAGGACTTCGGCAACATCGGCGCCCGTCTCTGTGACCCAGTCAAGACCAGTGAAGCCGGCATCGTGAGAACCCAGTTCGATGAGCTCCGGGATGTTCTGAGGCCGCATGATCTTCACATCGATGGCCGGGTCGCTTACCTGGGGCCGATAGGTTCGGTCGTTGACCGATAGACCGATACCGGCGTCAGCCAGAAGCTGAACCACACTCCCGTAGATGCTGCCTTTCGGGATCACGATGCTAAGTTTGGGCATTTTTGCCTCCTTTTCAGGTCAGAATTGTCCACTTTTTCAGGATTTGGGCGGATTACGCCCTTTGAAGGGGGGTGAAAGGGATTACGCTCTATCCGAACCGGTGGTCCGGAAATGCCAGAAGCAGTAGTGCGAAATTGTCCAGTTGATTACTGCTTCACTGACAATCGAGCGCTTTGTCTTTTGCATGGCACCATTATATCCGGAATCGGCGTGGTGTCAATAATGATTTCTTGTGAATTTGCCGGTATGCCGAGCCGCTCCATCGGACGTTGACAAGGCAGCAAAACGACTTATACTCTTCCACAGCAATGAACGTTCCAAGCGCCGGTTGTCCCGGAAGGGGTTCAGGTCGATGATTGAAGCCCGACTGAAGGAATTCGCCCGAATGCATTTTGGGATGAGGTCGGCCGAAACACTGCTGCTGACAATTGCCCTGGCGATGGTGACATTCTTCGTATGCCTGCTGTTATTGAAACCCTTCTACTGGGTAGTCCTGGCCTTCGTTGCTCCGTGGTTGTTGCTTAGAAAAATGTCGGCGCTTGATGCCGCACGGTATCTTGAGCGGCGCGAGCCGAAATTCACTGCCCGGCTGGTGCCGGCGTACCAGCTTTCCCTGTTGCCCGGGATCTCGCCGGAGAACTACTCGCCGGACTTAATTCGCGCCGCGGTCGCCGAGGTGGCGAGGGAAATGGAACAGCTCCGGCCGAGCCGATATCTCGATGCGCGCGGCCTGGGTCACCGGGTCCAGCTCGTTGCCTTAGCGACGATTCTCGTGCTGGGCTATGCGGCGCTGACCCCGGGACGGTTCTTCTACGGCCTGACCCGCGATACGAGTCTTCATCTGGAGCCGACCGGGCGGAGAACAACCCGCGGCCAGGCAATCGTCCTTGCGGTCCAGGCATTCGGTGTGAATCTGCCGGCGCAGGCGAGACTCGAGATCTATTCGGGCAAAGCGCGGAACTGTTTCAATCTGCCGTTGACCGACGGCCGGGCGGACAAGACGATTCGAATTGAACAGGATTTCTCGTACCGCTTCGTGATTCGGAACAAGTCGACACCGGCGCGGATGATCCGCCCGGAAGAACCGTTGGCGATCAGAGAACTGTCGTTGGAATGCGTCTACCCTGCGTACACCGGATTGGCCCCCCAGGTGACAACGAAGGGTGAGGTCACGGCTTTGCGCGGGACCAGGATTCTGCTCCAGGGGCGTGCGTCGGCCCGGCTGGCGTTCGGCCTCCTCCTTATCGATGGCGACACCCTACCCTTAAGCTTGAACGGCGAAAGATTCAGCCGGGAATTCGTCCTGAGAAACAGCGGCGAGGGCCGGCTGCTGCTGGGAGGGAATGACAGCCTGGCGGTTCGGCTGCCGCTGGTGGCAATCCCGGATCTGTCGCCTTTGATCGAGGTCACAAGCCCGGAACCGGAGATCGATTTACCGATCGAAATGAGGGTGAAGATCGGCGTGCGGGCGATGGACGACTACGGTTTGTCCCGCGTCGACTTGATCTACCGGTTGAAAGATAAGGAATCGAGCCGGCCGATCGAGATCAAGAAAGGGCAGGTCGAAGCGACCCTTAACTCGGACTGGGACCTCACGAGCTTGGGGATGTTGCCGGGCGATGAGCTGGTCTACTATGTTCAAGGGTGGGATAACGATGCCTATTCAGGTCCCAAAGCGTCCCGAAGCGAGCTGATGCGGATACGGTTCCCGACCGTCGCGGAAATCTATGATGATGTTGCCGCCAAGGAAGACCGGTTGACCGCGGATTTGGGGCGTCTTGAGGAAACGCAGGAGGCTCTTGCCCAGAACACCAAGCGGGTCGAGGAGAAGTACCGACGCGACAAGAAGATCGATTGGTCCGACCGGAAAGACCTCGAAGAGATTGTTCGCGGGCAGCAAGAGCTTGCGAGCAAGGCCGAGGCGTGGATCAGCGAGCTGGAACGGACCATCGACAAGATGAACGAGGGGATGGTTCTTGACCAGGAAGCGGTGGAACGGCTCGAAGAGATGAGCCGGCTGATGCAGGAAATCATGCCCGAGCAGTACGCGAACCTGGTGAAACGCCTTGAAGAGCGGCTGGCGCGCGAAGATCCGGAGTTCGGATTCGACCTTAAGCAACTGCAAGCGGCCCAGGCGGACATCAGGAAGAATATCGAGCGGGCGATCGAGGTGTTGAAGCGATTCCGGCACGAGGAGAAACTCAAGGCCCTGGTGATGAAAGCCGAGAAACTGCTCGGAGAACAGCGGTCGATTGACCTTCTTAAGGATCGCCCGGCGGCGGCGGAGGCCCAACAGAAAGTCGGTGAAGGATTGAAGGATATGAAGAGCGATATCGGCAAACTGAGCGGTGATGTATCGTTGGAAAACGAAATCCGCGAGGCCCTGAAGGCTCTCTTGAAAGAAATCGAGGCGCGAGGGGTCGTGGAAAAGACGATGCGGGCGCAAAAGGCACTGCAGGAGAATGACAAAGCTGCCGCTGGTCAAATCAGTCGTGCCGTGGCGCAAGACATCGAAGATGTCAAGGAGACGTTGTCCTCCCTGCAGAACCGTCTGGCCGGGCAACGCAAGGATGATGTCCAGCGCGACATCGTGCGCCGCATCAACCGCCTGCTGGCAATATCCGAAGAGCAGGAGGCCATTGCCCAGGGCCGAACCGCTGACCCCGGGCCGCAGCAGCGGGCATTGGTGGAATCGATGCGGGAGCTGAGAGACAGTCTCTTCGGCACGCAGAAAAAATCGATGTTTGTGGGTTCGGACGTCGGCAAGGGAATGGGGCAGTCGATGGACTTGATGGCCGGTGCGGTGCAGAGCTTCGAAGGAGCCAAGGCCGAAATCGGACGCGCCCAGGCGACCGCGGCATTGGCCCAAATGAACGCGACGGCGCAGCGGCTGATCGGTTCACTTCAGGACGCGGCTCAAGGCGGTTCGTCAACCGGCATGGACGGCTTCATGGCGGCACTTTCGAGTCTCGCGGCGGAACAGATGATGCTTAATCAATCGCTTGACGGCCTTATTCCGATACCGGTGGGCGGCATGGGTTCAGCCCAGCGCGAACAGCTCGGCCGCCTGGCCGCGCGCCAGCGTGAACTGCGCGAGGCGCTGTCCGGTCTGGGGCAGAAGCTCAGTGACGCCGGGTTGAGGGAGGAACTCAATGCCCTGGCGCGGAGCATGGAAGAGAGTGAGCAGGAGCTATACCAATACAAACTTGACCGGGAGTTGATACAACGACAGCAGAAGATCCTGTCGCGCCTGCTCGACACCCGGCAGTCGATCCGCAAACAGGACAGCGAGAAGAAGCGGGTTGCGAAACCGGGCGAGGAGATGCTGGGGCGGGCCCGGCCCCGGCAACTGTCCGAAGACCTTGGTGAGCGGAAGCGGCGCTTGCGCGAAGAGCTGATGAAAGGTTTGAAAGAGGGATATCCACTCGAGTACGAAAGGCTAATCCGGGCCTATTTTGAGGAGTTGTTGAAAGAGTGAAAGGCAAGGCGCGTCGCGGACAGCGCACGGCTTTATCGCGAAGCGTACCTCAAGCGGATGCCGGCCGATGCCCAGGTCCAGACCGTTCTCCAAATGCTGCCGGTGCGGGAGTAAACGGCGTCCTGGGTTCCCCTAAGATTCCCGGTTCACCAACGCGCGGCTACCTTATTCCCTGATAGTCTCCGGTCAGCACGTTGAAGTTGCCGTTAAGTTCTTTCTTAATCATGGCACTGGAGTAGATGGAGCCGCCGAACGAACCGGTCAGCGGGTCAATGCCGGTGATGGTGATGTTACAAGCACCGCGGTTCTCGGAACGGAAGAAGGTGCCGAACTCATCCCAATACTGAAGCTCGACGTTCGGTGTACCTTCCGAATACGAGCCCACGGCTTGTTTGGGGAATTGGATCCAGATCGAGGGGAAGTCCGACTGATAGGAACCACCGCCGGCGCTGAAAGTGACGATCTGGGCCGTGTCGGAGTTGGCCCACCAGCCGTACAGCTTCATCGACACCGTCACATTGTCCGCGGTGATATTGATGCTGGAGACTTCGTCTTCGCCACAGCCGATGAGGCCGACGACTCCTAAGACCGTCAACCAGATCAGGCATTTTCTTCTCATCTTGCCTCCTTAGTAAGTGCTTTGGTCAAAGAAACCTAACCGACTGCGCCGAGTTCAATGCCGGCTGCGTTCAGTTTCTTGACAATGGTCAGGTTAACGTCATTTTTGACCTGATCAAGATGCGCCAAGTCAACTATATAGTATTTTATCATAATGTCAAGGCCGGTTGGTGCAAAGCCGCTGAAGATTGCGGATTTCTCAGCGCCGGTTCCGTTCACGGTTGTGATGGCCTCTTTGATCAGAGCAATCGCCTGTTCGATGTTGTCACCGGTCGTCTTGAGGCCCAGATAGAGATGAACCTGGATCAGTCTCGGGTATGGTTTATGTTCGCCGGCCAGTTGCACGAAACCGGGCGAAGGGAGCGACGAAATTCGATAGACCAGGATGTAGAATAGAGCGGCCAGGATGACACCGGCAATCAGGGCCGGCCAATTGGCGAGGAACAGAAGCGAGAAGAGCACGATCAAGACGACGAACAGGGCAAGACGAAGGAAACGCGCACCCTTCACGGTCAGCCGGGCCAGCAGCACGGCGACGAGATTGACCGCAAACCAGCTGAAGGTCAGATAGGTCAGGTACTGCCCGGCACCGCTGAACGAGTCCAACCACGCACCGGGCAGGGTGAGGAACGCGCTGCCGATGGCGTAGGCGGTAACCAGGATCAGCATCAGGATCGGCTGCGTGACGACGTCGAGGATCTTTTTCGAAGGCGGCCAGCGTGTCTCAAGGTAGCGTTCCACGACCGCAAACAGTATCGACAACAGCCAGGCACCGGCAAAGCCCAGAACCAGAAATCCGAGGAACATGAAATTCCCCAGACTGAACACCATTTCGGCGGCTCTTGAAAGATTCGTTAGTTTATCCATGATTCTCACCTGAATTTGATGAGAAGGACGTCGCCATCTTTGACATGATACTCGCGTCCCTCTATTTTTACTTTCCCCTTGCTTGCCGCCGAGGCAAAATCGCCGCTGTTGATGAGGTCATCAACATTGACCACCTCGGCTTTGATGAAACCCTCCTTGAGATCGCTGTGAATGAGGCCGGCGGCTTCGAGCGCGGTCGCACCCCGGGCAATGGCCCAAGCCCGGGTCTCATCGCCTTTGATCGTGTAGAACCGGATCAGTTTCAGTCGGTCGAAGCAATCCTCAATGAGTCCTTCGACGCCGTCGCGTTCGAGGTTGAGTTCAGTACGCAGGGTGCGCTTCTCTTCGGGAAGAAAATCGGGAATCTCGGCTTCGACGCTGACTGAGATTCTGAAGCCGCCAAGAGGGACCGGGGTCGCGCCGCCCGCGCCGAAATTAAGCACCACGATTTCAGGTTTGGTGGAAAGCAGCGGCAGGTCGGCCGGCAGTTTCCCCGGCAGGCCGGCGACGTTGGGCCGCTGACCACAGCTCAGGCTCTGCCGGAGATGCTCAAGAATCCCGCGCTCTTCTTTGGCTTCGGCCTTCACCTTGATCCGGTCGAGCCGTTTGTCGACCATGTCAAGGTCGGCCATCAGTAGCTCGTAGACGACGATGTCATAGTCCCGTGCCGGGTCAATGGTTGCGTAGACATGCGGAATGTTTGCGTCCTCGAAAGCGCGCACGAGATGGAGAACCAGATCGACTTCCCTGATGTGGGCCAGGAATTTGTTGCCCAGCCCCTCGTTCCGGCTGGCGCCTTTGACCAGACCGGCGATGTCAACAACCCGAATGGTTGCCGGGGTGAGCTTCTGCGGTTTGGTGACGTGGGCCAGGCGCGGTAGCCGTTCGTCCTGAACCGGGACGACCCCCACATTCCGGTCGGTGGTGGTGAAAGGGTAGATTCCGACCGCGGCCCCGGCATGCGTCAGAAGATTGAAGAGACTCGACTTACCGCTGTTGGGCAGGCCAATGATGCCCACCCTCATGGCGCGACCGTCCTTGTATTGAGAAAGGTTTGGGCCGCGGCAAACCCCTTGGCAAACAGCAGGTCGATGCCGTGCGCCGTGCGCTCCAGCACTTGCCGGACGGTGCCTAATTCGTCCTCCCGGAAATCGTCGAGCACGAATTCGGACCAGTCGGTCTTCGGGGGCGGACCGATTCCGAGTCTGATACTCGGGAAAGCGATAGTATCGAGCGCGTCAATGATCGAACGCAGTCCAAGATGGCCGCCATCGGTGCCGCGTTTGTAGAGTTTAATACGGCCCAAGGGGAGATTGAGATCATCGCAGATCACAGCAAAACCGGCTTCCCCGCTGTCGCCGGCCGGGAAGTTCTTGTCGAGCATCCGCTTGACGACCAGCCCGGAGCCGTTCATGAAAATGAGCGGCTTGCACAAGATGACCGGCGTATTCATGATTACCCCTGCGGCGATGCTCCTTTCCGTGCTTTTCCTGAATACGAGCTTATAATTGAATGCCAGAAGGTCCAGGCACATGAAGCCGAAGTTGTGACGTGTCAACAGGTACTTGTTTCCCGGATTGCCAAGACCAAACAGAATCAACTACCCCGCCTTTTCTTTCTCCTTTTCTTTAGGCTTTTCTTTCTCTTTCTCTTTAGGCTTTTCTTTCTCTTTGGGCTTTTCTTTCTCCTTCTCCTTGGGCTTCTCCTTCTCTTTCTCTTTCTCTTTCGGTTTCTCTTCCTTTGGTTTTTCCGCCTTGGCGCCCTTGGTGGTTTCTGCGTCTTCCTCTTTCGCTTCTTTCTTCTCGCGGATGAGCTCCGGTTCTTTCGTCTCTTCGACGGGCGCGGCCACAGGGGCAACTTCCTTGGGCACCAGGACCGAAACGATCGGGGCATCCTTGGGCAGCAGGAATTCAACTTTGTCGAAATGGAGATAGCCGATGTGGAGAGTCTCGCCGATTTTAAGCTGGGAAATGTCAACTTCGATCCGGGACAAGACATCATCCGGCAGGCACTTGATTTCCACTTCGTGCAAGCGGTGGTCGAGGACGCCGCCCTGCTTGATGCCCGGGGCCTCGCCTTTGAGGATGATCGGTACCCGCACCGTGATTTTCTCGGACAGATGAATGTGCTGGAAATCGATATTGAGGAATCGATCGTTCAGCGGGTTGCGCTGAATCGACTTAATGATGCAGGGCACCTTGTCTTTATCGTCAATCATGACTTCCAGAATGGTTGACTCGCTCTTGGTTGTATCGATCAGATTCAGGAACTCCTTCTGGTCGATCAGCACACCGAAGCTCTTCTCGCCGTGACCGTAGATGACGCCCGGTACTTTACCTTCCTGCCGGATCTTCTTGGCGTACTGCTTGCCGGTTTTGTTCCGAGTTGTGACTTTGAGGGTTGGTCTCATAGGATCTCCTTAAATAGTACGCTGATGGAGCGGGCATGGTGAATACGGACGATGGCATCAGCGAGCAGCCGGGCGACGGTAAGGATTTTGACCTTCTTGCTCAACCGATCCGCCGGCACCGGGATCGTGTCCGTAGCCACTACTTCTTCTATGGGTGAATCGTCGATCCGCTTGCGTGCCGGCCCGGAGAAGAGAGGATGGGTTATGCAGGCCAGGACTCTCCGGGCGCCGTGTTGCTTGACGGCACGGGCCGCATCGACGAGCGTGCCGCCGGTATCAAGGATATCGTCAAACAGCAGGGCAGTCTTGCCTCTGATGTCACCGATGACATTGACGACCGCCGATCGATTAGGACCGGTCCGCCGTTTATCGATGATGACGATGGGCAGATTGCCGCCGAGGCGACGGGCAAACCCACGGGCCCGTTTGACACGACCGACATCGGGCGAGACGATGGCGTAGGTCTTGAGGTTTCTCTTCCGGAAGAAATTCCAGAAGACCGGCACGGCATAGAGGTGGTCGACCGGAATGTCGAAGAAGCCTTGAATCTGCTCGGCGTGCAATTCCATGGTGAGCACCCGGTTGGCGCCCGCGGTGGCGATGAGATTGGCAAAGAGCTTGGCCGAAATGGGCACGCGCGGTTCGTCCTTCCGATCTTGCCGCGCATATCCGAAGTAGGGGATGACCGCGGTGATGCGCTCGGCCGACGCCCGCTTCAGGGCATCCATGAAAAGCAGCAGTTCAACGAGATGATCGCCCGGCGGATAGGTCGACTGGACGATGTAGGCGTCGTACCCGCGGACGTTCTCGTTGATCTTAACCTTGATCTCGCCGTCAGAAAACTTGGTTACGGTGGCGGCGCCCGGGTCAATGCCAATGGCATCACAGATCCTTCGGCCCAGGTCCTTGCTGGCACTGCCGACAAATACCTTTATTCCACGGTTCATAGACGGTTACTCCTTATGCTTACCAGCTGGGGCGGGGGGATTCGAACCTCCACAACAGGATCCAAAATCCTGCGTCCTGCCATTAGACGACGCCCCAGTAAGAGAATGACGATCGGCAAAACGCCCGCCAATGTTTCTTAAAACGGTCCGGTCTCGGCAACCGAGTACTGCTTCCGATGTTCGTCGAGAAATCGCTTTATGCCGGGCTTCGATGCCTCATCGACAATGGCGTAGAGCGCGGACCCTGAGCCCGAGAGCAGCGCTCCCCGAGCGCCGAGCTTCAACAGCTCATCCTTGATGCGCCCCAGTTCCGGATAGAGCTTGAAGACCAGCGGCTCGAAGTCATTAATCAGGTACTGCCGGACCAGCGCGAAATCCTGTGTTTCGAGGCCCTTTCTCAACATTGTAATCCAATTTTCTTCTTTTGTCAAGTTTGACCCGATATTCTCGTAGGCCCATTTCGTCGATATCGAGAACCCCGGGTGGCAGATGATCAGACTCATTCGCGGCAACGGGAAATGCTCGAGCTCGTCGCCCCGACCCCGGGCGTACGCTGCTCCCCCGCCGATGAAAAACGGAACATCCATGCCCAGGGTGCGGCCGAGCTCGACCAATTCCTGATCGCTGGTGCCAAGTCCGAAGAGATCGCGCAGTCCTTTGAGAACGCAGGCCGCGTCGGCTGAACCGCCGCCCAGGCCCGCCCCGACGGGTATTTTCTTCTGCAGCCGGATGCTCACCCCGGCCGCAACCCGACTGTGTTCGAGAAAGAGAGCGGCGGCGCGGTAGGCAAGATTGCGGCGGCCGCACGGCAGGCGGGCACCGGGACAGTCCAGGCTGATGCCCGCTTCGGTTCGCGTGATGGTCAGCTCATCGTAAAGACTGATGGTGGAAAAAATGGTCTCGATGTCGTGGTAACCGTCGGACCGCTTGCCAACTACCCTCAGCCCGAGATTTATCTTAGCGAAGGCTCGTGATGAAATCATCAAGGGCTTCCGGCCAGCTTCTCATGGATTCGCCGAAGACGGCCTCATAGCACCGAGAACCGAGTTCGGCGTCGACCGGGCGCGGCGCGCTCAGCTTGAGGTCGGCGGTATTGACCGGGGTGATCACCGTGTCGAAACGCAGCTGCTGCCGGGCATGCTTCAAGAAGTCATACCAGGAGGCCTTACCGCGGTTGACCAGGTGGTAGATGCCGAAGTAATCGGTGTTGAGGAGCCGGGCGAGACCGGCCGACAGATCTTTGGTGTAGGTGAAACAGCCAAACTGATCAATGATCACTTTGGCTTCCTTCGGTTTCGGGTCAGTCTCGATCAGACGCGAAGCAAAGGTCTTCGATTTTCGCCCGAATAACCAGGAGGTTCGGACAATGAAATGGCGGTGCGTAAGGTCCCGGATGACGACTTCACCCTGGAGTTTGGTGCGACCGTATTCGTTTAGGGGCGAGGGCTGGTCCGACTCATAGTAGGGGTCGGCATGATTCCCGTCAAACACGTAGTTGGTGCTGATGTAAAAGATCTTGGCGCCGGTCAGGTTGGCGCCGGTTGCTACCGCGTAGGTACCCTGAACATTGACGGCGTTGGCCAGCGCCTTGTTTTGTTCACAGCCGTCAACATCGCTGATTGCGGCCAGATGGCAGATCACTTCGGGTTTGAAATCCCGCACCCAGGCGACCACCTTGGGAAAGTTGCGGAGGTCGAGTTCGTTTTCAAGCGGAGCCATGACTCGATGGCCGTCTAAGTGCTTGACCAGCTCCGAGCCGAGCGCACCCTCGACTCCGGTCAGAAAAATCCTCATAACTTATGAAATATAGTCACATTTCACGACCAGTCAAGTCAAAAGACCGATCGGGAATCAACCGTCATGTCGTCATCTTGAACGTACCCCGTCGGGTGTCGGTTATAACCCTTATTACTTCAAATGTTATATAGTAAACCAACGATTGGAGTGGTTGTCTAATGAATTGCGGTCCTGCATCTTTACCGCACTTGACAAAGGTGTGTTTTTGCCCTATATTGTGGCGATGAAGAAGATAGGCCCGGTAACGAGGCTTAAGGAAATACTCGGCGTGGCCCAGAAGGAATCGAAGGATAACTTCGATAGCTATCTCAGGAGCCTGGCGGACCTGGACAACTACCGCAAGCGGATGGAAAAGGAACTGGCCACTTTTAAAGTCTATGCCAATGAGCAACTGTTGACTGACTTGATTGCCGTGCTGGACAGTCTGGACCGGGCCGTTGTCTCGGGTGATGCGAATCGGGATTACGACAGTTTCCACAAAGGCATTGCGATGATCGACCGTTATCTGAGGGAGATTCTCGAGCGTTGGGGATTGAAGACCTATTCAAGTGATGGTGAACAGTTCGATCCTCAGCGGCACGAGGCAGTCAGTACGGTGGAGACCGATGATGTTCCGCCCAACACAATCGTCGAGCAGATCAACAAAGGCTACATGTTGGGGGAAAAAGTATTGAAGCCGGCACAGGTTACGGTTGCCAAACCTTGTCCGGAAACGGAAAAGGCAGCAGGAGGTACTGAGAATGGCTAAGGTTATTGGTATTGATTTGGGCACGACCAACTCTTGCGTCGCCGTGATGGAGGCGACACAGCCCGCGGTTATCCCCAACCCGGAGGGCGGTCGGACAACGCCTTCGGTGGTGGGTTTCCCCAAGACCGGTGACCGTCTGGTCGGGCCGTTGGCCAAGCGACAGGCGGTGACCAACCCGGCAAACACGGTCTACTCGATAAAGCGTTTCATGGGTCGAAGATTTACTGAAGTCCCCAGGGAAGCGGCCCGCGTGCCCTTCAAGGTCATCGAAGCGGCCAACGGCGACGCGTGGGTTACGGCCGCGGGTAAGGAATACTCACCCCCGGAGATTTCGGCGATGATTTTGATGTACCTCAAGCAGGCCGCGGACAGCTATCTGGGCGAGGCGGTGCGACAGGCGGTTGTCACCGTGCCGGCGTACTTCAACGATTCGCAGCGCAACGCGACCAAAGACGCCGGCAAGATCGCGGGGCTTGAGGTCTTGCGGATTATCAACGAGCCGACCGCCGCCGCCCTGGCCTATGGTCTGGACAAGAAAAGGAACGAGAAGATCGCCGTCTACGATTTGGGTGGTGGTACGTTCGATATCTCAATCCTCGACATCGGCGAAGGTGTCTTTGAGGTGAAGTCGACCAACGGCGACACCCATCTGGGCGGTGACGATTTCGACGAACGCATCGTCAATTGGCTGGCCGAAGAGTTTATGCGCGAGCATGGTATCGACCTCAGAAAAGACCTGACCGCCCTGCAGCGTCTAAAGGAAGCAGGAGAAAAGGCAAAGTGCGAGCTTTCGACGGTGATGGAGACCCTCGTCAGCCTGCCGTTCGTTGCGTCGGACAAGACGCGCGGCACGATGCATCTGGAGATGAAACTAACGCGCGCCAAGCTTGAATCCCTGCTTGAAGATCTTGTCGTCAAGACAATCCCGCCGGTCAAACAGGCTCTGATCGATGCCGGGCTGAGAGCCGAGGACATCGACGAGATCATCCTGGTCGGCGGTCAGACCAGAATGCCCCGGGTTCAGCAGGCGGTGCGCGAGTTTTTCGGTAAAGAACCGCATAAGGGTATCAACCCGGACGAGGTTGTTGCGGTCGGAGCGGCAATTCAAGGCGCGGTCCTGAGCGGACAAGTGAAAGATCTGCTCTTGCTTGACGTAACACCGCTTTCTCTGGGTATTGAAACGCTGGGCGGCGTAATGACAACGATCATTCCGCGCAACACCACGGTGCCGACCAAGAAGGCGCAGATCTTCACGACCGCGGAGGACAATCAGACCGCGGTGACGGTGCATGTACTCCAGGGCGAGCGGCAGATGGCGGGTGATAACCGAACGCTGGGGCGGTTCGAGCTCTACGGGATTCCGCCGGCGCCACGCGGCATCCCCCAGGTTGAGGTCGCTTTTGATATCGATGCCGACGGCATCCTCCATGTGGGAGCCAAAGACCTGGGTACGGGCAAAGAACAGAAGATCAAGATCACGGCCTCAAGCGGCCTTAATCAGGACGAGGTTGAGCGGATGGTCAAAGAGGCCGAAGCGCATATGGCCGATGACCGGAAGACGCGGGAACTGATCGAAGAGCGTAACCGGGCGGACAGCCTGGCCTACTCAATCGAAAGGAACCTGCGTGACCTGGGCGACAAGATTGACAGCGCGACCCGGGGCGAAATCGAGGCCAAAATCAACGCGGTCCGGGAAGCCACCCGCGGCAGTGACCTCATCGCGATCCGCAAGGCCATGGACGAACTGCAGAGCGCGAGCCATCGGATGAGCGAGACGCTCTACAAGCAGACTGGGAAAGCAGGCGATCAGGCCGGGGGCCAGAAAGGCACCGAAGGGCCGGCGGGCAAGGAAGGTACCGACTACCGAGTCGTTGACGACCAAGAAAAGTAGTGGCTTGGCAACGAGTGGTGAGTAGAAAGCAGCGGCCGCGATTGCTTCGAGCGTATCCATTTCCAGCGTTGAGGGCAGATCATTCCGGCCGGACCGGTGCCGCCGGCAGCCGGGTACTTTGCTGTTTGCGGGCTGAGGTCTAGGATGAAAAAAGACTACTACGAAACACTGGGTGTTGCCCGGGGGGCCTCAGAAGACGAAATCAAGAAGGCTTATCGAAACCTAGCGAAAAAACACCACCCCGACGTGAATCCGGGCAACAAGAAAGAGGCGGAGGAAAAATTCAAGGAAATCTCCGAGGCCTACGAGGTCTTGATGGATCCCGAGAAGCGCAAGCTGTACGACCAGTACGGCCACGAAGGCGTATCGCAGACGTTCCGGGGCGGGGGTTTCAGCTGGGAGGACTTTACTCACTACACCGATCTTGAAGACATCGTTGGGGATTTCTTCGGGGGCTCGATATTCGATTCGTTCTTTGGCCGCACGGGCCGGCGCACCGGGCCGCAGCGCGGCGGCGACATTCACCTGAGGCTGCGGGTCGGTCTTGAAGAGATCTTTGCCGGCAGTCGGAAGACCTTCAAACTCGACCGCTATGAAGGGTGCGATGAGTGCCAGGGCCGCGGCGGCAGTGACGAGATTTCCTGTCTCCAGTGCGGCGGGGCCGGTCAGGTGAGAACCCAGGGGCGCAGCCTCTTCGGTGTCGTGACCAATATATCCGCCTGCCCGCGCTGTGATGGCACCGGGAAAATAATCAAGAACCCCTGCCGGAAATGTGGCGGGCAGCGGCGGCTCAAGAAAGCGCGGACCTTTGAAATCAGAATTCCCGTCGGCGTTGCCAACAACCAGTATATCGCGCTCAAAGAGGAGGGTCATTGGAATGCCCGGGGCCGAGGCGACATCATTGTGGAATTCGAAGAGAAAGAACACCCGGTTTTCACCCGGGACCGCGACCGCCTGATCGCCCAGCTCGTTGTGCCCTATTCCATCTTGGTGCTGGGTGGGCAGGCCGAGATTGAGACACTGGGTGGCAAGGAGAGCATCAGGATCCCGGGCGGCACCGAGAGCGGGGAGATACTGCGACTCCGGGGCAAAGGCATGCCCCGGGTCAACGGCGGCCGCGGCGACCTCCTGTTGGAAGTAATAGCCCACACCATGGGAAAGACCAACGGCAAGGTCAAAAAACTGCTGGAGGAATTGATGCCGTTCGAGCCGCACCCGGTCTTGAAGAAGAAGAAACTTTAGTGGATTTGTTTACCGCCGAGCCCGGCAAGATAACGGCAACCGGTTTCACCATCGACGGCAACGAAGCCCGGCATATCCTCAGGGTCATGCGCAAGAGGGTCGGCGATAATATATTTTTCACCGATGGGCAGGGCTGGCAATATGAAGGTCAGATTACCCAAACCTCCCACGGTGCGGTGCAGGGCGAGATCGTGGGTCGTGCCTTCGAGCCGCGCGAACCGGGCATCAAGCTGACCCTGGCCTTCGGATTGCTCAAAGGCAGCCACAACGACTTTCTTGTTGAGAAATGCACCGAGCTCGGGGTCAGCGCATTTCAGCCTTTCTCTTCCCGCAGTTCAGTCGTGGCCCGTCCCGGTTCGGGCCGACTCAGCCGGCTCGCGCGCATCGCCCGGGGCGCAATGAAACAGTCTTTGCGGACGGTCTGCCCGGCGGTGAATCCGCCGATCGCTTTTGCCGATCTGCTTGGTCGGTTCAGGCAATTCGACCGGGTCTGGCTTGCCTACGAAGCCGCGACCGGCCGGCGGGCGGCGGCGGCGGGCCTCAAAAGCGGCTTGTTGCTGATTGGCCCGGAGGGCGGTTTCAGCCGGGACGAGTACCACCAAGCGGTAACCAGCGGGGCGATTGTTTTCAGTCTGGGGCCGAGCCGGCTGCGCAGCGAGACGGCCGCGATCGTCGGTTCGAGTCTGATCATCGCCGGCTCCGGATAGGTCATGTTTCACCGTATTCCGACACCGATCGCGCGACGCATGCGCAAGCTGGAACGGCTTGATGCCCGCCAGCGCAAGGCCGGACTCTCGACGCCTCAACGCCTGCGCCAGATTCCGGCGGCGACCGGTCAATTCATCGCATTACTTGCCGCAGCGGCCCCTCGCGGGGTGCGGCTCGAGATTGGGACTAGCGGCGGCTACTCGGCCCTCTGGCTGGCCCTCGGTTGTCGGCAGGCGCGGCAGCGCCTGGTCACTTTCGAGATCGTGCCGGAGAAGGCCGCACTGGCCCGTGAGACTTTCCGATTGGCCGGACTGGGCAAGGGTGTCAAGCTGATCGTGGGTGATGGCCGTGACCACCTGGTGAACTACCGCCGGGTTGGGTTCTGCTTTCTTGATGCGGAGAAGGAACACTACCTCTCGTGCTACCGCCAGTTGGTGCCGAGACTGGTCAAGGGGGGAATACTGGCGGCGGATAATGTCATCAGCCATCGTGATGTGCTCCAGCCCATGATCGCGCTGGCCCATGCCGACCCGCGGGTTGACGCGGTCATCGTGCCAATTGGTTCCGGCGTCCTGGTCTGTCGCAAAATCTGAGGCGTGCCCGGTCCGAGGAACAGATCGTTGCCGCGGGTGAAGGACCGCCGAGAAAGTGGGCAGGTTTCATACAGGAGGTATCAATGATTGGTGTATTGCTGTTGATGCTGTTTGCCGGCGTGGGCAACGGGACGTTTTCGATTGTTGCGGTTGACACCGCAACCGGCGAATTCGGCGTGGCCGTTGCTTCAAGAGTGTTAGATGTCAGCTACGGGGTACCGTGGCTTGAAGCCGGCGTTGGTGCGGCTGCTTCACAGGCCTATGCCAATCCATACTTGGGCAAGTGGGCACTCGAAGAACTGGCCGGCGGCAAATCAGCGGAAGAGGTCTTGAATATCGTCATCGCCCGCGATTCGACGCCGGACTTACGCCAACTCGGGATTGTCGACCGAACCGGTCAGGCTGCGGCCTATACCGGCAAGAGCACGCTGGAATGGGCCGGCCACAACACGGCTCACGGGGTGTCGATACAGGGGAACATCCTGGCCGGACCCGAGGTCATCGATGCCATGCTCAAGACATTTCAGGAAACCAGAGGTATTCTTCCGGAACGCCTGATGAAGGCCCTGGAAGCCGGGGAGGCCGCCGGCGGGGACCGCCGGGGCAAGCAATCGGCCGCCCTCTACGTCGTACGTAAGCGAGGCGGGTATCAGGGGGCCGATGACCGGTTGCTGGAACTGAAGGTGGTTGACAATGAGGAACCGGTCAAGGAACTACGCCGACAGTATGAATTGAGCAAGTACGTTTTCCTCGGGCCGACCTACATCCGGTTGGCCGATGAGGGAAAAAGCAGCGCTGATCTTTTCATGGCGCGTGCGCACGAACTACTCGTGAGCGCGTTGAGCTCGAGCATTACCGACGCCGAGGTCTACAATGCCCTGGCCTGGGAATTCGCGCTGCGCAAGGCCTACCCGGATGAGACGATCGAAGCCGCGGAGAAAGCTCATGAACTTAATCCCGAAGATCCCAATATCATGGACACGGTGGCTGAGGCATATTACGCCGCGGGTAAGTACCGGAAGGCGGTACGCTGGGAACGGGAGGCCCTGAAGCTCGAGCCGAACAACACGTTCTTCAAGGGCCAGCTCAAGAAATTCAAGGCGGCCCGCTAGTATGTTTCCTTCAGACAAAGCTATCGCTTCTTTTTAGTTTTCGGTGTTTGATACTTGATGCGCGCTTCCAGCGCGCTCGATTACTGCGATGAACGAATCAGATTACAGTGATATTTACCGTTTGATCTTTGCTATTTGATTTTTGATATACTTTAGTAGTGCCCCAGGGTTCCTTCGCGGCGCGTCTTGCGGTCAATGACGGCGAAAACGGAAAGGCCAAAGGCGATCCAGAAGACAGTAAGTAGGGCCAGCCTGACTATGGCCGTGGTCAGCGAAAAGGGCAGTTTCTCGCCGATGAGCAGATGGCGGATTGTTATGATGCCGTAGGTGGTGGGGAAGAGGAGGGATGCTTTCTGAAGAAAGGCGGGGAGAATCGCCAATGGGTAAGCCACCGGGGTAATGACATTGATGATGCTGCTCAAGATTTCCGAGACGATCCATCCTTCTTTGAAAATCAGGGCCAGGGCGGCCATCATTGTGCCCATTCCATAAAGGGCGAGCAGCATCAAGCCGATGACCAGGGTGCCGGGAATGGTGCCGCTGATGTTCAGGACCAGGCGAAAGATGAAGTTGAGCAGAACGAGCTGGGTGGCAATGATCAGGCCCTGATGCATCGTCGAATGCATTGCCATGCCGCCGACAATCACCCAGCGCGGCGTGGGCGAGACAAAAACGGCCTCTAACGTGCCGTAAAACTGTTCCTTGCGCAGGGCGAAACCCATGGCCCAGAGTGCCGTGTTCAAAAACCCCATGAAGATGTAGCCGAGAACGACGAAGGTGACGACATCGTAGGTCCCGGCCAACTTAAACAGGGAGCTTGACTGGCGGCCGCCGACCAGGGCGATGCCGAACAGCAGATAGGGCAGGACATAAACAAAGGGGTCGATCAGGGACCGGATGAAATCGACTTTGTAGGTGAGCTCAATCTTCCATTCTTTGATGCACTCAGCCCACATCGTGATGAGATAGACCCGGGCTTGCCTAAGCATCGTTGTGCCGTCTAAGTACCCAGCATATCGGAATACCAGGAAATCAGCGATTGGATATCAGCTAACCAGGACATCGGAGGAAACCAATCATCCTGATAGGCTGATAACCCGATTTGCCTCCGGCTGATCATCTGATATTCTGATATCCGCGGTAAGGCGTCCATCCTCAGTGCATGCTTATGGTCCCGGCCCGGCGGGTCCTGAGTTCAAGCTGGGTGAAAGTGATGTAGCCAACCAGCATGGAGGCTACGTCCATGAGCAACAGGATTAGAATAACATTCCAGAGGGCGACGCCCGGTTGGTTGAACAGAATAATCATGCGGATGGCGACCAGGGCGTAAGTCAGCGGGATGAACATACTGACGAATTTCGTGATCGGATTGATTTCCACGGGATAGCGAATCGGCGAAAAGAGAAAGAAGAACCACTCCATGGTCCGGACCAGGCCATGGGTCTCTTTGATAAGCAGGGTCAGCCCGGCAAACCCAATGGCCAGACTGTAGAAACCGATAAGGAGAAGGGCGACGATGAGCATAATAGGCAGGATTTTGGCGAGGGTGATTGGTACACCAAAAAAAAGAACACAGACGAGGCCTTGGAATGTAACGGTGGCTGTGGCATAGATGAATTCGGAAAGCACCTTGCCGAGCAAAACGACAATCGGATTGGTCGGGGAGATGATGATGTACTCCAGTGTGCCCCAGTAGGTCTCCTCGCGCAGCGAATTGCCGATGCCCCACAGCCCGGAAAAGACATAGGTCGAGACCATCGCGCCGATCAGAATGTAAGGCAGGTACTGCTCGGTCCCGGTCAGACTCTTGAAATGGGCACTTGCCAGCCCGCCGACCAGGGCCCGACCTTGAAACACGAAGGGCAGTACCCAGAGGAGCGGGAATATCCCCCAGAACACGATCAAGATTTTATAGGTCCGCCAGACCCGCCACATCTTAACGGCTTCGGCGGCAATGACTCTCAGATTATTGTGGAGACGGCGGGTCATGCGGGTCTTCTTCCTCGCCCTTCAAGGTTCGACCGGTGTAGTAGATGAACACGTCCTCGAGGGTCGGTTCATTGACATCAATACTGAGAATCTTGACCTTGGCGCTCACATCCTTGATGACTTCGGAGAGAATGTCTTCGGAGCGCGGGGCCATAACTTTGACGACCGTGATTCCGTCTTCCCGCTGGACCGAGACTTTTTCGACCTGTGGGATCTTGGACAGCGTGTCGGTTTCGAAGATGCCCTGGCATTTCAACTCAAGTACCTCCTCATGTGGGATCGCGCGCTTGAACCCAGTCGGGGAGTCGAGGCCGACGATTCTGCCGCGGTCGATGAAAGCAATCCGGTCACACAATTCGTCGGCTTCATCCATGTAGTGGGTAGTCATCAGGATTGTTTTGCGGTTTTGCCGGTTCAGGTCCTGGCGGATGAAATTCCTGATGAATCTGGAGAATTGGGGATCCAAACCCAGGGTGGGTTCGTCGAGCAACAGAATCTTGGGGTCGTGAAGCAGGGCACGGGCCAGCGAAAGCTTCTGACGCATACCTGACGAATAACGTTCAACCCGGTCCCGGGCAGATTCAGCCAGGCCCATGAGTTCAATCAAGTAGTCGATACGCCGGTCCGCGGCGCGGGGCTCAATCCCGTAGAGCGCGGAGAAAAACTTCAGATTATCACGTCCCGACAGTTTCCAGTAGAGCGTCCTTTCCCCACTTGTGAGCAGTCCGATGTCCTGCCGGACCAGCAACTGATGCCTGAAGATATCCCGGTCAAAAATGCGGATCCCGCCCTGGTCTGGAATGAGCAGGGTGGCGAGGCAGCGAACCAGGGTCGTCTTGCCGGCGCCGTTGGGTCCGAGCAGTCCAAAGAGCTCTCCCTCTTCGATGACCAACGACACGCCGTCAAGAGCTTTCGTCGTTTTGCCCCGGCGCTTTTTGAATGTCTTTCGTACGTTCCTGATTTCGATGGCCGTGGACATAGGCTGGAATTATATACCTAACCCCTGGAAAGTCAAGCGGTGGACGAACTGAGTTCCCTTCTTAGTATTGACATTGGCCCCAAGGCCGATATAATGACTTCCTATGCTTTGTCTCCGGGCGGTTAGCTCAGTTTGGTTAGAGCGTTTGCTTGACATGCAAAAGGTCACCCGTTCAAGTCGGGTACCGCCCATTCGAGGTGTGTCTACGAAGACACACCTTTTTATTTTGCCCGCGCATGATTGAACAGCTGAGACAACTTCTGCAACTCAAGGATTTAGAAGAAGAGATCGGGTCCCTTAACGCAGCGATCAAGGAGACTCCCTCTAAGATTGACGCGTTGCGGTTGACAATCGACCGGGTCAAGGCGGACTTTGAAAAACTGAAACAGCGCGAAACCGGTCTCAAGAAGGACTACAAACTAAAGGAAGTCGATATCAAGACGATCGAGGAGCAGTTGGGGAGGCTGAACGGCCAGCTCTTTACGGTGAAGACCAACGAAGAATACCGGGCGATGCTGAAAGAGATCGAAGGTCTGAAGCAGAAGAAGAAAACGGTGGAAGATGAAATGATCGCCGTGATGGAGGAGGAGGAGGACGTCCGGGGAAAGATCAAGCAGGGCGAAAAAGAAACGGCATCGGTGATCAGCCGGCAGCAGGAAGAAATGAAGGCCCTTGAAGCCAGGCTGACTGATCTGCAACTCAGGTTCAGCACCCAGTGTGAAGAGCAGGTCCGGGTAAGAGACACCCTGTCGAAGGCGAGCCTTAAAGACTACGAACGAATCAAGAAGGCGAGGAAGACCGGGGTGTCGCGGGTGACCGGGAATACCTGTGAGGGCTGTAACGCGAGTCTTTCGCACCAGGTCATCAATGAACTGAAGAAGGGGGACAAGATAATGTTCTGCGACTACTGCGGCCGGATCGTCATCTGGGACGGCAAGGCCCCGCCGGCCGGGCAATAACCCAAGCGGCTATTCAATAACCGTCACCTTGGTCCGGAACCTCGTGTTAGAATTCTCAAGACAGAAATAGAAGACCCCCGCCGCTCTTGTCGACCACGGTGGCGTGGGCGCGGAGGAGCAGGGGAGCGGGGGCGCACGCGAAGCGCGTTAATCGGCTTCGCGCAGATAGTCGGTTGACAGTATCGTTTTTCTAATTATAATACCCTCATGAAACAGAAATTGTCGCGAGCGGCTGACAATGTCATCAGGAATTGTCTCCAAGTCAAACCAAAAGAGCAAGTTCTGGTTGTCACCGACGCCCCGTGCCGTGAAATCGGACAGCTTCTCTGGGAAGCCGCGGGCCGGGTGGGTGATCCGGTGCTGGTCGAGATCCTGCCCCGCCGGATGCACGGCGAGGAACCGCCCGAGGCGGTGGCGCGCATGTTGAGAGAATGCGACGTTTTCATTATGCCGACCAGTATGTCCCTGTCGCATACTCAGGCGCGCAAGGAGGCAAGTCGCCTGGGCAAGCGCGGCGCCACCCTGCCCGGCATCACCCGGGACACAATGGCACGTACCTTGAACGCCGACTATCACAAAATCGAGAAACTGAGCGAACGATTGGCCCGGCGTCTGACCCAGGCAAAGACTGCGTGCATCACGACCAGGAAGGGTACGAACCTTTGCCTGAGCCTGGCCGGGCGGCTGGGCCATCCGGATACCGGAATCATTCATCAACCGGGAGATTTCTCTAACCTGCCGGGGGGTGAGGCTTATATCGCGCCGGTTGAAGGCACGGGCCGGGGACAAGTCGTGATCGACGGCTCGATGGCGTCGATGGGCGCCCTTAAGAAAGACCTCATTATTGTCATTGAAAGGGGCAGAATTACCGCGGTGGCCAACGACCACGGGCGCTTTGCCCGAATCCTCGCCGAGTACGGCCCAAAGGCGCACAATGTTGCCGAACTAGGCATCGGGACCAACAGCTACGCCCGGATCACGGGCGAAGTGCTGGAGGATGAGAAGGTGCTGGGTACGGTCCATGTCGCATTTGGCAATAACTTCGCATTTGACGGCAAGGTTCGCGTCCCGGTTCACCTCGACGGCATCATCAAGGAACCCACCCTATACTTGGACGGCCGGCTCGTCATGAAAGATGGGCGCCTTACTACTTAGCCTGCTATTTGCCGTCCTCGCGCCAAAAGAATACAAGATCGATGCACTGAAATTCGACGGTAACAAATCCTTTCGTGACCGCCGTCTGGCCGGAGTGCTGGTTTCAAAGAAAGGCGACCCCTTCAGTGAAGCAGTTCTCAAGTACGACCTCGACATCCTCGCCACCTTCTACTCGGTCCAGGGTTTTTTCGGAACCACGATCGACCATCGGGTGGCACGAGATAGCGGCCGGCAAAGGATCAATATCTACATGACGATTGACGAAGGGGAGCGGCCGCGGATCGAGAAAGTCATTATCGCCGGTGTCGATGACGATGAAGGGCGGCAGTTGCTTGAAAACGCAAGAACGATGGAGGGCGGATTCCTGATTGAGGACCGGGTGGCCCGAGCCCGAATGACGGTGCTGGGCGAGATCAGAGACC
Organism: uncultured bacterium; assembly: GCA_964354155.1. GTDB lineage: Bacteria > Hydrothermota > Tepidihabitantia > SM23-42 > CAYGYG01 > CAYGYG01. The sequence continues at coordinate 32,474 of CAYGYG010000014.1, read as the reverse complement.
GCGGCTATCCTTTCGCCCGGCTCACCACGACCTTCGCCCGCGACACTCGGTACCTCGTCTTCACGGTTGAAAAAGGAATGTTGTGCTACGTACGAAATATCAAGGTGACCGGGCTCAAGCGTTACAGATTGCGGATCGTCGAACGTGAGATCAAGATCGCCCGGGGTGAACCTTACCGTGTCTCCAAGGTCATCAAAAGCCAGCGCGCGATCTACGGTCTGGGGATCTTTGGGTATGTTGATGCGGCGGCGGAATCAACCGGCGTTGACAGCGTCGACCTCAATTTCATCGTGAATGAAATCTCGCCGCGCGTATTCAGTTTCGGCTTCGGTGTTGAGGCACCTCCCGAGTGGGTCCTCAACTCGATCGGCGTATTGGCCTCGGTCGGTTTCGAACACCTCAACGTGCTCAACCTCGGACATACCTGGGCCTCGGATCTCACGTTTGCCATAAATCTCAAGGGCGAGTACGACATCAAGTTTGAACCACGCTACACGGTGCCTCACGTTTTCGGCAGCCAGATCTATTTCCTGGTCCATCCGTTTATTCAATATGAAAGTAAGGAGATGTTCTCGCGCATGACGCGCGGGGTTGAAGGCAAGGCGATCCGGTTTGTCGGGGACTATCTTCAGGTGAATCTGGCAAACCGCTACAAGTACGTCGACGCAGAACTGAAGGCCTCCGACACAACCGGGCTCGAACCCGCCCTGACCAACAGCGTCATTGCGAACGTCATCTTCGACACGCGCGATGACTTTTTTTCTCCGCGACGGGGTATCTACGTTTTACCCCTGATTGAAGACGCCGGCGGGCTGCTGGGGGGTGATAATCACTTCTACCGGCTGTCCGGCGAGCTGCGCGTGTTCCAGCCGCTGGTTTACGGCGTCACGGCCTTCCGGATCCGGGTCGGTCGGCTCTATCCCAGGAGCGAGCCGGTTTCGCTCCATGAGAAGTTTTCGCTCGGCGGCCAGGTCAGCGTGCGGGGTTTCGATGACAAGTCGATCGGCCCGGACACGCTCGGCGATGAGCACTACGGCAACGTCCTGGCCAATGCCAACCTGGAATACCGGTTTGACCTTTACCGGAACCTGGGTGCGCTCATCTTCTGTGATATCGGCGACGTACGAAACGATATTGGTGATTTCGAATGGTCGGCACTTGCCAAGTCGGTCGGGGCCGGGCTCCGTTATCGCACGCCGGTCGGCCCGATCCGACTTGACTACGGACGCGGATTCGGCCAAGGCAAGGGGCGTTTCTCCTTCGGTTTCTACAACATCTTCTGAACCATGCGCAAGTATCTGGCCGTAGCTATCATCTTCGTGGCCGCCGGCATTGTCTATCTGCTGCTCGCGCTTAATGCCGGACGGATTCTCATCTCGGTGGTCGAGGGTCGAACCGGTTTTGACATCGAGTATGATAATCTTCAGGGGGATATCTTCCACGGCTACCGCGCGGAAAATCTAAGGGTAAAAATCTCCCCGACCGATAGCCTGCGCGCCGATGCCTTCGAACTCCGCTACCGGTTGTTGCCTTTGGTGCTGAGTCGCAATTCCGGGATCGAGGTTAATCTAATCCGTCCGGACCTCAAGCTCCGGCCGAAACAGGATATCAAGCCCGGACGGCAGTCAGTCATGGCCCTGATCCTCAACATCGTGCTCAACATCCAGGACGGCCGGGTTCGTTATGCGGGCGGCGACACGCTTTTAGCCGAGAACATATTCGGATCATGCCGGGTGTCGACCCAGGCGCAACGTTTCAATATCCTGATTTCGGACTGGGCTTTTGGTCTGCCGCGGCAGGGCCTCTGGGTCAGTTCACTGAGTGCGGCCATGATCGTCGCGGAGAACCGTATTGATTTCAACTATTTGAGAGTGAACAGCTCGGGTGTCGATTTCGTCGGTTCCGGACTATACGACCTTGACGAGAAACTCGTTTCGCTTTCGGTCGAGAGTTCAACCGTTGATTTGAGCCGACTGGGGCGCGGTGTCAAGGGTCAGGGAGAGCTGGTCGGCGAGGTAACCTACCAGGACGGCAAAGTCTGGGGACAGGGGCAGGTGAGCGTATCGGCGCTCCAGCTCGGGACGAACCGTCCCGTGGTGATCGACCATGCCCAGGCGTCATTCCTTGCCCGGGAAGACAGCATCGACGTGACGATTGAACAAGGTCGCAGCGGCGGCGCCAGCATTCGGGGCATCGTGAAGATCGGTCTTCCCCGGTCCTTCTCGTGTAAGATCGTCTTTGATTCGCTCAACCTTCAAGCGTTTCACCGGGACCTGCCGCCCTGGCTGGTGCGCGGTGATGTGGCGTACAATCAATCGAAGGCGAGTGGGCGCATAATGTCGTATACCCCAGGTTTAGACAGCGCGCGTTTTGCCGTTGTTCTGCGCAAAGACCGCATCGAGATCGACAGCCTGCGCGGTTACCACGCCGGAGGACGGATTCTGGTGCGGGGTGATGTTTTTCCCAAGCTGAACCTGTTTGTGCACACCGAGAAATACCCGCTGGTCATGTTGCGGCAATTGACCGGGGTCGAGATTGCGGGTCTGGCATCGGGCAGCTGGTCGGTGTCCGGGGATTACCGCGGACCGGCTGTTGCCGGGCGTTTTCGCGTGACCGACTTCGCTTGCGCGGCGTTGGTCAAGGCCGGCCTCATCGAATGCGAAATCAGCGCGGCCGTGACCAACAAGACGATCGATATGCTGACCCTCCGGGCGGTTGCGCTTGATATCGGCCGCCAGTCGATCGATTCGGTTCGGTTTTCACTCAAGGACCAGGCGTTGGTCCTCGATGTTCAGGCCGATAGTGATCGCTACGCTGCCGTCCAGGGCACGACCGAGGGGCTATTTGCCGGACGAATCGAAGTAATCAAAGGTTCGCTCGACGGATTTGAATTCGGGAACGAAAGGCCGATCGACTACGATATTGCGCGCCGGACAATCGGCGAGATGGTGCTGACCGTGGGTCAAGGTCGGTTGGTGGCGCGGCTGGACAGCGGGCGCCGCTATCTGCGGCTTGAGAAGATGCGTCTTGATCAACTGTCCAAGTTACTGCGTCGTCCGAAGATGGAGGGAGTGGCCACCCTGACCCTTGACGGTGACAAGTTTACCGCCGAGTGCGACAGCTTCAAGCTGCTGCGGGTGGTGAACTATGGCGAGGTAAACGCCTACGGGCGTCTGGTCGGACCAAGGCTCGTGATTGATTCGCTTTGGGTCATCGACCTTGATGGGGCGGAGGCGTGGGCCAGCGGAACCCTCGGCCTGGACGGGATTGACATGCGCGGCCGGGGTTCGAATCTCGGACTGGGTGTTTTCGCGATGCTCGACAAGATATTCGAACTCGGTCAGGGGCGGGTGTCGGCCGAGGTCCGCGTGAGCGGTCCGTACGCGGACCTGAGTATCGACGGGCGGGCGCGGTTCGAGCAAGCTGATCTCAAACTCATTGTGACCGAAAGCCCGCTACGCAATGCTTCCGGTGATCTCGTTTTTGAAGGCAAGCGGATTGTGATCGAGAATGCCGGGGGCGCATGTGGTGACGGCTGGGCGCGTACCCAGGGCTACGTTCAGCTGGCGCCGAAATTCAAGATGACCGATCTGGAACTGCGCGTCGTCTTTGAGGATTGCCTGGGCAGTTTCCGGCCGATCGCCTATGGCGTCGGCAGCGGCAAGATCATGGTTCTGTGCCACAAGAACCTGACGAGCTATGAAGGCGATGTCCGCGTCAAGGAGGCGATCCTGCCGCTCGGCTTCGGTACGACGATTCTGCGCAAGAAACCCCAGGGCAAGGAAGCGCCCTGGAAAATGAAAATCAAGTTCATTGGTGACAAGAATGTCTGGCTTAAGAATGACATGGCCGACGTGGAGATGTCCGGGGAGATATTCTTGATGAAGACCGACGGTGAGGTGTACCTGTCCGGGGACCTCGCGAGCCGACGGGGGCGCGTCTATTACCTGGATCACACGCTGACCGTGACCGAAGGCAAGGTTGTGTTTACGTCCGACCCCGAATTCAACCCGACGCTGGACATCCGTTCGGAAATGGTGGCACGTGGCAACGTGACGATCATTTTCCACATCGCCGGCACGCTGCGCTACCCAATCTTCGAATTTTTTACCGATAATGCGGAATGGAGCGAGCAGGACATCATTACGTATCTCAATCTGAACATGACCTGGCAGGAACTCCAGGAATACCAGCGGCGTGATGTCGTCGGTAATGTCCTGCCGCGGCGGGTCTTTGAGTATATCGAGGCCGGCGCTTCCCGGCGGCTCCGCCGCATGACCGGGCTTGATTATTTCGATTTCGAGACGCCCATTTTCTCAACCGGCAACCAAGCCAAGGTGACGGTCGGGAAATACGTTTTTCCCAACCTCTTCATTACGTACACGCACGATGTCTTCTCTTTCGCCCAGGATGCTTTCACGGTTGAGTATATGCTAAACAACCGTAACGAGTTGCTCATCAAGAGGACGAGCGACAACATCTACAGCCTGGAATACCAGTTCCGCATCCGCTACTGACGCGCGAAGCGAAAAAGCTATTGAGCTAATAAGCTATCGAGGTATAGAGCAATGAAGACTGGAATAATGGAATGGTGGAATAGTGGGGTATTGGGATAAAGAGGGAATGGATAACAGACACTTCAACACCCGGGACAGCCCCCATAACGATGGGTGCAGTCCCGAGATAGATCCCAACCTTTTCTCTCTACTCGCTACTCTCTACTTGCTACTTACCACGTGGTGTGCGTGATGCTCGTTGACGTCGCCATTCCCCGCACCAGGCTTGACTGCCTGACCTACGAATCCAGCGAGGCCCTGTCGGTCGGCGACCTGGTCCTGCTGCCCTTGAGAAGAAAGCAGGCCCACGGACTGGTCGTGCGTGAGTCGGTGCGGGACCACCCCGGCCCGGTTCGGCAGATTCTCGGAATCACCGAGCGCGGATTCATCGCGCCCCGACTGATGGAATTCTACGGTTGGGTTGCCACTTACTACCTGGCCACGATCGGCGAGGTCCTGACCCTAGCCTTGCCCCAGGGGGTACTCAAGGCCGTGCGGGAGTCGGCTGAAGATACCGCGGTCCTGCCCAAGACCGAGGCGCTTCAATTGACCTCAGCCCAGCTCCGGATTGTGAATCGGATCGTATCGGACATGAAGGCCGGCCGGCCTAAGACCTACTTACTCCATGGGGTTACCGGCAGCGGTAAGACTGAAGTCTACCTGCAGGTCATCGGCGCGCTGATTGCGCAGCAGCGGCGTGCCTTGGTCATGGTCCCTGAGATTGCCATGACCCCGCTGCTTTTGAGCCGTTTCCAGCGGCGCTTCGGATCAAAGGTCGTAACCATTCATTCCAACCTGAGCGCAGTCAGAAGACGAAGGGTATGGCAGGCGATCCGGCAAGGGGCCTACGATGTGATTATCGGGCCGCGTTCCTGCGTCTTCCTATCGGTACCAGGATTGGGCCTGATCGTGGTCGATGAAGAACACGACTCGTCGTACAAGGAAGACGGACGCCATCCTCGTTACCACGGCGGCGATTGCGCCGTGATGCGGGGTCAGATCGAAAACTGCAGTGTCATCCTGGGCAGCGCAACGCCGGCCCTGGAATCCTATTTCAACGCGGTGAATGGCAGCTATGAACTACAAACATTGCCGGACCGGATTGACCGGCGGCCAATGCCGGCCGTAGAAGTCGTGAACCTGAGGCGGGAAGAGAACCGTTTCATGTCAAAACGGCTGCACGAAGCCCTGGTTACAGCCCTGAATCGCCAGGAGCAAGCGATTCTCTTCCTCAACCGCCGGGGCTACGCACCGGTACTACTCTGCCCGGTCTGCGGTTTTGTGGCGAAATGTCCGTACTGCCAGCTGCCCATGGTCTTCCATAAGGACGAAGCGAAGGTTAGCTGCCACTTCTGCGCCTACCGGGAGAACGCTCCCCAAGCTTGTCCGGCGTGCCGGCGCAAGGAATTAGTCTATAAAGGACTCGGTACCCAGAAACTGGAGGAGCTGGTCAGGACGCTGGCCGAACCGGACCAGATTTTACGCTTGGACCGGGACAGTGCGCGTCGGCCAGGCTGGGTCGAGGAGATCCTGCACCGGTTCGAAGACAACCAGGCGCAGGTTCTCCTGGGCACCCAGATGGTGACCAAGGGGTTTGATTTTCCCAATGTCACGCTGGTCGGTATCATCAACGCGGACGGTCTGTTTTACCTGCCGGACTTCCGCAGTGCCGAGCGGACTTTTCAACTGGTGACCCAGGTGGCGGGTCGGGCCGGCCGGGGTGACAAACCAGGCCAGGTAATTGTTCAAACCTTCCACCCCGACCAGTCGGCAATCAAGATGGCCCGTCATCACGACTACTGCGGTTTCTACAAAGAGGAGGTTGTCCTCCGCAAAGAGCTTGCCCTGCCGCCTTTTGTCCGTTTGATCATGATCCAGCTGAGCGGGGCCAGCGAGAAAGCGGTCACAGAGAGTGCGGTACGGGTTGCCGATTCCCTCAAGCCCTGGCCGGAGCTGTCCGTGTTTGGTCCCAAGGTCTCTTTCCGGCCGCGCCGGCGAAGGCACTACCGTTACTTTCTACTAATCAAGGCCAGTCCCGACTTCCCGGTTGAGCAACTCCGCTACCTGCTTTCCTGGCGCGACCCCGGCGTGCGCATGGACATTGATGTCGACCCGCAGGATGTTATCTAGCCGTCGAGCAATGAGCAA
>CAYGYG010000014.1:0-25670 GCA_964354155.1 uncultured bacterium | reverse complement strand
TAGACGTGGAAGATGTAGACACCGCTCGCCGGCAGCTGGTTGTGGTCGGTCTTGAGATTCCACCATTCGTCGCCACCGAGTTCATTGGTCTGGGCCGAACCTTTGGCTTTCTGGTTGTGTATGATGGTCTTGATCAGTTCACCGTTGGTCGTGAAGATTCGGATCGTACACTCCGGAGGCAGGTTGATGAATTTGAGCTTGCGCTCAAAGCGCGAGACTTCCCATTCGCTGGTGATCACGTAGGGATTCGGCACCACCTTGACGTTGAGCTTGTCGAGTTTGACCAGTTCAAGCTGGCCCTTGTTGATGAAGATGTCATAGTCCTGCATTGGCGGAACCCGCATGCTGTCCGAGGGCGTAACCGTCCACCGGTCGAGCGGGGCCGGAATCGGGTCGCCGGGCCAGAGCGAACTACCATCCTTCTTCAGCGCAATCCGCAGACCGGCAATGTATAAGTACTTTGTGCCGCGCCCACCCGCACTCTGCCGATGCAGGGTGTCGGTCGGGACAAACCGGAAGTTGGCCAAGAGACCGCCCCGGAAGAACCAGCCCTTGGCCGCCTTGGCGGTTCGCTGAGCATCAAACGCCGTCGTCTCCGCACCGAAGTTGCCCAAAGAGCAAGGCGAGAACGGCAATAACCGGCCGGTTCGCTTCTCTTTCACCTCGCAGGTCATACTGCCGGAAACATGCGTCTTCCAGTTGATCTCATACTCTTCACCCGAATAGGCCCATGCCGTCGAAGGCATCTCCTGAATCTCAAGACCGTTGCACCGCGGCCAGCTGTCCGGCACCGCGCCGCCATTGACATTCATCGTTACTCTCAGGATCGAGGTGTCGTTGGGCGGTAGCTTCTGGTTGAAGATGAAATTCAACTGGACACCATCGTTTCTGAAGACCGGGAAGACTACCGTATCCAGCGGATAGGAGTAGTCATTGCCGCTCTTTGGCTTAGGCATGAACATCCCGGTCATCACCGAATCGGTCAGAGAATCATTCTTTAATGCCCACTTGTAGACCGGATGCGTATAGTATAAGGTCTTGCCGCTCATCGTATCAGTATAAGTAACATAGTGGAAATCGGTCTCGTCACCAAGCAGCGAGTCGAAGGTCAACTGGTATTTGGGCAGCGTCATGTAGGGATTGGGGAAGTTGGCGCCTAACTTGAGATCGGCCTTCTGATTGCCAGTTAGCATCTTCGCCTCGGCAAAGGACGGCGGCGTGAATTTGATCCCCGCCGCATGGGTCCGCGGCGAGGCGGCAATCGCCCGGCGACCACCTTCGAGGATCAAAGACATCGCAAAGGTGTCCAGGGAGTCGATGATCTTCACATAGTTGTGGTCGTAGGCAGTAACGGCATAGAAGCAAGTGAAGCCGTTACGGACCGTCGAATCGATAAAGGTGTAGCTAATCCCGTTGTCGTTGGCCAGAATCTTCACCGCCTCCGGAATCGCATAGTCCGTATGGGTGAACGTATCACCATCAGCCAGGTCGAATGCGCCAATCAACTTCCAGTTGTCGGCCAGGCCGGTGACACTGCGCCACACCCGATAGCCGGCAAAATCATACTCACGATAGAAAACATCATAGTTGACGCGCAAGGGGTCGGAGACGAGTTTGTAGTAGGGATCGGCCGCCTCGGAGAAGTTGTCCCATAACAGCGTGACCCGGTGATCGCCCGGCACGCAGACCAGGTTCGGTGAGGGCGGCGGACCGGGTAGTAACCAGTTGTGGTCGTAGATGTACTGGGCGGTCGAGCTTTTCCTGGCCAAGTCAAAGGAGTCGCCGCCCGCCAGCGGATAGTCAGCACCGATTACGGCAATCAAGATCACGGCGGATGATTCTGGCAGCAGGGTTATGGGACCGGAAGCCATGCAGAACCGCTTGTCCGCCCGGCCCGGATCAATCGAGTCATAGGGCTTGTATTGTCTTGTCAAGAAATCATAGCCGGCCATGGACAAGTACCTTGCCCAGTCCTTGGGCGGAGAAGTAAGCACCGTGAAGTTGCGAAACGCCGTCATAATGCACTGTTCGATACAGCTTTCATCCTGCCAATCCATTACCCCATCCACGTCGGCATCCCACTTGTGGGCCGGTATGTGGGTCTTGAACCAGGTTTCGCTTACTTCTTCGGAGTCAATGATCGTGCCTGGGTAGTCAGGCCAGTAGAGCTGCCGGTCTAATCCTCGATCATTGTCGACGCGGTCGGTGAGGGCGAAGGGCCGGCGTAGCAGGGTGTAGCCGACGCAGCCGTAGGGCGGGTTGTAGCGGTAGTCACACGTAAAAGCGGTGTTCATCATATTGAGTGTCTCTTTGCCGACAATGTAACTTCGCCAACGCCGCAGTCCGTTCACATCATCGCTCGCAGTACCAACGTCATTGTCGGCCGATATGGCAAGATAGACACTGAAGAGTGTGTCCCGCTGGTTCTTGTTCTTCACCTCGAACTTGACGAAAACGATATCTCTGGTATCATACAGATTCCAGCAATGGCTGGTCTGATAGACCTCGATGTTAGCGGGTCGGGTGTCGAACGGCGAGTGGAACTGAGGATCGGCATCGTTATAGACGGCCCAGGCATCCTGAAATGATTTCGACAAACTGGGCGCCATCGGGAAGCGGTCGGCCGGAGCAGGCCACGGGCTCGGGTAAAGATAGACCAGCGCGGTCTTGTCGTCGGGTGATTGGTTCACCAGACCGGGAGCCATCTCGTAACCCCCGGTTTCTGAGTTGTAGCCCATTGACACCAATGTGTCGAGTCCGCCGGCCGGATTACGCCGACAGGCACCGACCCAGAGGCCGGCGCCATAGATGTAGTACCGGCCTGACCCAACCGGCCATTCAGCGCCGCCTTGACCTGTCCCGGGTACGCTGGCGAATGGTCCGTAATTTGAAAGGCGAAACTTCCACCGGTTTGCGTTGTGGTACTTGTTTCCGTCCCAAACCCCGAAGAGAGCACTCGATGTCAGCGTAACAAAAATGAAGAGTCGCATGGAATCGGCCTCCAGTTCCTACTGTACCGTATTATAGTCAACGGCCGTTGTCTGTCAATTGTTTTGACATTTACGGCAAGCCAGCTTCGGCTTGACAATGGCCGGAGCGAACATATAATTGGCTGATGCGTAATATCAGGCTGACAATCGAATACGACGGCACGGCCTACCACGGTTGGCAATATCAGCCCAACCGCAAGACGGTCCAGGGGGAGATTGAAAAGGCTTTGAAAAGGCTCTTCGGGGTAAGGGTCCGGGTGGCGGGGGCGGGCCGGACCGACGCCGGCGTTCATGCGCTCGGACAGGTTGCCAGTTTCAAGATCGAATCGAAAATGCCGGCGCGATCATTGAAAGACGCGCTGAACGGAAATCTGCCGCGTGACATTCTTGTCAAAGCGGCGGCCCCGGCGGCCGACGATTTCCATGCGCGCTACGATGCCAGGAGCAAGGTTTACGAATACACGATTTGGCTCGGCCGATCGCCGATAAGAAGAGGCTATGTTTGGGAACTAAAGTACCGATTGGATTTGATTCTGGTGAAACGGGGGCTGGCCGAATTCCTTGGTCGTCATGATTTCACCAATTTCTCGGTAGCGCGAGAAAAGGAAGATCGAGTGTGCAACATAACCAAGACGGTATTGAAACGCCGGGGCAAAGAAATCGTCCTCCAGATTGAAGGCGACCGGTTCTTGCACAAGATGGTTAGAATGATGGTCGGGTTCGTCGTCGATATCGGCCGGGGCCGGCTTGGGCCCGAGATAGCCAGGGAGATGTTCAAGGCTAATTTCAAGAAAAACTACCTTGTGGCACCACCGCAGGGTTTGAACCTGGTCCGGGTGAAGTACGATTAGGATTGACGAACCGACGATTAGGCATAAAATAGACACTCATGTCGATGACATTCGAAGTTCTGAAGAGATGCCCGCGAACCAGGGCACGACTGGGACGGATAACCACTGACCATGGCAGTTTTCTCACCCCGGCGTTCATGCCGGTGGCAACGCAGGCGACGGTCAAGACCCTGGCGCCGCAGGAGCTGAAAGAGAACGGCGTTGATGTTCTGGTTGCGAATACCTATCATTTGTACCTGAGGCCTGGGCCCGATGTCATTGCCCGGGCGGGTGGTTTGCATGGCTTTATGGGCTGGCTCGGGCCGATCCTGACCGACTCGGGCGGATTCCAAGCCTATTCGTTGAGCGAGTTGAAAAAGGTGAATGACGACGGGATCCTGTTTCAATCGCATTTAGATGGTTCGAGTCACCTCTTTACTCCGCAACTGGTCATGGAAGCTCAACAGAAGCTGAATTCCGATATCGCGATGTGCCTTGATCTCTTCGACGCGTATCCCTCGTCATACGCCGACGCATGTCGTTCGGTCGAGACCACGGTGCGCTGGGCCGAGAAATGTAAGGACCATCAAGGTCGGGGGCAGACCCTGTTTGGCATTGTTCAGGGTAGTACATACCCGGAACGGCGCGCGGAATGTACCAGAAAGCTGCTTGATATCGGTTTTGACGGTTATGCGATCGGCGGACTGTGCATCGGCGAACCGCATGAAACGACCCTTAAGATGAGCGAGACCGTCACGGATCTACTGCCGCCGGACAAGCCCCGCTATCTGATGGGCGCCGGGTATCCTGAAGATCTGACCGGCCTTGCTGCGGCCGGTGTTGATATGTTTGACTGTGTCCTTCCTACCCGGAATGGTCGAACCGGCATGGCTTTTACTTCCCACGGCAAGGTGGTCATAAAGAACTCCATTTATGCAGAGGATTTCAGCAAATTGGACGAAAACTGCCAATGCTACACTTGCAGCAATTTCACCAGATCATACCTCAGACATCTGTTCAATACCCACGAATCACTTGGGCCACGCCTGCTCACAATTCATAACGTTTGTTATTTCACAAGTTTCATGTCTAAGCTCAGGGCTTCGCTGGCATCCGAGGTGTCTTTTGATATGGTTGATAAAAGTTATGTTTGATTCAAAATTATTGTTGACAGTTTCGATATTTTATGTATAATTAACGCCAACAGGAGACTATTATGCCATTGTCACCGAAAGACATCGATCCAGAGAAGCTCTACACAACTGAAGAGACTTCACGGTTACTGCGGCTCGGTTCTCAAACCGTCCGGAAAAAGCTAAGGGATGGGAACCTCAAGGGAAAGAAGGTTGGCAGACGATGGTTGATCAAGGGCACGGAATTAAGAAAGTACATAGGAGAATAACCACCAAGGAGTGAGACATGTTCAAGAAAAAAGGAAAAGCAGTCGGTCTGGACATCGGCTCTAGTTCCATAAAGGTGGTGGAACTTGCCCCGGGGAAAACCCCTCGCTTGGTTAACTTTGGAATCTCCCGCGTCCTGCCCGATGCCATTGTTGAAGGTGAAATCATCGATCGCGAAGTCGTTCTCGATGCCATTCGATCGGCCTTTGAAGGACGCAGCATCAAAAGTAAGGATGTCATCGTCGGGGTTGCCGGGCATGACCTGATTATCAAGAAGATAACCATGGACCGCATGTCGGAAAGCGACACCCGCGAGCAGATCCGATGGGAGGCCGAGCAGTACGTACCTTTCGACATCAACGAAGTGACGATCGATTTCGAGATCGTCAATCCTAACCTGGGCGAAAACCAGCAGGAAGTGGTTCTGGTTGCTTCGAAGAATGAACTGATCAACAATACGATATCGCTGCTGAGGGAGCTGAACCTCAATCCGGTCGCGATCGATGCGGCCGCCTTCGCGATTCAGAATGTCTTCGAGCTCAACTACGGTGTCTTCCCCAACGAGACAATCGCCTTGATTCACATCGGCGCCGGACTTACCATCATCAACGTCGTCAAGAACAATTCGCCGCTCTTGGCCCGCGACGTCTACTACGGAGCGAATGGTTATATCAGCCGGCTCCAGAAGGAGCTGGGGATGAACTACGAAGATGCTTCGAGCGCGGTCAAGGGTGCAGTCCCGATGGGCGTCACGGCCGAGGCGATCAACTCGGTATTTGAATCCTTTGCCGACGAGTTGTCCAATCAAATCGAGAAAAGCTTTCAGTTTCTATCCAGCATGGGCGGGGAAGAGAAGCTGGCCCGGATCTATCTTTCGGGCGGCGGTTCTCTTATCCCGAACCTTCTGGAGTTTTTCAAGCGCCGTTTCACGATACCGATCGAGAAGCTCAATCCCTTCCAGAAAATAACCTATGACCCACCTGTCTTCGGTGTTGAAGGTGTTGAAGCGATTGGTCCAATTCTTATCCAGGCCGTAGGTCTCGCACTAAGGGGTGGTTAGATGATAAAGATTGACCTTCTACCCAAAGAACGTAAGACAAAAGCCGCGACGAAAAGGCCAAAAGGCGCAGGTGTTAAGATGCCGGCGATATCGATCAAAGGCGGAGTCGTCATTATCGTTGGCGTCGTCCTCTTGGTTTTGGTCTGCGGTGTGCTATATATCAGCCAAAGAAGCAGGATTGCCGGTTTGAATCGCTCGATAACTACGATGACGGCGAAGCTTGACAGCCTGAGGCCGTATGTCGAACGGGTCAAGGCTCTCGAGCAGAAAGAGCAGGAAATGAATCGCTATATCCAGCCGATCCAGGAACTCAACCAGAACCGGTTTTTTGTGTCCCACATCATGGATGAGATCTCTTCACGTCTGCCCGACTATACCTGGTTGACCAGTATCACGGTCAATCCCAGCGCGGTTGAAATCAAGGGTGCGACCGTCTCTAACCTGTGGGTTGCTGAGTTCATGAATCGTCTCGAAGATTCGCCGTATCTTTCCGGCGTCGAGCTGATCGTACTGGAAAAACAGAAGATCGAGAATCAGGAAGTAATGGCTTTTACCTTGACGGCCGCCACATCGGCCGTAGCCGAGAAGTGAGGTGAACGATGGATCTTAAAAATCCCCAAACGCAAAGAAACCTTTTCGTAATGGTCCTCTTGATTCTGATCTTCATTGTCTTTCTCAAGGTGCCATATGCCAGCAGCAACAAGAGAATCCAGGGGCTGGACCAGCAGCGGCTAAGCCTTGAAGCCGAGGTGCGCAAGGCGGAAGAAGCGAAAGCGAAACTACCCGAGGTTGAAGCCCGCTACAATCAACTGCAGAAGGCATGGGAGATTGCGAAGGAGATGTTGCCACCGGAAAAGGAAATCCCGTCCCTGCTGCGTTCGATCACTAACTCGGGAATTCGGGCGGGCGTATCTTTCGTGTACTTCAAGCCGACCGAACCGATGGTCAAAGGCATGTATACCGAGATTCCGTTCCAGTTGAAGGTTCTCTGTGGCTATCACGACCTGGGCAGATTCCTGTCCGCGGTCGGCAATCTCAAGAGGATAGTGAACTTTCCGACAGCACAAATGGTAACCGACAAAGAGGACAAGATCGCAGTTAACCTCAGTGCCTTTACTTACACCATACCAACCGGGAGGTAGTAATGAAATCAAACCGCGACCGCTTTAAGATACAGGAAGTCCTGTTGTTGACCCTGCTCGTTACGGTCATGGCTTCCGCCCAGAGCACGCCAATCGATTCCCTCTTCCCGGTTGAGAGATTCGAATATCAAGTTGGTGGAAGAAGGGATCCATTCGTGCCCCTCGTAGGTCCAAGCAAAGGTGTCGCGATCGGCCTGGCCAATCTCAATATCGACAATCTCACCCTGATTGGAACGATCACGTGGCCAGGCGGAGGGTATGCCCTTGTCAAAGATGGATTGAACAACGGGTATATTTTGAAGAAGGGCGACAAGGTTGCAGGTGGTTGGGTCAGCCAGATAACTAATCGTTCAGTAATCTTTTCGATTCAGTACGCTGGGGTTGTGACCACCTACGAGTTAAAACTTCAGGAAAAGAAAGGGAGGTAAAACCATGAGTAGGCTAGGTTTATGCTTACTGTTAATTGCTGGCACGTATGCTGCCACGATCTCGGACGTAGTGGTCAAGTCTGAAGAAAACAATACTAAGGTCTTAATCCAAGCCGACGGCATTTTTACCGCCAACACGTACAGTCTGAAAGACCCACCGAGGATTGTGGTCGACGTGACCAATGCGACATTGGGTTTGACGGGCACGAACTACGACGTAAACCGCGGCGGCATCAGCAAGGTGGTGGTGAACCGTTTCGAGAAGATGCCGAACCTGATCCGCATCGTCCTCTCCCTCGACCAGGACTACTCGTTCCTTACCGCCCAGGAAGAGAACAACTTCGTACTGACGATCCTGTCCTCGCTGGCGGGCCCAGTTGAGGAGTGGCACGCGAGTTTGACCACCGGCATTTCGTTCACGCCGCCGCCTCCGGAAGTGGAGACCAGGGTCCCGGTGCCGACACCGCCGCCTGAACAGATCGTGCGTCGACCGGAGCGGTTGGTCTCAATGGACATGGAAAACGCCGACCTGCTGACCATCCTCCGCGCGCTGGCGGAACTCAGCGGGATGAACATCGTGGTCGGCAAGGCTGTTACCGGCGCGGTCACGGTGCGGCTCCACAATGTGCCGTGGCGCCAGGCCCTGGAGATCATCCTGAAGTCATCCGGATATGCCTACCGGGAAGAGGGCAAGATCATTCGAGTCGATACCGGAGACAATCTCGATAAACAAGATCTTGATTTGCCGCTGGTTTCCCGTGTCTACAAGCTGGAATTCGCCGAGCCTTCGGAAGTCGGCAGCCAAGTTGGGAAACTGATTTCCAGCAAAGGCAAGGCGACACCGGATGCCCGGACCAACGCCATCGTCGTCTACGATGTCGAACCGGTCCAGGACAAGGTCAAGAGACTGATCAGCATCCTTGATTCGCCTACGCCCCAGGTCGAGATCGCGGTCAAGGTGGTTGACATCGACGCTGCGATATCACGGGGTCTCGGCATCAAGTGGACGGTGCGAGGTCTCCAGAGCCGGATCGTCCAGGGGGACATTACGATGAACCGGTCCCCATCGGTTGCCGGCTACGGCGTGTTCAACGTTGGTACGGTGCCGAATCTGGCCCAGATTAATGCCACGCTGCAGATCCTTGAAACCGAGGGCAAGACCAAGACGGTTGCGGCGCCGCGCATCACCGCGGTCAATAACCGAACCGCATCGATCTTGGGCGGCAAGAAGTTCTCGGTTACCGTGCTCGACGAACGAGGCAACCCGATCGTTCAGTTCTTTGAGGTCGGCACGAAACTGAGTGTGACACCGCACATCAATTCGCTTGAAGAGATAACGATGGACATCAAGGCGGAAGTGAGTGAGGTCGATGAAGCGTCAGTAACGATCGGTCGACCGATTATTACCACGTCGGAAGCAGCATCCAAAGTCTTGGTGCGCGACGGTAACACGGTGGTGATCGGCGGTTTCATCAAGCAAAAGGAAGAGAAGAGCACTAAAGGGATTCCGATTCTGCGCAGTATCCCGATTATCGGCTTCCTTTTCCGAGAGACGGCAACTACACGCAGCGACCGCGAACTGCTTATCTTCATTACGCCCACGATTGTCAAGTCGTCATAGTAATAGGATCGTGAGTACTCGGGGGTCATCGCGAGATGACCCCCTTCGTTTTTGTGGAAGCGGAAGGAGGCGTCGATGAGGATAATCGGCGGTGCCCAGAAAGGGCGGGCGCTGAAATTACTCGGCCGTCGAGCAAGACCGACCCAGGGACGCATCCGCGGGGCGATCTTCAATATCCTGCAGCACCGAATCAAAAACGCATCCGTCCTGGACCTCTTTAGCGGGAGCGGGGCAATCGGGCTTGAGGCGTTATCCCGGGGTGCCCGGAACGTAACCTTCGTGGATTCCGACGTCCGTTCTCTCATTAAAAACGTCACGAGGCTGGGCGTGAGCAATGCGCGCATCCTGAAAGGCGACATCTTCCAACGCATTCGGAGACTACCGGCCGGGGCCTTCGATCTAATCTTCCTGGACCCCCCCTACAATCTCAATATGGTCAATGCCGCGGTCATATCCGTTGTTGACCTGCTGTCGAAATCGGGTATAATAACCGTTGAGCATCACAAGAAAGAGGCATTGATCATTCCCACTGGTTTCTACCTATTGGCTGAACGACGCTACGGTGACACCATGGTAAGTTTTCTCGGTCGACGTGAAACAGGGGTTTCAGGGTAACCATGGTTGGCAGTTGCCGGCGCCATCATCCGGCTTCTGACTCAGTTGTTTGAAAAGGAGTTGCAATGAAACGTGCGATCTATCCGGGCACTTTCGACCCAATCACTTATGGTCACATCGATATCGTCAAGCGCAGCCTTACCCTGTTTGACGAGGTTTGGATTGCCGTTGCCCGAAGGCGCGAGAAGGAAACGCTGTTTGCGCACCGGGAGCGAGTCGATTTGACCAGACGGGCGTTGATTGGCCATCGGCGCGTCAAGGTTGTCGGGTTTGATTCGCTGCTCGTCACCTTTGCGCGTCGGAGCAAGGCATGCGCCGCAATCCGGGGTTTGAGAGCGATAAGCGATTTTGACTACGAACTTCAGATGGCACTCACCAATCGACAGTTGAAGCCGCCGCTGGAAACCGTATTTCTGACGGCATCCGAGCGATTCATCTTCGTCAGTTCGACCCTGGTCAAGGAGATTGCGCGCCTGGGCGGCGATGTGACGCCGTTCGTACCAAAGAGCGTTGCCCGGGGCTTGGCGCGGAAGTTCAGCAAATGAAATTCATTGACGAGGCCAAAATCGTCCTCGAGGCGGGCGATGGCGGCAACGGCTGCGTGTCTTTCCGGCGTGAGAAGTTCGTGCCGAAAGGGGGACCGGACGGGGGCGATGGCGGGCACGGCGGCTCGGTCTTCATGGTGGGGAGTATTCACAAAGCGAGCCTGATCGATTTTTCATATCAGAGGGTCTATCGGGCGAAACGCGGCGGCAACGGCCGGGGCAAGAACATGACCGGGCGCGACGGTGAGGATATCGTGATCCCGGTGCCGCTCGGAACTGATGTCTACGACCAGGACCGGGATCTGCTGATCGGCGAAGTTCTGAAGGATAACCAGAAGCTTCTGGTGGTCCGGGGCGGGGCCGGCGGACGGGGCAATACCCGGTTCAAGAGCGCGGTGCGTCAGACCCCGGTAAACCGCGAACTGGGACAGGGCGGCGAGAAGAAGACCGTACTCCTCAACCTGCGTCTATTGGCCGATGCCGGCATTGTCGGTTTGCCCAACGCGGGGAAGTCGACCCTGCTGTCGAAATTGACCGCGGCTCAACCCAAGATCGCCTCCTATCCTTTTACGACCCTGACGCCTAACCTGGGGGTGGTGAAGACCGAGACGAGCGTTTTCGTGGTCGCTGATTTGCCCGGTTTGGTCAAGGGCGCCCATCAAGGCAAGGGGCTGGGGACTCGATTCTTGCGGCACATCGAGCGGGTAGGTATTCTTATTTTTCTGATCGACATAACACGCCCCGACCCGATCCAGGATTTCCGGATGCTGGTCGAAGAGCTTCGAGGGTACAACCCTGAAATCTTGAAGAAGCGACGGCTTGTCGTTATCAACAAGATCGATCTGGCCGATCGCCCGATCAATATCGACCGTGAGAAGATTATTCACATTTCGGCACTAAAAGGAACCAACCTGGATCTCTTGTCCGAAGCGATTCGGCGGCAGGTCGACTGACCATGCGGAACCGGCGCAAGGCTTACATTGCAAAGCTGCTGACGCATCACAACATCGACAAACGACTTGAGGGCATGCGGATGCTGCTCGACCTTGAAGAGAAGGAACGCATTCCCTTACTGCTCCGGATCATCGAGGACTCGAGCTGGCGCCTGCGGGAGCTGGCCGCGAAAGAGCTGGGTCAGTTCGGCTCGCGGGTCGTGCCGCGCCTGCTCAAGGTAGCCCGCAGCAGTCTTTGGTACGCCCGCGCCGCATCGTGCGTTGCGCTTGGTGAGATCGGCGATGTGAGAGCCCTTGAGACTTGCGTCGAGTTGATCAAGACCGACGACAACCCGACGGTCTTGAGGGAAGCAACCGTGGCGTTGGGCAAGGTGTTGCTGAAAAACCTGCCGTTTGTCAAAGACCGCCTGGAGGAGTCATTCTGGTCAAGGTTCACGGGCCTGCTGAGCGAGTTCGACCGTAACTTGTATCAAGAGGTGGTCAAGAAAGAATGAGCGACCTGACTGGCATCGATTTGCTCGCGGTGCAAGGAATAACCGAAGCCAAGGTGCGTCACCTGCTGAGTACTCTGGGGAGTGTCCCGGCGATTTTCGGGGCGGCGTACGCCGAGCTGGTGGAAAGAGGTCAGACCGAACCCGAGTTGGCCCGGCGCCTACTCAGCTACAAGCGGGACAGCAAGACGAAAGAGGACATTGACCACGCCGCGGCGCTCGGCGTAACGACGATCACATGCCTTGATGCAATCTACCCCGAGAACCTGAAAGGCATCCCCCAGGCGCCGCCGATAATATTCGCGCGGGGCGAATTGAAGAAGGGCGACGCCCGCGCCCTGGCGGTCATCGGCACCAGGCGGGCCACGGCCTACGGTCGGGCCGCGGCGGACCGTTTTGCCCGGGACTTTGCCGAAGCTCAAGTGACCGTGGTGAGTGGACTGGCCCGCGGCATCGATACCCAGGTCCACGAAAGCTGTCTGGCGGCCGGGGGAAGGACCATCGCGGTGATGGGCACCGGTATGGACCGCATCTACCCGCCGGAAAACCGCCGGCTGGCCGAACGGATCGTCAAGAACGGCGCGCTGATCACCGAGTTCAACTTCGGAATGCAGCCGTTGGCGATGAACTTCCCGAAGCGCAACCGGATCATATCCGGCCTGTCGTTGGGGATCGTCGCGGTCGAGGCTAAGGAGGCATCGGGCGTGATGAACACCGTGAACTGGGCCCTGAATCAAGGCCGCGATGTTTTCGCGGTGCCGGGCAGCATCTTCTCCAAGTACAGCCTCGGAACCAACGCTTTGATAAAAGCCGGTGCCGCGATGGCGGTTTCGGCCCAGGATGTGCTCGAAGAGTTGAAGTTGGTCAAAAAACAGCAGCGCTCAGAATCGATTGAACTTGCGTTGGGTGAAGAGGAAGCTGCGATCATGGCCTTGCTGTCCGAAAGGCCGGTCTACCTTGATGAGATCGCGGTGCGCTTGAGCCGGCCGGTGCCGGCCATCCTGAACACGCTCCTGACCATGGAGCTCAAGGGTGTGATCCGCCAACTGCCGGGCAAGACATTCGTACGGGGATTCGGGTAGCGCCGGCGCGGATTCGGATTGCGCCGTTGTTGCGGCCGTGACGAGCCGGCAGCCGGGCATTCTCTAAAGTAAGGAGTAGGCAATGGCAAAGAAGACGGCGTTTTACGACATGCATGTCCAACACAAAGGCAGGATCGTCGAATTCGCTGGTTACCTGATGCCGATTCAGTTCCAAGGCATCGTCGCCGAGCATCTCAAGGTGCGGTCCTCAGTCGGCGTTTTTGACGTGTCCCACATGGGCGAAGTTATCGTGACCGGCAAAGATGCACTCAAATTCACGAACTACATCACGACCAACGATGTGAGCCAACTGGCGCTTAACCAGGTTCAGTACTCGACCATGCTCTATCCGGACGGAGGAATCGTTGACGACCTGTTGGTGTATCGGCTGGCCGACCGGTATTTCCTGGTCATCAATGCCGCGAACACGAACAAGGACGTTGACTGGATTGTCAAAAACAAGAGGTGGGACGTTGACATCAAAAACGTCAGCGATGAAATCGCCCAGCTGGCAATACAAGGGCCGAAGGCGGAGCCGGTAGTTCAGAAACTCGTGACGATTCCCCTCGGGAGTATCAAGTACTACTGGGCGTGTGAAACCAAGATCGGCGGTTTTGATGTCATTCTCTCGCGCACCGGGTACACGGGCGAGGATGGTTTCGAAATTTACACCAAGAACGAAAACGGACCGAAGCTCTGGGACATGACCTTTGCCGCGGGCCAGGAATTCGGCATCGAACCGATCGGTCTGGGCGCCCGGGATACACTGCGGCTTGAGATGAAGATGGCGCTGTACGGCAACGACATCGACCAGACAACCAATCCGCTGGAAGCCGGCCTGGGTTGGGTGGTCAAGCTGGATAAAGACAATTTTATCGGGAAAGATGCGCTGGCTAAGATCAAGGCCGAGGGCATGAAGCGGCGCTTGGTTGCTTTCGAAAGCAGAGGCAAAGGCATACCAAGACCGCATTTCGCGATTACAAAAGACGGGCGTGAGCTGGGATATGTCACTTCCGGTACATTCTCGCCATCGCTGAAAAAGGGCATTGGTCTCGGGTATGTTGACATCCCGGCGCACGAACCGGGCAGTATCCTAGCCGTCAAGGGGAAGCCGGAGACGTTTGACGTTGAAGTGATCAAGCCTCCATTCTACAAGAACGCAAGCCATAAGTAGCGCGCTACCGCGTCGATTACAGTGATAAGACGAGTTCTGATGCAGACGGATTGCAGCGGATTCAAACTGATAATCTCACTGCTGATATCCCGCCCGCTGATACTCTGATCCGCCTCCCACTGATGCACTGGTATCCTGAAATGCTGGCCTCCAATGCCCCATTATTCCACCATTCCATGATTCCATCACTCCCTCAGCTCTCTTGACTTTATTCCACTTCTTAATATAATGAACTGATGCAGGTATACATCGAAGATATCGGCCGGCACATCGGTAACGAAGTGATTATCAAGGGCTGGCTTTACAACAAACGCTCCAGCGGCAAACTGTGGTTTCTGCTGATCCGTGATGGTACCGGGATCATCCAGACGGTCATCTCCCAGAAAGATGTCGGCCCGCAGGTTTTCGCCGCGGCCGAGAAGGTAACCCAGGAATCATCCCTGGTTCTGCGCGGTACGGTCCGCGAGGACAAGCGCGCTCCCGGCGGGCACGAGATCATCACCACCGACCTTACGATCGTTCAGCTGGCGCAGGAATACCCGATTTCCCACAAGGAACACGGCACCGAATTTCTCATGGCGCACCGCCATTTGTGGCTCCGCTCGCGCCGCCAGCACGCCCTGCTTCGATGCCGGGACACGATGATCCGGGCCTTCCATGATTTTTTCGGGGGTCGAGGGTTCGTCCTGATCGACCCGCCGATTATTACCCCCACTTCCTGCGAGGGGGCGAGTGAATTGTTCGAGGTCCAGTATTTCGGTGACAAGGCCTACCTGTCTCAATCCGGGCAACTCTACATGGAACCGGCCGCGGCCGCGTTCGGCAAGGTCTACTGCCTGGCACCGTCATTCCGCGCCGAGAAATCAAAGACGCGCCGGCACCTGACCGAATTCTGGCACTTAGAACCCGAAGTTGCGTTCATGGATCTTGACGGCGTGATGGAACTGGCCGAAGACATGTTGGTCTTTGTCGTGCGGCGAATCCTGGAAGAGCGCCCCCAGGAATTGGGATTGCTGGGTGAGAAGGTAGAGGGATTCGACAAGCACCTCAATCTGCTGGGAAGATTAGACAAGCCTTTTGCGCGGATTTCGTATACCGACGCGGTCACCGTGCTCAACAAGAAGGGCATGAAAATGGAGTGGGGGGTCAAGTTTGGCGCGGACGAGGAAGCAGAGATATCAAGGTTGTTTGAAAAACCGGTCTTTGTCCATCGATATCCGAAGGCCTCGGCTCCCTTCTACATGAAGGAAGACCCGGGAAGCCCGGAAGTGGTCAGAAACTTTGACCTCTTGGCACCCGAAGGCTACGGAGAGATCATCGGTGGTTCGCAGCGGGAGGACGACCTGGCGAAACTTGAAGCGGCGATCGTGCGTGCGCGACTACCCCGGGAGCCGCTCGAGTGGTATCTTGACTTGCGGCGGTACGGAACCTTCGAACACTCAGGATTCGGAATCGGCATGGAACGCACGCTGGCGTGGATTACCGGCATCCATCATGTGAGAGAAACGATCCCCTATCCCCGACTTCTCGAAAAACTCTACCCCTGACCCGTTCGCCTTCGGCGTCGATTACAGTGATAACACGGCCGATTACAGTGATGAGCGCAAAGGCCGCGGTAAAATGTGAAAGATGAAATGTGAGAATCATCCGCCGTAGTCTTGCGTAGGCGGACCATCACTCCACTATTCCATTATTCCACCACTCCATCTCTCTGCTTAATCTTCCTCAACCTCACCCTTAACCTAAACCTCGTTCCCTGACTCTCGCTGCTCTCTACTTTCCTTGCACACTCACCGCTCATCGCTATTTATCATCGTGGATCGAGTATCATCCTTTGCGTCCCACGTCCTAGTGAGCGTAGCGAACGGACTTCCTACGCCCCTCACGGCAGATACGCTGTCTTCACGTTGTTAATGCCGTGAAAGATATTGTCGATCACCCGGGGATCTTTCCTTGATAAACGCTTGAGGAGGCGGCGGACTTCTTCCCGCGTGCTCGATTTCGCATAGGGACAGTTGTTGTGAATGACCGGCAGGTTGTTGAGCCGGGCAAAATCCGCGATCTGTTGTTTGTCAAAGAAGTAGAGGGGCCGGATCAGGAAGAAGCGACCCTGCAGGATCGACTGTTTCGGAACCATCGTGCTAAACCGGCGACTGAAGCAGAGATTGAGGAGCAAAGTCTCGGCCACGTCCTCGCGGTGATGGGCGACGGCGACCGTGTTGATCGCCCGAGCTTCGGCGTACTCGACCAGCGCGCGGCGGCGCTGGCGCGCGCAGAAGAAGCACGGGTTCTTGTCGACGGTCTCAAGCTTGGCCTGGATTGGGGCCGTGATTACTTCGTACTCATACTTCCTCTTCTTCAGGAAGCGCTCAAGATTCGTGATGCGCCAGCCGGGGAAACCGGGGTGGATGTGGACCCCGCGCAGTGACCAGTCCCGGGTGAATTTCTCATTGTAACGGTGGAGTATTTCGAGGAGGACGATGCTGTCGACCCCTCCCGAGAGCCCGACCAGGACGTCGGCATGGCGCGGCAGGATGTCGAATTTGTCGATTACTTTCTTGATCAAGTTGCACGCGGCACTCTCGGCGTGGCGTGGCGAGAGATATCCGGTCATCAGGGCTCGGCAACTCGGGGATAGTCGTAGCCGAATCGTCGCTTGTAGTAGAGTTTCATTCCTAGCAGCAGAACTGCGAGGATAATCAGGTAGACCGGGTAGAACAGGCCGGCGATCAAGGCAAGGATGGCCGGCGGAACCCGAACCGAAGCGGTCGTCCACTTCCGGTCCTGCTTGAGCAGCGCGGCAACGAAGAGAGGCAGACTGAGAACCGACGTAATAAGACAGGGATAGTTACCGAAACTGAGCGCCGTGATCAGCGAGCATGCAATCAACGCCAGGGCCAGGATATAGGCGGCCCGTCGTCCGAGCAAAATCGCGGTTGTCATTTCGCCGGCCGCCTTATCTCCTTCCCGATCGACGATGGTCGTATTGACAAAGACACCGCCGACGGCCAGCACATAGGGCAGCGCGTACTTGACGGCATCAGTGCTGAGGGTACGGCTCACGGTGTAGCCAACGAGAAAACTGATCAGGCCATAGCCCAGCCCATTGCTGACCAGGTCGAGGATCGGGCGCCCCTTAAGCTTAACCGGCGGGAGGGAATAGAGAATGCCCAGGGCAAGGGAGATGAGGACCAGGATTCTGAAGCGGGTCGGGTACGGCCCGGCGAGTACGATGCCGAGAGACCAGAGCAACAGCATTTCGACAACGGCCGCCCACACCGGAATGAAATTACCGGAGAGCAAAAACAGTTTTTTGTTGCGGCGGTCGGTCTCGATGTCAAAGACCTGGTTGAGTATATAGGAGCCGCCCATGACCGCCGAATAGAGGACGAAAATCCGAACCGGGAATTTTGAGCTGAGCACGCCGCCGCTGGCGTACTGATAGCCGAGGAGCAGCGTGGTCCAACACGGAATCAGGACGCTGGGCCGAATCAGGAAGAAATAATCAAGGATGCGGTAGAACATTGTCCCTTCGGGATATCGACTGCAGTGATAGAACGACCGATTACAGTGATTCTCACCTGATCTTCAAGTCTGCTGATAACCTGGCGACTCATCCGCTGATATGCTGATCTGCGCAGTTTTCTCCGTCATTCCGCATCACTTCGTCATTCCAATATTCCATTCCTCTGTACGTCCCACGTCCCACGTGGCTTGACGGTACTTTACGCTCTCTCTACTTTGTTCGACTTCAGACACTGGGTGCAGATCAATATCCTCTGCACCTTGCCTTCGTATTTCACCTTGACGTGCTGCAGGTTGGCGCGAAACAGACGAAGCTTCACGTTATGGGCATGACTGATCTGAGAACCTCGTTGACCGAATTTGCCGCAGACCGCGCATATTCTAGCCACAAAACCTCCTTAGGTTAACTTACGATAACCAGTAACGATGACGGCTGGAATCCTGCCACGGACTGATCCCCGCCGCCGATCAAGAGAACTACAACCGGTACAACAAGTATATCGTGACGAATACCGCCACGATCGTCATGATGCTGACCTGGATGAAGAAACCGAACTGAAACCCGATGAACCCCAGGTTAATGTTAAGATCGGAGAAGCCGACCTTGAGGGTTTTGAAGAAGAAATCCCGCACCGGGCCGTCCGGGAAGATGTTGCCCAGCAGAAAGGAAAGCCCTGAACCGATGATCCCGCCGACGATGATCGCCAGGAGAATGACACCGGTTTTCCTTCTTCCCATCATATTCGCTCCTTTGCCCCGTTAGACGCGCGCTCCAAGTCGGGCACGGGGCCTATGTAATGATAGCTACTTGTGTTCCACACGCTTGGCATCGGCGATCCTTCAGGCCCAGCACCCGGGTGTTGTAGAAATGCCTTTCAATCAGAAGCTGTTTGCACTTGGGACAATAGGTGTGCGAGCCGTAGTTAGCGGATACATTTCCCAGATAAACAAAATCCAGTTTCTCGGACGCCTTTTTGAAGGCAAAATCCAGAATCCGGTCCGCCGTCGGCGGCTGGTCGTACTTCCAATTGGGGAAGTATTTTGAGAAGTGGAGCACGGTGTCCCGGCCCAGACCGGCAACGTAATCAACAAGGTTAGTAATATCCTGCTCATCGTCGTTCAGTCCGCTGACGATGAGGTTGGTGAGCTCGACTGAGCATCGCTGCTTCGACTTCTCAATGGTCCGCTGCACGGCTGACAGATCACCATGGAGGGTCTTGCGGTAGACCTCAGGCCGGATCGATTTAAGGTCGATGTTCATCGCGTCGATCACCTCCAGAAGCTCATCCAGGGGCGCTTCCTCGATCATGCCGTTAGTTACCAGCGCATTGACGAATCCGGCCTCCCGGACCGCGTGCCCGGCATCGAGGAGGAACTCAAACCAGATCAGCGGCTCGGTATAGGTGTACGAGACGCCGATGAGGTCGTGTTTCTTGCACAGAGCAACCAGCGCTTCGGGAGTGATCTCCTCGGTCCGGACTTCTTCCTGCGAGATCTCCCAGTTCTGGCAGAAGGGGCATTGCATGTTGCAGCCGTTGGGCGCGATCGAGAGGATCGGCTTGCCGGGATGAAAATGGTAGAGCGGTTTCTTCTCGATCGGGTCGATGGCGACTGACGTGGTCAGGCCGTAGCTTGCCGCCCAGAGCTGGTTGTCGCGGTTGAGCCTGACCCGGCAGATGCCGGCAGCGCCTGGCCCGATCTTGCAGTGATGGGGGCAGAGCAGGCATTCGAGCTTGCCGTCGGTCTTCTGATAATACTTGGCCTCGACCATAGTGCAACCCCTACAACCCTTGGGCATAGCCAACGCTAACCCGTCCTTTCTTTTCGACGTAGATGATCGCCTTGACGTCCGGGAGAGTTTTGAGCAGGGCTTCAGCCTTCTTGGGCCCGAGCACGAAGACCGCAGTGGCCAGCGCATCGGCATAGGCCGCGTTGCCGGCCATGATCGTAACGCTGATACAGCCCTGGGCCGGCAGGCCGGTGCGCGGATCGATGATGTGCGCGTACCGCTTGCCATGAATCATGACGAACTTTTCGTAGTCGCCGGAAGTCGACATCGCTTCGTCTTCGAGCGGCACCACTTTGGTTATGCCCGGGTCTCCTGATGTCTCTTTGTGACGCGGATTCCTGATCGCCACCTGCCACTTCGAGCCGTTCGGCTTGCGGCCGATGGCCAAGACTTCGCCGCCGATGTTGACCAGCGCTGACTTGATGCCGTGCTGCTGGAGCGTCTTCATGACCAGGTCCACAGCCAAGCCCTGGGCGATGCCGCCCAGGTCGATCATCATGTTGCCAGGAATGATCAGCGAATCTCCTCTGGCTACGATTTTTCGGTAGTCGACCAGCGCGCGGGCGTTCTTGATTTTGTCAGCCGCAGGCAGTTGTGGCGGTTTCTTCTTCTTGTAAAATCCCCACAGTTCAACCAGGGGATGGATCGATATGTCAAATGCGCCCTGGGAGAGCTTGGACACCTCAAGCGACGTCGTAACCGCCTCGAGCAGCTCGGGGGATGCCTGCACCTTCTTCTCGGCGTTCAGTTTGGAGACTTCGCTTACCGAGGAGAAGATCGAAAGCAGGGAGTCGAGATAGTTGATTCTGGAGACGGCATCGTCCAGCACGATCCGGGCCGATTCGGCATTCTCGGCATAAATCTTTACTTCACAGAGACTGCCCAGTCCGGGAACGGCTCGGGTATAGAGCTGGGGCTCGGCAAGGAATAGCAACGCTAGAGTTATCTGATGCATGACGGCCATGACCGAATATTATCGCCGATTTCCGGCTGTTGTCAATCCTCAACAATTGCGGCAGTTAGGCAAGGCCGGGAGATGAGGTGATGAGATGATGGGTTGATGAGATAGTTGTCGGGATTGTCCCGGCATCATTCACTTAGTCCTCGCCCCTGGAGGGAGAGGGTTAGGGTGAGGGGGATTGCTTGTTCCATCACTGTAATCTGCCGTTCTATCACCGTAATCTAATGCGGCCTGGCCGCATCTAATCCCTGGGGCTATTCGTTGAGCCGCTACACCCTGACGTCTGCAGGTTTCGGTTGACAAGTCTACGCCGGTGCATAGAATGTGGAAAGTGAAGCAATGACGAAACTTGAGATTTCCCGTAAAACCGTGGCCGTTCTGACAAAGGAAGGCGCGAACAAGGTCGCAATCTTCGGTTCCTATGCTCGGGGTGAGCCGGGACCGGACAGCGACCTCGACATCCTCGTTGAGTTTTCCAGCGCCAAAAGTCTGCTTGATATCGTTAGAATCGAGAGGGTGCTGTCGGAAGCGCTTGGCGTAAGAGTCGACCTTCTGACTGAGAAATCATTAAGTCCGTACCTGGCCGATCGCATCAAAGGGGAAATGGAGATTATCTACCAGTGATGAAAGACGATTCAGTTTATCTGAAGCACATACTGGAAACGTTCGGCATTCATGACAAATCGTCTTGTTCAAGACGGCGTCATTCGACAGGTCGAGGTTGTTGGTGAGGCGGCAAAGAGAGTGTCTGGGGAAGTTAAGACAAAGTGTCCTGATATTCCGTGGCAAGACATCACCGGTATGAGAAACAAGCTGATTCACGACTACTTCGGTGTCGACCTGGAGGCCGTCTGGGAGACGGTGAGGAAAGACGTGCCCCGGTTGAAATCGCAAGTCGAGTCACTGCTGCGGAAAATCCATTCCTGATCGGCTTCCTCTTTTTCAGTCCCCCATCTCCGTAATCCGCTGCCGTGTGCGTCCCGAGCCGAGCGAGGGATCTCCTCTCTCTATCACTGTAATCGACCTCTTTTTCAGCATTCTTATCACTGTAATCTAATTCGTTCATCACCGCTATCTATGTCTTCTTCGGTTTCCGAAGAAGACAAAATGCCAGGGTGCAGAATCGAACTGCAGACACCCGGATTTTCAGTCCGGTGCTCTACCAACTGAGCTACCCTGGCAACTTCCGATTTTTCGAAAGTTCTATGGTCTTAGCGCCATCCGTTTTAGTGCGTGTGCCATATTTGTGCCAAGTTCCAGTTTCTTTACGGCCTCTTTTAAGTGAACGTCGGACAGATGGCTATATCTCATCGCCATTCTGATGTCCTTATGGCCTAACAACTCCTGAACGGTTCTCATGTTTGTTCCAGCCATCGCTAATCGAGACGCGAAGGTGTGCCTTAGGTCGTGGAATCTGAAGTCCTTGATGTTGGCGCGCCGCAGTGCCCCGCAAAACCCTTTCTTGAAGCTCTTGAAGTCCCGGCCATACTGATCGGTGAAGACCTGCTTGTCAAGAATCCCCGGACCTATCGAATCCAGTACATCGCACACCGTATCATTCATCGGCATGATTCTTGTCTCGTTGTTCTTTGTCTTTCGTATTATGATTATCCGATTCTTCATGTCAACATCAGACCACTTCAGATTCAGGATTTCACCTTTTCTCATGCCCGTATTGAGTACCGTGACTACAATCGACCTGATATGCTCCGAACAGCAGTTCAACAGTCTTTCGATTTCTTCGTCGGTAAGATAGCGCACCCTTCCCGGCGGTTCTTTGAACTTGGTCACATTTCGTATCGGATTGTCGGTCAGATAGCCCCATTGCACCGCTTTATTGAACATATGCTTTATGCATGAAAGCTCGCGGTTGACGGTGGCCGGAGCGACCTCATCCCGGCGTCGGTTCTTGTAGGATTCAAGTTCGTAGGAAGAGACTTCTGTCATGAGTTTTCCGTGAAAGGCTTGTAGCCAATGCTTGATACTCAACTGATCTCTTTCGTAGGAGGAAGAGGCTTTATTGGCTTTCGAAAAAATCAGGTATTCCTCACACAGTTTGTCAAAGAGCACTTTCTTCGGTTCGACCACGCCGAGGAACTCACCTCGGGCGATCTCCAGTTCGACCTTTTTCAAAGCAAGGTCAGCGATCTTCTTGGATCTGCCGACTGCCTTTCGCAGCCTTCTGCCATTGAAGGAATAGTCTATATACCATACGCCCTTGCGCTGGTATATCCTCATCTATTCCTCCGATGGCTTCATTATAGTAAAAGCCGAAGAGAAGTCAACAATCATATTGGGCGGTTTCCTTCATGCTTTGTATATTCTTTACCTTCAAGCCATTTGGTGATTTCTTCTTCATCAAACCGGAGAAGATGGCGAAGCTTACGACAGGGAATGTGTCCTTCGTGCACCCAGGCGTAAATCGTTTTGGCCTTAACACTAATCCTTTCGGATAGTGTTTTAACGTCTATCAATTTCGGTATGTTTGCCATAGACTTAGGAACCTTTTAAAGACCTACAAGTTTTCATAATTATGAATCCAAAATATCGAGGATATCGAGCGGCGAGACTTCTTCAAGTTCTATTCTTTTGCTTTTGATGAAATACACTACCTTGTTTCTCTCGCCAAATGCATCGTCCACGAGTCTAACATGGAAAGCTTTCCGCCGTGCACTTTTCAACACGTGTCTAAACAGCGGAGCCAGTGACAAATATATTGCCGAAGGCGCAATTTCTGGTATTGCTCTTTGATTCTGAGGCCTACCAGGCCCTACATGGCATTTTATATTTTTCTCATCGATGATAATAGAAACCTGATTGCCTGCAGAAAGGGGATAGATTATTGTCTTTTTCTCCATAAGATTTTCACGAAGCCAATTAAGCACCTGGCCGCAGACGCTTAACTCTATTCCGAGCTTGCGCAGTTCCTTTACCGTCGCGAATTCAAACAGGTTGATGAGCGAGAAAACATTCCAGGACGGTTTGTTAGTATCTGCAGTATCGCTCTTTATCGGTCTGATTGCCTTGTTAAACCAGTAGATGAACATCTTTTGAGTAATGCGTAAAATGCGTTTGACATCCGCGGCAAATAAGACAGGCTCTTCTAATCCGATTTGCACCCTGAATAGAGCCAATAACATCGGTTTCATTTTTCTAAGAATTCGTTCCAAGTCATCTCTTTCATTTTGTCTCATTTTTACCTCCCGAAAAATGCAAAACGTCTTGGTAGAAAGATTCAGTAAGTTTACTCATGGGGATTATTATAACCAGTGTCTGCCCTTTGTCAATAGAAAGTTTAGGAATTTGTTGTGGGAACTTCTTGACATGCAGACACGAGTCGATGAACTATTAATAAGAGCCTTGCGGTCAGTTCTTATTTTTTCAGATTAGCGACTGGCATTGCCTGTCATTGGTGTTCTGCGCCTGGAGCAACAACTTGGCAAGGGAGATAGCTAACCTGGGGGCAATCCGGGCTCTTCCGAAGACCCCAGAAGCTTAAAGCTCTCTACCTATTTGTCAATAATTTTCTTGGCTTATTACTTCCGGCTTCCGCGGGTCATTTGGGTCGTAGGTCGGGCCCTTGTTCACCCAAACTGGTGATTCATCTTCGGCTGGCTCAGGCTCTTTAATTTGAGTTTTCTTCTTCTTGATCAAGATGATTTTAGGTTTCACCGGAGCCGGTTCCTCAGCAGTCTCCTCCGGCGCTAACGGCTTGCCCTGTGCGCTTTTGAAGATGTCCTTGATCACTGTCAGGGTTGGCTTAACCTTCTCGGCAAATTGCGCAAAGTTGTCAAGGATTGCCCCAACCTTACTTAGGACATCAATGCTATCCGGCGCCACATTCGCCTTCTTGGCATCGTCCTTGGGACTACCGTCGTTCTTGACTTCGGCCCGAGCCGCCTTGCCGGCCTTGAGTTGCTGCTGAATGTTCATCATGGCGATTTCGTGCTTCTGTTTTGAGTCCTGGCGCTTCAGTTCAGCCTCTCCTTTCATGCTGGCGGCCACGAAGTCGAGACGTTTGGACGCGAACAGTGCGGAGCGATCGAGCGTCTTTGCGAAGATAGCCGCGGCATCAACTCTATCTACCTGACTGTCGCCCACCTTATCGATCAGCTTCATCGGTAGCGGGTCATCGCCCTGGTTGCTGCCCATCTTGTCGATAACCTTCATCAACAGCTGGTCCTTGAATTGGTTGTCGCTCGACTTTTGCTCATCGATAAATTTGCTCACCGCTTGCATCAGCGTGTCGATGGTGCCCTTTTGGACGGCTAAGGTTTCTTTCTGCTCGGCCAGGGTTGCCCCAAACATTTCGATTTCAAGCGAATGGGTAGGCGCGACGACTTCAGGCGGAGTTTCGGCCACTTTCTCCTTGATGCCAACCGTGACGTAAACTCCATCCCCGTAAAGACCATGCCTGCCGTCGTCTAAATTAAATTTTAGGAAGATATGATACTCGCCTGGACCCACAAAATCCAGCAAATCCTGCTTGGTTATTGGAAATCTCAACATCTCATTGGTCCCAGCGTCAATGGGCTCCCACTGCTTTATACGAGGGTTCGAGCTGATATTGCACTTTACGCAGACGCCGAGGTTCTCAATCGGGATGTCCACGACAGGATATGTCCAGAATTCAGCTATCTCGTTCGGTTTAATTTCAGGCATCGTTCACCGCGCTCTTAGTGATTGCAAGCTCAATCGTTCTTGGGCGGGATTTTCCGATCGTGACGGACAGTAGGCCCAGTTTGCCCAGTTGCTCAAATAGATTCTTGACCAGGCTGGTCAGGCGCGGTATCGGGTCGACGGAAACTGGCGAATACGGAGCTATGGGAACTCGAAATTTATCCTTTAGCCGTTCGAGTAGGCGAGGTATTGCATCCCGCCTTTCTTGGTTAAGTGCTATACCAATAAAGTCTTTGACGCTGAGTTCAGTTACTTCGACTTTGCCGTTCATTGGGTCTTCCAGCAGTAGTATGGTTATTTTGGGTGCGTTGTCAAGCACTATTTTCTGTGTGATATTACTATGCATAAATGTTAATAGTTATTACTAAGCGGAAATGTTAATAT
>CAYGYG010000013.1:0-80452 GCA_964354155.1 uncultured bacterium | reverse complement strand
CATTATACCTCTACACATCGACCGTGTCCAGTGGCTAAGGGTCTCAGCATACACCCTTTTCTCTTGCCGCCCAAGCCAAGACCAGGTTCATCGGGCTAAACTCAAGGGAACCCATCTTCTTGATGCTGCTCGATCTAATCACCGCCGCGGTCGCGGCCGCCCCGATGATGGCACCGCCGGTAAGCAAAGTCATCGGCACGTCGGCCTCCATGCTCTCAGTGGACAGCAGAAGGAGGACAGCCCCGGCCACGGCCAGCCCTGCATCCGCGCCAACCTCGACGAGCAACCCGTTGACATATGTATAATCGGTCTTCATGATGTGCCGGTGACCGAGCAGTGATCCGGCCGCGCATCCGGCCATCGCCCCGCCCAGTATGATCGTTCCTTCGGTCTGGGAGATCTCGTCCATCGAAAAGAAGTAGTTCGCCGCGGTGAATCCGGCCATCGCACCGAGCTGGCCCCAGAGTCTGAATACCCTCGGATCGCCGTCGGCAATCTTGTCGTTCCGGCCAAGGTGATGCCCGCTCACCAACCCGGCCGCCATACCGCCCAGCGGAACAAGCTCATAGACGACGTGGTCAAACGGCTGGTCTTCGTCGACGTTGATATTGATCAGGAAGATGGTGCCCAACGTACCGAGGATACCCCAGTCGCCCATCGTCGTGACCATCGCCGCCTGGCCGGGCGTGTACTTCATCTTAGATGCAAGCGCGAATCCGCCCACATCCAATCCGATACTGCCCAAGAGCGGCGGCCAGGCGCCGTCCGAGTAGAAATCCATGTGCGTCGCCCGGGTGATCATGTACCCGGCATAAGCGCCGCGCGTTGCGCCGTACCATGACAAGAAGGCATTGCCGTAGGTGATTTCCGTGTTCCGGGTCACGACCAGCGGCACGAAGAATGCCGCGCTGCCGGTCAACAGATAGGTGGCCGCGATGTTCTCCCACTTGTCCGTCTCCAGCGCCGTGGCGACGAGCGGCCCGCGGATACCGTAGGAATACAGAAACGAGTTGATGAGGTAGAGCCAGCGGCCCGAGGACGCCGGTGTCGGACGGCCTAGCCCGATCCCCACCATGCCGGCAAGCTCCTGCTGCATCTGCTTCAACTCGTCGGGGTGGATCGGACACCGCTGACGGCTCATCCCGTCGCGGCCGTAGACCTCGACGACCCGGCTTGAATCACTCATCATGAAAAGCAGCGCCCGCTGTGCCTCGGCCATTTCCGCAAACCAGCTCAGACGACGGATGGCGTCGGGACCGAGTTCCAAAACGCGGCCCGCCGAGTCAAACGGTACCCTCGTCTCCTGGATGCCTAACTGCGCCGCCAAGAAAAGAATCCCTATCAACATAAACCCTCCATTTGATGGCAATGAGTTCCGAGTAATGACCGATCGGTATGGGAAGAAGCGAGGAGAGGGTAGCAGGCAGAGAGAGAGGAACCGATATCTGATACCCTGATATGCTGCCTTCGGCATTCACCCATCATTCCACTATTCCATCTTGCGACTTTCCCCATTACTCCGATATCCCAATTCATCCTTCCATCACTCCAACATTCCACAATTCCATGATTCCATTTCTCTTTCCCATCATTCCATCACTCCATCATTCCATGACTCCAATATTCCACTCATCCCCTTCTACCGTACGGTTTCCAAACGTAGGGCCTCGGCCAGCGGCCTGAATAGCACTTGAGATCCTTGAGCCGGCGCAAGACAACGGCGGGATTGCCCGCAACCACGCGCTCTTTGGGCACGTTACGGGTGACCACGGAGCCGGCGCCAATCAAGGCACCCCGTCCAATTCGAACCCCGGGACAGAAAGTGCAGTTAGCACCGATCTTCACCAAATCTGCAACGACCGCCCCGCCTTTGCATTCTTTGTAGTACGGGCAGCCCATCGGGTGCGGGTCGTCGGTAAACACCGTATTGGGGCCGATAAAGACATACTTGCCGATTCGGGCCATCTCCATGAAGCATCCCGAGTGGATCCGGGTCCCCTTACCGATGCGGTTGCCGAACTCGAGCACGGCATTCGTGCCCACGCTCACGTCGTCGGCGATCACGTTATCCTCGCGTATCGACGCGCCCTGCCCGGTTTGGAAATTGTTGCCGATTCTATTCCCGGCATAGATGGTCGTGAAGGGACGGATGACGCAGTTCTTGCCGATGACCAGCCGCAGTTGGCCGGATTTCTTGCCCCGCGGCGGCTTGCCGATAATGCACGGACCTTCGATGACGGTGCCTTTGCCGATCGACACGTTGTCGAATATCTCGACCTGACCCGTGATCTTGACGCCCGCCATCTTACGCATCGTTACCACACTGGTGTCGTATCTCGCAGATCCATTGCATTAACGCTGCCACAAAGACACGACACCTCCAAAGGCGCGCTGCCCCTATGGCGTGCCCCTTCGGGGCACTGTTACCCCAAAAGCGTGGGGACGCCTCTTCCCCACACCCCTTCGGTGTGCTGTAGGTAAGCTCATTCATATTCGAGTTAGTTATCGTTCAGCACACTAAACCAGCTCGACTGAGAGCCCGCCGAGCTTCACCGACTGCTCGGCCGCCTCAAGAAGTTTAACCACCTCAAGGCCGTGCACACCGTCTGAATGGGGCGTTGTGCCATTTTCAATACAGTCGAGGAAATGCGACATCTCCGCCGATAACGGCTCATACGTATCGATTCTCGGACTCGTGATATCACCGGTCCGGTAGCTAAGCTGGTATTCCCCGAAAGTCTCCGGGTCCTTGATCATCACGCCATTGTCATAAATCTTCACCTTCTCCACGGCCTGAGTATCATCGTACACGAGCATCTTCTTGCTGCCGACGATTACGGTCCGGCGCAGTTTGCTGGGCGCCAGCCACGCGACCTCGACATGGCCGATCGCGCCCGAGGCGAATTCGATGTTGATGAAGGCGACATCGAGAATTCCTTTCTGGACATAATCCCGGCCCACCGCCGAAACCCTTAATGGCTTCTCGCCCAGCCAGTTGAGCAATACCGAAAAATCGTGAGGTGCTAAGTCCCAGATCACGCTGACGTCCTTCTGATGAATCCCCAGGTTTACGCGCGATGCGGTCACGAACAAGAGTTTACCCAGCGCGCCGCTGTCCAGTAACTCCTTGACCTTTCGGACCGCAGGGCTGTAGACAAAAGTGTGCCCGACCATCAAGACCAGATTCTTGCTTTGAGCCAACCTGATCAAATCCTCGGCATGGGCCACCGATGAGGTCATCGGCTTTTCAACCATGACGTGTTTGCCGTGCTCCAGCGCCTGTTTGCCCAGCGGATAGTGGCCGGTGACCGGCGTGGCCACGATGATTCCGTCGACATCGGTTTTGAGCAACGCACTGTAATCGTCGGCCGATTCCACGCCCGGAAACCGCTTCTTGACCTTTTCCATCCGCGTCTTGTCCTTATCATGAACAACCACCGCCGCCCGGTTGGTCTCGATAAGGTTGCGGATCAGATTCGGTCCCCAATATCCGCAGCCAACAACTCCGATTTTCAACATATTTACCTCCTAAAGTTAGTTACCTGGTAATTGGTCATTAGAAATTATCCGTTATTCCTTTCGTGTCCATCATTCCACCATTCCTTCATTCCCTTGCCTTCCCCATTACTCCATTATTCCATTACTCCAACATTCCAACTCGGCCCTTCTTCACGCCGCCCCTTTCCCCTTCAGCACGGCTGGAATCGTTCTCAAGATCAGGTCCAAATCGAAAAGAATCGACTGGTTGTGAACGTAGTAAAGGTCAAGAAAGACCGCGGCGTCAAAAGGCAATGAACTGCGGCCATAGACCTGCCACGGCCCGGTCAGCCCCTGTTTGACCTTGAGCCGGTCCCGGTGCCAGTCCTGATAGATCTTGACTTCGTAATCGATCGGCGGTCTCGGCCCGACGATCGACATCTCCCCTTTCAGGACATTGAGCAACTGAGGAAGCTCATCAAGGCTGGTCTTCCGCAGAATGTTGCCCACCGGCGTAATCCGTTCGTCATATTTCATCTTGTACGATTTCTTCGCCTTCGAGCCGCCGCCGTTCTTGATTAGATTCGTAACGAAGACCTGATGCTTTTCCTGGGCAACCCCGTCGTACATGGTCCGGAACTTGAGAAAGGTGAACGGCCGGCCGCCCTCGGTGAACCGCTTCTGCCGGAACAGCGCCGGCCCCCGGGAGGTTGCTCTCACGAGCACGGAAATCAAGGCCATGATCACCGTTGATACGCCGAGTCCCAACACCGCCCCGGCAATATCGACCATCCGCTTGACAACGGGCCGCGCCGTGTTAGTAATCTGCGATCGGCTGCCGTTGCCGAACCAGACGATCGGAACCCCGCCGATCCGCTCCACATCGTTGGCGATGTTAAGTTGGTTGAGAACTTTGGCGACCACGGCCATTTCTTTATCGAGGGAGAAGCAATATTTCAGTTCACCGTAGAGCTCCTTGAAAGTCTTGGCGGCGCTGAAGAGAATCACCTTTTCGGAGTCGGTGACGGCCGCAATCTTTTTCAAGTGAACGATATCTCCGGCATAGTCGCCGACAAACTCATACCCGATAATGTCCTTTCTCAAACCAAGGCTGCGTTTCAATCCGGCGTGGCCGTTGCCCGCGTCGTAAACCAGCACCCGCTCCCGTCTCAGGATTTTGAGACGGTAAAGCATGGTGAAGAGCCGGCGGTAGAAGAAAATGCGCAGGAACAGGGCCGCAACCAGGAATAACCCGAAGTACATGCCGATAACCATGCGGCTCTGCTCCCAGACCTTGAAATTAGTGACGAAGTGCGAGAAAACGAAGACGGCGGCAATGCCGACCACGGCCTTGATAACCAGGGCCCCGGTTTCGGCTCGGTTCAAGAACATCAACCGGTTGTAGAGCTTGACCCAGGCGAAACCGACGAGCGTCAGAACGATCAACACCGCGGCCGTCGGCCAGTTGAGACCGGCCCCGTAACCGTAGCGCACCAGCGACGCCAGGAGAAAGCTGGCTAGTACGGTAACGATATCGCCGATGATCAAGATAGTTTTCATAGGTGGTTTTCAGTCATGATGATCTAGATACCATCATTCAGGCTTCGGCAAACATACTCAACCTGTTCCTCGGTGATGTGCGGGAAAATCGGCAGGGACAGAATCGAAGACGCCGCGGCTTCCGACTCGGGAAAATCGCCGCGCCGCCAGCCCCAATCCCGGTACGCCGCCTGTAGATGCAGGGGAATCGGATAGTGGAGGCCGACGCCGATACCCTGCCCGGTCATGGCGTGGCGCACCTTTTCCCGGTCCGGCAGGCGCACGACAAAGAGGTGGTAGACATGCTGGCGGCCCGCCGGTTCCACCGGCAAAATGACGCGCGCGTCACCCTTTAGCCGGGCTTGATACCACTCCGCCGCCCGGCGCCGCTTCTGGTTCCACTCATCAAGTTTATTAAGTTTGACATTCAATATTGCGCACTGCATCGCATCGAGCCGGCTGTTCCAGCCCAGGGGCGTGCTGTGAATGTAGCGCTCGGTCTGGCTGTGATCGCGCAAAGCCCGCATCCGGCTCGCCATCGCGTCATCATCGGTAGTCACGGCCCCGCCCTCGCCCATCGCACCTAAGTTCTTGCCCGGGTAGAAGCTGAAAGCGGTGACCGATCCCAGCCCCCCCATGGTCTTTTCGACGCCGTCGAGGGCGTACTTGGCACCGTGCGCCTGGCATGCGTCTTCGATGATTTTCAGACGGTACTGCCGGGCGATTTCCGCGATCGGCTTCATGTCGGCCGGCAAGCCATAGAGGTGCACCGGCAGAACTGCGGTCACCCTCCGGCCGGTCTTCTTGTCCATCACGTCTCCGCTGGTCGTGACCCGGCACTGCTCCTTCAGGAAGGCCTCGAGCCGGTCCGGCGAAATATTGTAGGTCGGACCGTCAATGTCGACAAACACCGGATGCGCGCCTACCAGGGAAATAGCCTCCACGGTCGCGATGAAGGTATGCGGTACGGTTATTACTTCCTCGCCCGCTTTGATGCCGGCGGCAATCAAGCCAAGCCGGATCGCATCCGTGCCGCTGCCGCAGGCAACCGCGTGCCGGGCGCCGCAGTAACGGGCAAAGTTCTGTTCGAACGCCGTCACCGTGTCGCCGCCGATGAAGCTCGACCGGTCAATGATGTCGCCGATGACCCGGTCAACCTCGGCCCGAATTTCGTCGTGCTGGGCGCGTAAATCAACAAATGGAACCTTCATCGACATGTTTCCTTTGCCCCTTTCTCACTTTTTCGAAAAAGTGAGAATGACATACTTGTCACTTTCTCTCCTTGTAGTAGTCAGCAATAGTAGCCAGAATGCGCCAGGCGTGTTTCTGCCGCTCATCGCGATTGATGGAATAATAGGCACTACCGTAGTGTGTTCTAACCTTCACCAACCCGGTATGGGCCAGCGTGCTCAGGTTTCGGGCGACGGTCTGATAGGGCAATCGCAATTCGTCGGCAAGATCGGAAATCGTCCGCTCACCTTTCCCATCGAGAAGCTTGAGCATGCGGACCCGCTTGGCGTTGGCAACTGACTTGAAGATGCGAATCAGATTGTCCATGTCCGCCTCTCCACCTTTCTCACTTTTTCGAAAAAGTGAGAAAGGCATTCCACGCTGATTAGAGGGAGAAGGATGGTCATGGGCTGGGGTTGGAAAACGATTGGAGTTCACCAATGAAAAACTCGACGAGGCCGGGGTTTTCTAAACGCATAACCGGCTCCTTCCTCTTCTCAAACCTGATGAGGTTCATAATGTCGCCCGAGTCTCTCAAGAATGTCACCCGTCCGATGCTTTCAAGGTAGGAGTCGACCGCGCCGGTCTTGCCGGCAAAGATGCTGTAGGCCGGCACACCCAATACCGCCGCCTCCCTCAGCATCGTCCCCCCCGCACACATGACCGCGTCGGCAAGGCTGATCAGGCTCGGCCCGTCGACCGCCTGCTCGAGCAGTACGACATTGTGGTGGCTCCGCCATTGGCGCTTGAGATGCTGGCGCTGGTCGGCATCGCGGGGGACGACCAGGACCTGGACGTTCTTCCGCGCCGAAGTATGAGCGATGACACTCTTGAGCAGAAATTCGCTCCGGGGATTGTGATAGTGTGCCTTTTCTGCCGGCGGCCGGACCACAAAGACGATCTTCGATTGGTCAATCCCAATCCGCTCGGCCAGCCCTTCGTCCGGCTTGAAACCGGCAAGATAGAGCTCTTCTTTCAGCCCCGGATAACCTGCGTATTTTGGGGGCTTACGGCCGTTGAAACAGGCCTCAACCACACACTCCGGCATAATCACCCTAGTGGATAACCGCTTGAAGATTCCGGTCGACACGAACTCGTAGTCGTAGGTAACCACGCTCGGTATCCCGGCCAGGGAGCAGGCGATGGCCTGGGATCTGGAGCCGTGCGAGAACCCGAGGTCAAACCTCTTGTCCAGCGCATACTCGGTAAGAGCAAACGCCCGGCCCAGCACCCGGAAC
This sequence comes from uncultured bacterium, assembly GCA_964354155.1. Lineage (GTDB taxonomy): Bacteria > Hydrothermota > Tepidihabitantia > SM23-42 > CAYGYG01 > CAYGYG01. The sequence goes on along the minus strand of CAYGYG010000013.1, from coordinate 72,968 downwards.
ACCTTCCGGATCTTGTTCCCGCCCGACTGACTGCCGATCACTTCATGCGCAATGCCGTGCAGTTTTAACAGCTCGAGCGTCTGAACATAATCCCGCGCCGTCACCACGACCTCATGCCCCCTACCCCTCAGCCGCTCAATTATCGGCTTGAGGAAGGAGACGCCTGTCGTTCGATCGATATCAATCCAGATCCTCATGGTTAATCCTATTGGAATAATGGAATATTGGAGTCATGGAATAGTGGGTGAGTAGAGTCACTATTTCATTATTCCAACATTCCATTCGTGCTCTCTGCCAGTTGCCCTTTGCTCAGCCGCCCAATTGCCCCACTCATCTCATCACAGGAGCCATGGCTCCCAAATGGGAAAGTCGGCATTACTCCCACCAGACAACGAAACCAAATTCAATTTTATCATGGGGTAATTTGCAACGAATTGACGGTATTTGTTCTTCTTAAAAAGGTTGGCCTCGAACTTCACTTCAAACGCAATCTTTTCATCATAAATGACATCAACCTCGGCGCCGCCTCTATAACGCCAGAATTTTAGTTTCTCTTCCGGAAGAAAACCAGCCCTTTCGGCCAACTGCCTCACAACAAAATTTTCCAAGAGTGGACCACGGTCGGCTCTCATCGGCAAAGTGTCAAAATTATTAACAAGAAAGTTTCTCAAACCGAGGTCGTAGAAATAAACCTTGGGCATCTTGGTCAATTCTTTGCGCACATTTTTATAAAAAGGCCTGATCAATAAAATGTGGAAGGATTTCTGCATTACATATAAATAGTTATCAATTGCCTTCCTTGAAACACCGAGCAGATTTGACAATTCATTCAGGTTGACGAGATTTCCGGTCTGGCTCGCAAGGACCTTAAGCAGTCGGTAGAAAATCTCATCCTGCCTTATGTTGGCTTCGAAAACATCCTTTTTTATATATGAGTATGCAATATCCTGAAGAATCGAAACCCTCTCCGAATGCGGTGCAAGCACGACACGGGGATAACCACCATATACAAGAAATTCATAAAAACGATTCTGGATCTTCTCCTTTATGCTAAGGCTGATACTGTCGGCAAGTGCATAATTGGAGACACTAAACTCACCCGGAAGGAATTTAATCAGCTCATCATCGGCCGCGAATCTCAAAAACTCTCTGAAGCTTAAAGTCCGCACCGGAAAGATAACTTTCCGGCCCGCAAGCGAATCCTTAAATTTCTTATCAAGGTAGAACGCCGACGATCCGGAAACAATAAGCCTGATCTTACCTCGATATTCGTCATACAAGAATTTTAGGAAGGTTGTGGGATTGTCTACATACTGAATCTCATCAACAAAGATGGTTGTCCGGGTCTTCAGGTCGATTGGAAAAATCTGCAGTAGATTTTTAGGACTCTGATTTATAAGATTCAAATAGTCAGGATCCTCAAGATTGAGAAAAAACGTCTTTAGGCCCCTCTCTTCGAACTCACCTTGGAGACTGTGCAATATTGTCGTTTTGCCGGTCTGCCTGGCACCAATAAGTATTAGAATATCATCACTTTCATAATATTTCCTAATTTCATCGATAACATCTCTAAAAAGCATTTTCATAAGCACATTTTATCCACTATTTTCAACCTGTCAAGCACAAATCTATCATTTTCCGGATGTCTAATCAATAGTCACAGAGAACATTTGAAATATCAGAAGTTATTAATGGTAGTTCGTCCAGATTTTCATTTTTGGCTTTGCCTCTATGGAGCTCGATGCACACGGATGAGAGCCGATGCAGACGGATACTCTTGCCTTCGGCATCGATTACCCCGTTTAGACTTCCCGTCTAACGGGGCGGGTTGACGTTTTGACGCTATGACATCTTTTCTTTTTCTGACCCGATGACGATGTCTTCTGTGACGCTAAGACGCAATGACGCTTTCTCTGACGCTATGACATTGTTGTGTTCAAAGTAGACATTTGACCCCATAGGACCCTCGACCAGACTTATGATTTCTTTACGATCAATCTCTTCAACGTCCATATAGGAGCCTGCCCTCTTTATCGATTCTCGACTTCATCGATCTGGGCATATCGTCATACACCCGCACATCCAGCTTGAATTTGCTTAATCTAATGCAATATCCATAGCCCCTGAAGTAACTATCACCCATCCCTTTTACCGCCAAATCGATATCCGAAGTCTGGTCAAAATACCGACCTTGCGCCAGACTTCCGTAGAGAACAACCGCCCTGGCACCGAACTTCTTGACCAGAATGTGCGCCAGCTCCATTGCTTCTTGTAGCGCACTCTTCACAATCCTCCGGTTGCTATGACCGGATCGTCTCAAGTCCTGTTTGATTATGCCCATATTTTATCACAATATAGTCAATAACCAACGCCCGTCAAGACATTTGGTCATTTGAAGAGGGATTCATACACGGATTCAGTTTTGGAGACAATGTCGTCCCAATTGTAGTCGCGGGCCACCCGCTCCCTGGCCTTCTCCCCCAGTTCCCGACACATCCGAGGTTTGTCTACAGCAAATTCGATGTTTCCCGCAAGGCCTGAAGCATCCTTATTGTGAGGCGGAATTCCACATCTTCGGGTTTTCAGCGTCATCAAGGGGAAAGATTTTCTTCTTTGTTCAAATTACTTCTATGTCACTAATTTCTGACATGATTCTCTTGGAAACTACCTGGATATCTATTTGCTTATATAATCATCTAAAATCATCACTCTTGTCTCGACTACTTTCTTTAATCGCAGGTCATTCGTGATAAAAAACGCGGCACCACTGTGCAACGTTGTTGCAATCTGTATTGCATCGGGTGCGTTAATTGAGTATTTGGCCCGTAATTGAGCGGCATTCTCAGCAATAAAACTTGATACAGGGACCACGGTTATCCCCGGTGAATTGAGCATGATGTTTTTGTACGACTCAGCCAACTTCTTGTTATTAAGGCGATAGGGAAGCACCAAAACTTCCAACAGTGTTACGGTCGAAATAACCGCTGAAGTCTTGCCTCCGGCGACACTCCGAAAGATTTGTTCCACAATCTTGAAATACCTCTTGTTCTCTTCGATGAAGTAGATTATCGGTATCGTATCTAAACAGACTGTCGTACTTGCTATCTTAGAGGTTATATCCAAGACTTTCTCTCTTTCTCGACATATTTTTCGACATTAACCTCTTGCCAGATTTCCTTACCTAAGCCTTTCAACTCAAGAATACTGTGTCTTGCCTTTTTTGTAATCCGTCTTTTTAACAAAGAAATAATGTTCTCTAAAATTTCAATTTGATCTTCAACTTTCATCTTCTTTACTGAATTCATAATGTCTGTACTGGTCATCATGCCTCCTTGAGTACCTGTGGACAATTACAGAACAAACTCATATTATATACTCATCATTATCATAAGCCGAATTATATAGAAGTCAAGCTCGACGATAAGTCTGTGCGCTGAGATTCAGTTAAATCAACAAAGAAATCTAATAACGCGTGATTTTCTAATTTTACGTCCTTTATTTGTTTCTTTTCGATTCTAATTTTGCTTATATCATCGATAGAATTTATAAAGACTAATTTCCCTTCTCTTTCCAACATCTTATCCACCGCACCCTTGGCTGAGGCAAAGATGCTGTAACACGGCGTACCGAGGAGCACCACTTCGCGGTTCATCGACCCTCTTTCTCACTTTTTCCCCGATTAAATACTAATAGACGATTTAACGGGGCAGGCGAAAAAGTGAGAAAGGTATCCTCATCCGAAGAGAGACTCATAGACGGATTCGGTTTTGGAGACAATGTCGTCCCAATTGTAGTCGCGGGCCACCCGCTCCCTTGCCCCGTGAAATAACTCAGTAATTGTCATTGCGAGTCCGCCGCCTCTCAATCCCCCGCTCTTCCTCTTCGTAATCCCCCTCTGTCCCCCTTTGGAAAAGGGGGAAGTGAAGGGGGATTATCGGCGTTTTCGGGAATATCAGAGAGAGCGAAAAATTACTTTTAGAGCTCTCACGCACTTTGCACCCCCTTAGAGCCCCCGGTGATTCTGCGCTGGTTGAGACATCTTTAAACTTACAAGTACTGAATTCATCATCTCGGATGTGGGGTCACCATGTTCTCTAACGGGGTAAATAACTCATCGCCACAGGAATACACAGCTTTGGATTTTGTATCGACTATTTAATTATAGCTATTTTAGCCAATTTTCAATTTTCAAATGTGGGATTCTTTTAAAATGATCAATATTACCTGTGACTAAAATACAGTCATTCGCCAATGCAGTGCTGGCAATTAATATATCAGCATCGTTGACAATCTGCCCTTTATCTCGCAAATGGGCATAAATTTCTCCACCCAAGCGACTTGACTCAAAAGACTCACCATACACTTCAAACCTACTACATATCGCTTCTAAAAACTTAATGTCTTCATATTGTTTACTTAAGTAAATTCCTTTAAAGAACTCAAAAACCGAAAACCATGTTGTCGCAACTCGGTCATTTTCTTTTAGAATTTTAATTCTATTTGTAATGTGGGTATTACCCCGAAATAATTCAATTAGGACATCCGTATCCAAACAATATATCATGTACTAAATTCGCCGTCCGAAACGTTGCCTTTCTTTTACTATTTCTTTCAATAGATTAACAAATGTACTGCTTCTTCCTTTCCAGATACCCGCAAGTTTAAGGACCCCATCTTTATGTCCATGACCCTTGACTCCATCCAAAAAAGTTATTATTACTTCAGTGTTCTTGCTAACGTCAACGATCGGTTCTAACGGCCTGATTTTTTTGCCGTCATAGACACCTTTGATTGCATACATCGAACCTCCTTAATTGCATTATACCCTGTGTCCTAACGCTGTCAACCTTTTTATCTGACAGTTCCATATTTCATGAAATATATGGATTCTCGCCTTCAGATTCGATAAGGTTTATGAAAAAGTTGACCAGAGATGGATTGTTGAGATTGACCGGACTTCGTTTCTTCTTCATGATCGTAATCTTGTTAACATCCTCAATGGAATTTATAAAGACTAATTTCCCTTCTCTTTCCAACATCTTATCCACCGCACCCTTGGCTGAGGCAAAGATGCTGTAACACGGGGTCCCGAGCAAAGCCGCCTCACGATTCATCGATCCTCCGCCTCCAACCACCAAGTCGCAGTGGTAGATCATGCTCGGCCCGTCATAGGCCTTATCCAAAATAATTATATCCTTACTTTGCGGTATTGACTCTCTCTGCTTTTCACTGCGCAGCGATAAAAAGACCCGGACATTGTTCCTAACCAGATGTGCGAGTGTCGCCTTAAAAAGAACATCGGTCCTTTCATTATGATAATGCGCCATTGTCGCCGGCGACCTGAACAAAGCAGTTACCCCTTCCCCGCCTCCCATTCCCAGCGGTATATTTCCATTCGGACTGAAGCCATATAACGAAACCTCTTCCTTTATCCCCGGATATCGAACAACCCGGTCCATTGGAAAACCTTCTTCCCTCAGAACTTCCTCTGGAATGCACTCTGGAATTGCAATCTTTTTGGAAAACATAAAGAATGGCGTCTTGTAAATATATTCATAATCAAATGTCACTATATTGGGAATGCCTAAAAGCCAGGATGCCGGTGCCAGAGCCCTTGAGCCGTGGCTTATCGAAACATCCGGCTTATTCTTTAAACCGAACCAGTAAAGTTTTCTCATCCTTGCCAAATTACTCATAACTTTCTTAACAACATTCCTCCCCGCATGCTTCCCAATTACCATAAACGGAATGCCATGCATATCTAACATTTCACAAGTCTGGGCAAAATCCCGCGCCGTCACCGCCACCTCATGCCCTTCGCTCTTAAGCCGCTCGATTATCGGCTTGAGGAAGGAGATGCCGCACGTCCGGTCAATGTCGATCCAAATTCTCATTTTTGGCTACGCCTCAACGGAATAATGATTCATACACCTCTTCGGTCTTGGCAACGATATCGTCCCAATTGTAGTCCCGGGCCACCCGCTCCCTGGCCTTCTCCCCCAGTTCCCGACACATCCGGCGGTTCTTGAACGCGAACTTGATCTTTTCGGCCAGGTCTACGGCATCTTTGTTGCGAAAAGCAATACCCACCCCTTCCGCCGCCTCAGCGTTTTCCGGGATATCGGAATATACAACACATTTCGCATAACTCATGGCCTCAAGAAGCGTGATAGCCAGACCTTCGATTTCTGATGGAACGACCACGCAATAGGCATTGGCGAAGAGCTGAGCCAGCTCGTCGCCGTACCGGTACCCGGTCCATACAACTGAACCGTCGGCTCGCCGCTTCAAATCCTCGACGTACTTGTCGGTATACGAACTGCCACCGACAATCGCAAGCTTCTTGTCAAATGAGGTCCACTTTGAGCCATTCAGCATCTTCCAGGCATCCAGCAACGTATCCACCCCTTTGGTCGGCAAAATCCTGCCCACGTACGCAATGTACTCATCCTTGTGCAATTCCATTTCCTCACCATCATTTCCACATCTTTGCATTTTTATTTTTGCTTCTTGATATCTTCCGCATTGCGGAAGCTCTACTCCATTCGGTATATAATGCACCTTGCACCCGTACTTGGTCTCGTAGTAATCTTTCAAAGTCTTCGACACCGCAATCCGCGCGTCAGGGATCTTGGCAAACAATCTTTCGGCAAGGCGGGAGAGCGACTTCGCAATCGGTCCCCACTTCTCTCGTCGGTACGCTTGGCCGTGTGACGTAACCAACACCTTTGTCTTGATCCTCGGGATGAATGACGCCACCGCCGGGTCCACACTGTGCATATGGACAACATCGATGTCTCGGTCGAGCAGATCGAGGCACGAAAGTACGGTATGCGAGATCATTTCGGCATGTTTTTCGGAAACCGCAGGCAGATTAATCACCCTGATCCCCTGGTGATAACCACTGAAGGAATTATAGGTCCCACGGCTGTACGCAGCGATCGAATGCCCGCCACTGGCGAGCCGGCGACCCAGCTCCTCAACATGCTTCTCAACGCCCCCGTATGAAGCGGGAATACCCTTCTGGCCCACGAACGCGATCTTAAATCTCGCCATTCATGCTCCCCTTGAGACAAAGGTTGATTTTGTTCTTCGCTACCCACCAGAGAGGTTTCCAGATGTTCTTGCGCATGGCCGGAACCGAAGAGCCGGTCATCCAGCAGTTTCTTTGGCAATTCCTGACCAGCTCTCGTGCCTTGTCGGCCTGTACGCTGTGCCAGATTTCGTCGAATGCTTGCGTTTTCAAGTCACCCATGACCCACGGTTCAGCCGAGCCGTTGCAGGCCAGAACCCTTCCATGTGGATCCACGAAAAAGGACTCGGTGCCGGCATAGCACGGGATCGTCCTATCCTTTCCCTGTATATATCTGAGCAAACCGGCGTTAATGTAGGCTCTGAACCAGTCTTTGATTCGCAGTTTCGTATTCCTGCGTTTCGATTCCAGCAGAGCCCGTATGAACTCTCGCATCTTTCCATCGATGATATCAGGATTCTCTATCTTGTTATCATCTTTGAAGAAATAGAAGGAATTGTGGAGTGTGCACTGCGAAAACTCGATATTCAGCTCAGAACATAGCCGGTACAGGTTGATCAAGTCATCGATATTCTTGTCGGAGATTACAATCGCAAAACCGATGTCCTTCAAACCAAGCGATTTCAGTTCAAGAATGCCCTTCAGCGCCCGGTCAAAACCGTGCTTCAAACCACGGAGCTCGTCGTTTGTCCTCGGCAAACCCTCGGTACTGATCCTTATCCTTATTTCGGGAAACCTCTTCCCTATGTCAACCAACCGGTCGGTGAAATACCCATTGGTGCTGAGCTCCAATTTCTGCGCCTTCGTTTTCAGTATCTCCAATACATCCATTATGTCTTTACGAATGGTCGGCTCACCACCGGTGACGTTCAATCGGACCATGCCAGGGGGAATCTTCTTCAGAATCTCCGGCCGGAATTCATCCTCAATCCGCGTAGGATTCTCCCAGCTCCGGCACATCTGGCACCGGGCATTACATCTGTAGGTCGTTATTACTGCACATTCCATGCGATGCAACCCTCCAACCTAGACTGCTCATCGACCCACTGTTCTCGCTTTATCGATAATCCGAGAATAGCTCTGCCCGTTGTCATTTGCTGATTAGCCTCAATGCAGCATCGAGTACATTCTGAACCATTGGATCATCCGGTTTCTTCAGCGAGTAGAGCTGGGTTGCGCCATCCTGCCGTGAGCCAATGACACCGACACTCTCCAGGATCTTTAGGTGACGCGCAACGGTAGGATATGGTAGGTTGAGCTTGTCCGAGAGTGTGTTGTTCGTCTCCTCATGGCCTGCCGCGATGGCTTTGACGATCATCAAACGTTTCTCGTTGGCCAGCGCCCGAAATAACCTTGATACTGTCCTGTTGGTTGTTCTCACTTTATCGATAAACAGAGAATAACCTGGTTGGGATTGTCACGTCAACGCGACGTGCAACACTCCCCGGGGCGCGAATACGGAGATGACGGCGCATGGAGCGCGTTACATTTGCCCAGCTATTGCACATCTAGCACCGAGGATTACACATATAAGTCGTTACAACCGCACATTCCATATGCCGCTCGAATCAGTCACGCTTCCTCGCAATAATGCACCAACTCCTCGTCAGGAGCAGTTCTCGCGGATATTCTTTCAACTCAGCCGTTATTTCCGGGCGAAGGAATCGTTCCCCCTCGCAGCCATTTCTATCGTGGTTCACATTTCGAGGCTCGAAAAGCAAAACCTCAAGGTGAGTCTTGAAGGCATTTGCATACTCTTCAGGCTTCAGTTTGTTGAGGAAGACCCAGCTTTGGAACTCTTTCCTTCGCAAGTGGTCCCAGGGGGGGACCCGCTTCGACGGTGACTCATCGGGATACGCCCATTCCAGGTTGTGCCCACCAGACAATGAATAGAAGTTGTGGATGATAGCATAGAAATATCCACCTTTCACGAGCAGACGGTAGATTTCTGCAGCGAACTGGTTCACATTATTGACATGTTCGACCACCGCGTTTGAAACGATCAGATCGAACGTACCCGACCGTAATGGGTAATCACAGCACCCGGGATCAGCAATAACATACGTAATTGCTGATTTGCGCTGCTTTAGTGGTCTCTTAGCAGTTGTTTCCAAGATCGTGTAATAGCGTCTGTCGAATAGTACCTGCCTAATCGCAGACTTAAACGCACGTTTGACGCCGTTATGTCTGACAGCATTGTAGAAGAATCTAGGCAAGGGATCTGGTTTAACGTAGTCGATATCCAATGCAGTAACGCGTGCACCTTCAGCGGCACATAACAGAGCAAAGGGAAATCGTTGACCGCAACCTAAGTCTAATACATGTCTGCCTTCGAGTTTGCGGAGGCCAGTCAGCTTCAGATCTCCAAACGTTTTCGCAAAAACGTTGTGATAATCATGTTCTGCGAACCTTCTTGTGAATTTTGAATGGTAGACAATGAGTTCGCGCAATTCACGAGAAATCATATACCCCTGGCACCAACTTTCCGATATATCGCCATGAGTCCATCGTAGTGCCTTTCGGCTGAGTGGACCTCACGGGCGTACTCGTAGGCATTCCTGCCCATCTCACGCGCTTCCTTCGGATGGCTCATCATCCAACGCATGGCGTCAGCCAGGGCCTCGGCATCGCCAGGCGGCACAAGCAGACCCCTCTCCCCGTGCTTCACCAATTCAGTCATCCCGCCAAGATTCGATGCGATCACCGGCTTCGACGCCGCAAACGCTTCCAGGATCGCTAACGGCTGGTTCTCGTAGCACAGCGACGGCAAGACGATCGCGCGGGCACCGTCGCGTAGTTGGTGCAGTTCCCGTCCTGTCTTGAAACCAACGAAAGCGGCGTTCAATGGAGCCTCACACCGGCACTGCGCTGCGTACTCGCCGTCACCGTTGCCAGCAATAATAAGACTTGCGTCGGGTACCGACCGACAGGCTTCTGTCATAGCCTTGACTCCCTTGATCGGGTCTATCTTTCCCAAGAAAAGGAAGTGTTCGCCCCTGCCGTTCCCGCGGCGAAAACAAATATCTGGCACAAACATGGGCAAATGGTGGACCTTTTCCGGCCTGAAGCCGCGGTCGATGAGCTTGTTACGGAGAAACTGGCTGGGCGAAATGAAAGCGTCCACCTTGTCCCTGACCCTCATGAACCAGTGTGCGTAGGCCTCAAGACTCGCCATGGCGCTCGCCAGTACCGAACCCTTCTTACACCGCCCCAGAATGGCATGATAGTATGCTCGTTTCCCACATGCCTCACATATCTCACCCGTTGCGTCGATCATGAAGTGTGTGTTCGGGCAGATCAGTTTGTGGTCGTGCAATGTCCAGACTACCGGCAGACCATGTTTTCTAGCTTCGAAAACAACAGAGGGTGTAATATGGGCATGGATGTTCTGCACATGGATCGTGTCGGGCTCAAAGCGGCACAGCAGCTTTTCAAACTTCCCACGTGCTTCAACCGAATAAATGGCCCTAGACATCACGCGCAAGCCAGCAACCGGATTCCTCTGACGAGACAGTTCCCTGAAGTCTATGTGACTTACGAACAGATCAGCATTCGGGTCGGGTCTATTATGACCATTCACCATGGCAAAGAAAGCGACCTCATCCTCTCTACTCTGTAGCAGGTCAGAAAGGTTGAATATGTAGGCCGTATCCCCACCACCCGGCGAAAGGTATGTGTTAACCAGGATAGTCTTCATACACGCCAAGCAAGGTGGACGCAGCAGGTCTCGACAGGTAGTCCTGGGGCCAACTCGTTCTCCTCACGGCAAGGGAAGTTCCCAATCATGACCTGCATGTCTGGAAACGCCGAATATCATTCTGGTTCGTGATCATGCGCAGGCACAGGACAACGGTCGACTGACCCCCAGGTCACTCACCACGCAACGCCGTGGTAATCAATGCCCCTCATTCTCTTGATCTCTCCAACATTGACCAAGTCAAATATGGTCTTGTTTCTAAGATCACCTAGCGAAACAGATGCCATTCCTTCAACATGCTTGGTTATGATGACAAGATCGCTCCTACGTAGCAGATCATCCAAGGTTGGGACAAGAAGCTTTGATATATGTGAAATCCGCTCATTTATGTACTGCCTGTTCGCCCCTATAACCGAAGCGAGATTAACTTCTTCGTCATAGATTGCGATATTGCAGCCTCTGCCAATGAGAACCTCCGCCAGAATGACGCTTGGACTTTCTCTGAGATCGTCGGTTCCCTGCTTGAAGCTTAAGCCAACTATGCCTATGTTCTTCGCTTGGAAGCCTTCCACAGTATTAATGATCTGACGCATGTGTGCCTCATTGCTTTTCATAATTGAGGAAAGCAAAGGCAAGTCGAGGCCCAGTTGCCTAGCCCTGTAAGTCAGGGCCTGCAGATCTTTTGGAAGACACGACCCACCGAACGCGAAGCCAGGCTTCAAATAGTATGCTGAGAGGTTTAACTTAGTGTCTTCGCAGAAGATGCCCATGATTTCGTGGCTATCTATCGCCAGCTCTTTGCACAGCAACCCGATCTCATTGGCAAAAGCCACCTTGAGAGCGTGAAAAGCATTCTCAACATACTTGATCACTTCGGCAACTTCTATGCGCGTATGGACTACGCGTGCCTTGACCTTCATGTACAAGGACTCAACCGCTCGCCCGTCATCTGCATTGTCTTCACCAATCAACACTCGAGGTGGATTGTAGAAGTCGAATACACCAGTCCCTTCTCTCAAGAATTCAGGATTTACGCACACACCAAAATCACGACCTACCTTCATCCCAGAACTCTTTTCCAGAATGGGGACAATTCTCGAACGCAACGTACCAGGCACGATCGTACTTCTGTAAACGATGATATGGCGTTCATTCTTCTCTTTCAATACATGGCCGATCTCCTGTGAACCTCGCTCAATGAAGTCTAATACTATATTGCCCTTCTTATCGCACGGCGTTCCGACGCAGACGAGGGAAATCGCCGTATTCAAGACGGCCTCCCGCGCGTCGCATGTCCCCTTCAATCTCCCCGCCTGCACACCCTCTTTGATCAGCTCGCCAAGATTCTGCTCTACAACCGGACTCTTCATCTTGTTGATCATTTCAACCTTCAATGGGTTAACATCTACGCCGATCACATAGTGACCATCGTGCGCTAGACACGCAGCCGAAACACACCCAACATATCCAAGTCCGAAAACGCTAACATTCATTTCGTCTCCTTTCGTCCAAAGACACAGGACGTATGTCGGTTGCAGCCCATTGAAAGGCGCTACCTTGAGTGGACACCGACCTCAGGTAGATCTGATCAAACCGACGCGCATACGATCGCCAGCTGTACTTCTCTTTGGCCAGATTGAAGGCATTACGTACCAGTCTTCGCCGTAACGCTTCATTGTGTAGTAAGGCTACTACCGACTGCGCAAAGGCCGCTGGTGCGTCGGCTATCAGTGCGCTGTGATTGTGTTCAATGTCAATGCCGTCGCAGCTTATCGAGCTGGCAACAATCGGTCTCTGCATTGCCATTGCCATAAGTAACTTATTCTTCATCCCCGCGCCACCGCGGAGAGGTGATACATACACAGTGGCGCGCGAAACATAGGGCCTAACATCATCCACATAGCCCGTCACATTTATGCTTGAATTGGCAGCCAGATCCAGTATTGCTCCCGTAGGATTCTTCCCGACTATTAGCAGGCTGGCATCGGGGACTTCCTTTCTTATTATGGGCAGGATATCTCTGCAGAAATAGAGCATCGCATCAACATTGTATTCGTAATCCATGACACCGCTGAACACCATCGCGTTGCCGGATGAGCGTCGTGGCTTACTGCTGTAGTATTCGATGTCGACGCCGTTAGGAACCACGGCGACTCTGTTTCTCAAACCGTTCGACAGCAGGACCCTTGCATCAATGTCTGAGTTTACGACTACATAGTCAGCGTCTCCCAATACTGTGGTCTCGAACCTCTTCGCTTTCATAGCCTGGGTACAAAACCATATCCTCTTGAACAAGCTGCCTCCGTACCTGATGTTTCTGCGGAAATAGAGATAGGCCGAGTCAGGAAGCATCACCACTTTCGGAATTCTGCATCGAGCCGGCAAGTACTGAAGCATCGATATGTTCTCAATATGGATTAGGTCAAAATGGTCACGCTCCAGGATCATTCGCACGATGCCCTGAATTCGCTTGTACTCAGCGGGCGACTTATGGACCATGATGAAATTAGGCAACATGGAGAAGGTGGTTCTAAGGAAACCAGCCAGGGATGAACTTCTATCCACATTAACTACGTGAACTGGCGTCCGAAGGCAGTCACGATCGACTGCACCGGTAAACCGTGCGCATTCTACCGCTGAGGACGAGAGACTATAGACGGTGAAGTCGTGCAGGGGCGCAAGTTCCTTAAGCAAGTGGAACACCCGCGGTGATCCTCCCGTTGTGGGCAGCCCTGGTAGCCATGGGGTCATCATCAGAATTCTCATGACACCCTATTCGCCTTCTTTTGGATGGTTTTATCAATCATATTCCAGATACCGTCGAGTATCTTATCCCATGAATACCTGCGTGCAAACCGCAATCGCTCTTGCCTCAAGCGTTCGTTATCATGCGCAAGCGCATCTTCAATCGCCGCCGTGAACTCTTGCTCATTCGCTGCAAACTTGACAACTGGGCGAAGATGGTCTATCTCCGACATGGGCACAGATACAACCGGCTTGCCAGCCGCCAGATACTCGTACACCTTCAATGGATGCACGTATTTGGTCAACTCGTTTTCCCTGAACACGTTGACGCATACATCGAAATGCTTGAGATAAGTAATCGCTTCTTCCCGCACTTTCTTGCCCAGAAAACGCACATTTTCTAGATTGCGAAACCGCCCTATATCACAATGCACGGGACCGATTATTACGAATGTCCAGCCCGGATGTTTCGTGCCAATACTGTAAATGAGATCTAAATCCATCCACTCATAGACTGATCCGACATAGCCGATGATGGGGCCTGAGACGTCACACAGTCCGCTGCAATCTCGCGACCGATCCACTGCGTCGATTTTCGAGTACAAGTCGAAATCTACACCGTTTGGGGCAAAATGTGTGTTCGCATTCAATTCGAGGAACCTTGGTAATAGCCCCTTAGAAGTCACAAAAACGATATCTGCTTCCCTTGCAAGCGCCGCTTCGATTTGCGCGAACCTTAAACCAACACCAGGCAGACCCGCAACGTTGTCAGTACAATCGTATACAACTGCTTTCGGCTTAAGTTCCCGCACAATATCTGGCGACAACGACGGTGAAAAATAGGTCCACAGGATGGGGTTTTCAATCTTCAGCGAATGCTGAGAACTCAACAACAAGTTCTTCAGTACAAGACGGTTCACTCTCAACGGCCACATTATGCCGAGTTTGGTCGCCGCATAAAAGGGAATCTGTGCAGGAGCAGTTATGACATGGATATCGTCAGCAACTTGACGTACGTGAGACCCAAATCGTGTCACGGCACCGTATCTTCTGTTGAATGATCCACGCAAGACCAGCCCGCCTGGCTCAACGTAGTATATCTTATTGCCTCTTTCGGCCAGCATTTGGCTGAATACTTGACGTCGCGTCCAGAAACACGAATCCCACGGAACTTCAGAAATCCGAAGTATGTTCTCTCGCCTTAACATGTGTATAGCTTACAGGGATGCCGTGCCACGCTCAAGTGAGCTCACTCATTGAGTACGGCACCTGTTCCTGTGGTAAACAGATAACCCGGAGACCATGCCCGTAACGACAAAAAACCAAAGCTCGGAGCCCCGGCCACTAAACGCAAACAAGGCCGAATAGAAAACAATAGACAATAGGAGAAACAAGCTGACGCATTTTCGTATGTCAGTACTGTGTGCGACGAAAACACAATATGCACCCCTTAACGAGCGGATGATAACCCACAGAAATGGAATAAGACCTACCATGCCGGTTAGAAACAGCAAGGAGACATATGCACCGTGCCCACCATACCGTAGATGTCTTGTTAGGAACTGGTGCTCAATGGAGCCAGCGACACCTGTTATTGGGAATGCCCCAATACCTACCCCAAACACAGGGTGCTTCCGGAACAGGTCCCATGACATCTGATACATCACATCTCGCGCATAATCTAATTGCGACAAGGGGGCGTTGACGAACGTAATCCTCTTGATTTGATCGGGTAACTTGTCATAGTGTACATAGATAAGCAAATACGTAGACAAACACAGTACCAGTATGCAGACGAACAAAACCCATTTCTTCCGTAAAAGTACCCATATTGTGATTGTGAGGACGCATGATGCAAAGCCAGCGCGCCCACCACTCAGAACCAACGCAAACAACATGAAAAGTAGCAACAGGCCAGTCATTACTGTCTTAGGCTGCACAACATTTGCAGTCAACAGAAAAAGCGCAACCGGAACCACGTCGGTCAAAAGGCCCAATCGGTATGCATTGAGGCCGAATCCTGAATAGGACAGAGGCGAGGCTTGCCATTCAAAAGCGTTGATCACGTTGAGTGCTTGCATCTTCATAACAATCGCATTCACAGGCCCAGAGACAATCATCAATACGCCCAACACGGCGATCGCAAGCGTCAAAGTCCAAATGAATGACATGGTCTTGTTCATTAGATGTGAGGATGTCGCCACGATCTCTGTGAACAACAAATACAACAACAAGCATAGAAAGAACCGATAGTATATCTTCATCCCACCCAACTCTTCTCCAATATGCATCATCCCTGACGGAGGCAGTGGATTTCTCGCATAATTGAGAAGAATGATTACGAAATAGAGCAATATTGGAACTATGGTGGGATTTAGTTTCGGGTTAAACGCAAACACTGACTGCCTCATAAATACCTTGTTGAAGAAATATACAAATGCTACGATAGGAATAACGATTTCGTACAGGTACAACGATCTGACGCCCAGAAACTCACCAAAAGATAGAGGTACGAAAACTGAAAAGAGAATAAGATAGGTCCCCGTCCTTGGCAGAAGCAAGAATGCTAGGAAACCCATGAAAGCCAGTAGACAAACTACACCTCGCAAGACATCAGCACTTGAAGCCGCAGATAGGTAGCCAACGGATACCGTTGCAGCCGCAAGTACGACCCAAACTAGAAGGTTCACGGACACCTTGTGTGCAGAACTCCAGGATCGGTTTTGCGTTGCCCCGCCGAAAGAAGACATTGGGCCATTATGCGGGTTACTCATCTGCCTGCAAATAAGACCGCCACTCCCGCGGCAATGTTGATTGACGCGTATGAGAACACAACAACGACTGCAGCGCCCACACTGCCCCAAACGGGTATCAGCATATAGCTTCCAACCAGGTTTACCGCTAATGCAATGGCTGCCAATACGAGAAGAAACCTGAAGCGATTTCTGCTAACGAGCACATTAACCAGGGGACTGAACATCAAACTGAGCCAAATGCCAAATGACAACACGATAAAGACGTAGAAGGACCTTACATACTGCAGGCCATTGATCCACACGAATACTGACTTGCCGACCAGATCAAACGCCGCTATAGGTATGATCAGCCACGACGTCGTTTTCAGCCACTTAAATGTGAATGCTAGCTGTCTACTCCTAACCAACATGTCTACCTTTGAAAACCGCGGAACTAGTACGGTATGAATCGCACCGAGCAAAAGCAGTCCAACCGAATAGTAGCGAAACGCAACTCCGTATACGGCGATTTCGTAGGCGGAAGACAGATGTGACAACATGAACACACTAAGATTCGACATAATGGCCAGGATGAGATAGTAGGCAATGAGCCAGCCCATTTCGTGACAAAAATCCCTGATAATAACAAGCTCCGCCCCCAATACCTCGCGAATATCACTGAGCCTCACATTCTTGAACACCACAAGGACAATTATCAAGCCAATGATCAATTCGACAAGAACAACGGCACTCACCGCGCTCCTGAAATTGAGTAAGGCCGCAAAGAAGAGACAGCCAATTACCACCAGGTTGCCGATCTGCCGCAGCCATATGGTAAGTACATAGCTGTTGAAGTTCTCTTCGGCCTGGTACGTCGTTCTGCCAAACTGCATAAGAAGAGACCCGAAACCTCCTACTAGCCCATACATTATTGGCGCAGTGAAGTCCTGCCTGCCAAACAGTAGTTCGTTTATACTATCAATCATTATCAAGGCCACTACGCAAATCGAAACATACAGCAGGCATTGAGCTGCCATATTCACGAAGTACAGCCTCAGCGGTCTGCTATGTGTTCTAGAGATATGTTCTGCTGATAGCCTAACGAGTGCCAGGTTAAGCCCGTTCCCAACTAGCCCCGGACTCAAAGACATGACAGTCAGAAAAGCAGTGTACGCGGCGTAATCGTTAATGCCCAGCCCTCTAATGAGTAGAAGCATACTCACAAAACCAAGCGCTCTTGAAGCGATGTCCCCGGTGGTGACTTTAAGAATGTTTCTGGCCAGCGTCGATGAGTGCATCGCGTGACAAAAACTGCGAACAGCGCATATTGCGCCGCTCTTACGCATGCTCCACGTGCCCCTGCCATCCACGATGAGGCGTGAATTGCGGCATGCCGCTCTTAGTATAGAATAACCTTCTATACGCGCGTCTGTCAGAACAAATCTTGATATCGAATACGTCTTTAACAAAAAAATCGCAATCCGTGTTGTTGATAAGACGCGAGAACAGCTTCAACTTCTTGTAGTCGAATCCAATGGTCCTTGTACCCACGACGTCAACTGCTACGGGATTGAAACCGGCCAACAACAAGCCCGCCTTTCTTTCGTCCGGCGCAAGTGGCCCGTTGTTGTCGCCCCCAATCAGACCATCAATTACGGAGAATACCTTTCGTTGCGGAGTTGACTTCAAGTTACCTACTGTATCGGCATAGATAATGATCTTCATTAAGTCCACAACCATCCGCCACGCACTATCATTGCCATACCAATTGCCGTCATCCAGAACAAGCCGGGCTTTTGATACTCTGGTTACAAATGGCTTTATGCACTTCCGATATGAGCTCAGTGTGATGGCGTACAATTTGTCATAGAATCTCCGTCTCTTCGCTAGGAGCGCATCATATAAGAACCTCTGGATTCTAACAAGCAGCATTTCTCTGTGCGTCAAGGTTCTCGATGGGAGTTGATCCCCACCTACCTCAGGCGTTCCGAGGCGATAGTGGACAAGATAGTTCTTGTTCGTGGCAATGCCAACCAGACCTTTTGCATTCAACGTGACGCCAACTTTCTTGTGCACCTTCAATTTAGGCGCAGAGATTACCACATCGGCCTCGAGAACAGTCCGGGAGATCATATACTCCTGTATTTCGCCACGATGATGGCGAATTGTCTCCCCCCTGTTATAATCAGCACCATAGAACCGATCCCAATTCCGTACACAATGGAGCTCGCTATCTCTGCCCAAATTGATGGTGACGCTTCCCAATGGATCGCCTGGGAGTTTCCTACGTCTTTCAGTGAATGCGCCAGCATCATCTGCGTGCTTATCGAGCCAGAAATCGCGTAGGTCAAGAATCTTTATGTCAAACTTCTTCTTCCGCCAATACAGCTCTTGGATCGAAGGCAAACGAGTTATCGTAAGCAGCTCATCGAAATTGCAGTCCATTTGGGGCGCATCAGCAATCGTGATCTCCCCTTCACCTTTCAACGCTTTGTAGACGTAGTCGACTATGACTCGGATAACTGAGGGATGCGTAATGATTGCATATAAATTACCACCGTCACAATGCCTACTCAATACAAAGTTTGGTTTCACAACGACCCTATTCCCCGGTTTCACGATTTCACCCAAGGGATTCCATTGCCGTCTTGAAAAGCATCTTCGGTCTAGTCCGAGTAATCCAAAGCATCTCCTTACACCCTCATAGGCAGGATTGACGACTCTGCTGATGCCGAAATCGTGGTCATATTCTGGATACATGCGGCCTGCATCGAACGGTGGGATGTCGTTGTATTCGTGCTCGCCCTGGTGCACCGCCACTCGTAGATCTTCGTAGTACCTGATCAGCCTATTCACCATACTTCAGTCTCAGTTTCTGCTCTAGAAATCGATGTTTGCCAAGCCTCGTTCTGGGAATCTCACTGGTATGTTGAATCTCAAGGTCCATATCCTCACCTAGTTTTCGTTTCAAGCCAGTATAGATTCTTCGCGTATCATCTTCCGAGTACGTTGGCTTCTTGACTACTCTAAGGACAACTCTACCCGGTATGTCTTGGTAGAATTGAAACTGCCTAACGTTGTCGAATATCGAATCATGCATGTTTATCGCAGTCATCGAGATGTATCTACCTGCCCTTGAGACAATGAATTCGTGCAGTCTACCCTCTATGCGCTCCAGTAGCTGCAACTGACGACCACACTTTGGACAGCCAATACGTTCCTTTCTTGCAACGTCCATCGTGCGGTAGCGTATGAACGGCGTGGCATAGTTCCAGAAAGAAGTCCCCACCAATTCGCCAGCATCTCCTTCAGCGACTGTCTGGTTCATCTTATCAAGTATCTCGGTAACACCGTAAAACGGCCATATGTGGTATTGATCGGTGTGCTCGCACATGGAGGCTAGTATCACCTTTTCAGCATGCCCATAGAAATCGAACACTCTAACATTAGGGAATGCAACGCTCAGCTTGTCCTTCTGCCATTGATACAGGTTCTCGGAGGCGGTCAGAATACCTTTCACCGACTTGAAACAGCCCTCATCACCGTTCTCCACGACGAGGTCAGCAAACATTGATATGCTTGATGGATAAGCGTGAAAGAACGCAGGTTCGAAATCTAGAATCCGGCGTTTGTAGAGGTCATATGTATCGCAGCTCAAACGGTAACTAGAAAGCAGAAGCGATCTGTAGAGACCTTCAAAGTGGAAACGGTAGGGTCGAGACGTACTACCTATGAAATCTCCCCGCAACACTGCCACCTTAGCATCGACCTGAAAGCCAGCCAGACTCCAAAGGAAGGCAACAAAGGCACTCTCGGTATAACCCTGTTCGCCAGTATTGTAGAAACCGATCTGCATCGCAGAAGATCCTCCGGTGGTCACATAGTTTAGTCTGTTGACCGAGAAGTTTCGCGCCACCAGATCACGAAGATTCACCTGTACGTCTTCCCGTGTAACAAATGGCAGCATCTTCATGTCATTTAGGTTCTGAACGTCACGTGGCGTTATGCCCCTCTCGTCAAATGCCCGTCGATAATAGGGTACGTTCCTGTACGCATGGTTCAGAATCTTGCTTAACTGGCTCATCTGATAATCTTCGATTTCTGCTCGCCCCCACCACTGTCCCTCCTGCAAGAAGCGATATGCATCCCAGAACTCCTTAGTAAAACGGATCTCCCGTGGGACCGCCACAGTGTACATGAATTTCGCGCCGTACTTCAGGAAATGGGGAAGGCGCTTAGCTAACTTGCGGATTCGCATTTGGACGTCAATCTGGTAGCGTAATGATGACCGTGAAGGTGACTGGTGCCAGATGAGCTTTCAACAACGTGCAATTCAATATGCTGGTCTTGACCCCGTAGCACAACGAGTATTCAGAAAACGACAACCTCCATCGCAACAATCCTCCCTCCGAGATACGAGCTACGCCGCACTTGTCCACCCCTAAAGCCAAGACTGACTTGTCAGTAGACGGTATTGCCCGTAGCGGAGAATGAAATGACAACTCACAAAGGTGCATCCCAGAGCCATCCAAACAGTCCTCAACCCTGACTATACTCGTGCGCTTGTCAAAACTGAGTTTACGACGATGCTTAACGGGCTCGTGTAGCCGGGTATACCCATAATGCTCTGCCTCAAGGATGTCGCGCCTCCCATTGGATCTCCACACAAGGACCTTTGGCTTCGCCACGTCACTAAGCCCGAATATATCTCTCCCATCGAATGGGTTCACTTCGTGTCCATCAACGACCAATGAGTTATGGGAAGATGAACTCCTGAAAAGATTGCGCATTCTCTGGTTGCCCGAGTAAGTAAACGTCCCTGGGTCCACAATGATATCGTTCCCACGAGCGTGCAGTTCGAAGCTCAACACATCGTTGTGATTGTGACCACCGAGCCCATGCTGACCATTTGCCGCACAATGAATGATTATGTAACTGGCGCCGTCTCGCATTATGTAGATTCCCGAGTCAGCAAATGCCCTACTTTCAAGTGTCTTCACCGATGTGCCTGCAAGACTCGACCATGCACCGTAGCCCTTCTTGCCAAAAATCCAGAGAGCATCTTGTGAAAAGCCAAACTCATTGATCTTGAATTTGGCTTCGTGGAAAAATATTGCACCGAAATGCAATAAGTACCGCATATCAAGGATTTCCTTTTCAGAAAAAACGTGTAATCTACCATTGTCATTGTCTCCGATTTGTGGCATTCTGCCATTCGGCTTCAAAGCATAGACAACGAATTCAAACATCTTGTACAATCTGTCTACATAAGCGTCACCGAAAGTCTCTCGAGCTGCTTGCGAGTAATCGGCGCCATCAGATTCAGTATCCTCTACGGTCAGTAGCGTGGCAAAGAAGAACAACTCGAGCACAAGGCGGTGATAGCAGGTTGAACCCTCAAAGTCCATGCCATCTGGATTCACCTGTTTCATCATCTCTTTCTTCAATTCGTCGATCACAAACTGCCTCCACGTTGCCGATTCCTGAAACCAAGGGAATGCCTTGGCAACGTACAGCAGCCCCACAAGGTCTGAGAGGTAATGATTCGATGTCACGCGTCCTTTGTTTTCGAGGTTCCGTAAAATATGGCGCCCGTGAAGATGGACTGAGTCAAAGAAGCTCAACCGGAACGTCTCGTCCATCATAGGCGAATCCTTGAAAAACTGCCAGCCAACAACCCAGTTGGCGACGCGTATTGCCACGTCCATCGTGCAGAGCCAGTTGACGCCAAGCCTATAAGGGTTCGATCTTATCCAGGATTCCACCTGGCATCTGAACTCTCTGGGATACTTCTCATCACCAGTTAACCAGTACGCCTCACCCAAGGTTATGAAGTGCTGACATCTTGAAAGCTCCCATGGCACTTTGATATCGGAGGGTTTGTCGAGCTCATCGACATCAATCGCCGTCGGATGTATCAAAGGCCACCGGCGCCCGACCTTGAAATCTAAGTGCCAGTCAATCTCGTTGCCCAGGAACTTGGGTCCGGACCCAAGAAGGTCAAAGATGTGATTACATATCCGGTCAGCAGCCTGCACAGTTTTTGCCACTGAGTCGGGGAACCTTGCTTTCATCAAGGCAATTATCCTCTCTCTATCTTGAAGACCTGGAAACAAAGAAGGGGCTGGCAAATCGCCGCGTTTCCCAACTTGAGATCTGAAACAGTTACGCTGCTGGTGCCACATCTGCTTGAAATAGAAGGTCGCCATTAGACCGTACGCAAGATTGAACGTACGGCGCAGAAACGGCCTGAATACTGCTGGGACTAGCGGCCTCAGTAGTCTTCGCATGTCAAACTGGAGCCTTGACTGCCAGTATCTCCACAACTCTCCCTGCTGCAATACCGTCCCACAGATCGGGCACTCGGCGTCGGCTCGGTCGTGACCCGTCCAGCGAGGCCCGGGCGGTTTCCACCAAGCTATCGACGACAACCAGGCGGTTTGTGCCGATTTCGACCGTGATCGGACGTTCGGTATTTGGCCTGACCGTCAGGCAGGGAACGCCCAGAAAGGTTGTCTCCTCCTGGATCCCACCCGAATCGGTGATCACCAGGGCAGAATGCTTCATCAGGGCAAGGAAGTCAAGATAGCCGACAGGCTCCGAAAGCCTGAAGTTATTGTGTAATTGAGTTATTGAGTTATTGAGAAGGCCGAATTCCGCAAGGCGTTTGCGGGTGCGGGGGTGGACTGGAAAGATGACCGGTAGGTTGTTAGCGACTTCGTTCAGCGCATGCATCAGGTTACGCAGTGTTTCCGGTTGGTCAACATTGTTGGGACGATGAAGAGTCACAAGCACAAACGGACCGTCGCCAAACTGGTTCTTCAAGATACTCCAATTCTCTTCTGCTTTCCCCGCGTATTCGATCAGCGAATCGATCATGACGTTACCGACAAAGTGAATCCGCTCTTTCGGGATGCCCTCATTCTTGAGGTTCTCGTTGCCGCTGGGTTCCGTGGTGAACAGAAGATCTGCAATTCTGTCGGTCTCAAGTCTATTGATCTCCTCAGGCATGGAGCGGTCGAACGAACGCAAGCCGGACTCGACGTGGGCGATGAGCGGTCTTCGACCACCGATCGCAGTTATTGGTAATTGGTTATTGAGTGATTGGGAACGGCGGAACTTATCCGTGGCGAGGGCGCAGGCAAGGGTAGAATTCACATCACCGACGACGACGACCACATCAGGCTCTTCTTTCAGCAGGACTTTCTCAAACTCGGCCGTGATCTTGGCGATTTGCTGGTCCCGCGGAGCAGAACCTACGCCCAGGTAGATATCGGGGTCAGGTAAACCCAGATCTTCAAAGAAGACTTTCGACATGCTGTCGTCATAATGTTGGCCGGTGTGGACCAGAATCTGGTCAAACTTGTCAGGGTATCTGGCCATTTCGCGCATTACCGGCGCGATCTTCATGAAGTTGGGTCGCGCACCGACGCAGTGAATGACCTTCATACGTTAATCGCCTGCAAATGGCGAGGGGCGATGTAGCCGGCAACACCGATTAGGGCAAAATTCTTCATTATCGGCATAATGATCGATTACGGTGATAAGAACGGCAGATTACGGTGATAGACATCAACGCAAGAGCAGGAGTTTGTGGAAAGCAGCGCCAGAAGATGAAGATATTCGCACAAAATAGACGCCAGAAGGGAGCAATGTCATGTCCAGCGAATGTCGGTTCGTACCCGAAACAGCCTTGATCGACCTCGGGCCAATGACGGTTCGACCGGCTGCATCCGTCACAGTCAGCTTGTGGCTTGTTGCACTCGGCACATAGTATACGACCGAGACCCTGCCCGAAGAAGGATTGGGATAGACCGATATGTCAGGAAGTCTGGGCTGCATGCGGACGATTTCAGATTCTTCAACCGATACTATCGCATCGCCGCGGATGTGATAGACGGCCTTGTCGGTGTTGTTGCCGTACTGGCCCTGCTCGAAGATAACCTGGGGCCTTTGCCGGACATCGAGCGCGATCTTGGGATAGGCCAGGCCCACCGCATCATATTGGATCGCCGTGTCCTTCACGACCGTGAGCTCGGAGTCAGAAGCCGGCTGGCCGTTCTTGTCGAGATAGCCTTTTATAGCCGTGTAGTAGATATTGTGACCGCCCGAAGCCGCATCTGTATAGACGACGTGGATATTGTTGCCCTGGTCAAGCGCAATCTGAGGATCCCAGGTTTCAGAAGCGGACGCGAAGATCGAATTATCCACAGCGCAGGCACCATCAGGCCGCAGTTTCATATAGCGAAGTTGACACCCGCTGGTCCAGGTGCGCCAGACAAAATGGACGTTGTTGCTGGCATCGCAAACGACCTTGGGCTGGGCGAGAACACTCATATTGAACAGCGTGTCAATGACCCAGGACGCGCCGCGGTCGGTCGACTTCGCATAGACCAAGTACTGGGTGTTGTCGCCCCAGGCGATATAGAGAAAGTTGCGCCGGTCGATCGCCATATACGATTTACCGGCCCAGGGAGAACCGGTGTAGATCTTGACGTTGTAGTAGATCCGGCCGCCGTTGGCGGCAAGTTTTGTGTAGTAGACACCGTCGCCTGAATTCGCCCGTGAAGAGTGGATCTGGTTGGAATCATCCGTTGCACCGCCGTCCATGTGGTAGTTGCTGGAAATCCAGAACCCTATGGTCGGCTGTCCGATGTAGATGTTGGTGCCGGCCGCGTCCTGGACGATCGGCTGGTACTCGTAGCCATGCCAGGGACTCCGCTTGCGGATCGTATCCCCTTCGCTGTTGAGGATATAGAGGTCGTGATCCGGATCGCTCTGTGAGTAATTGTAACGGGCGACCGCGCAGTAGACGGTGTCAAAACGGTCAGCGCCGATCCTGGTGTTCAGCCACCAGTAGTTCCATGCTGGATAGCTCGCGACGAGCTTGCGAGGAGTCCAGCCGATGGCGAGGGAAACGACGCCGAGCAAGATAACCAGAACTGCTCTGAACTTCATATAGCCCTCCTTGTTAAGAGTCAAGACCCTCTGGGGTCAAATCCAAACAGATGGTCGCGAAGCAACAGATGGCATCAGGGATGCGGTAGAAGCTCATTTCATGAGCGGTTGTGGCGCTGACGCGCGGCAACAGACGGCGGGAAAGATGGCAGAAGAATGCGGGATTGGTCATAAGATGACGGTTGTAGTTCAGCTTCGCCGAACGGGTTTAGCGCTGCGCGCGGCAACAGATGGCATCAGGGATGCGGTAGAAGCTCATTTCATGAGCGGGAAAACTCATGCTGTAACGCGTGGTTCAGGCTCTACGAGCCGGCTTAGTGCGCCGCACGGTTTCCAAATGACGGATTGACGCCATGAGGCGAGATAGAAGAATACGCACACGAACAACCCGATTGACATACCGCCTTAGGACTCCAGCGTCAATGAATCTGTTATTGTATGCTTCAACAAGATGATTCTCAGTTTCATCGTTAGATGTCGTTGCCATTTCGTAATAGTGGTGTTTCTCCTTCAAAGAGGATTTTCTGAAACCTTCGGATATCTGAGCCGGTACGGACCGAGAAGACCGGATTATCTGATCACCGAGTCGATACTGCTCACTTTTCGGAAACAAAGAAGCAAGCCTGGTGGCGACATCCTTGGCCAGCTCTGACGACAACTTCCATACGAGCAAGTCCTGGAAACGGGCGATTCTCATGGAAGAGTCATTGGGTCAGAAAAAGAAAAAACGTCATTGGGTCATTGCGTCAGAGCGTCATTGCGGTGCAACGCACCGTTCCAGCATTCCATGTCCTGCTCTTTGCCCCGTTGCTCGATTGCCCGATTGCCCAGTTGCCAGGCTGCCAGGTAGCCAAGCTGCGGATGAATTCGTTGTCGGTCTCACGAGCAAAACCCTCAGCCACGTTCATCATACGTTCAACAGGCCTTTAGCGTAACCGAGGAACTTGTCGGCACGGTCTATTATGCTCTTTGCCGATTCTCCATCGTAGATAAAACCGTAATCCGCATCTTCACGTAAGTCCATGGCGTCCTTCAAATGATTCAAGTATTCGGTCGGTAACTTGCCTTGATCAACGAACAACTCCTTCAAGGCTATTGCCAGGCAACGATGACTCTTCTCACGGTATCCTTTCGTGTAGATTAAAGCACGGCCTGTATGAAACATCGCATAATAGCCCTGAATGGTTGCCCATTTAGCGTCATTCTCTCTCAGTGAAATTCGCGCTCTTTTCAAGTCATACTCGGCGGACTTCAGTTCCTTCTTAATCATCACCGGCGAAGTCTTGAATACCACTAATCTACGATCCTCCAGGCACTTCTTAAAATCGCTATTCACTTTTCTCCCATAAGATTATCCCGCGGCTGATTTGATCGTATAGGGCAAAATCCGTTTTTCTAAGGTTGGCATACTCGGTGCTCCGCATTATTATCGGGACAACTCCCGGATACATGCTTACGAACGACCGGACGCTCGATCGGTCGTTGGTCATGATGAAAAGATCGACATCGCTGTCCGGCATATTCTCGCCGCGGGCGGCACTACCGAATAGTATGACCCGCCGAGCTAGTGTCCGAGACTTCTTAATCAACGGATAGAGCCCGGCGACGGTTACCAGTACCTTGATCTGCTTCACAACCGCGTTGGCGTGATCAACACGGTACAGCAACATACGGCCTCTCCTCTGGGCACAAATCAGGCCATCCTTATGTAATTGACGGAGCACACGGCTCACAAATCCCAGGCTGAGTCCCGTCTTTCGTGAAATCTCCCGGACGTGAAGTTCGCCACCGCTGGTAATAAGAAACTCCAGAAGACCCAGCGATGATTTATTGTTCATGAGTACGAACATTTGTTCACCTCCATGAACGATATTATCGATTGACCAGGAAAAGTCAAGTGTCTGGTTTATCTGGTTTTGGTTTGTTTGGTTTCCGCTGAAGCGGGATCGATTACCCCGTTTAGACTTCCAGTCTAACGGGGCAGGCACCGATGAAGCATCGTCGATGACAGTGATAAAACGGCTGATTACAGTGATAAGATAGAACGCGATTCATACGGATCAGAGCGGATGTAGACGGATTAACTTATCAGCAATTGTTTCTTTCGATAGTCGATAACGGTGCGAAAATGCCTTATAAAACTTAGACCAAGTAGCCCTTCGATTCCAACCACTTCCGGAATATCATGGCATATTACTTCAACATCATCCGCAACCGCAGTCTTGATGGTAATTCTTTTGACTTTTATCAGTGGCACTTCTATTATTCCGTTGGCGGTTATGATCGATGTTCTCTTCTCAGAAACAGCTGGGTCGTAACCGATATCCTTTGCGATATCCCAAGAAATCATTGTATAAACCGCGCCCGTGTCAAATATCATATCGATTTCTCGGAAAGCCTTCGGCCCATCGACCCTTATTCTTGCCACTACGATAGGTATTTTTAACGGAAGTTGCATTAGAACATCACTGTATAGCCCGATTTAACCAACGGACCTGAATAAGATATATATACTCCTTTTATCATCTTTTTACGCAGGATTTCATGAAGTCTACGTCGATCAGGATGGTGCGAAATCAGCCGACCATAAACATGCCCATCTGGTGTTTCCTTCGCTACTCGGAAAGCCAGCCACTCATTCCGGTATCTCTTCTTAATCTGAGCCAGTTTTGTCATACACTTATTATACTTTGATTCTTCTTGCTGTCAATGGGCGTTTGCGCCAAGGCCGCGTCACCTGGGGTCAAATCTCTACTTTGAACATAACACGCTCTGCGAGCTGAGGTCACGTCGTTTCACTCCTGGAGTCACGGCTACGCCTGAACAGAATACGTCCTTCGGACTGTAATCATGTCGTTTCACTCCTGAAGTCACGGCTGCTTTTGCAGACTGGAGACACGTCCCTGCGGGACTGAAGAATTGATACGCTTGCGCGTGGAAATAATGAGATTGGTAAGTTTGACAGAAATAACGTGTATTCTCTTTTGATATCTACTGTTAGTTTCATTATCTATATAGCCATTGTTGAGCGCTTCGATTAAGTGGTTAGAGCACTCTTCGGCTGAACCGTAAGAAATATTGTAGAATGATATTTTCTCTTTTGGGAACAATCTCCCCCATCCTTCGCTTATGTTAGCTGGTACAGATCGCGCTGCACGCAAAAGATCATCAGCGAGTTCAAAACGTTCAGCACGGGGGAAGGTTTTGATCAACTGTGATATATCATTTGAACATGCTGAAGACAACTGCCACACTTTAAGGTCCTGGAAGGATTGGAGTTTCATGATTTCGTTAGAACGTCCTCTTGGTTCATCTGGTTTATCAAGTTTATTTGGTTTCCGCTGAAGCGGAATCGATTACCCCGTTTAGACTTCCAGTCTAACCACGATGTAATAGGTGATCACACGTGACAGGCGGGATGGATTAATAGCGTCAACTATGGACTTGCTTGTGTTACCCATTTCCAGAAGGGAATCGCCCTCACAGCAATACCGTCAATTCGCTCCTCGGATTCCTGGTCAGACGTTATGATTGTACCATGTTTCAGGCCGAGTGAACGGCAGCACTGACAGAGACCGTTTATTTCTCGTTCGCGGTTGTCTTGGTTCAATTCCCAGGAGACTTGAATCGCCCGCCTTGTATTAGCATCTTCTTTCACCACAAAGTCACACTCATTCCGCTCTTCGAAATAGTGAAGTTCGTATCCCTTCCTTTTCAATTCGATAAAGACCAGATTTTCAAGCCGACGACCGAGGTCCTGTGTCCCCAGCTTACGCCCCAGGCCCGGATCCACGAGGTAGACCTTAGGTGGATTTCTCATTCGCCGGTATGCCGACGGGGAATACAGTCTGACCTCGGAAACCAACATGCTCTCCGTGAAGTATCGATAATAGGAGTACAACATGTCTTTGGAAAACGGGAACTTGCCTTTGTATTGCTTGTAGAAAGAGGCAAGTGAGAATTTCCCCGAAAAAGACGAAAACAGACTCTCCTTGAGGGCCTCAAGGAGATGGATATTGGTGATGTTGAATCGCTCAACTAGATCCTTGAAAAACATTGCATCTAGGTATTCGCCGAGGATTTTGGTCCTTTCGAAATCCGATTCCGAAAAGCCAATCTCGGGGAATCCGCCCCACTTTAAGTACTGCATGAACCAGCTTTTTACAAGAACGCGGCCTTTACCATAGATCGGTCGGGATGGATCAATACCTTTCAATCTCAAGAATTCCGGGAAAGAAAACGGATAAAGAGCGATGGACCATGCCCGGCCCCGCAGAGACGTGTGGAGTTGCCGGGGCGTGATCTTTGAAGACGAACCAGCCACGAATATACCGATTCGTTCCTTTTCAACCATCCGCCGCGCGAATTTCTCCCAGCCGGGCACATTTTGAATCTCATCAAACAGGAATAGGCATTTATCTTTGCCCAAAAGCTGAGGCTTCAGCTCGAAGAAGGCGTCTTTGATCCTTTCCAGATCCCCCAGACGTATGTCCCTGATCCTTTCGTCCTCAAAATCGATATAGAGAGCACCGGTGGCATGCTTTTTGAAGAGATCGTAGAGCAGGAAGGTCTTGCCGCTGCGCCGAACACCGTAGATCACCCCTACTTTGCGGGTCCCCGAAGGCAGGCACAGACCCTCTCGTGCGACAACCGCGCCTATTTCCCTTAGGATGAAATCTTCGTTTGATCTAATGATTTCCTTTATCGTCTCAGCGCTAACCATTTTTGTCCTTATACGAAGGATATATTATTCACTTTTTGTCCTTCTGTCAAGGAGAACCTGGGGTCAAATTCCCTGAGGACGGGACTTTCAGCTCTACATTCTACATTTGAGCGGCAAGGCCGCGGGATGTGAGGGAAACTAAGTACAACCGCGCTGTTATCGGCCGTTGCCATATCTATGCTTTCTTATAGGCTTCCAAGAATTCATTCCTTGAGATACCCGCTTGAGTGCAAATCGTTCTTAGAGTAGAGGCCTTTATCTATGGGTGATTAGGCATGGTCAAGGGAGTCTTGCTTCCATCAGGATTCTCACGCACCATGGAAATATGCTCTTTTTCACGCACAACGCGAAAACCAAGAACCTCCAATGCCTTGATTATCTTTGGCTTTGGGGCATCAACAGGGAACTTATTCATCAAACTTCGACTCCAGCCTCAGCAACGAATGCCTCAAGGATCGGCGGCTCAAGCTCAAGGACCTCCCTCCCAAAAGTCTCAATATGAAAACGGATGGCTGACTTCACATTTGAAAGAGCCTCTTCGTAAGTATCTCCTTGTCCAACTACAACCCCCTTAAGCCCTAGGGGATAAGCCACATAGCCGTCGGGATGTTTTTCAACGATAATCTTGACTTGCTTCATGTGAACACCTCCTTAAATTACTGCTCTTCTTCATTATAGAAAGATGTACCTACGGGGTCAAAGGTCCCCTGGGGTCAAATGGGCATTTTGGTTTGTCTGGTTTATCTGGTTTTGGTTTGTTTGGTTTCCGCTGAAGCGGAATCGATTACCCCTCGAAATACTCAGGGCGCACACGACGGCGCAGTGATGAAACGGCTGATTACGGTGATAGGAGCGTTCAGATCACTTTGAGCGTTAGGAGCGCTGCAAACGCTTGTAGATGTCACTTCGATGACCAACGAATTGAATTGTTATTCGCTCGTCTTCCAGCGTATAAATGATACGCCAATCACCGACCCGGAGTTTGAAAAGACCCTTCATGTCCTTTGATAACGGATCAGGGGTAATGTTTTCAAAGTTGCTTCCTAACCAGGTAGCTTTTCTCACTATGCGTTGAGCAATTGGCCGGTCAATCCTTGCAAGGTCGGCAATCGCCGAGTCAGCCCACTCGATCTTAGCCAAACTTTCTCAGAACCTCTTCGTGGGGAATCCTTCTATGTTTCTGACGGATTCTCCTGAGTATCTCCCGCTTAAAATCCTCCCGTAACTCCAACCCGCAATCCGGATCGCCAAGGATCTCAAGAATCTTCTGCTCGATAAGATCACTTAGTTCTTCAAGCGTATAATGATTGATCTCTTTTACTTTGGTCATCGAATTCTCCTATTTATAACTATATGCATATCATCAAGATTGGCAAGCGCAATTTTCGGGGGATGAGAGCGATTGTCCCAGAGGGACATCGATTCAAACGGATGAGAGCGGATGCAGTCGGATGCTGTAATAAGTAGCGAGTAGAGAGTGGTAAGTAGAGAGAATAAGGATGCACACAGAGAATGGGATTGCCACGTCCGCGCTACTGGCAAATTAAGCAATCAGGCGATTAAGCTATCGAGCTAGGAAGCTACGGCGCCGAGGACGCGGCAGCTGTCTTTGTCGAGTGACACGAGCACTTCAATCAACTTCTGGACCCTCTCGGCTTGATACTCCCCGCCTGAGTAGAGATCGGCGAGTACTTCGCGGAAACGGTGAAGCTCGGTCAGCATCCCAATGGTCCGCGCCCGGCTTATGGTCATGTCGAGCAGTTCAAAGGCACGTTCAAGGGCGTTCGTTGCCTCGGCATGGTCATGGCGGATCGTCATGTTCTTGGCACGGCTCAGCTCGCTTGCCACCATCAGCAGCTGCGTGCTTGGCGGGAATTCAGACCAACGCGAAGCCAGGTTCG
Organism: uncultured bacterium; assembly: GCA_964354155.1. Taxonomy (GTDB): domain Bacteria; phylum Hydrothermota; class Tepidihabitantia; order SM23-42; family CAYGYG01; genus CAYGYG01. The sequence goes on along the minus strand of CAYGYG010000013.1, from coordinate 41,176 downwards.
TGTGGAATTTCAGCCGATACATATCATTCCGTGATCAGCTTGCCCACGACTTCCTGCAACCGCTTGCGAATATCGGGGTTCTCGACTTCCATGCCCCGGTTGTCCATCGAGGGCCGGATGTTGACGAGCGCCGTGTACTCGATCCACTCTTCCCGCGGTTTCCCCAGGTACAGGTTTATGCCCCATAAGTTTTCCTGCCGACTTCCCTCGCCGACGAGAACAGCTTCCAGATCGGCGTGCAGTTCGGCATCGAGCGCCATCACTTCCTTGTCAATGTCCACAACCGCCTTGATCATCGTCTTGAAGAAACGATTGTACTCGGCGAGAATGATACTTTTGTTGGTTGGCGCACTGATGATTTTCATACGATGAAGCATCTGCCGTTAATATCGTTAATAGCGTTAGGAACGTTCTCTTGGTTTATCTGGTTTATCAAGTTTATTTGGTTTCCGCTGAAGCGGAATCGATTACAGCGATGAGAAAGGCTGATTACAGTGATGAAGAGGGTTATAACGTTAATATCGTTAGAACGTTTGTGCCGGAGGCACATCGATTACAGCGATGAAGCATCGTCGATTACGGTGATAAGAAAACACGATTACAGTGATAGGAGCGTTGAGCACATTAAAAGCGTTAGAACCTTAGACCGCTAAGAGTGCCTCTGGTAAACAGCACTGCGGTGTTCAATCTTCTCGACATAGACGATGTGCTTCGCCTTATCGATTTCCAGCAGTATTCGGTAATCACCGACCCGGTACGAATAGTGGCCCTTTAGATTCCCCATTAACGCCTTCCCGCTAAAGGGATCTTTTGATACCTTATCCAAGGATTGCATGAGTCTGCCGAATAGGCTACGGTTTGATCGGTGCATATGATCCAAGAACCTCTCAGCGGAGTGCGATAAACGAACCTGATACATCAGTGTCGGCGGTATTTCTTCTTATAATCACTAAGGGTGATATACTCACCCTTGTCCATTCTTCTTCTTTCTGCCTTTAGGTCATCTGCCAAATCAGGGTTGATAGAAAGTAGTTCGATCGTTTCCATCATCCTCTCGTATTGCTCGGCAGAAATGACAACTAGTGGCTTGTCGCCTTTTATTGTTACACTGCGTAATGTGGTACGCATGAGGCCTCCATTGCGTAGATTATACATCAAATCATACGAAAATCAACAGCGTTGACGAGATCGTCCCGTACGGGACAGCGATGAGCGTTAGTATCGTTCGGTGCGGAGCACCGTCGATTACCCCGTTTAGACTTCCAGTCTAACGGGGTCGCCGCCGGGCACGCACTTTGGCGAGAAGCTCAAGGTCCGCCTTGTCCTGCGCGCGCTGCGCGGCGCGTTTGTTCTTGATCAACTGGGCCAGACCGATGAAGAAGACCTTTTCTTTCCCGTATCGGCCAACCTCCCGGCTCTTCCAGACCGTGCCGAAAGAACAGCCGCTGATCGAGCTTACAATATCAACCCTAACCGGTTCATAACCAAGCTGAACCACGCTTCCCTTGACCATGAAGTCTTCCGGCCGTAGGTTCAAACCCTTGAATCCGAACTCTTCCAACGCTTTCACGAGCCGTGCCGCGTTGTCCCACACCGGATCAATGAAAATATCGAGGTCCTTCGTATATCTCGGCCGGGCATAGTAGGCAACCGCGTAGGCTCCGACGATGCAGTACTTGACCTTATGCTTGTTGAACAACCTTAATAGTTCTTCGTAGTCTTTTTCGGTTTTCATGTCTGGATATATCAGGCAGCATGAAGACTGAATCCCTCAACATCTGCACAATCTCCAGCCGCTGCTTTGACGTCATCCGCTCGTAGTAGACCTGATCAAAGCGGTCGGCATCGCGGCGTGAGCGGAATTTATTACACCAGAGGCGTTTCATCATTAGAAAGTCAAAGATTCAAACGGATGGGAGCGGATGCAAACGGATGCTGTAATAAGTAGCGAGTAGCAAGTAGAGAGAATAAGGATGCACACAGAGAATGGGATTGCCACGCTCCGCGTCGCTACGCGTAGATTACAGTGATAAGAACACACGATTACAGCGATAAAGCACCGTTAAGATTTTGGATTGCGGATTTGACAAAGCGCCAGGCGCAGAAAAAGGTGAAGAAAAAAGAGGAACCTACGGGATGATGACGACTTGAAGGACCATCTTCTTGTCGAATTCAACAATACCGAAGCTGAGCCGGACCTGGAGCTTGAGATTCTCGCGGTTGAGGACCTGGGCTTTCACCTCGTGAATCATGCCGTTGAAATTCTTGGGCATGGCCATGATGATGCTGTCCCGGTCCTCACTGGTCAGAAAATGGTCAAACGCTACGTTGATCAGCTCGTCCTTCTTGTAGCCGAGCAGGTTGCGGGCTTTGGCATTTGCGTCGATAATCTTTCTGGTGTCGTATTCGAGAAGCAGGGACGGCACCGGGTTCTTCTCGAAGGTCTGGCGGTAGCGGTCGTCACCGATGACTTTCCGGGCATCACGCAGGACATGAACCGTGCCGAATCCCCCGACGAATATCTGCGGGTAGGCGGCGCAGATGTACTTGCCGTCGCCCAAACCCCGGCAGGTAAGGTCGGACGTGATCGGGCCGGCCTCGCGCTTGACCGTTTCCATGACACAATCCGACGGCGCGGCATCGGACATGTGGAGCAGGATACTGCACTTCTGGCCGATGACCTGGGAAACGCCCTTGTTGAGCATCCGGAACAGCGCGAGGTTGGCGCGGACGATTTTGTGGTCGGCATCGACGATGAAGATCGGGTCTTCGATGGCGTCGACCGTCGCCTCCCACTCCTTCTTGGCCTGGGTGATGGCGTCGATCAGACGCCGGTTCTCCCGGAGCAGTTCGTGCTGACGGATCGCCCGCTGGGAAACCTCCCGCACCTTGTCCTCGGTGATCGGCGGAATGAGATAGCCGGCGACATCATAGTGGCTCACGCCGGACAGATTCTGGAATTGGGCCAGGTTCGTAATGATGATAAACTCGGTCTCGGGACAGGGCTGGCGCAGTTTGTGGATAAGCTCGCCGACATTGGTGTCCTTCAGGGTGCTGGAGACAAGAACCAGGTCGTAAGTATCGTCCTCGCAGACGCGGCGAGCCGCCTCGCCCGAGTAGACTTTCTTGACCTTATGACCCTCAGTCTCCAGCAGATGCTGGAGCTGAGAAATCTCCGCTTCGTCCGGATTGATTAGAAGGATTTTAGATCGCATGTGAAGAACAGGTTATTAGGTCATCTCCTACATGAAGTGTATCCATAGGGCGAGAATTGTCAACAACGGGTTTAAGGCCTGATCCACGATACATGATACACGATGGAAAAGAATGATACTCGATACAGGATACACGATAAAAGAGAACGGCATGGGATCCAGGATACATGATGCGAAGCAGGAACGACGAGAATGACACGAGATAAGATCCAGGATACTCGATACACGATATGCAAGGCATGAAACAAGATGAACGACACAAGATACAGGATGGACACAGGAGAAGCTACAAGAAGCGCTACCTAGGTGAGAGATGGCCTTTTATGACGGAAGCTATGAAACTGTTGAGTTTGGCGCCCAGCTTCTCATACCCCTCAGAAAAGTGCACAAATCGCGTTCTGTCCTTGAGTGAATCCGTATCCCATAGCAACTGCAGGTGCTCTTTCGTTTCATCACACGAAGCCATTGCATAGGTGAGAAACTGAATGAACTCCTGCTTGTAGCGCCGCCGGCCATAGCCCTCAACGATGTTGCTGACGATGGACTTTGAGGAACGCCTGACCTGACCGCCCTCCTCGAACATCTCGAACTTTGGCAAATCCGCTAGGGTCATCTTGTGGACTTCAACGGCCAGATTGTGTCCTAGTTTGTAGATTTCCAGGTCAGTGTATCGTGTCATTGCTGATCTCCTTACCTTGGCTATCGAGTATCCTGCATCGTGCATCCGGGATCATTTTCTATTTCACGATTACGAATTCGACTCGGCGGTTTTGGGCGCGGCCGTCTACCGTCGCGTTGCTGGCGACGGGCATCGAAAAACCATAGCCCCGGGCCGAGAGCCGCGCGGTACTAATCCCCTGCTTGGCCACAAGATAGTCGACGACCGCCTGGGCTCGCGCTTGCGATAGCCGCAGATTGTAAGTCCGACTGCCGACGTTGTCGGTGTGCCCCTGGATCTCGACTTTGATGTCCGGATTGTTCTCGAGCATGGCAGCAGCTTCATCAAGAACAGGCGCAGATTCAGGCTTTATCGTCGCTTTGTTAAAGTCAAACTTTATTCCCTGCAAAGTGATGACCATGCCCACCTTTAACATATGGATATCCTGGGTGGTCCGGGCACCGGCAGAAATCGTCAAATTGATGACCTGGTCAGCGTAGTCCATCGCCTCGGCGCGCAATTGGTAGTTGCCGGCCGGGACGTCGGCAAATGCATAGGCTCCGGTCTGAGCCGACTTGGTCTGCCCAACCGGTTGACCGGCCACGACACCTGTGGCTACCGCAAAAAGACTCAGTTCGGCAATCAACGGTGCACTGGTCTTCCTGTCCAGGACACTCCCGGTAAGCTGGCCGGCGATGGGTTTGGCCCGGACCAGCGAAAAATCGACCCGGGTCAGTTGGCCGGCCTTGACCACCACCATTCGGGTCGAACTCTCGTAGCCTTGTGCCGTGCCGACAAGATTATAGGTTGCCGGCGGCAAACCTTCAAAGGTGTAGTATCCGGTCAAAGGGTCGGTGCCGCTGCCGGGTATCCCAGAATTTTCGATGGCGACCACGGCCGCAACCGGTTTGCCGGTTTCGCGGTCGGTGACCGTGCCGGCGATGATCCCGTCCTTTGGTTTTTCCGGGACAAGACCCGTCTTGTAGAACAGACCAGCCGAGACCCACGAACTTAAGCCGTCAGCCCACAATTGTTCGAGTTTCACTCCCGCGACCGCCACTTCGAAACGCTTCGTGTGCAGGCAAAGGCCGAGATTCGCATCCCTGCCGTCGAGATCAAAGAGCAGATCAAGCGACCTGGTGATCGGAAGTTTGTACCCGATGAACAGGCCGATTGCCCAGTCGCTCTTGTCGTCGGTGTAAAACTCGGTGTTGAAGTACTTGCTGTTGGGTCCGTAGCCGACAAACCGTCCCCGGCCCAAACCAAGGGTAAGATCGCCGCCGGTATTAAAGCTCTTAGTCCCGGTCAAGAACAATGAAAAAGCTTCGGCCGGCTTGATCGACTCGCCGTACTCGTACTGAACATCATCGTCCCAGCCCTCCTGGTCAGCCCCGCCGCCGACCGACGAAACGCTCCACGAATAGCTCAGGTCGTGCACGCCGACGGCAAGCCAGGTGTTCTTGCGGGCCAGGATCTGCTTGGACATCCCCAGTACGACAACATTATCAAGACTGAAGATGGAGGTCGAGATTTCGAAGCCCTTACCCAGGCCGATAGCCCCGGCAAAGTCGATGTCCGCATCATGGGTGTCTTCAGACAGACTCAGGGCCAGGCCGCCGACGGCGCCGGCTCTTAGCTGCCCCAACCCCAGCGTATGTCCGGTGGGCACGTCGATGACTTCCGATGTACGGTTGAAGTCGGCTGTAGCCGACACGGCAAGCACAAGAAAGAAGAGAAGTGAAAGACGCATTAAGGCCTCCTATTATGTCAGTGAATGGTTAAAGGTGAAGGGGAAAACGTAAAGGGTGAAAAGAAAACAAGTAGATCAGAAGATCAGCGAATCAGTGGGAGGGGTATAAGCGGTCGGAAGATCGGGTGACCGCTAGAGCAGGCGAGCGAATTGCTCTTCGGTCAGACCTGCTTTATGAATCGCGTTTTTCAGCAAGCCGATCTTGAGTTCGCCTTTCCCCGGAATTGTCATAATCATGCCGTTGGGCATCTTAATGTTGACGTGACTGCCCTTGCCAAGTTTCCGAACTCCGCCAGCCCGCACGAAAGCTATGATCGCTTCTCTGGCTTTGAGTCCTCTGAGTTGTTTGCCCATTCAAGAGATGGAAAGCAATGGAGGAAGTAGGCCCTAGACTTCCACGTGACTGAGCACGAGGGTCTGGTCCTTGGGTGCCTTCCTGCCCTGTTTTCTCAGGGCAATCAGGTGCACCTCAATGGCTTCTTTGATGCCTTCAAGGGCCTCTTCTACGCTCTCCCCCTGCGAATAACATCCGGGGAGCGCCGGCACTTCGACCCAGTAACCGCCCTCTTCGGCCGGATGCATGATCACGGTGTATTCCGTCTTACGTCTCTTCATGATTGCATTATACTCCTTGAGAGGACCACGTCAAGCCCATCTTCTGGGTGCAGGGCACCGTCGATTACCCCGTTTAGACTTCCAGTCTAACGGGGCAGGCAGTGATGAACGCCGAAGGTGAGCGGATCAGGACATCAGATGGTCAGTGGACGGGGTATCAGCGGTCGGAAGATCGGGAGATACGGGCGACGGACTAAGGACGATCGTTCGCTACGCTCACTAGGACGATAGACGAAACGGATTGCGTTTTCTGTCGCTTCTCTCTACTCGCTACTCTGTACGCTCAATGCTGGTTCCCTGATTGCTGTGCCCTGTATCCTGTTCCCTGCTTCAGCAGGCTTCGCCCGCCTCGGTTACACACGCTGCGCGTTCGATTACAGTGATAGAACCGCTGATCACAGTGATGACGAGAAAACCGATCACAGCGATAACATCAATCGGTGCCGGTGATAGACCGCTAAGAACCGAGTGCGGCAAAGAACGCACGTATTTGATTATTGCGCGGACCTGCTGGGGATTCCCCCATTTACCTTAAGAGCGAGTCCACGCCTCCACGCATGGAACAAAGCCCTACAAGCTCTCAAATTACATTCTATCCGTCAGGTGAATAATGGATATCAGGTATTCACCTGAATTACTCATATTAACACAACTGGGATTGGTATTATAACTGACCTGACTTCAATGTCAACAGGCAACCTCAATGAGTACAACACCTTAGGTCGGATTCCAGATGAGTACGGAACTTATGTTTTATCGGGCGTTACGACAAGGAAATGGAAGCGGGAGTTACGACTCGGCTTGGAGCATGGATTCATGACTGGCATAGAACCAGAAGTAATTCTCAGGTGAATACCTTAGAGCGTCGGTCAGCGGGTGACCGACAAACACATGCATTTTCCCATGTTTTAGATAGCCGAAAACCGGGACGACACGAAACCCGAATCGATCGATGATACGCTTGAGAACCGGGTACTTCTGGTCGAACGTATCGCCGTCGATCAGCGCCCCGACCGTGCCGCCCGATCTTATGAACTCGATCATCCGGCGGACTTCGTTCTCCGGCCCGTTGGCATAGAACAGCTCCACCCGGTCGCGTGCGCGGAACCGGCGTAGGAACTGATCAATCGGCCGGGCGGCGTAGAAATTGGTCACGACACCCATCCGCAGGCCGCGCCGGGCCAAAATTCCGGGCAATAGCTCCCAGGGACCGAAATGGTAACCGACGGCCACGCCGCCTTGGGCCAAGGCTGAAATCTGGTCTTCGCCGTGAATGACGACCTCTCTCTCCGAGACACAGTCGTGGACACGATTCTTGAGCATCGCGCTCAGGTTGCGGCCGAAACGGTAGGCGGCCTTCCACACCAGGCGCCGGGAGAACCCTGACGCGACAATCCGTCGGACGGCCTTGCGTCGACGATTTCGCAGGATCAAGAGCATGGTCAACGACAAGCCGAGGCAGGCGGTTTCGGACGCGCAAACCGGCAGAGCTGCGAGCAGGCTCAGTATGGCGATGATTGCAGTGCCGCATGGCCTCGCATTAAGCATAAGATGTCCGTGGCGTCCTTGCGTCCCGCGTTTTCCCGATCTTAACGCAGGTGAATTGTCTTCTTCACTGCTCGTTCAAAGGGTGTGGCAAGCTCGACGAAATAGACGCCGGCCGCCAGCCGGGATGGAACCGCCGCCCGGTGCCGACCAGCTTCAAGATAGCGGTCCATGAGAATCGCGGCTTTTCGTCCGTCGCTGGAGTAGAGCGCAAGCGTGACTCTTCCCGGTTCAGCCGTTTCAAACGCGACCGCGCCGGCAAGCACCGCGCTCAAGATCACCGTACGTCCGTCCCGCAATTCGGGCCTGGCACCTCCAACGAGCGACGGCGGATTCACGCGAATCCTGAGATGATAATTGGCCGCCTTGCGCGGCGCTTGGTAACCGGTGAACGCAACGAGATAGTTGCCGGTATCCCGGTAGACATGTGACGTGGTCCGTACCCACGAGCTGTCGCCGTCACCGAAATTCCACCGGAAGGACAACCCGCGCCAATCCGGGAAGCGCACCGTATCGACGCCCGCTTGAAACGAAACCGTCTGGTTGACCACGACGGTCTCAGGGCTGGCCGTGGGCGTGACGATATTGACCATAGGCACGCTGTCGAACGGGGCCGAGAGAAAGACGGTGAAGGTCTCTATCCCATTATGGAATGCTTTCACAACCCGGTAGCCGGTGCTGGACAGGGGCCCGGTGCAAGTGGCCAGGCCGGCCTGGAGCACCGCGGAACGATATAGAGTCTGGCCGTCGGCGTGGATGTGGCCGGCAAGAATCGCGCTGAAGCCGTTGTTGCGCACGTACTTGAGGATGGTGTCGCGACGCGGCCGGTGGACATTGCCGGTCTGATTGGCTTCGTCCGGTGTGCTGATGTAAGTCGGGAAATGGTAGAGAAAAAAGAGATGCTTGCAGCGCCGGCCCTGGATGGACTGGATGTCGCTGCGCAAGAAACTGTCCTGGGCCAGCGACGCCGGGTAGTGGACATGGCCGCTGGCCACGTCCAGCAGGGTCGAGTTGAGGACGATGTAGTGGCAGGAGTCGCGGTCAAAGGAGTACCAGTCCGGCCCCCAGAAGTTGCGATACCAATATAGCATCCTGGGCACGCTTTCCAGTTCGCTCGGATACCCGAGGTCGTTGTTGCCGGCCGCGTAGTACTTAGGAATCGAGAGCCGGTTGAAACGCGTCCGAGCACGCGTCCACTGGTCATGGACGATGGCCGAATCCAGCGGGTTGTCGGAGATGTCACCGGCCACGTATATGAAGCTCGGCGCCGGCTGCATCCGCCCGATCTGGGCAACGGCTGAATCCAGGTTGGGCTCGCCTTCCGGGGATCGCCCGATCTGCGGATCGCTGTTGTGAACAAAGTAGTAAGGCGTGAACGCAAAGACGATCAAGAGAGCGATCATGGGGTTGACCTCATTAGTTCAAGCATATCAGCGCATCCGGGCATCAGTGGGCAGGGTATCAGCACAGCAGAAATCAGCAATGAATCATCGTAATCCGATGTTTACATCGTCCCGAGGGCAGCGAGGGATCTCAGTCCTGCCATCACTGTAATCGATGCCGAAGGCAGCATATCAGGATATCCGAATATCAGTAGCCAGGATATCGGCATATCAGCACATCAGACGCGTGTCGTTCATTTTCGGGCGCCCTTCTTCTCTTTCACCCAATTGATATATCCGTTGATCCCTTTGATGACCTCTTCATAACGCTTAACAAAATCGTCAGCATCCCCGGCTGGTAGGTAACCCTTGCCCTGCAGACTCCTAATATGATTCTGGGTTTCCCCTGCTTCCTTTCGGGCGATATTGAAGCTCTTGATCTTGTCCTGATAGTAGTAGCTCGTGTGGCCTTCAGCGATGTTGTCCGGAACCGAGCATGAGGAACGCTCCAACTGGTCTCTGATCTTGAACCTCTCAATCCTGGGCAGTTTCTTGCAGAGAGAGTGGACTTCAAGCATGAGCCGGTGTGATTTCTGCCACACCCACAGTCTCTCAAAACCTGCGATAGCATTATACTGTGATTCTGATCCTCCCCCATCTTTCACACTGATCACCTGATCTGCCGGTACCCTTCCCACTGATCTTCTGGTCATCTGGTCAGCGCTGCTATTTCGCTCCTTCGCAGGCCCTACTGTACGACGGTGATTCGCGCCCGCGCGGCGGCGCCCTCAAGCCCGACGAAATAGACGCCGGCGGCAAGGTCCGCAAAGGGCACGCTCGAGACACGGACCGGGATGGTCAAAGCACAGACCTTACGGCCCGCGGCATTGTAGATGGTCACTTCGGCGGGCTTGGCCAGCGGGTTGGCGAAGTTAACTTTCGAGCCGCTCCGCATTACGTTGGGCCAGATGCGGAAATCGTCGATGACCGGTGGCACGACCCTCGGTTCTTCCGCGACGCCGACCCGCTGCGATGCCTCGATCGCGTCGAGCATGAACTGGCTTGCCGCTTCCAGCCGGACGTAACGCGCCGAATCGAGTCCGGTTGAGGCGATGTCGAATGATGTGGCGGCGGCGTTGGCGGTACCGGCGATGGACCACGACCCGGACCAGGAATTGCCGATGCGCACCGTCGCCGTGCCGGTGCCGCTTGACCGGTAGACCGTGAAGTCATTGCCCGAGACGTTCTTGATCGGCACGTCCATCGCCAGCACGATCCACTTGGTCGCATCCAGCTGGTAGGCTTGGCCGTCCTGCGGACCTACGGCGCGGTACGGATAAGTAAGATTCGACGTGGTCGTCACCCACTGGCTGCCGATGACCCGCGTCGCATAGACCCGGGCAGTGGTATTGCGTCTCAGCCCGACGTTGACCGTGACCGACGAGTCACGCGTATTGTTCGGTACAACGACGTTGCTGATCGTCTTGGGGTCGTAGCCCGGCGCCCGGACGGTAAGGCTGTAGGTGCCCGGCAGGTAGAACCGGTGATAGTCGCCGTTGGTCGGACAGCTGTGAGAAATGACGTTGGTCGGGCCGACCATGATGTGGGCATAGAGCGGCGCACCGGTAACCGAATCGGTGACCCGGCCGTGAATGCCGAACCCGGCCTTGTTCATGATGTAGCGCATCGCCGGGCCGTCGCGCGCGAAGATCCGGTCGATCGAATCGGCCGGCGGGGTCTTGGTCATGCAGACTTCAACCGACCATCCCATCTCGCCGCCGCAGCCGTAGTTGTAGTCTTTGGAAGAGCCGTTGATGAGATACATGACGATCGAACCCTGACCATAGGGATAGTTGGTGTAGGAACGGTAGCCTCTCGAAAGATGGTGAATGAGCACGCTCTCGGGCAGGACCATCCGGTCGGTGTAGGACCAGGGCTCGGAAATCATCAACGTGCCGCCGTGATAGGAGATGAAGGTCGCGAACGGGTGGCGCCAGAAATGGGCCATGAAGGCCCGGGTTTCGTTTTCGCTCATGAAGTCGGCGCCGCAGGCCGATTCGTTGCCCCACATCCAGCCCCAGTTACGATTCAAATCGACGGTGCGGGAGTTGTAGCGGCTGCCGGAATTGAACCCGTCCGGGTTGAACATCGGCGCGATGTAGATTTCCCGGGTATTGACCAGCCGGGCGACCAGGGTGTCGGTGGTATAGCGACTGACCAGGTACTTGATCATCTCCCAGCAGGCCGCCCAACCGCACTTCTCGTCGCCGTGCGTGTCCCCGTCGAAATGGACCGGCGGCTCCTGTTCATTGACCGCGGCGTTGTCTGAGATCTTCATGCTTAGAATAAGACGGGCCTGGGCCGTCGTGCCCAGCGTCTCGAGACGACATATGCCGGGATTGTTGCCGGCGATCGTGATCATCGAATCCCGGAATTCGGTATAGGTGAGATACCGGCCGAACGGCGACTTGGTCAGGCTGTTTGCGTAGTATACCCCGGAGATATTCTCCTGGAGCAGCTTGGCGTGGAAACCACGCGCCGCCAGGGACAAATACTCGGACCGCTCGATCTCGGCGACGACGTGATCCGGGGCGACCGAGTTGATGATGATTCCGGCCCGATCCAGTTCTTTGACCTGGTCGGGGTGGCTGATGTCGATGCGCACCAGATCAAGTTGCGGCGGCGTGCTGAAGCCGGCAGCAACCAGAGCGACGAAAACAAGCGACAAAATCTTCATGTTAGCTCCTTGGTTGTTGTTGGTAATTGGCTATTGAGGCAATTCGTTGGCTCTAGCTGTCATCCTGAGTCCCGTCCGGGACGAAGGATCTAATTGAGACTCTTCGTCTCACTCAGAGTGACCCGGATTAGACATTGCCATATCTAACGGGGTGAAACGACCGCTTACAGAGATGAATGGATGAGATTGCCGCGGCCTACGGCCTCGCAATGACCCCGTTTAGACTTCCAGTCTAACGGGGCCGGCAGCGATGAAGCATCGGAACGGAGTTAATGGTGTTTTCAAAGAGCTACGGTGACAGTGTTAATCACGGAAGTATAGTGCGAAAGACGGCAATGTCAAGAGCGATGAAACATCGTCGATTACCCCGTTTAGACTTCCAGTCTAACGGGGCAGGCTGTGATAAGAAAACACGATTACAGTGATCAAGTACTGATTCGTTCCGCCCGAAAGGGCCGATTCCGTCTCGCCGAGACGATTTCAACGCTTCGTACGTGGATTCCGCCCGAAGGGCATTCTTGCATTCCTCTCCCCTACTTGCCGCTAACCGTTTCGGCGAGCTTGATCACCTTTTTAAGGAATTGGTAGAAGATCGGATGCGGTGCGAGGGGCGTTGAACGATATTCCGGGTGATATTGGACGCCGACGAAAAACGGGTGCGCTTTGAGCTCGAAGAAATCGTGGCACCGTCGCCGCGACGAGATCCCGCTCGCCACCATCCCTGCCTTGGCCAACCTTTTGACATATTTCGGATTGAGGGCGAAACAATGCCGGAAACGTTCCGTGACCTCGCGCTTGCGGTAAATCTGACTGGCCAGGGTATTGTCGACGAGACTCACCGCACAGGAGCCGAGCCGCATCGCACCCCCACTCAGTGCCTCGGCCGGCCGCCGGGGATTGCTCACCGCCTGGATGAGCGGAACTCGGCTGTTCTCATTGAGTTCCTGGGTATCGGCGTGCCTCAAGCCGCCGACGTTGCGCGCGAATTCAATCAGGGCCGCATGGCATCCCAAATCGATGCCGACAAACGGCTTACCCTGGGTCCGCGCGTATTCACTCACGTTGATCTCCCCGTCCATACTCGGCCCGACCGCGGTCCCGACCAGGATAACGCCGGCCACACTCTGCAACATCGTCGCGATCTGCTCGGGATTGGTCACGGTGCTCGTATCCAGCCAGTACAGTCTTAACCTGATGTTGTTGGCAACCGCGGCGTGATTCAAGGCCTCAACCAGACTGCGGTGGGAGTTGCGGTGCATCGTCGTCGAGCCGCAGACCGCAACCTCGCAGACGCGGAAGGGCGTCTTCATACGCTGGAGAAACAGGTTCCATTCGGTGAAGTCCGGCTCCTTGGTCTTGAGGTTGACGACCTTGGCGATGGTGCGGTCCAGTCCCTGCCGATGCAAGTTCTGCGGGATCTCGTAGATGCTCTCGACATCCACCGCCTCGAAAATGGCGTCGATCGGCACGCTGCTGACCAGCGAAATCTCCTGCCGTGACGCGCTGGGCAACGGCGATTCCGAGCGGGCAATGACCACTTTCGGTTCAATCCCCCACGACCGCAAATCACGGATGCTCTGACAGGCACCGCTGGTCTCGTACCGCTTCGACACCCGGACATAAGGCACCAGGACGATGTGAATGAACAGCACGTCATCGGCCTCAAGCTCAATCGACAACTGCCGGGAGGCCTCGAGAAACGGCAGGGTGTCGATGTCATTGATGCTGCCGCCGATCTCGGTGATGAGCACGTCCGGTTTCTTGGCCAGCGCCGGCCGCGTCAGGCGCGCCTTGATCTCGTCGACCACGTCCGGCCGTATGCGGACCAGGTGGCCGCCGTACCCGCCGCGCCGCTCCTTGAGCAGGACCGAGTGGTAGATTTGACCGACCGTGATCGAATGCTCCGAACTCTGCGGCTCATTGAGAAAACGTTCGTAATCGCCGACGTGAAAACTGACCTCGCCCCCGTCTTCGGTCAGGTAAATCTCGCCGTGCAGCGCCGGGTCCACGGTGCGTTTGTCGACATTGAGATAGGGATCAACCCGCTGGATCGCGACGCGCAGGCCGCGCGACTTGAGCAACAGCCCGATCGAAGCGCTGATCAAGCCCTTGCCCAGCGACGCGGCGCCGCCGCCGGTGACGAAAAGGAATTTGGTGTCGAGGGAAGCCATACCGATTTAGCGCAATGGCTTATGGGTTATGGGTTATGCCAGGTAGCGGGGAGAATGCAGGGAGTAGAGAGCCCGAAGTAGAGAGTAGCGAGTAGCGAAAAGAGCAGCAATGAGTTAAGGATCAATAGCTCCATAGCTTAATAGCTTATTAACTCGATCGCACAATTGCCTGATAGCTTAGTTGCCTGATTGCCAAATTGCTCGACAGCTACTTCGAGGCCAGCTTTGCTTCGAGCGCCGTGATTTCGCCGATTGCCTCTTCGAACTTCCCGTCGATAATGAGCACGTTGACTTTCTGGGCACAGGCCGCTTTCAGAGTTGCACCTTCATCGGCCTTCAGGCTCTCGAGGTCGAACTCGCGCAGACCATCCGAATGAAAAGTCTGCGGCCGGCTGATGATGCGCTCTTCGCGGAAGACAACCTTCTCTTCCGGTTTGGGCTTGTCAATGTGCGTGATGTCCGGGTCAACCGCGTTGTCTTTCTTCGCTTCTTCTTTTTCCGTCTTTTCGAAGATCGACGACAGGACGCTGCCCTTGTCTTTGTCTTTCTTCTGCGACTTAAGTCTCTGCAGTATATCCATCGACCCTGCCTTCCTTGTACAGCTTCAAAGCCTCACGGGCGTCATGATTGGTCGGATCAATCGTCAGCGCCTTTTCCCAGGCCTTGATTGCCTCGTCGAAGCTCTCGTTGGCGGCGAAGGCATGGCCCAGATTGGTGAAGGCCGCGGCGTAATTGATGTTGCGTTTTGTCGCCTCGCCGAACGTGGCCACCGCGCTGTCGTAGTCTTTGATCTTAAGATATAAAAGACCAAGGTTATTGTAAGGCTCGCTCATTGACGGAGCCATCTCGATCGCCTTCTGGAACGCCTTACGGGAGTCATCGGGCCGGCCCATCTCACTCAGGATGAGGCCGCGGTTGTTGTGATACTCGGCCGATTCTTCAATCTTCAGCGCTTCGTCAATCTCGAGCAGTGCAGCGTCGTAGTTGCCGCGGTGGAACATCACCGTCGCCCGGTCGTTCCGGACCTGCGCCTGCTGGAGCACGCTGGTTCTTTCCTGGGCTTTCAGTTGCTCTTCCTGCTTCTTGAAGACCGTGTTCATGCTTTCGAAAGCCGTCCGGCTGCCTTCGGCAATGGATTTCTGCTGTTCAACGATTTCGGTGAAACGGCCGATGTTTTCCTTGATGTAGCGCGCCAGCTCGGTCTGGAAGATCGACAGCTCGCTGGTCACCCGGGTGATGTTGTCATTAAGCGCATCCGCCGTCTTGCCGGTGAAACTCTTAAGCTCGGTTTCGGTCTCATGAATCGAACGCGCCGCATCAGTGAGCGCAACCACGGTCTGGCCGTACTCGGCTCTGAGCGCATCGATCGCCTCGGCATTGCGGTCAAAACCCTTCTTCTCCAGCGCCAACAGCCCTTCCAGCCCTACTTTGTAGATTTCGAGCCGGTCGTGGAGCATGGTCTGCAGTTTCTCAAGCTCGTGGGCGATGTCGCGCAGCGGCGTATCGCCCTCTTCGGACATGGCCCGCAGGCTGTCTTCAAGCGCCTTGAAATGGATGACGACGCTGGACGACATTTCGGTCTGCTGGCCGGCGTACTGGACAATCGACTGGTAGGACTTGTCCAGCGCCGCGGCCATATCTTTGACACTCTGGGCGAAACCATCGAAGGCAGCTTGCTGCTGGGCTCCGACCACAACCATATTTTTCTCCATGCCGTCAAGCTTGCCCCCGAGATTCCCGACCTGCCCGGCAACCGCCTCAAGACCGACCGCGACCGTGCCCAGCCCCTTGGTCGCCGTCTCGTCGAGGGTCGTGACGCCCTTGAACACATCGGTCAGGCTGTTGATCACCATATTTAAAGACTGAAGTGCCGCCTCGCTCGCCGCCCGGCCGGCAACCAGCTCATGCGCCACCGGCTGGAGTTCATGCCTCAAATAATCGCCGAGGCCGCTCGCCGTCTCCTTGAGCACGGCGGCGGTGTGCTCGTCGAGATTCCCGAGCCGACCCGACAGCTGCTCACCAACCGTCCCAATCTTGTTCAGAACCTCGCTCAAGGAATTGACCGTGCTCGAGGAAAGCTCCACCAAATGCTCGCTCACCTTGAGCGCCTTCTGCGTTTCCTGTCCGGCGACTTCGCCCTGGAACTTGATGTCGCTCTCCACTCTCGTACCAAGTTCCTTGAAGGCGTTGTTCACGTGGACGTCAAGCAGGTCGACACTCTTGGAGATATCGCCGATCCCGCCCAGGGCGTTGTTCGTAAACTGGACAAAAATTTCGCTGGCGGCGCGGACGCTCTTCAGGTCTTCGACCATCGGGGTCAAATCCTTCTTCAAGGCTTCACCCAGCTGGGCCAGGCTCTGCTTGCTCTCGTTATGCACCGTGATCAGGACGCCTTTCAAATCGGTACTGAGCGACGCCAGGCCGTTCCTGAGCCCGTTATCCATTACGCCGATCAGTTTCTCCAGCGTCTTGCCGCTCTCCGCGTTGGCCGACAACGGTATGTTCAATTTGCCGATACTTTCGATGATTTCGGCGAGACTACCGCTCGTGCGATCCAACCCCATCGCCATGATCTCGTTGCTCTTACGAATCAGGTCGAGCTTGGACAACACCGCATCCTGCAGCGTCTGAAAATTGGTCGAGTAGATGACGCCCAGGGTCTCGGTGCGCTCAAACAGCGCCTTCCCCATTTCCGTGCTGCTCTTCTTCAGTTCGGCCAGAAGCTGGCCGGCCCTCAAGTTAGAGACAAAGAGCGAGCAACTCGCGTTGGACTTATCATAGACCATGCACTCGTCGCGCAGGCATTCCGCCGTTTCGTTGGTTTCGACGACATCATCCCCGATTACTTTTCCCTGGGCATCCACTCTCGAAGTAATCTTCCTTACGACCCTGGACACAAAGGGGCATTTCATTAGCGCCTCCCTTCTAAGACCCGTTTCTTGCCCGATAGCAAAGATTCAATCAATTTCGTCTCATCCACCTTGATGCGGCCGAGAAATTCAGGCCGGCCCAGCGCCTTGAGTGTCGCAACCGCCGCCGCGTAGTTACCCATGCTTTCGTGGGCATCAGCTAACGCCAGGGCGATCCGCTCATCGTCCTTGTGCGGCCTCAAGACTTCAAGGGCGTCGAGGGCGCGATTCCGCGCCAGGTAGACCCGTGCCCTCAGCAGCGCCTGGGCGCGGCGCACTTCGTTGCCCGAGGGTACGAAAACGAGAAACTGTTCCGCCTCATCGAGCTGACCCAACGCCAGGTGGATACGCACCATCTCGAGACGGCTGTCTTCGTTCGTCTCGCGGCGCAGCACCTCGAGGCGGTTGGTCAGGCTCTTCTCATGCAATTGTCTGATGGTTTGGTAAACCGAGCCTTTGTTCTGCGCGATGCGCAGCGCTTTCATCAGCGTGCTGCTCACTCCGGCGCGGTCGCCCAGCAGGTTGAGCAAATTCGCAAGCCGGAGCCGCAGTTCGACCTTGTCCTGAATCCCGGTAGCGTAACGCTCGCCGAACTCGAGCGCTTCGCGGGCCCGCTGGAAATCGTTCTGGGCGCTCAGAATGTCGGCGGTCAGGAAGTAGCCGTCGATTATGTCCGGCTTCTTCTTGAGAATATAGCGGAGCCGGTGGAGTACCGCATCGGCAAATGCCGCGTTGGTATTATAGAGTTTCCTCAAGAACGCCACTGACTTCTGCTCGAGCGAGACGTCGGTATAGCGGTCGGCCAGGAAAATCACGATCTCCGGCACATACTGGTTGTTCTGGTAGACCGCTTCCGCCCGGTCGATCATCGCCGGCACTTCGTGCGGGGCGAATCCCCGGAGCCGCTCCAGCGTTTCGATTCCCTCTTTGAATTTACCCTCGTCGAAGCATAGCTCGGCTAGAAAATAGTAGGTCGGGATGTGTTGGGGATTCTTGGTCAGCACTTCGCGCGCAAAGTCGATCGCCCAGATGCGGTGGGTGGCACTCGAACCATAGATTTCGCGGGCCACCGAGACGGCATCGTCCAGCGCGTTGTAGTCAAAGTAGATCCGCGCCAGGAGCCGGCGTGCTTCGGCGTTGTCCGGCTGGACGGTACAGATCGTCTTGAGCCCCGAAACAATCTGCTCGAGCCGCCCGGGGTCGCTCTCGAACGCCTTCCGGAAGAAGTCGACCGCGAAGTTGTACGAACCCTTGTCCGAGTAAGCGCGCGCCTGGCTCAGGAGGAGCTCGGGCGACGTCCCCTCGGTCTCGAGCTTCTCGTAGACCGGGATGATCTTGTCGAGCAGGCTCTTGTCCATCTCCCGGGCCTGATCGAGCTCGCCGATGCCTTCCTTCAAGTTTTTCTGGCTGACGTGGAGCAACCCCTGGGCGAAATGGACCATCGCGTTGGCCGGGGCCAGCGTCTCAAGCCTCTTGAGTTCGTCCATGACGTAACTGACCCGGGTCGGCACGATGCGGGCGGTCAGGAGCAGTTCCTCGACCGCCTTATTGACCATGCGCGCCGCCCCGTAGGCCCGGCCGAGCGCGAAGTGGGCCGCAATGTTGTTCTTGTCGATCGATAGAATCTTTTCCAGGCCGCCGATGACCTCGTTGGTGAAGTTGACGTTATGCTCCTGGGCGAGCATGAAGGGACGCACCGCGTCGGTCAGCCGACCCTTCGCCAGCATCGCCTGGGCCTGTTTTAAGTGGAAATACGCGCCGTCCGCCGGACTTACCGCTTCGGTCGTTATCCGGCATTCCTCGATCGTGCGGTCGAAAAGTCCCTTGTTGAGAAGGCTTTCGACCAACAGCCGCCGCATCATGACGTCCTCAGGGTGCGCCTTGACGATGTCGTAGAAATCATCGATGATTTCAGCGAAGATCGAAGGGTCGACCATCTGCGCGGCCCGGAAGAACCGGGCGCTCTTCTCGATGTCGCCTTCCTTAAGGAAGATGCGGGCGATGTAAACCATGAGCGGAACCGCCTTCGAGTCGTCCTGAACCAGCTCCATCAGCACTTTCTTCACCAGATCGTGGCGCGCCGGGTCGAGGGCCAGGCACTTCTGGAACGATTCCTGCGCCCGGGCGTAGTTTTTCTGGTAGGCAAAACTGCGTCCCACGACCAGGCCGACCAGAAACTCATCCTGGATCTTGAATTCCTCGTAGATGCCGCGGCCCGACTCGATCAAGGCCGGGTCGGCCTTGAGGATCGCGTCGAGCTTGGCGACGAGCTCCAGGGCGGTCGCCGGGTCGGCCTTGACCCGCCCGCCGATGAGCTTGAGGGCTTCCGGCCCGCGGCCCTGCAGCAGCAGCGCGTCGGTCAACACTTTCAGGGCCGGGATACTATCCGACATCGCCAGCAGTACGGCCCGGCTGCCGGCCTCGGCCAGGACCTGCCCCTCGCTGCCCCGGCTCAAGAGGTTCTCGAAAATCAGGATCGCATTATCGATCTCGCCCTTCTTGAGATAGACGAGCCCCAGCAGGTTGAGCGCCTTCATGTTGTTCATGTCGCGATCGAGAATCGTATTGAGATTCGGCAGGTACTCCTCGATCAGTCCCGGGTCGGCCTGGTAGGACTGATCAATGACTTCGGTCGCCTTGGCGATGTCGTTCTTGGCCAGATAGCCCTCGACTAAGGCGGCGATCACCTGCGGGTTTTTGGAATCGACCTTGAGCACGGCCTGATATCGACTTAGGACCTCATCGGTCTTCTCGGGATCGATCTCCAGTACTTTGGCATACTCCTCGACCGCAAGGCCGCTCCGCTTGGCGTGAAGGTAGGCATCGCCCAAGGCAAAAATGACCTTCGACTCCTTTGGGGCCATCCGCAACAGATCGCGGAAGCCGCGGATGACGTCGTCGGTGCGCCCGGTATCAAGATTGAGCAGGCGGTTCAAGTTGGCAATCGCACCGTCGATGTCCTTGGCGCCGACCTCAAGTGAAGAGAGAAACGAAAGAAACTCGACCTGGATTTTGGGCGGCAACGCGACTTTCGCAAACTCCTCGTGAATCCGCAGGCTGTAGGTCTTGTCGAATTCGACCGCGCGCTGGGCAACCTGAAGCGCTTCCTCGTATTTTTGGGCGGCCAGCAGCAGGCGCATCAAGTAGAACTGGGACAGCGCCTTGCCCCACTTCCACCGGCACACGCTTTTGGCCCAGTTCTGGACCGCGGGCCGCTCGCTCTCCTTGACGCCCAAGAACTTCTCGGCCAGCTCAAAGCCGCGTTCCATGCGTCCGATGAAAATCTCGACGCTCGCCAGCTGGAGGAGGATGTTGGTTTCCCGGGCGGTGTATTCGGCCGGATTCTTGTTCTTGTAGGTGTTTTCGAAAATCTTGAGATACCGGGTCTCGAGGAACTGCAGATCCTTGGTGGACAGCGATTTCAGCGTCCGCTCGACCTCTTCAAAATCGCGGCGGACGATGTACATCTCGAGCAGGGCATCCCCGGTCTCAATGGGCGATGAACCCCGGTAGTGAAGATCGGTGAGCGTGCCGACCACTTCATCGGCGCGTTGGCTGTCCAGAGCAAGGGCTTTACGCAGGGCCGCGACCGCATCAATCCTCCGTCCGCCCTCAAAGCAGTAGCGTCCCAGTTCGAGATACAGGTCGAAATCCTCCGGCGAGGACGAGACCGAGCTTTCCAGCGTCTTGATCGCCTGCTCGACCCGTCCGTCCGCCTTCAGTTTCCGAGCCTTCTCGAGGATCTTTTCTCGGTCATGGCTGGAGAAAAACTCAAGCATCCTTCGCGGCTTTCGCCTTTCCTCTTATCTCTTCTTTCTTGTACTCGAGCGTCCGAAACAGAACATGAATCGGTTCGCTGCCCGAGGCAATTAAAAGCGCCGTGATTACGTAGTCGAGTCGGCTGGCGGTTCCGGACGAGGCGGCAAACCCCATCATGCCCAGCAGGCCGACCCGGAAGAGAAAGGTGATCAGGAGCGCAAGGATTGTCGAAACAACCCAGGCCCACACCCGCCTCTTCCCCGGCAGAAGGTATAGCAGTTTTTCGCTGACGCGCTCGACGAGGACGCTCAGGAAGACGAGCAAAAAGAACGTATCGGCCATGCGCGATCAGAAGTTCTTCGCGATGGCGAATATCGACTTGAGCTGTTCATCCGTCTTGCGCAACCGGCTACACAAGGTTCTCGTGAATACCCAGAGCAGCTTGTAGGCAAGGTCGGTGTTCTTCGCCAGCAGATTCTCGAAGTCCTTTTTCGCAATCGATATCAGAAGCGTGTCTTCGTTGGCGATCGCACTGGCCGAGCGGGACGCGTCGTCGATCAGCGCCATCTCACCGAAGTATTCGCCGCTCCGCAGCACGGTCAGTGCCTCCTCACCTACCCCCGGCACAATCGTCGAGATCCGGACCGAGCCCGAGACCACGACGTAAAAGGCATCGCCCTTTTCACCTTCTTTGAAGATGACAGCATTCTTTTTGTACGTCTGCTCCCTGGAGATCGAAATGACCAGATCGGTCTCCTTGGGCGTGAGTTCGCGAAACAGGTAGATGCCTTTGAGCAGTGCCTGCTCTTGCATCAATGCGCCTCTTGGTACAACCGCACCTTGTCACCGCGCACGATCTTGTGCGTCAAGCGGCGCCAGGAGACAAGGCCGACGCATGAGCTGGGCCGTGCGTTGACCACCAGCACCTCGCCGACGGAAAGGTCGGGCAGTTTGCGGCCGCCGTACGTCTTCTCTTCATAGATGCGGAATACGTCGCCGATCGTCACGTCACTGTTGGCCCCGACATTGAGGAAAACGATCGTATAATTCTGCGTCAAGGTCGTCTTGCTCCGGACGTAGGCAACCTGCCCCTCGAGCAAGCGGCTGGTCACCTTCAGCGTGACGTTGGTCGGGATCTCGAACTTCGGGTAGGGCACGAGCAGCTCGCCCGGCTTGATGATATCGTGGGAAACGGTAACCTGGGCGCGGGTGCCGCCTTCGGCCGCCTCTTCAATCTTCAATTTGCCGAGAATGTCGACGACCTTGCCGAGGTACTGCCCGGTGGCCGGGTCGTCGACCACGTCACCCATCCGGTAGATGCTGTAAACGTCGCCCACATTGGTTTCCGGCGTCGTGCGGTCGACATAGACCTTCATAAAGTTGGTAATGCGCTCCCGCTCCGGCTCACTGCGAATGATCTTCGCCGCGGCAATGATCTCTTCTTCCGCAAGATAGCCACAGCGATGGATGAGCTCCTCGGAAAAGACCTTCCTATCGGCCGCGACAAAAGATACTTCGATCTCTTGTCCGTGGGGTTTCGGCGCATAGTACGTGTAGGTAGTCGTGTCCTCCTCAACGATAACGAGCGTCTCCGGCGCAACAATCGGTACCGAGTCCCCGGCCAGGGTCGACTCCGGTGACGGCGGTATGATCAGAACCTGCTCGGGATAGATCCAGTGGGGATCACTGACTTTCTCAAGGTTCGCGTTCCAGATGACCGGCCAAAGGTAGGGATTCTGGTAGTAGAATCCGGCGATGTCCCACAGGGTGTCGCCCTGTTTTACCATGTATGTCACGTCTTCCGCAAAAAGGCAGACGAGAAAACAGACACAGATCAAAACCTTTTTCATCTTTCCTCCTTAAAGATCTATCGTTGCTTCACGGGCCAAGTAACTTACCTCTGATCAACCACAAGAGCAACCTGCTCACCAACCGGTGAGAGTAAGCTTATCCTCCTAAATAAACAGACGTTAACGAACCCAACCGGCAGCCGTCCGCCTTGTTGGTCAGGCACTTCTCTCTACGACACCACTGTGTCCCCCTACGGGGCCTTAGGCCTTAGGGAGATACAAACGTATAACCCAAAAATTATTATATTCATAAGTATCGCATTGTCAACAGAAAATGAGGAGTTCGCTGAAAAAGTCTCGGTAAACTCGTTTACCGTGATTATTAATGAGAAGGCGTTTTTCGACATTCTTTTGAAACAACTCGCTTTGCATCAAGGCTTTTCTTGCTCGAGTCTCACGATTTTGAGTTTCAAATCAGCGAGCAGCTCGGCCAAGAGCCGGCTTTCCGCCTGGTCGAGGTTGCCCTGGGTCTTGGCGCGCAGTATATCCAGAAGATCAATGGTTTGACGCGCCATCTTCAAGTTCTTCTCGACTTTCTGGGTGACGGGGTTGGCAATAACCCCCATATTCTGCATCGCGCCTGCCGCCAGCATGAATACCAGCGACGTGAAGTTCATCGGTTCGTCGGCATGCGGCTCGTGTTGCTTCTCGTTCTCAGTCATTGAAGTCTCCTCTCATTTCACCCCCGCATTCTTTCTCCCATTCTCTCATCGTCCCGTTCACATCATCCCTCTAAGGAAAAGATTGCGCACCCGGAGAAACCGGCCGTGTTGATAATAGACCCTCGGCACCCGGGGACCGATACCGCAGATGATCTCGTAGATCACGGTCTTGGCTTTAAGGGCCAATTCGGCAGCCGTTATCTCGGCCCGGCCTTCGCGGCCGATCAGGATGGCGGTATCGTTCACGCCAACATCCGCAATGCCGCTCACATCGACCATCATCAGATCCATACAGACCGTTCCGACGATCCGGGCGCGGCGGCCGCGGATGATGACTTCGCCGATGTTCGACAGGCAACGCGGATAACCGTCGCCGTAGCCGACGGAAAGGGTGGCGATTTTTGAACGCTTCTTGGTCCGGAATGTGTGGCCATAGCTTATTGCCGCATTCCTGGGTACATCACGCACATTGACGACCATGGTCTTGAGCACCATGACCGGGTCGAGGCCAAGCCGGTCGCGCATCTGGTTTGCCGGCATCAAACCGTACAGGGCGACACCGGGGCGTGCCAGACTGAAGGGCCCACCCAGCCGGTTGACAAGACCTGCGGTATTGGCAATATGGAAGAGCTTGGGCCTTATCCCCTGACCGGCCAGATGTTTCTTGAGCCGCGCCAGCGCTTGGACCTGTTTCTCGGAAAAAGGCACGCTGGTGTCGGCGACCGGGAAATGCGTGAAGACGCCCTCCAGTTCAAGATTGCGCTTGCCGGCGATCCAGGGAATCATGGTAAAAGCTTGATCGTAGGAAACACCGGTGCGGGTCATGCCGGTATCGACTTCAACATGGACGGCGAGCTTCCGGTTACGTCGGAACCGCAGCTTCTCTTCGAGCATGTCGAAGAATGCCGGATCCGAAATGGTCGGCCGGAGGCGGTACTCGAAAATCGCATCGATCTCTTCGAACGGTATCGGGCTGAGCACGAGAATCGGCGTTCGGATGCCGGCTTTGCGAAGCTCGATCCCCTCTGCGACGCCGGCGACGCCAAACATGAAAATGCCGACCCGCTCCAGGGTGCGGGCTACTTCGATGGCCCCGTGGCCGTAGGCATCGGCCTTGATCGGCGCCAGCACCCGCGATTTGGGACAGAGGCTCTTTACCTTCCGGTAGTTGTCAACAAGTTTACCGAGATCAATCTCGGCCCAGATGCGACCGTAACCCACGAAAGGATTCTAACGAGAACAGAGGAAAAAGCAAGGGAAAAGGAACGTCGATTGCCGGCACACCAGGATATCCGGACATCAGTGGGAAGGATATCAGCGGTCAGAAGATCAGTGCCGTAGGCAGGCGAAGGCGTTCTTTAGCGTAGGAGCAGAACTTTCCTGGTCTCCTGGTCCCGGGCCGATACGAACCGGATAAAATAGGCGCCACTCGCGAGCCGACGTCCTGAGTCATCCCGACCGTCCCAGACCGCAAACTGAGAATGTGAACTCAGGTCGAGACACCTCACCGACCGTCCGGCCGCGTCGAAGACTTGCAGCCGTGCACCCGCGGCCCGGCCCTCAAGGCCGAATCCGATTACGGTGCAGTCTCGGAAAGGATTCGGATTGACCGAAAGAAGCGGCACGTGCGGACCGACGGCTACCGGCTCGCAAATCGCTACCACCGGTCGTCTGAGCCACGGGTTGTAGGCGACATAGTCGGTTATTGTATCGCCCCGGCCGCCCGGGTTGGTGCCCGGATGGAACGGACCGGTCGAATCGCCCCACCAGTTGTACCGGGCATCAACGGTCTGCGTCGAATCCACGTTGACAACCGCTTCCCACATGTTGTCGGTGATAGTGTTGTAGCGCAATACCGGGCTTGCCCCCAAGTCGTTATAGAGTCCGTAAATGACATTGTTCGATATGTCGCAACTGTCGATGACCGGGCACGCCGTGTCCCGGCAGTAAACGCCGCCACCGTAGCGGGCGCGGTTTCTAGTGATCCTGTTTCCTCTGATTCGCGACATTCCTCCCCAACCGCAGGCGATGCCGCCACCGCCCGCACTACCGCCCGAATACACAGCAGTGTCATAGCTAATTGTATTATGGGCGATGGTTGGACTCGCGCCTTCGCATTCGATGCCGCCGCCTAAGTAATAGGCCTTGTTTGAGGTAATCGTGTTGCCGGTGATGGTTGGCGCCCCGGACCAGACGGCGATGCCGCCGCCCCATCCTTGTGCGCCCCAGACCGCGCTGTTGCGGGTGATTAGATTGCCCCGGATAATCGGTTGGGCCGCGATCTGGTAGCAGAGAATGCCGGCCCCGCCCCGCGCCGTGTTCCGCGTGATGGTGTTGCCGGTGATAATCGGTGAAGAGGCCACGCAGAATATGCCTCCTCCCATCGGTCCGCATCCGCGCTGAATCGTGAAGCCTCTAATGACCGTTGTCGTATCGATCGTTGCCGACACGGATATTACCGTTCCGGTGCTGTCGCCATCGATGATCGTGCTATCCTGACCAAGAGCACTGACGAGGTCAATGCCGTGGGTTACGGGCCAGACGATGTGCTCGTAGTATGTCCCTGGCCCCACCAGAACCGTGTCGCCGGTCCCACATGAATCAAGGGCTCATTGTATACGACACAACCCCGAGTCAGGATGAACGTGCCAGACTCTGGCTCCGGCCAGAGAAAAGAATGCAATCATGCTCCCAACAACCCCAATCACAACGGTACATCGTTTCATGTAGCCTCCTGTTCTTCCGCCCAGTTAGTTGTGCAAAAACCATACCCGGTTCCCTCCGCCAGCCACCTGTTGAATCTTAAGTTATGATGCCCGACCCCACCGACTGAGTACGGACTTACCGACAATGGGTATTAAATTACCATCGCCCCTTGCTTGGGGACGTTGGTTCCGAGAGTACATTACGTTTTCAGCAGGTCCAAGATTTTCTTGCCGACCGGGCTCAACTCGCTGCCGGCCGCAATTCGATTTATGCATGACGCACTTACGCCCAGATGCCGTGCGACCTCGGCTCCGCTATAACCGAGCTTCTTCATGGCAATAAAGACAACATCCTTCCGGGCCTTAATCACCTTCCGGCGCTTGGCTCCGGATGTCACTTCAGCAGGCTCAAGGTCATGGCCCAGGGCCAAGCTACCGCACAGCAGATCCACGGTCGGCCTCACCCTCATCAGCCGCAAGCTATTTTTTTCCAGACGTTCGGCCTCCGCGACCACCGATTCGACGAAATCATCGCTGCCCAAGACCCGGGTATCGCTCGCTGCATTTTCGCTCCGTCGCTGTCGTGACAGTACTCGCGACCACTCACCGCTTTCCCGGCCGATGCTGCGGTGAAGGTCTCCCGCCGGCTGATTCCTGGACAGGCCGTCCTCCAGAAAGTCGCGATAGACACGCCGGCCGACCCTCAGACTCGGGCCGAATCGCGAGAGTATCGCATCTACATTCTGCCATGCGTAAGTCGCCTTGCCCATCAACACGGCGTGACCGCACCACGGGTGGACATCGAGCTGCTCTAGACTTGAAAGCAACCCGGCGCGTACCGGATTCAGATGGATATACCTAGTGAGCTCCAAGAGATATGGATCATCCTGACACAGTAACGACTTGTATCGGTTCTGAAACAAATGACCTGATCTTGTGTGCCTCAGGTTGAATCCCACCGCGTAACCAGTCATCAAGCGTCGCATCACGGTCGACAAGCCCGCATTACCGGTTCGCAGCAAGAGGTGGAAATGGGTCGGCATCAAGACCCACGCGTAGATCTGCGGCTTGAGGTCGTTCGCTACCTCGGCCACCCTGCGCACAAAGTCCATGCAATCGGAATGGCCCGTGAAGATCCTCTGCCGGTCAATACCCCGGGCGATTATGTGATGCAGGGCGCCCGGCGCATCGAGTCTTGGTTTTCTTGCCATAGCAATAGTCAAGCTAACCAGATGATAGCCGGCCGTGTCCTTTGGTCAAGAGGAATTGTGCGTGCGGAACCAACGTCCCCGAAGGAGTCCATTATCTAATGATGGCGATGCCGATCTTGCCTTTTCGGCCGAACTGCCGCGCCACGGGGTCGCACTTGGTGGTAAAGAGGTGAACAACCGGGGCCTTGGTCAGCGTACGGTACGTGGAAAAGAAGTAGTAATTCGCCTGGCCCTTGGCAATGACTAAGTCTGAGTTCTTCAGGGCCGTCTTGATGCTCGGGGAGAGCTCGCCCGGCAGCAGGCCGAGTGTGTCGGGTCCGCTGATGATGACCCGAGCGATTCGATCGAGCCCGAAGTAGCGAGCATCTTCACGCGTAACATCACTGGTCATGACCCCGCCGCGCACCGCGCAGGTGATGGTCCGGTTCGCCCGGATCGCCGCAATAAGCAGGCGGTCAAAACCGATTTCCCCCACGTTGTCAAGCACATAGAGGATCCTTTTCGCCGACCGGATCGCATCGATCACACCGGCGCACTCGTCGATGGCCAGGCGGCGACCGAGCCTTCGGGCCAGTCCCCGGAAATCGTCATAACGATAGCCGACCCCGGCACTGCGGAAGTCGAGCGAGTTCGCCCAGACCGCCCAGCGCAACTTCTCTTCAAGACTGCCCTTGCCGAATCGGACCAGCATCTTCCGGACCATCTGGTTCGTGCGGCGGCGCTGCGCCATCAGGGGCGCCATTTTCCGGCTCATCCTCTTGAGACACCGATGCACCTTGGTGATGTAGCAGGAAGGAATCTTATCCCGGTCGGCATTTCTTAGAATACGGTCGACGCGCTTTTCGAAAATCCGGTACTTGCCGGGGGCCAGCAACAACGTACCCGCGTCAAGCGCATCAGTGCGAATGCACTTAAGGCAACGACGGTCAGTCTTCATCGAACAGCTTCTCCAGCACCGCGCGCCGCCGACCCGGGCCAGGGCAGAGCCTGAGCAGCTCCCGGGAAAGCAAATCGTAGATCTTGAGATAGTCTCGGCCCGCCACGCGCAGGGCGCGCCGGTGCGCAACGATGGTCTTCAGTTCGCCGCGCTCAACCGGACCGGAGAGCGATTTCTTGAGTCCCTGCCGCATCACATCAGCCAGCTGGCCGGTAATCAGCGGCTGAAAGTACCTGATGAAGTCCTGCTCTTTGATGCCGGAACGAAGGCCCAGCCGCGCCGCCACCGCCAGCAAGGCGACTAAGAAGTTGGACGCGAAGACCGCGGCCAAATGGTAGTAGCGCCGGTCGCGGGCACCGAGTACGAAGTACTTCATTCCCATCCGGCGCAAGAAATGCTGCGCGGTGCGCACCGCCCTGGGGTCACCGCTCACCGAGAAATAGCAGTCCTTCATCTTGCGATATGCCCCGTAGTCCGGAAATGCGGCCAGCGGATGGATGACCCCCTGGCTGACGCCGGTGCGTTTGACAAGCCGCGGCCCGAGCACGCCTGAAAAGTGAAACAGGGTCGTGTCCCGTCGAAGCGCACCCCCAATGCGGCGCGCGATGCGCGGGATCGTGGCATCCGGCGTACCCACCAGGAGGATGTTCGACGCTTCGACCAGCCGGTCAAGCGACACCCGGACCCTTCGGCCCATGATTTTTTCCGCCCGCGCCAGGGCGGCCGGGCTTGAGTCCCAGGCGCCGGCAACAGTGTAACCAGCACGCTCGAGCCAGTAGGCGAAGGCCGTACCGACGCGGCCCGCGCCGATCAGACCAAATATTGGACGGCGGTTCCCGGGGCGCAATTTGGGCTACGGTGCGAGCCGACTCAGGATGCGCTTGTAAGAATCCTCGTTGTAGCTTAAGTCCGCCCCCCCCACCTTACTCATCTGCTTCTTGGCGTTGGCAATGCGGTCCGACGCCGGTGGATGGGTGGACATTAGTTTCTCCAGAGTCGAGGGCGGTTTACCTTCCATTCTCTTGAACTTCTCAAAGACTTGAACCATGCCCCCCGGATTGAGGCTCACCTTCTTGGTGTAGAGAACGCCCATGTTGTCGGCTTCGAGTTCATTGCCGCGGCCGTAGCCCTGCAGGATCAAACCGACCGATGCGTCGACCGCCTTGCGCGCCAGGGCACCCATCTTGTCGCCCAGCGCAATTTCCATGAGCAGGCCGTAGCCGTACACCGCCTGCAACTGCTTCACCGAATGGCGCGCCACGACATGCCCCACTTCATGGGCCAGCACCGCGGCGAGCTGGGCCTCGTTGTCAAAGGCCTTCATGAGTCCCGAATAGACGTAGATATATCCGCCGGGACAGGCAAAGGCGTTGATCTCGTCCTTTTCGATGACCTTGAAACTGTAGCGCAGGGACTTGCGGTCTGAAACCCGCGCAATCCGCTGTCCCAGCTGATTGACATAGCTTTGCACTTCGGAGTTCGCCAGCATCTTCTCTTCGGTCTCAACTTCCCGGGCGATTTCCTTGCCCAAGTTTTTCTCGACCGAAGTTGGGATCAAGATGAAGCTCTTCTTCCCGCCCGGCCCGGTGGTCGCACAGGACAGAATCAAGATAACCGGTACGATTTTCAAAAGCACCTTCATGTTAACTCCTTCCATATATTAGGAGGCAGGACAACTCGTGAGTTGTCCCTACGAACCTGTAGGGGCGATTCACGAATCGCCCAACTTCATTCAGCCCTAGGTGTAAGTCCTTGGCCCGGGCGGCGAGCATGAGCAGAAGTCTGAGTTTGCGGTACAATGCGACATAGTTGCGCGCCCGAAAAGAAACCTGCCGCCCGCCGGTTCGCTCAAACTGGGCGGCGCAGCTGACTAAGTCCGTTCTCAGCGTATCAACCAGATCAACCACGACACTGATCGGTCGTTTGGTCCGCAGAGGTTTGAGCGCCCCGACCCGGGATGCCGCCTGCAAGGCCTTCCGCGTCAGCTCCTCGCGGACCTGTTCGACCGGTCTCATTTGGGCGGAGAATCTCGAAATGCCTTGCTTGGTCACGACGTACTCGGTCTTGGGGCCGAAAAACCTCTTTGCCTGCGTTATGGTTGCCTGGTCACCAGAGATAAGCCCGACCGGGACTCCAAAATCCGCGGCAATACCTCCGTTTATCGTCGACTCGCTCATTTCAATCCCGTTGACCACAATGCGGTAGATCGAAGAAGACGCGTAGGTGTGGTCCATCAGTGAAGCGGCGGTCCCGGCGGCTCCGTGATAGCCGAGAAAGAATGCGACATCGGTGTCGCGGTCAATCCCCTCCATCATGCCCAGACCGCGCGGGCTGCCCCGGACCAGGTGGACCTTGGCCGGAAGCAAATCGGCGTGGATGTTGTCACCGAATCCATGGGCATCATTGGCGACGATTGCCTTGACAGGCACGCGACTGCCCGAGAGGCCGCGGACCGCGGCCCGCAGTTCCTCGGTCATCAAGGTGCGGTAGCGCTCCTTGTTGGCGTCAAAGTCCTTCCACGAAAAGGTCCCGCACACACCCTCCATGTCACAGGAGATAAAGACCTTCACGCCCACCTACCTGCTCTTCTTGCCCTTCTTGAGTTCGGAAAGGCGCCAGTAGTGCCGACGTTCTTCTGCGATCACCCGGTCCACGCCCTGGTGCTGGTCGGGCGGGACGAAGTTCTTGCTCTCGACATAGTAGAGAATCGATTCCAGCTCCCGCTGGATCGCAAAATCCAGCGCCTCGGCAACGCCCTTTAGCTTCTTGACGGCGAGCGCCAGCTCGGCCGGTTTGAAGACTACGTTGGCCACGTACGCCTTGAGGTAGTTGTAGTACTCGCCCGGATAGGTCTCGTGCGGCTCGTAGTCACCGAGACCGGCGATTGTTCCCTGAAAGAACTCCCGGTGTTTGACTTCGTCGTCGGCAAGACCGAGAAAGATGTCCCGGATCTTCTTATCCTTGATTTTCCGGGCCGCCGACCGGTAGAATGATTCACCGTTCTTCTCAATCTGAACCGCGAAGCGAAATATCTCCTTGACGTCGAATATCCTGGCCATCAACCGTCCTCCTTTCAGTTCGTCCGACACCGCCCGCGGCGGCCGGTCGAGCGGTGACCAACCATCATAAAGTTTTGTGACGCCGCTCGATCTGGTCGGCAAGAGCCGCCAGCGCCCGCCGATCATCGTCACCGGGCAAGCCCTTGATGACCACCGGGTCGATCATCTCCACCTTGAGATTGCCCAGCAGCCCCTTCAAGACTTCGACCATCCGTGAGCCCCAGCCGTAGGAGCCGATGATCGACGCAAACCGGGTCTTGGGCCGGAGCGCATTGGCAAGATACGCGGCGTACACGGCGGCCGGATGCGGCCCGCCCAGCACGGTGGGCGCCCCAATCACGATGGTCGCGGCGTCGACCAGTGCTATCGCCAGCTCGCCAAGGTCGGTTCGGGTCAGATTGAAAGGCATGACCCGGATATTGCGCCGCATCAACTCATCGGTCAAAATGGCGGCCATCCGGTTGACGCTGCCGTGCATCGAAACGTAGGGCAGGACCACCTCATTCTTCACCTGATCAGAAGTCCAGTCCTGGTAGGCACCGGTGATGAACGCGGGACGGTTGTGGACCGGACCGTGGCTCGGCGCAATGATGTCAAGCGCATAACCCTGCAGCCGCTTGAGGTGCCCCTGAATGCTGGTCCGAAACGGCATCATTATTTCGGCGTAGTAGCGCTTGGCCGATTCGTACACCCGCGCCTCTTCGATCGAGTACAGTTCGCTGGTTGCAAGATGCGAACCGAAAAGGTCGCAGGTGAACAGGATTTTCTCCTCCCTCAAGTAGGAGAGCATCGTTTCCGGCCAGTGGACCCAGGGCGCAATGATGAATTCCAAGATCCGGCCGCCGAGGTCGAGTACGGCGCGGTCGTCGACCTGGACGAAAAGATCTTCCCTGATCTTGAGGTGCTCGATGAGAATGTTCTTGCATTTCGGATTGGTCACGACCCGGGCCATCGGGTAATGCTTGAGGACCGCCGGGATTGCGCCCGAATGGTCCTGCTCACCATGATGGGCGACGATATAGTCGAGGTGGCTTATGCCGAGCTCTTTCAAATTGCAAAGCAGCTCCGGTTCCTTGGCCGGGTCAACGGTATCCAGGAGCGCGACCCGGTCGCGGCCCTTGATGAGGTAGGCGTTGTAGGAAGTCCCGTCCGGCAGGGGTATCAATTCATCGAAAAGCCGCCGATCCCAGTCAATCGCCCCAACCGCAAAGACGCCGTCCCTGATCTCGCGGCAATGCACGGGCTACTCCACCTTGACAAACTGATCTTTGCCCGCGCCGCAAACGGGACAGACCCAGGTGTCGGGTAGGGCCGCGAACGGCGTTCCCGGTTTCACGTTGGCATCCGGGTCGCCGACCGCAGGATCGTAGATATAGTTGCAGATGGTGCATCGGTAAGTGTTCATTGGACTAACCTCCCCTGGCGCCGCTTCTTTGACAAAAGTCGGCGCGTTCTGCTGGGTCTTGCCGTGCTTGACATCATGATAAAAGGCGTAGGTCATCGGCGGTTCGTCACCGGTGATTTCGGCCGCCGTGACGAGACCGATGAAAACGGTATGGGTTCCAGTATCGATCGAGTTTACCAACCGGCATTCGAGGTACCCGACCATCCAGTCGGTTACGATCGGCATACCGCCGGTACTTATCCGGTGCCCGGTCAGCTTGAACTTGTCCAGGTCGCGACCGGTTCTGAATCCAAACCGGCCGATGAACTCAAGCGGCGCCGACTGCCCGAGGATCGAAATCGAAAACGCCTGGCTCGATTGAATGTAGTCGTGCGTGAGGTTTTTCTTGTTGACCGCGACCGCGACCTGGCATGGCTGGGCCGTGACCTGAACCACCGTATTCACGATCTGGCCGTTAAGCTTCTCCCCTTGCCGGGCGCTCAGGACATACATGCCGTATGTGACCTTACCTAGAGCTGCAAGATTCATGTACAGTGATGACAAACGTTAAGATCGTTAGAGCGTTTCATTCGTTAGATCGTTCGGTGCAGAGCACCGTTGATTACGACGATAAAACGGCAGATTACAGTGATAAGACATATCTTGATTCAGACGGATTGCAGCGGATTCAAACTGATAATCTCACTGCTGATATCCTGCCTACTGATCATCCGATGTCCTGATCCGCTTTCCTTACCGCGTGCGACCTACTTCAGCCCCAGGACCGAACGGAAACCGGGGATGTCGAGAAAGCCGTGGCCGCTGACGTTGAAGGCGATGACCTTCTTCTCCCCGGACTTGCGGCACTTGAGCGCTTCGTCGATCGCGGCGCAGATCGAGTAGGCTGACTCAGGCGCCGGCAACCAGCCCTCGGTCTCCATGAAGAGCTGGGCGTTCTCGAAGACATGTTTTTCGTCGCCCGGATAGGCGATGTGGTCGATGTAACCCTTGTTGCGCAGCAGACTCAGAATCGGCGAGCATCCGTGGTAGCGCAGGCCGTCACCCTTGATCGGCGCCATGTCGGTTTTATGGCCCAGGGTGTACATCTTGAGCATCGGGGTCATCTCCCCGTAGTCGGCGAAATCATACTCATACTTGCCCTGGAGATTGGGCGCCACCTGGCTCTGGGCCGCGATGAATTTGGTCTTCTTCCCTTTGGTCAGAACTTCACCGAGGAACGGTATGGCGAAACCGCCGAAGTTCGAGCCGCCGCCTAAGCATGATATCACCAGGTCAGGATAGTCGTCGAAAATCTCAAACTGCTTCTGCGTTTCCTGGCCGATGATCGTCTGGTGCATCAAGACGTGATTGAGAACCGAGCCGAGGGCATAGGTTGCCTTGGGGTCGTTGTTGGAATCCTCAAGGCCTTCCGAAATGGCGATGCCGAGCGAACCGTTATGATTCGGGTCTTTATCGTAAAGCGCCTTACCAATCTTGGTTTTCGGACTCGGTGACGCGTAGACTTCGGCCCCGAGAAGCTTCATAAACGACAGCCGGTCTGCTTTCCAGTTGTAGACACTCCTCACCCAGTATACCGTGACTTTCAAACCAGTTACGGCTGCGGCATAGGCAAGCGCGGTACCCCACTGACCCGCACCGGTCTCAGTTGTCAAACGCTCGAAACCCTGTGCTTTTGCGTAGTAACACTGAGCCAGGGCGGTATTGACCTTGTGACTGCCGGTCGGACTGAAGAATTCGCTCTTGTAGTAAAGCCGCGCCGGCGTGCCGAGTTTCTTTTCCAGATTGGTGGCCCGGAACAGCGGACGGGGCCGGCCGGCCCGCGCATACAGGTCCATGACTTCGCCCGGGATGTCGATCCACCGCTCGTTTGAGAACTCCTGCTTCAGGCACTCCCCAATCATCATGTTGGGCAGGTTCTGGATCCGCGAGGGACCGTCTTTCGGATCCTGCGGCGGCGGCAGCGGCTCCGGCAGATCCGGAATGATGTTGTACCAGCGCGAAGGTATCTCGTCATACTTGAGGTTGACCATCGACTTCATCAATTCCTCCTTGAATTAGTCATAAATTGTGTTCGGCGGGACAAGAAACGACGACACGCGTTATTATACGCAAAACCGGGCGCCTGTCAATCGGTCCCTGCTTCGTTGGCGCGCATCCGGCCGCGCGCCAACGAAGCGAAGATGCCAACGATTGAGAGCAGGGCAAAGATGGAAAACCCAACCTTGAGGGCGGTCAGGAAACGCAGGTGGTTCTCCGGTCCGATCTTGGCCGGTCCGATGTAGATCGAAAAGAGCAGCATCGTGATGCCCATCGAGAGCATCATACCCACGAGACGCATCGTCCCGAGCGTCGCCGAAGCCACGCCGTAGTGCCTCCTCTCCACCGAGCCCATGATGGCATTCGTGTTGGGTGATGAGAAGAGCCCAAAACCAAGTCCCAGCAAGACGAGACCGACCACAATCAAACCGACCGGGGTCTTGTCGCCCACGAGCGTCAGGGCGGCCAGACCAATAACGCTTAGACCCATGCCCGACGATGCGATCAGGCGCGGTTCAAGCCGGTCGGAAAGCCGTCCGGCCAGCGGCGAGAAGACCGCCTGAACTAAAGGCTGGGCAATGAGAATCATACCGGCCTCCTGGGCGCTCAGCACCTTCACGTACTGCAGGTAGAGACTGAGTAGAAAACCGGTGGCGGAAGTCGCGCTGTAATTGATCAGGGCTGCCAGGTTTGAGAAGGCGAACACTGCATTGCGGCGGAAGAGGTTCATGTCGAGCACCGGACTCGGGATCTGCAGTTCCCGGAAGACGAAGCCGACCAGGCCGGCCAAACCGCACGCCAAGAGGCCGAATCCTGTACCCCGCGGCAGCCGCGACAAGCCGTACATGACCAACACCAACGACAGCCCGTAGATGACCGAGCCGAGCAGATCAAACCCCCCGCCCCCGGACTCACGCCACTCGGCCTTGAGTTGCCATAAGACCAGCCCGATGATGACGAGGCCCAACAGGACATTGACCCAGAAGATACTGCGCCAGCCCAGATGGTCGGTCAGAAACCCGCCCAGCACCGGCCCGAGGGCAAGACCTGAGTACACGGCGGCGACGTTGATCCCCAGGACTCGTCCCCGCTCGCCCGGGGGGTAGACCGAGGTTAGAATCGCAACGCCCGTGGCAAAGACCATCGCCCCGCCGATGCCCTGGATAACGCGCCCGCCGATCAGCGCCCAACCGGACCGGGTCAGCGCCAGGAAGAGCGAAGCCGCAGTATAGACTACGGTGCCGTACAGGAATATCTTCTTGCGGCCCACGATGTCGGCGATCCGACCAAAGGGCACTAAGAAAACCGCGGCCGCGAGAACATAGGAAGTCGCGGTCCAACTTAGGAGCAGGGCACTGAAGGAAAACTCACGCCCGATCGCCGGCAAAGCGATGTTGACTGCGGCGCTCATGAACGGAGTGAGAAAACCGCTTACCGTCGTCACGATAAGCGTGGCGGTCTTCAGGTTCGGCCGCCCCATATCCGACGTTGGTTTTTCCCGTCCGGAGGTATTTTCGCCCAAGCTCGGTTCGGCGTTATCTCAGAATGACGAGCTTTACCGAAGTCCGCGCCGCGCCGGCGCCGGCCTCGACCAGATAGACCCCGGCCGGCAATGCCCGCCCCCGCTCGTCCCGGCGGTCAAAGACAATCGGCCTTCCCGGTTCGGCGGCGTTCCCGGCGCTCCGGATTTTGCGCACCAGCTGTCCGCTTGAGTTGTAGACTCTCACGACCACGCGGTCGGTCGACCCGGCATAGGACTCGAGATAGAACCTCGTTCTCCCCCGCGCCGGATTCGGCACGGCGCGAAGCACCAACCGGTCGGTCCCGGCCCGAACCCGGGGAAGCTCTTCGCTGATTACCGAGAAACGCAGCGGCTTGACGGCATCAAGGTCAAAACCGGCGGCTGGTGAATTGGCGACGCCGTCGCCATCATCGGTGACTCTTATGAAACGCGCCGATGTCAGGCTGCCCGGCAGGGTAAAATCTGCGCTGCCGGTATCCGAGCCGCACAATGTCCATGGACCATTCCAGGTGTTGGACGCATAAACCCGATAACCCTCGGGTGTTCCGTCATTGCCTTCGATTACACGAAAATCACTGCCCGGACCATTAATAAACGGCGAGGAACCCAGGTCGAGAGCCATATCACCGCCCTTGCCCAGCGAATGGTAGAGGCCGTCGGAATCGCCCAGGGCTGTAAAAGACCTGGGTATTATTCTTTCAAACGAATCAGCATAGACCGTCCACGCAACTTTGAAGGGATAGCGGTATGACGTATCTGAAACCAGGGGAATATTGACCGGAACATATCCAGTGTCTCCAACAACAATATTCGAAACCGTCTTTGGTCGGTAACCATTAGCGCACACTTTTACTGTATATGTACCCCGGTAGAGCATCTTATAAAAGTCACCGGAATCAGGATCGGTGTAACATGACCAGCGCAAAGGATTAACAAACTCAATCCGGGCATTGAGGGGCCGGTTAGTCACCGAATCCCGAACCACACCGCGCAATCCCCAGCCAGCACGTATGGAAACGTTTCTTAAGGCCCGCATGTTGCGGTTGCAGATAGAATCGATCTCGGATGAACCGCTGGTCGGCATGGGTGTCTCAATCGTCGTACTTATCATTCCGTAGATCCCAAAATCTGCATCCTGGAGTGAACTGTAGATCTGATACCAGTCATAACCATTGATCGCGGTCAATTGTGAGGTGTCGGCATAAATCCGTGACAATTGAATGATCAGGGTACTGTCCGGAGGATCCGCCGGGCTGAAATCCCAGAGGTAATTGACATAGGTCGCAGCGGAATGGAAGTTATATTCCAGCGTGATGTTGTTCCTTTCCAGATGGTTTTTAAACAACTGGTTCTCCACTTGAGACCAGGGACCGGTTGAACCGCTGCCCCGGCCGTTCATATAGCCGCAATCGCGGTTGAGATCAACACCGATGGCATTGCCCCGCACGTTGGCAACATGCCCATCGACATTATATATCGGGTAGACCCAGAACTCCCGGTTGTCGACCAGGTAACGAGCCAGACTATTAGAAGCGTAGTTGCGCACGAGCCATCCGCCGAAGAAAAGCGGGACTTCAGTACCGATCTTCTCATTACCGTGCATGGCGCCGATTACTCTGATTTCCGGCTCCATTTCCTCTGTCGTCGGGTTGTCGGTGATCCGGACACCCAGAATAGCGCGGTTCTGGACCGAACGCCCGATTGTGTCGAGACGGCATATCGCCGGGTAACGTGCGGCCCAGGCGAGGAGCGAATCGCAAACCTGCTGGTAAGAATGGTAGAAACCTTTGGCCACGATTTCGTCGCAGTATCGGCCGTAGTCGTAGATGACAACGCTGACGCGATACCCGGCGGCCCTAAGCCCGGCCAGCTCCAGTTCGCTGACCAGAAGATCGACAAAATCAGGTCCGGCGTCAATCACGGTTAACTGCCGGCCAAGTCTGTAGACTTCCGAATGCAGGACATGGACCCGGACTAAGTATTCCAGGCTCCGGTCTTGGTCAAAACCGGTTTCAGCAAGCGCAAGACCGGTGGTCAGGCTCAACAATGCGATAATGATGTACTTCACAGTTGCACCTCCGATGAAAGAACGCTACACCAAGCCAGGAATTATACGGCTTGCCCAGAGCAAGTCAAGGGGAATTAGCGCCAAGGCGCGGGGGTGAAGGAGCAATTGGGCAATGGGCAACTGGGCAGAAAGCGAGAGACGATGCGGAGGAGCGGAGGGGAAGGGCGTTTGAAACGCGGAAATCGTGTCTGCGACACGGAATTCGCCCTGGCGGGCGGAATCGGCTGAAGCGGAATGGATGGAGCACAGAGCAGATCAGACGACCAGAATATCAGTGCTCTTCTTCTCTCTACTTGCTACTCCCTACTCTCTACTTCATCCGTGTCTCTTGGTCCTTCTTCTTACTCGCTGCTTTTTCCATGGACACTTTCGTGATCTTGCGGCTGGTGCCCTCCAGCACCACAAACTCCCACTCACCGAACGGTATTCGCTCCCCCACTTTCGGAATTCGGTCGGCAAGATGGTAGATCAATCCGGCAACGGTTGAGGCATTTACCGCGGGCAATTCGACGCCCGCGACTTCGACGAACTTGTCGAGCGCGGTCTTGGGGTCGATTGTGTACCGGCCGTCGCCGGTGCGGGTCAAGCCCGCGACCGGTTCAGGGCCAAACTCATCGGTCAGCTCACCGACGATTTCCTCAAGCAAGTCTTCCAGGGTCACAAGCCCGACCACCGCCCCGAACTCATCGATGACAATACGAATTGATATTTTCTGGCGCTGCATCTCGAGAAACGCATCGAGCCCGCTGATCCTCTCGTAGGCAAATCGGGGCATCCGGACGAATTCAATTGCCGCCATGCCGCTGATGTCGCGGTTGCCGCTGACCGACATGATCCGGAAGATGTCCTTGAGATAGGCGATGCCGACGATGTTGTCAATCGTGTCGCAGAAGACCGGCACCCGGGAGTGCCCGCTCTCATTGAACTGCCGGACGAGATCGGCCACTTTGGCATCGGCCGGGCAGGACACAATGTCGACTTTCGGAATCATGATCCGGCCCACCGGGCTCTTGCCCAGCCTCAGGATGTTTCTTATCATTCTCTCTTCATGCCGGGTCAGCCCTTTTGGCAACACTATTTCCGCGTCTGCGTCTCGTAGAGACCGGCGGCCCGGATGACGGGCCTTATCGCGACGAGACGCCGGTGTGCTATCCATACGCCGCCTTGAGCTGGCCGCAGCCGGCCATGATCTCGGCCCCCCTGCTTTTGCGCAACATCACCGGTATCGGCTGGTCCTTCAGCTGCTCATAGAAATCAAGCACCTGGGCGTCGGTCGGCCGCCTTAAGGCAACGCCGGGGATTTCATTGAACGGAATGAGATTAAGCTTGCTGGGAATACCGGCCAGGAGCCGGACCAGCCGCCGGGCATCGGCCGCGGCGTCATTGACCCCATGAATAAGGATATACTCGAACGTGGCCCGCACTTCTCTGGTCCGCACGTAGAAACGGATCGCATCCAGCAGGCGCTTCAAGGGATATTTCCGGTTAACCGGCATGATCTGATTACGCAGCGCGTCGGTTGTCGCATTCAACGAAATCGCCAGTTTCACGCGCCAAGATGAACCGGCCAGCCTTTCAATACCCTCAACGATGCCCGCGGTCGAGACCGTGATATGGCGGGCCCCGATGTTGAGCGCGTGGTCACTGTTGAGCAACTCAAAGGCCCGGGTGACCTCGGCTAGATTGAGAAGCGGCTCGCCGATCCCCATGAAGACGACATTGCTCACCTCGATTCCCGAAGCTTCCTTGACGAGAAGCACCTGGTCGGCGATCTCCCAAGACTTAAGGTTGCGTTTGAATGGGATCCGCCCGGAAGCGCAGAAGGTGCATTTCAGGGGACAACCGACCTGGGTCGATACGCAAACCGTGTGCCGCGGACCTTCCGGGATGTATACCGCCTCGATCGATTCCCCGTCTTCAAGGCCAAGGAGGAGTTTGGTTGTGCCGTCGGCCGACGATGCCTTATTCAATACTTTCAGCCGGCCGATGTAGTAGTCGCCGGCCAGACGTTCGCGCAGGCCTTTGGCAAGATTCGTCATCACGCCGAAGTCAGCGGCATTCCGCTTCCAGAGCCAGGTATAAATCTGCTGCGCGCGATACCGTTCAAGACCGAGACGCGCCGCTTCGCGCTCCAGCTCCCCGAGTGAGTAGGCCTTGATGTTCTTCATAGTGATTGGGCAACCGGCGCCGATCGACGAAACCAACAAAGGGCCGCGAATCTACCGACCCGGCAGGGATCAAATGATTCGCATCATCCCTCGTCGTCGGGTTTGTCAACGACTCTACTTGGTCTCGGTTGGTTTCTTTTCCGCCCGCTCGGACATTCGGCAGCTGCCCTCAAAGAACACACCTTCACGGACGATCAGCCCCTTGCAAACGACATCGCCGACGATGTGTGCCCCCGGCTGCATCTCGATCGTACTCTGGGCCACGACATTGCCGTCGATGCGTCCGGCAACAATCGCACTCTTACAGACGACGTTGCCCTTGGAGAGGGAATCTTTCCCGGCGATGTAGATCTCGCTCACCTGAACATTTCCCTCGATCCGGCCGTCCATCTTCAAACTACCGTCAATCCTCAGATCCCCCTTGATGTGCGCGCCTCTTCCGACAATAGTGTCGACTTTCGCGTCTTTTTCCATCAGTTAACCTCCTGGTCGAAAAACCTGGAATCAAGACCGATGACTACGGATTCTTTGCTCAAAACCACTGTCATGCACTGTCTTGTGTGGTCATGCATCAGATTATACGCCGAAATGGTGAAAAGTCAACAGCAAGAGAGGCCGGGCAGCGATGCCGAAGGCAAGAGGGACGACCGTTCGCTACGCTCACTAGGACGATGGACGAAGTGACGCCGAAGATGCGAAGGGAAGGAATGACAATCAACACAAAGGTATTAGCGGGACGGCACTAGTGTGGTGGCGCTAACAGATCTTTACATTTGGAAATGTTTCTCATAATTGCATGTATTTAATAATT
>CAYGYG010000012.1:0-87257 GCA_964354155.1 uncultured bacterium | reverse complement strand
GCCATCCCCGGAAGCGATGTCTGAGCAAGCTCCTCCATTTCAAGCGTATTCGTCAGATAAAACTGGATTCGTTCATCGCCTGAAAGCTTGTGGCCTAGCTCTTCTAAAAGGTACCCCATCTTCAAGTGGCCCGCTGCGTATGGAGCCATCATTAGCTCGAAGGCAAAGAAGTGTTTGAGAATGTGATCCTCGATGAACTTCGCCTTTGAGCCTTCTCCGTACTTACTGACGAACTCCTCTACGGCAAGCTTTGCTGCCTCGGCCAGAAAGGTGAGGGTTCCGGCGGCCGGGTCAAGCACGGTAACGGACTGAGTGGCAAACCCGTTCTGTCGCCCGAATTTCTCTTTGAGAATGATGTTAAGAGAACGAACAATGTAGGAAACCACGGGCTCGGGAGTATAATAAACCCCTCGTCGCTCGCGCTCTTCCGGGTTGTATTCAGCAAGGAAGGTCTCGTAGAAATGAAAAATCGGGTCACTTCCCTTGCCGGCCTTGAAATAGTCATTAAGAATTTTCTTTACGTCAGCGACCGCGAGGACTTCCGCGATGTCGTCAACCGTGACCTGCAGCTGCTCCGGCGGGTCGAATGAAATGAAGTGAAAGATGTCCCGCAGAATGCCGATTGTTTTGGGAATCAGGTTGTACGCGGTCTCTCGATTGAATAGCCCGTCAGCCCTGGTTCGGGCCGCAAAGAGGCCGTAGGTAATGGTCTGGGCATACAGGTCGGCAAACGCGTCCAGCTCGAGGTTGAAAATAAGATGTCTCTTGAAGGCTTCGTAAAAGCCAAGAATCTTCTTGGCGCCCTCGCTATGTGCTTCGCGGATCTCCTCTTTGATGACCTGATCCCGTAGAAACCGGGTGCGGGTGGCGAGTTCGTGGGCCAGACTTTCAGCGGTGAACTTCGCAGGTAGGACGAATTGAAAGAACTTCTCCAGAAGAGCCAAGAACTCCGCAGTACGTTCAGCTGGCGGGATCGCTTTCAGCTTGGACGGAATGAAGGGCCGAGCAAGTTGCACAGTATCGACACGCTGCCCAGCATGGTAGAGCCGGAATTCATAGAAATCGGTCAGGATAAGGTTGGGGAAGATCTTGATATAGCGCTTCAGTTGATCCGAAGTCTCAACCTGGTCAAGGTTGGCTTCGGGGGGTTTGGCCTCCACATAGCCAACCTGCGAGTGCTTGCCGTCCCACACTCGAAAGTCGGGATTGCCGGCCTCGGTCTTCTTGGGCAGGACGGTGACGTGGACTTTCTTGTGCCTCTTGGTCTCAGAGAATGTTTCGAGTAGTTCCGCGAGGGCAGCATAATAAGATTCCTCACGAGCATCACCTTGCTTGGTAATGGATGCTATTTTCTTGATGTACGTTTCGATCATTATCCACTTGCTCCCGGTCTGTAATGGAATGCTTACTGCTTGACCGCTCGGAGCTGCGCGAAGGCCTCGATCCCCGCCCGCTTGAGAACATTCGCGGCACGGTTAGCGAGAGCATTCAATAAACTGCGGCTGTGCACATTGGCGCTGTTGTCACTCGACCTTCTTGAAGTCTTCGGTGAGAAACAGCTCAATCTCTTTGTACTTTGCTTCCGACATGACCGACAGATCCTTGCCGTTCCAGATATATTTGAGTCGTGCAACCTTAGCCTGCTGTGATTTGATGTAGTTCCCGTGATACTTCGCTACGAAGATTACCCCATGACCATCATACTGAGCGGGGGCAGCATTGACCGGAATGTCCTTGATGTTTATCTTTATGTTGAAGCTCTGGCCGGGTGCTAAGGGAAACTGCGTTTCGCTGCCCAAGCTAAATGCAAGGAGATGGGTTTTCAGGTCGATGCCCACTATGTCGGATTTGACCAAAGTCCCCTCTTCTCTTCCCACGTTCTGCACATTGAACTGAATGTGCGCATCGCACAGACCCCCGTGCGTTACTACGTTGACTATGGGTTCAACCCTCAACGAGGTCCGCGAGAGGTCCCTCTCAACCTGCCAGGATTCCTGCGCAACGGCAGCGGACTGCTCAGCTGCTTTGGCGGCCCTTTTTGACGCCAGATACGAAAAGACCGAGATGGCCGAACCCACTATCGCAATCCCAAAAAAGATGAGATTCCAAACATCCATCAAGCCGCTCCTTTACAAGATATTATACGCCTACCACCCGGATTGTCAAGGGTTATCGAAAGCCCTCAGCCATGCCGAATATTTTTAAATTTTAGCGGGGAAAATGTATTAAGGAGGTAGTAAAACAGGATTTTCAGAGTAGAGAATTTTAAGGGAAGCCTTGACTTCTGCAACTTTTTCCTTTATACTGCTTCAGTTTCATAGCGGACCTCCTTTTTGTTCAGACCATTCCTCATATTAACAGGTCCGCTATCTTAATTTCAACAGCCATCGGGACATCCCCTTCGACAGTCTCATTGCTGCCTCCCGTTATTTGCGGGCAGCTACTCCGAGAGGCTAGAGTATGGGGAACGACCCCAAGCCAGAGAGAACCATCTCCTGCCCGCCGCATAATTGCCAGGCCTCTTTGATCTCCAACAGTCTGTAACTCATTTTTGGATACTCGCTGGTGCTTTACGACCGCCCAGCACTATCCAAGTCAACATACCCAGAATAAGCACGACCGGCGATGTCCCCGCAGCGGTTATCGCATTCGCGACCATGGCCCCAATCCAGCCAAGTTGGTCTACGCTTGCGCCGCCGAAAAGCATCGACGCAACTATCCAGGTAATCAGAATAGTCAGAACCACCTTGCCACCGTTATGCCCTAATCCGATTTTCATCTTGCGCCTCCCTTTGCAGTAGTCTTCTTGGCCTAACCGTCACGCCGGCATTGTCCCGTTCACTGTTGAAATTCCATAGCGAACCTATCAAACCTATCATAAGATACTAATCAACCACGCTTTTGTCAAGCCCTGTTTTTCGCTGGCTGTAGGGCAGCAACCAACACCGGGATATGCCGGTCTTTCCGAGACACATTCGTGTAGCCCTTGGATCCGACGGAAACGTTTCTCGGTTTCAATCAGCCCCAGCGCGGCCCAGCGCTCTACCGTCGCCCCACTACGCCACCGCTTCACGTTGCGGCTTGTCTGCCGAACCACCGGTCTCTACGAGATACAGACGTATCAGTTCGTTGCACTTCAAGGTTGAATGCGGCGAAGCAATAAGTAGATTGGCGGTGCAAACAGCACGGAAAGTACTGGTGCTAGTAGAACCTGTCGGATTGAGTCGATTGACAGAAGAGAGCCGAAATCAGCAGCTGCTTTGACAACCGCCACAGCGAGAATGGCGAGACCAATTGCAACCTGCAGTCCAGTTGTGAATTTCGCGACCGACGAGTACTTCACGTCTGCTTTCGCGACCACATCCATCATTGCTATCAAAGCCGCGAACGGCACCATTAACAGTTCAATAGGGAGAGAGAAGGTATACGTGTTCACGAGGAATTCGACAATCACAATGATTTTCACAGAGTCCGACAGTATTCTGCGGAATACTTTCTCGTCTTTGCGTGAGGTCACAAAGGAGACGGCAAGCGCCATGCCGAAAAAGAGCCAGATAACCGTATCTTTTAGAAGCGACACCGTCCAAAAGCCAGCGAGATACAGGA
This sequence comes from uncultured bacterium, assembly GCA_964354155.1. Lineage (GTDB taxonomy): Bacteria > Hydrothermota > Tepidihabitantia > SM23-42 > CAYGYG01 > CAYGYG01. Next base: position 83,651 of record CAYGYG010000012.1, on the reverse strand, counting down.
GCCAAATGATCCCGGCGGCATAGAGGATCATGTATGCCACCGAGGTCATGATCTTCCAATGGAAGAATGTCTTGACCAAGTTTATCAGTGCTTCCCTGATCGTCTTTTTGGAAAGCGCGAACGCCAAGAGCGCGCCGAGCCAAATCGCTGTGGCTATCTCTCTGTCGCTGAACACGGTCACAGACTTCTCCTGAGGCTCAAGCCGACCCGGCTACGACAGACTCTTTGTCCGCGCCATGGCGCGCCCAATGGCGCCTAACGTTTCCGAAAACAATGCCGTGCCGCTGCAAACCATGAATGACAAATATCCTGTGAAGCAGCGGCATGGACCGAACTCAATAATGTCATTTTCAAAAAACTGAGTGACATTGTTTTTCGGTGTTATGTGCAGTGCCCATCTCTCTCTTGGTTTGCAACTCTCGAGATTGAATCACAGCAATCGCCATCATAAACAATTGTTACACTGCATTGTGCTCTAGTAATCCCGACATAGAATTTCGCCTTAGTGACTGGCTTTAGTATTGCCGGATCACCATTCTTTAGATAATCTTTAATGGGATTGTTGGGGAAGATCAGCACACGATCAAAAGTTTGCCCTTTGGATTCGCCAAAATTGCGAGCTTCATAGCCGCAAGTGTTTGTTTTTATAGAATCCCTTAGAACTGTCGGCGAGTATTGATCTACATACTTTGAGACACTTGAGGAGGGAATTAGGAACACACCATCGTGCCCAGTCTGTTTAAAATTCTTCGATTCAGTTTTGGTTAGGTCTGGATAGAGTTGGTCGGCAAAGTCACAGATTGCCTGGTTTGCTCTGTAACACTGGTTTCTCTCTTCTATTTGGCATAATTGCTCCCCTTCCCAGTACCTGAATAGATCGATGATGTTCTCGCCTTTGAATTTTATGTTTTTGCTCGAATTATTTGTGAAATAGGTTGCTTGTCTACTATCTGCGACCAATTGAACACCAATTTTGGATTTCAAGAATAACTCAACCAAGTTGAAATCATACCCAGCCAAATCCTGCGCTTCATCTATAAGGATAAAGTTATAAACAGCCGCTAACCGTTCAAGAACCAATCCCCCTGATCTCTGATTACACATGTAGGCGAATTCAGATAAGTGCTCGGAGATGATGTATTGAGCTCCAACCAAATAGTATTTCTCGGTATCCGTCTTCTTGATGAATTGTCGTCCCCTCTTGAACTGCTTTATGTCGTCAGGATAATAAATTGATTCAATTCGTTTCTTGTCGTACACGAAATTCTGATAAGGCCTAATGCAATCAGTTAGAATAAATGAATGCCAGCTTTGAACTGTTATCTTTTCTGGAATGAAACCATTCAATCGAATGATGTATCTACGTATTTGATCGAGGTTATTATTTGTGTAAGCCAGAAGAAGAGTTGTGCGATCTCTCTTCTCCAATGAAAGTTCAACGAGGTAGGTAGTTTTTCTGGAACCAGCAGATGCAAGAACTACTTTGTTATTTGCTGATTCCATCCAAGATGTATTGAGGAATTGTTATTGCAATATCTGTTTCAAATAGTCGCAAGGCACATTCAGTTTTGTTCTTAATCATGTAATCTAATAAATCGGATTTCTCAGCTTCTGCTCTTCCTAAAATCTGATTTAGCACTCTGAGATCATTACATTTTACAATTTGCGGCTCTAAAGTGGGATAGTTGTTATCTGAATCCCCACAAATAGTGATATTCGACAGTCCCGAATAGTCAGTATACTTTTCGATGACCTTCTTTTGGTAGTCTCCATCATTATCTATTATCACCACAACTCTATTTTTTAGAATCATTGATATTCTCAAAAATCTTTCAAAGGACAAGCCTCTAACTGATATTACATCAACTCCATCTTGAATTGGGAGTCTGCCGCTGTTACTTATCTGGTAAGCTTTTTGCACAAACAACTCATCCGATGGACCTTCCACAAGTATTGCTTTTTTTGAGAGAATAAATCTGAGAGTATCATAACCCGGTAGTTTCTTGAAATAGTTTTGAGTATCCGGTTGAAGTTCATTAAACCTTGTCGTATGAAAACCTTCACCAATCAAAATCAATCTCTCCAATCCTAGTTTATTAGCTACAAATGCGCTATGTGTCGCTATTATCAATTGCTTGCCCACACATTTCTCGCTTATCTTTGAAATCAGAAGATTCATGTTTGAAAAGGATAAGTGATTCTCAGGTTCTTCAATTAGGATTATGTCTGAGGTTTCTCCTTTCCTTTCAAGTGCTAATAACATTTTCAGTATACTTTGATCTCCTTTGCCGATGTACTGAAAGGGTATATCATCCAAGTAAGATGTCAGGCTAGTCTCCCAACTTGCTTTTTGACTTATGTCAATAGAGACTGCAAGATTCTTCTCTGAAATTAGTCCTTTTTCAGCCTGTAACTTCCGATTGATTGATTTAATGGAGTTCTGATCTGCAAATGTCTCTTTGAGTTTCCGGTATTCCAGAGACAATTCAGTTTTTTCCTTTGCCGTCAATTGATCGTTGATAATTTGTTGCAGATAATAATCTGTACCGAATTGAAGCCTAATGGTAGCCGTATCAATCAACGTTGGGGTGACCGGAATACTCTTCTTTGTAATTGCATTATTAGAAAACGCCAACCAAATAGGTTTGAAATATTCTGTGGGAATGGTGGTAACCTTTTCTGGGGCCTCAATGTATTTTTGATATTCCTCAGAATAATCTTCATTGAACGCTACCTTTAGGTAAATCCCCGGAACATTTTCATGTTTCGTGTTATTCGTCCCCTTTAGCCTCGCTAAATCGTTGGAGTTCCTGAAATACAACTCAATTAGGATTTGTGGAATCTCGAGAGTCGGCTCCTTGAGCAATGACTCCAGGTATTTGTCTACACAGTGTTTGTTGAATAAATATGGTGACAATTCGTTTTCGATTCTCTTACCATTGAAAGTCCCAGTCAGACAAAGGAATATTGCTTCAAGTATTGTTGATTTTCCCGTTTCATTGTTGCCAACGATGATGTTCAAATCCTCATTTAACTGAAGCTCAAATGAACCGAGAGATTTAAAATTCTGAATAACAACTTTCTCAATAATCATTCATGACTCCTTAGCTGGGCATTGCACATAACGTTTTCAGCATATATGATGTTGCGACCGAAGGGAGCAATGTCCCGAAGGACAAGAGCATTAGCCCGTAGCGTATATGCTGTGTTAGGCGACGTTGCTTTCATTGTTCTTCCTCAAACAATTTTTCTAGAATCTTTACACCTAGGAAAATGACAACACCTATGCCTGAGAAGGTTTTAAAGGCTTCCCAAACCTCATTTTTGATTGAAAGTTCCTTTGTCTTAGTATCAATGCTAATCCCAAGCGGTGTTAATATATCCATCCCAATTATAGGTTCCTTTTCTACATCAGTAACGGCAACTATGCAATATCCTCCCTTCTCTCCTAAATTCGGAAAGAAAATGCCCACTTTCCCGAGCGGGAGAGACCTTGCTTGTTTGTGGACTCCTACTACATTCACGTTTTGATCTGTACGCCATGCTCCAACACGCATTGCTAATTCAATCGGTATCATTGAGATACTTGCACCGGTATCAATTAGTGATTGCTCAATAATTTCTCCCTTCGCTCCTCTAAATTTTATAGGTTTGTATATTGTCATCTTTCATACCCCCTTTTTGACAATGTCGCCTAACTTGGGTATATGCGAAACAGGTGCGTCTATACTCCCAATTCGGCAGTATAGGTGAAACAAAAATGCAGACTCTTTTCTTACTTTTCAAATCTCACCTCCTGCTGGATTTTCAATGCATCCTCAGCCGTCAAGGTTGCTAAATACCGCATCGTCATCAGCGTCGAGCTGTGCCCTAAATGATATTGCAGCGCCTTCGGGTTACCGGTTTGCCTGAGTCTCTCAATCGCGTCTGAGTGCCGAAAAAGGTGCGGGTAGACCTGTTTGTTCACCCCTGCCCTCTTGGCCGCCTCTTTGACGATCTGCCACGCTCTTTGCCGATTAATATCGAACAGCTTTTCATCTAGATTTAACTTCTTGATATAGGCGTAGCTTCGTATCTGGTGAGCCAGCTTGTCTGGACACGCAACCATGCGAGGTTTCTTGCCTTTGCCGCGGACATGCAACACGGCATGCCCTTCGTAATCGCTAATGAGTCTCGGTGTAAGCGACAGAGCCTCGGATATTCTTAAGCCCGTCTCGAACAAGGTTCTAATCAACAGATAGTTCCGTTCGCCATTTCGTCTATCGTCTTTCACGGACTCGGCGATGCGGCGGACCTCTTCAACCGTAAGGTAGGGCACTAGCGCACTTCGATGAGTGATTGACTTAACCGCGGCAATAGGATTATACATTGTTAACCTTTGTATAATACTAGCCCGTAAAACACGCTTGTCAAGGGGTGATTCGTGCGGAATTCCTTCATAGAATTATACAAAAGGGCTTCATTTGTCCAATGCTAACGAATCATACCTCTCTCTCCGACACCCCTGTGTCTTCCTACGGGACACAGACGTGCCGTAGGAACACACATTCGTGAAAGGCACTCTCAATCAGATTCGTCGTCTGGAAGGACTGCCGTAAGACCTCGGGCAGACCTAAACCAAGCACCGTTAAGGTCTCCTCCAGGCCCTCCTCCGGACTCCGCGCCGCACCTGGATGACTGTCCCCCAGGGTGCTTATCAAACGCCGCAGCATACCCCGCGCCTTGACCACATCGCCGCTCTGATAGGCCTCGACCATGGTCCGGTCAACCAGCCCGTGCATCGGTTTCGGCAAATGCCCTTTCACGTTCTGCCGCTTGTCTCTACGAGAGACAGACGTATCAGTTCGTTGCACTTCAAAGTTGAATGCGACTTCTTAAAAAATGGGTGACTTACGCTTTTTCAGGTATTATAGAGGTTCGCTGTACTATTTTCAACGGCCATCGGGACATCCCCTGGCGGGCGTGCCATGTCGGAAATGATAATCAAGGAAAAAACTTGCAAAAGTATCCTAAATGATTATAATAACGGTGTTAAGTGTAAAAGTTACGAATTTCAACGGAAATCGGGAAACAACCAAGAGATCATGAGAAATTTTATTACTAAGCGATTCATATCTTTAAAACAGATTATAATAAATCTCGAGAATTATCCAATAAATTTCTGGCAATGGATTATTGGTTTTCTTTCAATTGTTTATATTCGTAATCTATTTGAATCTTTTTCAGGTCGTATCATTTTACCCTTTCCCATAGCCTACCTTTTGCAGTATACTCTTGCTTTTATCAATCCATTATTAGCTTTGAGTATAATACTGTCTTTGTTCTCAAAAGAAACAATCGCAAAGGTTACCAAATTAACGCTTTTCGCTTGGCTGTTTATTTTGACTCCACCATTATTCGATATTCTTTTAGGACGCGCCAAGGCAGTAATTGGTTATCTACCAATTCTTGAAAGCCAGTCTATTTTCTACTTATACCTTAACTTTTTTAATCCATTTATTACTCTGCCCGGCACAACCATCGGGATAAGACTGGAAACAGTCATTGCTTGCCTGCTTGCTTTCCTTTATGTGATGTTTAAGACAAACAGATTAAGCCGGGCCTTCTTTTCTGCCGTAATTGTCTATTTTGTCTCGATTGCTTTCTATACACTACCCTATAATATTTTCAATGCTTGGAAACTAATTTGGCCTAGTTTACCTAACGCTACTGAGCTGTATCTGGGTGAAGGATTGATTGTCCGTAACCCATTTATCCGTCTTACGTATTCGATAGCTAATAATGACCTCGTTCTTCTTAGCATTCTACTTCTCATCTGGTGCCGTTTGTATAGCAAAAGGATGTTTTCTGGAACTGTCCGCAGACTTTTAAACCGTGAAAGTTTACTTTCTTTAGCCTATTTCGCCATCGGTATCTTAACCGCAGTTACGGTATTCGGAACATACCACCCCCCCCCAGAGAACGCTTCGCATCCCTTTGATATAGTTGTATTTGCCGCTTTAACTCTGTCCGTTCTGGCCATGTCAGGCGTTAAGAATATTTTGCTAAGTAAGAAGGATGATTTTATTCATGAGCATCATACTTTAGTAGTTTTGGTTTTCTTCGCACTTACAATTCCATTAGTTATTGGTTTCGCTCTTTTCGCTGTGGCTTTGACAATAGTTTCACTGTTTTTTATCGACTATGTGTTTATATCTAAAAATGTGAAGCTTCGATATTTAAGACCAATTATTGCGAGCTTAACAAGCTTATGCGGTATCTTTTTTGGCTTTTCAATATATGCGCGCGAACATTTAACCAAAGTTTTCAATCCTTCTCTAATGATTGCACTTATTTTGATATTGTTATGTCAGAGTTACTTTGTGTTTAACAGTAACAATAAGGTTAAATACGTTAGCGGTTTTGCCTGGGCATTAGGAATTATTTTCTTCCCTGTTATTGTAAAAAGTCCTTTTTCGGTACTGCTCCTTTTCCTTGCCTCAATAGCTGCGCTATTTATCCTGATGGCAACTACTACCAAGATTTATCTTGGCAGCGTATCTTATGTTTTAAATATTCTTTTTGTAGGTATCTTTTTACTTTTCTCTAAATCTAGTGCCTCAAATTTATCAAAACAAATAACTTCCACGCCAAAGGGCTATTCAAAAGCTCTGCTTGGAGTATACTTTACCATTAGCCGCGAACGGGAATGTGCTAATATTCAGATTGAGAAAGCAATCAATTTAGGGTGTCGTGATCTTGATGCAATACTTACTGCAGCGTACAATTATTCACTGTTCGATCAGGTAGATAGATCTATTGAGAAATGCAGAATGGCAATACAAATTGACTCAAATTCAATTTATGCGCATTTGTACCTGGCCGTGAATCTGCATCAAAAGGGTAATGCCGATGAAGCAGTTAGCGAATTGCAAAAAGTACTAAGGCTTGATCCAAAGAATGTACATGCAAAAAAGTATCTGTCGTTGATTAAAACAGGCACCAGTTTACCCAAGTCCAAGGCAGAGGAACTACTAATAGCAGGTCAAAATGAACTTCGGATTAACAATACAACAAAGGCGGTCACTCTCGTTAGATCAGCAATTGCCTTGGACTCAACATTTGTCCCTGCTTATCTACTACTTGCCAAAATTTATGAACAGATTAATCTATCGGATTCTGCAATCTGTTTTTATCAAAAGGCTATTTCATATGAACCAAAGAGGGCAAGACAAGAGTATATTGATTTTTTGCTTTCCCGAAATTACTGGCAAAAAGCTATACAGGAATTAAATGCTCTTATTGATCTTGATTCGAATAACGCCGTTTCATTTCTTAACTTAGGTTTTTGCTATACCCAGCTTAATCGAATGGATTTAGCCGAACAACAATTTTTACGGGCGGTTGGATTAGATGAAAAAGACATTATGAGTCGATGTAATCTGGGATTATTTTATCTAAATCAAAATAGAGCCAATGAAGCAATTAAGCATCTTAATGATGCGATTGAAATGGACTCTAACAATGTTAGAATTCGGAATCTTTTAGGCTGTGCTTACGCAGCAAAAGGATTGAATGGAAAAGCAATTGAAGAGTGGAATTATTGCTTAAAAATAGATCCTGATTTTAAAGAAGCACATAATAACATCAATAAACTAAAATCTAAATAAGCCGCATTCAACCTTGAAGTGCAACGAACTGATTGATTTGTTGCCCTTGCCGCGAACATACAGGACGCCGTGCCCTTCATGCTGCCCGATGAGTCGCGGGGTCAGGGCCAGGGCTTCAGATATCCCCAGGCCGGTCTCATACAGCGTTCTGATCAAAAGACTATCCCTTTCTCCATTCCTGCTCTGCTTCGCCGCATCAGCGATGCGCACCACCTCGTCGGAGGTTAAATAAGGCACTAGCTGCGCGGTGCGCGCTATCGCCTTGAAGGTTGCCAATGATTTCTACGTCTGTATCTCCCTAAGGGACACAGTCGTGAAGCATGCGTGTTGTGGTCAAGTACTTCTTCAGGCCGCCCGAAACGTGAAAACCTTGTGCCTTACGGCTCAAAGGAAGTAGCACCACCGCCATCTTGAGTCAGCCGCTCTAATAATCGCTTTACAGATTAGCGCACTACCTTATTAAACCTATTTCAGAACGCCAAGACTCTTGGTCGGGGTCTGGCTTGATAATTTAGCTATATAGTGAGAGGTCAACGGATTGATATTTTAACCTGTTACCCTGCTAATGCAGTATAACCTGACAACTCATAAGCAAGGAGGTCTCAATGTCAGAAATCTCAGAAAAGCTCAAGGCGTTCAGCGAGCTGGAACAGCAAAAGAAAGACCTTGAGGCAAAGATGCAGGAAGTCCGAATGCAAGCCCTGGACGAGGTAACAGTCAAGCTCCAGGATGTCTTGTACAAAAGCTGGGGACGTTGGTTCCGAGCGTGCAATTCGTAAATCAACCACGGTGCGGATGCCATAATCACTCCACCACCACCACCTTCTTCGTGACCGTCGCGGCTTCTGTCTCCAGACGAACAAAATAGACCCCAGGATTCAATTCAACTGTGACCCAGCGCTCAGCCGGCACCTTCCACAATTCCTTCACCATCTTTCCTGTTATGTCGTAGATTTTCAATTTTACCTCTTGCCCATTGCCTCTGGCCCCTCGCCTTATTATGTCCAGCGCCTTCCTTGCCGGATTCTGTCGTATCTGTAGTCCTGCCCATTGCCTATTGCCCATCGCCTCTTCGCCCACCGCTGTTTGCCTTATCGCAAAGGTGCTGTCTGAAAAATCCCAGGCCGTGCCTCTGGGTACCTGCTGGCCAGCCCTTGGCGGGCCATAGGCCCAGATCATGAGTTTGCAGGAATCCGCTAACGTGTCCGGCACGCTCCAGAGAAAGAGGGTGTCGTTGGATTGCTGGATGGTTGCGATGGTTTGATAGTTAACACCATTGTCATAGGAAACGAACAGAGAAAAAGAATCCGCCCCAGGTGGGGTGAATTTCTCCCAGGTGATGGGATATTGAGAGCCAGGTACAAGCACCTCCAGACCATTGGGCTGATGAAGCCTGACCCCTTCAATCTCCCAGATGAAGGTTTCATGACCGGGAATCCGTCCTTCACCAGACTCAATAATCTCAGGATAGCCGTTCTTGTTCATATCGTGAACGTAAACGTGGGTCGTACCATGTCCGTTGCCGTATTGCCAGGCCGTGAATATACGCTCGAAAGCATTATTCCCAGTGGCTTTGTACACCGTCCAGTTGTTCTTTACCGCCCAGATTAGTTCTTGCATACCATCGGCGTCAATGTCTCCATAGTGGCTCTGGGTCGCGTACGCGTTATCGCCGGGAAGATCCGTCAAGGAATCGTGGAGTATAACGCTGTACTCATTGTCCCCGGTCGCTTCGTAAACCCATAGCTGACCGGTCCAAGAACCACCGAGACTCCGGTTTCTGCCTCCGATGATGAACTCCGGCCTACCATCTCCGTCCAGGTCATCCGTAACCCCAAGGTCGTGGTTGCCACACGATGTGACTGTCCCCTCATAGACCATCTGGTACTGATTATCCCCCGTGCACTCGACCACGCCAAAACTGTACTCGGAAAGCAACCCGACGAACTCCATCTTTCCATCCTGGTCAAAATCGGCTTCTGAGGAGAAGATGCCTGTCGGACAAGTGTCGGCCCACACCCTTTCGTACTGGTTGTTGGCAATGTTCTCAATGACCCAAACCGTATCTCCAGACCAGGTCAATATTTCCTTCTTTCCATCGCGGTCAAGGTCTACAATCTTGGAGCAGTAGTAATGACCCGAGTCAGCCCAAACCAGGACCTTGGGATAGGAGCGCGGGTCAATCGATTCAAAAACCCGCATGCTGTCGCTCGGTGCTACAAGGTCAGGGAGAGAATCATCATCAACGTAACCGATCGCCCAGAAGTAGCAGCCGGTGTTTAGCGGCCTGACGAGTGAGTCATGAGCAACATATCTACTCCAGGGTGTGTATTTGTAGAAAACCAATCTCTGCGGTCGATTAAGACCCACCCGGCCCGCCACCGCGATCTCGTCGAACCCATCGCGATTGGCGTCGAAAACCAGAATCTGCCCGCCAGAAGGAGCCATCCCGTTGTCAAAATAACCGACCGGCTTGAAGCTTATTGCGCCAAGCAAGCCAACCAGGAATGGCACCGTAGCAAGCAGTTTTGTCATAGAGTACCCCAGGGGCAGGGGAAGGCACACCTTCCCCTGCCCCTTCAGTTCCTATCTCACCAACACGACCTTTCGCGTTGACGTTTCCTTGCCTGATTTGAAGGTCAGGAAGTAGACACCGTTGGAGAGTCCTTTCGTATCAACAGTAAAGACGTTGCGGCCGGCCGTGGTCTTGCCGACAAAGACGGTCTTTACCAGTCTTCCAGTTATGTCGGATAGACCGATTGATATCGAAGCAGGCTCATGTGCTATCAGTGTAAGCGTCATCTTCGTCCTGACCGGGTTAGGTGATACCTTGAGTTGTGACAGGCCGGACGTCGGGACCGTCTGCTGTGTCTGAACACCACTCAGGCCTCTCTTGCCTGAGGTCTGCTTTTCCAGTTGGTGGACGATGATGCCGGCCTTGGTAACAGGCATGCCCTTGAGGGTTACGACCACCTTGTGGTCTTTCCAGTACAAAGATCGTGGTATGGTGATACTCAGGGTTTCGGGTCGATTAGGATGGAGTTCGTATGACCCGAAATCCACGCTGTCGACAACGACCTTCTCGGTTCTGGTGCCGGTTCCCTCAAAGTATATGACCAGGCGCGCATCATAGCTTGAATACAGCGGATCCAGGAAATCAAGCGTGTAGACTAGCTCGTTCTTCCCATAATCTGAATTGAAGCCACCGTATCGGATGGTTGAGTCGCGCTTGGTGCAGAACCTGGAGCGGACCGGTTCTCCGGTGACGACCTTGTAATAGACCGGAACTTTCAGGCCGCCCTTGCCCCCGGGAAACAGGTTCTCCCTGGTTGCCACTTTGTAGGGCATGGTGTTCCCTTCGGTTGATGCCGTGTAGAGATGCCAGTAACCGGTCGGATCACAGGGCCAAAGCTGGGCATGGGGATAGTACGAACGGGGTGGAGTCTCATTCACCCACCCATATCCCCAGGTCTTGCTGAGATACCTTGTGTCATAGTCAAAAAGCATCGGGTTCTGCTCAGCCCAGACCGAGAAATCGCCCAGACAACTCACGGGGAAGTCAGAGGCATAGAGAGGCGAGTTGCTAATCAGCCCGGGGTCAGCCGGATTCTGCCAGCCCGGCCACCATATGTACCTGAAGTTCTCATACACTTCGGTTGAGATGCCCAGAGGGTATTCAGTCCAGTCGCAGAACACCCGATCACCATACGTCTCCACAAACGGCGTCGCAGAGGGGCTCGGTGGTTCTGTGTTGTCAACCTTTTCCTGTGGTTGCCAGCCCAGATAGTCCCTCATTCGGTACCAGATTTCGCCATCAACATCCCAGACAACGTGTAGGTCGTAGTTGCCGTCGTAAGTGATGCACGGAGAATTAAGCAATAGGAAGTCCGACTGAGCTAGAACTACTGGTGCACCAGGTACCGGGGCATCCCACCGGAATTCGTTGAAGTAGATGGCGCTGAAAAAAGGATACTGGGGCAGACGATCAGGATTGTAAACCGGATAGACCACGCAGATGTTGTATCCGACGGTAATCAGCGAAGGGGCACCCGGAATTAGACCGGATCCAGGTTCCAGAATCGAAAAACCAAACCAGCCGCCGGTTGGTTCATATAAGCACCGATAACGAATCTCATCCGGACCGGATTTGTAGGCAATACAGGCCGCTGATTCAGGTTGAATCGGACCAAAAGGAACATAGACGTAACCAACCGAGGGATAACAACCGTCGTCGACCTTGTGGAAGGGCTGCCAGTCTACATAATTGCCTTCAGTCCTCGTGTATCTGACCTTACCTTTCGATTCGTAAACCAGATTGAAGAGATTCTTCTCAGGAACCCGGTACAGATGCCGGCCGGCATTTGCCGCCGTGGCCATATCGGTACTGCTGAACAGCGTATCGTAGAATGCCGTGAAATCGACGGTTGGAGCACATATTTCCCTGAATATTAGATAATAGCCGAAAGCGTTTGAGGTTAGCCATGCATCGGTGCTTCCTGTAGCAAGGGTAATCGGTATTTGCCACGTCAGGCCCGAATTCGTAGACACTTGGTTTTGGAGATCACCCGCTGCGCCGAATGTGGCAGCCACAAAGATCTTCGAACCATTAATTGCCATTGTTGGCCTGTACCAATAGTCGGTATCGAAGAGTTGATGGTACACTGGCCAGCTACTTCCGGAGTCAGTCGACCGGTAATAATAGATATAATTGGCTCCATGCCTTATGTCTTCGTGTATGACGACATGCAGGTAGCTCGTCTCATCCTTATTCAAAACAATGCGTGGTACATTGCTGTAGGGAACGTCACTGATGCGATTTGTACTCCAGTTTCCAACCGAATTCCGTCTCCCGTGATAAACATAACATGGGCCTTCAACGCTTTCAAAGGTTGCAAAAGCAACATGCGGGACATTTTCCAATGCGCAAATCGAGTGGCTCCATGATTGGCACGGGGTTCCGTTAAGGTCCGATATTCGCTCGTGCGGCGTCCATTCTGGCGCAGGCGACCCGTCATCGTAGTACTGGGAGTAACATAGAAAACAAGCATAAGCGTCATCGTAGAAGTACGAATAGATAAACGCCAGGCGAACAGTGTCCTCCGTATCGACCGTTAATGAAAGCTTGGGCGGATAGTATACAGGGTAAGTAAGATTCAATTCAGTGTTTATGACTCGGGGATCAGACCATTGATCCCCGTTATCGGTCGAGTATGCAAACAATAGGCTGCAATTGTTGGTGCCTCCTTCGTACCACACGGCGTAGACGTACCCGCGACTATCAGCAACAATCTGGTAACCATCGAGGACCTCAGCACCAACATCCGAAATCCGTTGGATTTCCGGCGCCCAACTGAAACCATGATCAGAAGAACGCCGATGCATGAGCTCAAAAGTTTCATTGAGACAAAGGGTGTGCACCCAATTCTGGTTTGATGTAATCGAAGGCGTAGTCTGCACCACTGGTTCAATAGTGTAAATCGCGGCAGCATCTTCCCAGCCGTTCGGAGTGGGCGGTTGGGCATGTAAAAGCACAGCCCCCACAACGATCAGCAATATGCTTGTTGCTATCATCTTCAACATCTTTGCCTCCTCGTATCTTACTACACCTTTCTCTTTCTGTCAAGGATCTTTTCAATCACGATTACAGCAATTGAAAGATCGATTGCTGAAACTTCCCCCGGTCACATTTTTGCTCTTTGATTTTTGATCTTTTATCGTATTTCACACCTCCTGTCCCTTCGGGAGATTGATTGCAATGATAGTGCGACAGGTTCCTGAGATGACGGGGCTTGCATACCAGTAGGAACCGATGGGATTGCCACGGCACTACGGCTGCTTCCGTCACGCCACACAATCCTTCCTTGAAAAGCGCAAGAAAATCCGATTCGCCGCTTTCTGCGTAATTGACAATGTCACCCATGTCACAATATATTATAGTTGCAAAAACCGTGCCTGGTTTGCCTCATCAGTGAAGTCTTCTATTTTCAAGAGTTATCAATCGGGGCTATTCTGAAGTGCGACATTTTGTCGCAGCTGAAATATCACACCTAGATCGCACCATTTCTATAACGCCAGTTATTTCAAGGAGTTATCCAGATATTCTGATCATTCCTCAAGTGCGACATTTTGTCGCACCTAAAATCACGGCATATATTGGTTTATTGATTAAGTACTGTTACTCCACGACATAACTTGAGTTTTGGAGCAGACGGAAGTTCGACATTTTGTCGCACCTAAAATCGTGCAGATATTGCGCATATCTATTATGTATAGTTATTTCAATACTTACGTTGAATTATAAGAGATCTAGTGTGGTGTCCCTCACAGATATTTACATTTCTCTCCGACACCACTGTGTCCCTTAGGGAGACACAGACGTGAAGCATGCGTGTTGTGGTCAAGTACTTCTTCAAGCCACCCGAACTTGAAAACCCTGTGCCTTATGGCTCAAAGGAAGTAGCACCACCGCCATCTTAAGTCAGCCGCTCTTATAATCGCTTTACAGATTAGCGCACTACCTTATTAAACCTATTTCAGAAGGCCAAGACTCTTGGTCGGGGTCTGGCCTGAAAATCTTGCTATATAGTGAAAGGTCAACGGATTGACCGATTGACCGAGTAGTCTGATAATACAGTATAACCTGACAACTCATAAGCAAGGAGGTCTCAATGTCAGAAATCTCAGAAAAGCTCAAGGCATTAAGCGAGCTGGAACAGCAAAAGAAAGACCTTGAGGTTAAGATGCAGGATGTCCGACTGCAAGCCCTGGACGAGGTAACAGTCAAGCTCCATGATGTCTTGGTTGAATACCTTACCGTATCCGGGAAGCAGGAATTCGGCTTCCGCTTCTCCCTCAAGACCGGTCTTCAGACCTTCGCCTTGCCCTCGGACATCAAGTCCAAGGTCAAGGCTTCGAATGGCAATGTTTGTTGACTTCTTTTCGGCTTTTACTATAATGGAGCCACCTGTTTCCTATTCTCGGGCGGTTAGCTCAGTTGGTTAGAGCGCTGGTCTCACATACCAGAGGTCACTGGTTCAAATCCAGTACCGCCCATGCGAAAGTGGCTCAGACTTATTTGTTTGACTGCCGATTTCAGCATCCCGTACGTTGTTGCTCGTCACTATATTAATAATGCGATAGTAATTTTAACCTAATCCTTGAAAGCCTAATCGAATTGCGATCTATTGGAATGAACAAGGTGCGGGAGTTCATTCATAGAGTTCAAAGTAGGCGTTTGCGAATCGCGACCGGTTTCCCATTTCTTCATCAATATTTCAATACGAGAAAATGGGCAAAAGCAGGAAATCGAACAACTTCTCAACGATCGGCAAGTCGATGATATTCACAAAAAGTCTATTGTAAACAAATTGCGGCTTGGATTGACCAACCAACAGGCTAAAGTTAGCGCTTCAGCGCCTCGATGGCAGTGATGACACGGCAGATTACGGCGCTAAAACTTATAAGTCTGATCGCCTTCAAGCGAAGTGTTGTTGAATTGATCGAGGATTTTTTGCAGTATGCTATTTTCGGACGCAGTGAACATAGACTAAATCAACAAAGCCAATAAAGGTATTGGCAACACTGAAAGGTGTTCGTATTTACCAATCCGAAGTCCTTTATATCCGATAATGCCTTTTCTATACTTCAAGATCTGTTTCAAGTCAGCTTTCTTCAAGGATTCAGACCACTTTATCTCAATGGGCAGGAATGTTCGGCCCGAAAGGATCGCAATATCCACCTCGCCTTGTGCCTTTATGTAGCATGTCGGATGATTTCGCCGCAGGAGCGCCGAGATACAACCTTCGATAATATTTTCCTTTAATGTACTCTCGTGGACTACGTTCTTTTCGGCAAATACCCACGGATCATCCACTTTAAAAGCCCAGGCGATTAGCGCCTGAGCGATAAATGGATCGGAAAAATGAATCTTCTTTGCCTTTTTGGGTGCGGGACGCAATTTATCTTCTCGCAACGCGGATTGAATAAATAGCACATCCATATCCTGCAGAATCTCTAAATATTCCTGAACCGTTGCGTGATGCTGAATTTCGGTCTGGGAAGCTATGGAATGAATTGAAACTTGTTTCGCCAGTCGGTCCGACAAAGCGGTTATAATATCTTTTAAAAAAGACTCACGTTTGTTCCGCTTCAGAAAATCGCCGATCACCCATTCCTGGTAAATCCGATAGATGAATTTATCTATTCGCTCATTATTCGCAAAACTGTTTATGGCTGACAAGAAACCGCCGGTCAATAGGTAATTCTCGAAGTATTCACTGATTGCCTTAACATCAATCTTTGCAGTGCATTTCTCGAGTGAATCCAGGCTCTTCTCCGCAAGTGCCTGTGGGGAAACAATTAACTTCTTGAATCCATTGATTTCCACCTTCTGGTCTGGTGCAACGAGCAGCACATAGTCAAAGAAAGAAAGTGGATAATAATGAAAATCAGTCGTATCTGCTTTGCCCCGTCGTCCCGGGAATTTCTTCATGCTTTCCTTCAGGATGATCGAATCCGAACCGGTTATAAGCAGGCATCCGTGTTTGAAATAACCAAGGTCGGCAAAGTGTTTTATTGCCCTATCCCACTCTCTGACATACGTGATCTCATCGAGGAATAAATAAAAATACTTCTCGCGATCCATTTCCTCGAATACCTGCTGCATTACGAGTACTAGTTCCTGATAACGCTCAAACAAATCGCATGCAACATAACTGACCTGCTGGGGTGCAGCCTGCTTCGCGAGCAACAAATTTCTTATTAATAGTTTCATCAGGGTCGATTTACCCACCTGTCGTCCTCCGGTTAGAATATAAATCCCCGGATCATCCAGCGACATCTCACGTTCCAATGATGGATGGAATACATATTTTTGATTCCGGAGACCGCGCAAGTGAGGATCATTTTCTAAAAAGCCATCAACGCTTTCTTTGAAGAGATTGTGGATTAAAAGTTCGTTCTTCATGATCCAATTATGTCTATCTTTTCTTCTTTGTCAATACCCACTATCCACATTTGGTCATTGACTAATGACCAAAAATGGTCATTGACATTGTTTATATAAGAGACAGCAAAACAACCAACACACGTCGCACAATTGTGGCACAAATCGGACGAGGGATATTTCGCTCGCCGAAAACTGCCGATATTTCATGTGGTTTAGGGGTGCCGGTAAAAGAGCGTCCGTCTCACATACCGAAGGTCGCTGGTTTCCCGTTTCTGCCTTAGAATTCCAAGGTGACGGGATTTCGTGCCACAAAAACAGCGGCCCTCAACAAGTCCAGTACCGCCCAGTTCTCTCTCCATCTCCCCCTTTTATAAAGGGGGATTGAGGGGGATTTTTTTGTCACTGGTTTCCCGTTTCTTTCATCTCCCCCGTCTGTCATCCCTCGTCCGCCAAGGCGTATGGCGGACGAGGGATCTGAGATTCTTCGTCACCAGGTTCCTCAGAATGACAAATGAACGCGGATCCCGTCGCCGCATTGCGGCCAGGGACAAATCGCATCCCTCCAATACTTGTAACCAGGTGTGTACCAGCTTGCAATTAACCCTTGACATTATCATCGTCTGGCATAGAATTGACTGACTTCTTAAAAGGAGGTAAAATGAGGAATACCCTTTGCACTCTGTTCATTCTCGCCACTCTTGCCTTTCCGGCAAGTATGGTGCAGACGGTGACGTTCTTGCCGTCCGATCTCAATTTTACCCAAGCCAACGGTTATGATGTGATCGCGCTCAATGGTGCGCTTTCGACGATGGAAGAAGGCAAACCGTTGCTGCCGCTGGTCAATGTCAATCTCTTGATCCCGCCTTCAGCCGAGATCCAGGATGTCCGGGTCAAGTCCTTCGCCCGCTACGAAGTGCCGGGTGCGTACTACATCCATCCGGTACAGAGACCGCGGCCCTTATCGATTAAGGACCCGCCGTCCTTTATCCAGCCGGATCCGAGCGTTTATGCGTCGGACCGGGCCTACCCGGCCGAGATCGCCTCGATCGTGCCGTCGGGTTGCATGTCGGGGTATCGTATTGCCGGGGTTAAAGTTTGCCCGGTGCAATATACGCCCGCCACCGGCAAGCTGGTGTTATTCACCCGGTTGGAGCTGGAGATCGACTATACCGAAGGGGTCAACGAAGTCTATCCGATGACCGACAATCAGGTTCGGGTCTTTAGCGAGCAGGTCGCCGGTATTGTTGTCAACGCCGACCGGGTTGAAACCTTTGCCCCGCCCCAGAAAGAATCGTTCAACAACGTCGACTACGTCATCATCACCAGCAGTGCCTTAGTTTCCGCCTTTACCCCACTAAAGAACTGGAAGACCAAGAGAGGTTTGAACACGGTCATCATGTCCTTGGATACGATCTATGCCCGCTATCCCGGTCGTGACAATCAGGAGCGCATCCGCAACTTCATCATCGACTATTGGCGTAACCGAGGTCTGGTCTACGTGCTGATCGGCGGTGACGATGTTGTTGTTCCGGTGAGATTCGGGTATCTGACCGATCCCGTTCACACCACCGGCAGCATACCAACTGATCTGTACTACGCCGACCTGCAGTGGTCCTGGGACGGCAACCGCAATAATCAATTCGGTGAGTTCCGGGGCGATACGCTCGACCTGTTCTATGATGTCTTTGTCGGTCGCTGTCCGAATGACAATGCGGCCCACGTCGCCAACTTCGTCCGCAAGGACACGCTCTACGAGAAGCGGCTGCCCGACACGACGTATGTCAAGCGCATCGTGATGCCATCAGAGTGGCTCTGGTCGTCTATCGGCTATCATGGCCGGATCTGCAACCGCGCCCTCACGGCATATTTCCCGACCGCCTGGCGCCGTTCCCGCATCGATGACCCGACCGGCGCCCAAATCCGGGATTCCCTCAATGTCGGTTACAACTTCTGTCACACCGTCGGCCACGGCAGTCCGACCCAAGTCGGTGTCCTGACAATGGATCTGGTGCCAACCCTGACCAATGCCACCCGGTTGAACATCATGAACTCTATTGCCTGCGACTGCGGCAGCTTCGACGCCAAGGAATGCATGGCCGAGACTTTGATCAACTACCCGAACGGTGGCTGCGTCGCCGATATGCTAAACTCTCGTTTCGGTTGGGGTGCGCCGCCCTTGATGGGGTCGTCCGAGCAACTGAGTATGGCATTCTATCGCCAGCTCTGGCAGGGAGCGTGGGAGGTCGGTCCATGCCACGCCCTGGCCAAGGACGAGCTCCGCAACGTTGCCATGACTCAGTATGGTGAACGGTGGTCACACTATGCGTTGAATCTGTTCGGCGATCCCGCCTTGCCCATGTACACCGACACCCCGAAGAGCCTGACCGTGAACTATCCGGCAAGCATCCCGACCGGACCTCGAACCGTCAGGGTAACCGTAACCTACGGCGGTAATCCGGTGAAGAACGCCTTGGCCTGCATTGTCAAGGGAACCGAGTTTCACGCTGCCGGCTACACCAATAGCTTCGGTTGGGTTGACCTGACCGCCAATGCAACAACAACCGGCTCGGCGGACGTGACGGTGACCGCCCGCAACTTCTATCCCAACGAAGGCACGGCCACGTTTACCAGCGGTTCACCAACCCCGGCTCTCGTTTTCCAGAGCCTCTACGTTGATGACGCCAACAATCATCGCCTCGACCCGGGAGAAACGGCCAACCTGATCGTCACGCTGAAGAATGCCGGAGCCGCGGCCGCCAATAATGTCCGCGGAACATTGAGAACGACCAGCAGCTATCTGACCCTGGTCGATTCGTCTTCAATCTACGGCAATATCGCGGCCGGCGATACGGCACGGGGCGACGTCTATCGGGTGAGCGTATCATCGTCAGCACCGCACGGCACTGAGGCA
Source organism: uncultured bacterium (assembly GCA_964354155.1). Taxonomy (GTDB): domain Bacteria; phylum Hydrothermota; class Tepidihabitantia; order SM23-42; family CAYGYG01; genus CAYGYG01. Next base: position 64,144 of record CAYGYG010000012.1, on the reverse strand, counting down.
GAACTTCTGGTCAACGCCGTTGCCAATGAAGGGTCCTGGCTACCGTTCACGAAAACCAGGATCGGCGTGTTCATGCCGGCCAGCCGCGTCTGGGCCACTCATGATACCGCCTGGCTCTTGCTGACCGTTACCTGCCTCGGCAGCATCGGAACAACCGATTGGTGGGGCGAAGGGCACGGATTCATCTACCCCGATACGGCGGCCTGGACAAGCTCGAAGCTCTTCCACGGCAGCATGGTCTGCGGGACCGATCCAACCTACATGGTCGACCGGTTCTACGGCGTGCCTTGCTCGATCATAAACAAAGACTTCCGGGTGGTCGACAGCATCAAACCGTGCATACCGCCGGCCTGGGGTCATGAGGAATATCTCGCAACCTACGACGATGGTTATCATCCGGCCGCCAAGAACCTGCAGGTCACGCAACGCAGCCTTGCCCTGTATGACGGCGGCTATGATGATTTCGTGATCATTATCTACGACTACCTCAATCGCGGCACGAGCGCGATCAACAACTTCCATTCCTCGGTGATCCTGGACTTGCGCTGCACGATTTGGAGCCAGCTCGACAATTCAGACTACGGCTTTGTCAATCCAGCGCGGCGTTTCGTCTTCCTGAAGAACTCTTCGACAACGCGTAACCACAGCTACGGGCTGAGATTACTCGACCCCCGAACCGCCCGTAATGTCTCACTCATCAATCTCACTTCCTACACCGGTCTCAGCGAGGCAACTAAAGATTCGTTCGTTACCGCCAAGCGAACGATAACCACTGGTACGACTCCGGCCAACTGGGCAGTCATCGCCTCGGCCGGACCGGTAAACCTGGCGGCCGGCGGCCGATACCGAGCGGCTTATGCTATCGTTGGCGGGCACGATACGACCCAGGCAAAAGCCCACAGCGACAGCGCGCAATCCTGGTATGACCGCTTTCTCCGCGCCGAAGAGGAACCGGTGGTCGTGCTCGGGGCGCATACTACCTTCAAGTTCAATGCCCGGATCTTCAGCCAACAGCTCGCCTACGCCTACGACCTCGGGCCGAATGAACACCTCGCCGTCCATGCCTACGACATCTCGGGCCGTCAGGTCGCCACTCTCCTTAATAAGACCGGCACTGCGACCGGCACCGGCGCCTGGAAGCCCCAGCAGCTCTCCGGCGGCGTCTACTTCCTCCGCATCAACGACCGGGTAGAAAAAATCATCTACCTGCGCTAGAACCTGCAACTACAGAGTCGGGGGCAGGTGAAAACTCACCTGCCCCCGAGGTTTTTTGCGGGCCGATAATGAATGGTATGAAATCAATCCGTGTCAATCTTCATTGAATCACCAATGTACAATATAAGGGGCGTGTTAAATGACGGGGTACAGGTAATAAACGCCTATCTGATGTCAGTCGGATTTCAATATTATTTCTTTCGCCACGCACCGGTCTTGAGATCAATGATCAAGTCGTTGTCCGGCGGGTCAGGGTCTTTCTCCAGTCCCCGGTTCAGTTCGTTCACCATCAGGATCAAGAAGCAGCTGGCGCAGCCCCGGGGTCTCAAATGCCGGTCGCGCGGATCTTCATCACCCTGATAGTTGGCGATCACCAGGTCCGCAATATCGGACGCCGATCTTTCGGCCTCGACCCCGCCGAACAGGCAATTGTTGAGATGGGGATGGGCGATCTTTTCAAAGCCCTGATGCAGGTTGTCGCGCGCGTATTCCCTGAAGCCGAAAGGGTGCGAACCGATCGAATCGACAAAGTATGAACGGATGGTCAGCTGTTGCGCCAGCGTGATGTTCACGAGGCGGTACGGGCACGGATACGTGACCACTGAGCCGGTCGCCACATCGAACATGATCTCGCCGCGGCTGAAAGTTCTCATCACGATGTCCTGGGCGTGGAAGTGACCCGTAAAAATCAGTTCCATGCCGGATGCCGCGAACCGCCGGCTCGCCTCTTCGCCGTTGCTGACAACCGCGGTTTTGACATGCTTGACCTGCCCGGGAAAGTGCTCGAGCAGGGCGTGATGCTGGAATCCGATCACGGCTTTCTTCTCGACTGCCGCCTTTTTCAACACCGTTTCCACCCAGGCAACGGTCTCCCTCCTGAGCTTCCCGCCGATGACCGATTCCCGGTTCCGCTCATTTTCATCATAGCGGCACGCGTCAAGACCGAACAGCCATACGCCGGGGATTGGTTCGACGACATAGCTCAGCGAATTCATATCCACAGCGATCGCCTCGGAATATCCAAAATCGCCGTATATCGAGCGGAAGTCCGCCGGCGTGATATGCACCACCGGTTTTACGCTGTCGCCGGTGTACTGGTATGCCTGGTAATTCAAGATGTCGTGATTGCCGGGTATGACATAAACTCTTTTGCCGGTTTGCTCTAAGAGGCGAAGTTTCTCGGCCACTATTTCATGATTCAGCCGCTCTCCGTCCTTGGTCAGATCGCCGGTTACGAATACGAAGTCCAGCGTGTCTTTCGCCATTTTATCCATCACCGCGTCCAGGATTTCCGGACTCTCCTTGAGCAGCTTGGGGTCGCTGTCCAGATAGGCTTCGAAAGCGGCTCCTGCATTGCCGAGATTCGGGTTGTGGTAATGCAGATCGGTCAATACGGCAAACCGCATCGCCGGAAAATCACGACAAACCGCCGCCGTGCCCTGAGAGGCGGCATCCTGTTTGACAAAATGTTTCTGACAGGCGCCGCAAAACACGAGCAATGATACCCAGAGCAAACTTCTTGGCGGCAGTGCCTTGTTCATCCTGGTTCATTATACGATTATTGACTGCCAAGTCAAGGTCAGGGGAAAACGCCGTACTTATGACGCTTCGCTAATGACACAGTTGCTTCTCGGCTGCGTTCGAAGAGTGCAAGCCAAGAGCACAACGTGACCGAACAGACAGAGGCCCCGCTCGTTGGCGAGCGGGGCCTCCAATAAGCGCTTTTCTCTACCGTACTTTCACAACCTTCAACCGTTCGCCCGACGGAACGCGGACAAAGTAGACACCGCTCTCCAGCCGCCGACAATCGAAAGCACCGGTGGTCGTCTTCCCCACCTCGCGGCCCGAGACATCGAAGACCAGAAACTCGCGTCCGCCTTCGAGTCGAATCATATCGCGTACGATGCTTGACTTGAGTCGAAGCGCCGCGCTATGCCCGGTCGTCTGTTCCTCGACTTCAGTCATCATCACGTCGATGTTGCCGTAGATGTCATAGGTTGAGCGATACTCAGACCAGACGTTCAGATACCGGTTGTTCGCGCCGGGAACAACGGAGTTGTAGGACTGACTGTAGGTCGAGTTCGACACGGCAAAGGCCGAGCCCACCGGTGCGCCGCTTCGGTTGTATTTACGGCCCCAGATCTTGTAGACGCCTCCGGTCTGGAGCGCATAGGCAACAAGATAGTTCGTACCGTCGAAGCAGACTGATGCCGACTTGAAGTACATTACCGGTGAGGCAATCGTGAATGGACTGCCGATCAGGGCACCGCTTCCTGAAACCATCTGTCCTTTGAGAACACTCGACGTCGCATACTCGACCCAGATGACCAGGTAGTTCGTCCCGTCGTAGGCAAGACCGGTGTGGTAGATCCCCGTGGTTCCGGTCCCCAACCGGATCGTATCGCTGGCCATGGTCCCGTTCGTATTGACGAACCGGCCGTACACGGCGTACGGTGCCGGCGAGTAGTAACCCCACACGACGAAGTACCTTGTGCCGCCCCAGGCAACCGCCGGGAAGTACTGCGTCGCCGTCGTGCTCCTGCTGACCAGGATGCCGGTCGGATCCAGCACCGTGCCTGACGGTGTCACACGCGAAGCATATACCGGGAAGTTCGTGCTGCGGCCGTCGCCCCATACCACAAGGTAGTTGCCGCCGCCGAAAGTGATCTCCGGTGCATACTGTGCCGGGGTTCTTGTGTCGGTGTAGATGTAGAAAGACCTTATTGAATCGCAGTTCGGAGTGACCCGCACTCCGCGGATATCGCCATAACTTCAGCACCCTTCCCGCCAGACCACCAATAGGTTCGATCCGTCGGAAGCAACCCTGGGATTGAAGACGCTGTCCGTTGCCAGGAACTTGCCGTTAGGATCCAGCACTGTGCCGGTGGCGCTGATCCTGGCTCCGTACAGCGAGTACAACGGCGCGGACCGGTAGTCGGTCCAGAAGACGTAGTACTGGTTGTTGGCGTAAGCCGCGGTCGTGTATATCTCGTTCGTGGCCATAGTGCAGATGCCGAAATCGGCGTTGAACAAAGATAGCGCCGCCAATGTCACGACGATGCTCATACGACCTCCATCTTGAATGACTCAAATCCGAAATCAATGATCCACAATATGCATAATTATACCTAACGGCCACTACTTGTCAAGCGCTTTCTCGCCCTCCGCCCACCCCATTACTATCTGACCCCATGGGGGGACACGATTGGGGCTCTCGTGAAATCGGTTTCCCCTTGACATTTAACTGCGCTCGGTTAGTATTTACAGACTGTCATAAGGAGGCTACATGGCTAAATATCTTTGTTCCCTCTTCATGCTTGCTGTTCTTGCCTATCCGGCAAGCATAGTTCAGACGGTAACGTTCTCCCCCGCCGATCTCAATTTTTCGCAAGCCAACGGTTTTGACGTGATTACGCTTAATGGTGCTCTGTCTACAGCGGAGGAAGGCAAACCGCTGCTGCCGATGGCCAACGTTAATCTTTTGATCCCCCCTTCAGCCGAAATCAAGGATGTCCGGATCAGATCCTTCGACCGTTATGAAGTGCCGGGTGTATTCTACATCCATCCAGTGCAAACACCACGGCCCTTGTCGATACAAAACCCGCCGCCCTTTGTCCAGCCGGACCCGACCGTCTATGCGTCAGACCAGGCCTACCCGGCTACGATCGCCTCGGTCGTACCTTCGGGGTGCATGTCCGGGTACCGCATTGCCGGTGTTAAAGTCTGCCCGGTGCAATATACGCCCGCCAACGGGAAACTGGTGCTTTTCACCCGGTTGGAGCTTGAAATCGAATACACCGAGGGGGTTAACGAAATCTATCCAATGACCGATAATCAGATCAGGGTTTTTAGCGAGCAGGTTGCCAACCTGGTCATCAACGCCGACCAAGTCCAGACCTTCGCTCCGCCCCAAAAAGAATCGTTCAACAATGTCGACTATGTTATTATCACCAGCAGCGCGCTGGTTTCCGCCTTCACCCCTTTGAAGAACTGGAAGACCAAGAAAGGGCTGAACACGGTCATTATGCCCTTAGATACGATCTATGCCCGGTATGCGGGCCGTGACAATCCGGAGAAAATCCGCAACTTCATCATCGACTACTGGCGCAACAAAGGCCTTGTCTATGTGCTGCTTGGCGGGGACGACGTGGTCGTGCCCTTCCGTAACGGCTATCTGCCCTACTCGCCCAACAACGTCCCGGCCGACCTCTATTTCGCCGACCTGCAGTGGTCCTGGGACGGTAACCGCAATAACCAGTTCGGCGAGCTCGTCCCGGCGGATACCGCCGACCTTTTCTACGACGTGTTTGTCGGTCGCGCTCCGGTAGATCACGCTGCCCATGTAGCGAATTTCATTCGGAAAGATACTCTCTATGAAAAACATCCTGATACCACATATCTAAAGAGGATCCTGCTGCCCTCAGAGTTATTCTGGGGCAGCAATATGTATCACGGACGGATCTGCAATGGTCAGATCGCGAACTATTTCCCCGCAACCTGGCGCCGTTCCCGCCTCGACGACCCAACCGGTGCCCAGATCCGCGACTCGCTCAACGTCGGGTACAATTTCAGCCATCCTCTCGGACATGGCAGCCCAGACCAGGTAGGCGTATTCACGATGGCGCTCGTCCCCACGTTAACCAATGCGACCATGTTGGACATCATGATGTCCACATTTGCCTGCGACTGCGGCAGCTTTGATGGAAAAGAGTGTATTGCCGAATCCCTGATCAATTATCCTGGTGGCGGTTGCGTGGCTGACATCTTGAATTCGCGTTACGGCTGGGCCGCGCCGCCGACCATGGGCCCGGGCGAACACATTTCGGTAACCTTCTATCGGGGCTTCGTGCAAAATCGCCCTAATATTGGCAAGGCCATCGCCTATGCCAAGGACTACCTGAGAAACGTGGCCAAGGAACAGTTGAGTGCCCGGTGGGCGCATTATTCACTCAATCTCTTTGGTGACCCCGAGCTGCCCATGTGGCGTGATACACCCAAGCGACTAACGGTCAATCATCCGGCTTCGATTCCGACCGGTGCGACCAACGTCCGGGTGACGGCAAGTTTCGGCGGCAGTCCGGTCAAAGAGGCGCTGGTTTGCGTCATGAAGGGTACCGAGTTTCATGCGGCCGGCTACACCAACTCGCTGGGCTGGGTTGATCTGGTGGCCAATGCCACCACGGTCGGCACTATGGATGTAACGGTGACGGCGCGCGACTGTTATCCCTACGAGGCGACCGCGACGGTAAGTTCCGGCAGCCCGGCGCCCTGTCTGGCATACCAGAGCTGTTACATCGACGATGGTAACAACCACCGGTTTGACCCGGGTGAAACCGCCAACCTCTATGTTACGTTAAAGAACGCGGGCAATGCGGTGGCCACCAACGTCCGCGGTACCTTACGGACGACCTGTTCCCATCTCACCCTGCTCGATTCGACGTCGAACTACGCCAACATCGCAGCCGGGGATACGGCCCGGGGCGATTTCTACCGGGTGACGGTATCCGCCGCCGCCCCGCAAGGGGCCGAGGCCGAGCTCATCGTCAATGCGGCGGCCAACGAAGGCACCTGGCAACCCTTTGTCAAGACGACGATCGGCCAGCGGCCCGATTACCGCGTCTGGGCGACCCACGATACCGCCTTCTTCCTGCTGTCGGTAACGGCCCTGGGCAGTATCGGTACGACCGACTGGCGCGGTGAAGGTCACGGTTTTGTCTATCCGGAGACCACCGCCTGGACGATTTCCAAGCTCCAGTACGGCAGCATGCTCTGCGGCACGGACCCGACCTATATCGTTGATCGCAGTTTCGGGGTGCCCTGCTCGGTGGTCAACAAGGACTTCCGCATCCTCGACAGCATCGTCCCGGTCATCCCGCCGCTCTATGCTCATGAGGAGTTCCGGGCCATCTACGATGACGGTTATCACCCCGTACCCCGAGGCATCCGGGTCAACCAGCACTCCCTGACGCTATCCGCCGGCGGCTACGACGACTTCGGCATCATCATCTACGACTACTACAACACCGGGGCCAGCCAGATCAACAGTTTCTATTCGGCCCTGCTCTGCGATTTCAAGTGCTGTGGCTGGAGTGCGATGGATCTGACCGACTTCGCCTACACTAATACCAACCGGCGTTTCGCCTTCATGAAGAACCAGAGCTACAATCCCACGGTCGGCGTCCGGCTGCTCGACCCTCGCACCGCCTGCAACCTGTCGGTCATTGACCACCAGATCTACACCGGCATGACCGAATCGGTCAAAGATAGCTTCATGACCGCCAAGAAGACGGTCGCGACCAGCAACCGGGCCTACAACTGGTCGGTCCTCGTTTCCGCCGGACCGCAAAACATCCCGGCCGGCGGCCGCTGGCGCGTGGTCTACGCGATCGTCGGCGGTCGGGACACGATCGAAGCCCGGGTCCACAGTGACAGCGCCCAATCCTGGTATGACCGCTTCGTCAAAGTCGAAGAAGAGCCGGTCGTCGTGCTGGGCCAACACGCCCGTTTCAAACTCAACTCCCGCATCTTTACCAAACAACTGGCCTACGCTTACGAACTCGGCCCCAATGAAAGAATCACAGTCCACGCCTTTGATATCTCCGGCCGCCAGGTCGCCTCGGTCTTAGAGAAAACCGGGGCCGCAACCGGCACCGGCACCTGGCAACCCGAACACCTTGCCGGCGGCATCTACTTCCTGAAAATCAACGACCGGACCGAAAAGGTCATCTACCTAAGATAGGCACTCGAGATCTTACTGGGGCAGACCATCTGGTCTGCCCCGTTTTCTTTTATCATTACGTCAGCCATCATTACTGCCCCTTCCCACTCCGATTCGTGTCATTCTCTTCTTGCCTTTGTCAGATAATTGTTCTATAATGTCGGGATGAATTTTACTCCGTCATCGCCCGAGGTCAATCGGATCGTGCTTCACTACAAGAATGCCGTGGTCGTGAAGGGAGTCACGCACGATTTTGTCCCCGAGAAACCGAAGTTTCACCTTGTTCACCAGGACGGCCGAATCGAGGAGGTTGACACCGAATCGCTCAAGGCCGTTTTTTTCGTTAAAACCTACGAGGGGGACAAGGGTTATCAGGAAAAGAAGGGATTCTCGGGTTTCGACCCGAAATACCTGCGCGGCATCAAGATCAAGATTACTTTTCTCGATAATGAGGTAGTCTACGGATCGACAATGGGGTATAACAAACAACGTAAGGGTTTCTTCGTATTGCCGGCTGATCCAGCGGGCAACAATATCCGCATCTATGTGGTGGCCAGCGCCATAAAGGATGTCAAGCTGGGGAGTCTGGCCGAGACATGATTAGAGCTTTGTCGTCCGGTGGTTAGAAGCTTGACAAGACGGGAGTGAAGGCCGGGATCGGCCGCCGGATCAGAATCAGAAATCGGGGATAGCGTCCTACGTCGAGGCGGTTTTTGCCTGACGCAGCTTCTCAACAACCGAACTTATCAACTTGTCCAGGTTCCCATCCATCATATCTTCAAGGTTGTGGATACTGACATTGACCCGGTGATCGGTGACCCGGTTCTGGGGGAAATTGTAGGTTCTGATCTTCTCACTACGCTCCCCGGAACCGACCTGTTCCCGGCGCTGCTGCGATATTTCCCGCTCCTGCTCCCGCTTCTTGATATCGAGGAGCTTTGCCCGCAGCGCTTTCATCGCCTTGTCCCGGTTCCGGTGCTGCGATCTTTCGTCCTGACAATTCACGACGATACCGCTCGGAAGATGGGTGATACGCACCGCGGAACTGACTTTGTTGACATTTTGCCCGCCGTGCCCGCCCGCCCGGAACGTATCGATCTTCAGATCCTTCTCTTCGATGTGATAGTCGACATCTTCAACTTCCGGCAGCACCGCCACGGTAACCGTTGACGTGTGGATCCGACCGGAAGCCTCGGTGGCAGGTATGCGCTGAACCCGGTGCACGCCGCTTTCGTACTTGAATAGGCTGTAAGATCCCGACCCTTCGATGAAAAGGATTACTTCTTTCAGACCGCCCAACCCGGTCGGGTGCGATGACAGGAGTTCCCATTTGAAATTCCTCTTTTCAACGTACTTGGTGTACATTCGGAAGAGGTCAGCCGCGAACAGCGCCGCTTCTTCGCCCCCGGCCCCGGCACGGATTTCCATGATGCAGTTACGCTCACTCTCATCCTCATCGCCGCCTTCCGTCAAGCGAATCAGTCCATCGCGCGCGCGGTCATGTTGTTGCTGGAGCGCAGCCAGTTCGTTCTCGGCCAGCTCGGCCAGTTCCCGGTCGTCCGCCTTGACCAGTTCCTGGGTCTCGGTAATCGATCGCTCGAGCTTCTTGATGAGTTCCGCCTGGTCCAGGATCCGACTCAACCGCTTGAACTCCTTCGAAAGCTTCTGAAGCTCCAACCGGTCGGCTAGAATCTTCGGATCGACCAACAAGCGCTCGAGTTCCTTGCGGCGCAGATGGAATTCCTCTAACTTAAAGGTGGACACCGGTGTCCTCCTCCAACTCTCGGTAGGGATCAGCTTGAGCTACTTAACCGCGCTCAAACTTCTCTTTGAGGGTGATGTAGCGCAGGTAATCTTCTAAGTCGGCAATGCTCTTAATGGCGAGCTTATCGCCTTCGATGGCAATGAGCCGGGCGTTTATCAGCCGGTCAATAAACTCCCTGACCTTAGCGAATTCGATCCCAACCATGTTGGTGAAGCCATCGATGGAAAACGGGCTGACTTCGACACCACCATTGATCTTCCGGCCGGCCTCTTTGCCTCGGGTCAATAGCAGGGCGATGACCCGCCGCTCCTCGCTCTTGATCATCAGGAGCTTTATCTGCTCGTCGGCCCCGCGCAAACGTCGGCTCAGCGTTTCAAGAATGTAAGAAATCAACGGGTTTTCCCGGATCTTGGAGTGGAAAGTCTCCTTATCGATACCGAGCAGCGTGACCTCATCAACTGCAATCGCCGTGGCCGACCTCGGACTGTTGTCGATAATCGCCATTTCCCCAAAAAAGTCGCCTTCTTTCAGAACTGCAAGTACTTTCCCCTCTTCTCCCTTGCCTTTCACGATTTTGACCTTTCCCTGCCGGATCAAATACATTACTTCGCCGATCTCCCCTTCGTTGAAGAGTACTTCGCCCGGATTCAATTTCTTCATCTTACCTTCGTCAGCCATCTTGCCTCCTGCTGCGTCAGATCAAGTACCTTTCTTGAGTGCACAAATGCCGATATGTCAAGTATTGGGCTATTCTACACACTTCCCGGACAAAGTCAAGAGTGATTTATCCACCAAGGATTGCCGGACTAAAACCAAGCACCCGAGCCTTCAATCACGCCGGCGGGCGGGATGGCTTCAATCGATCTTCCTGAGCCGGAGCCGGAGCGACTTTGAGCACCGCAGCCCCCGCTATCTTACGTTCTTTCAGCAACTTAAGTGCAAGGTTGGCATCTTCGAGCGCGAATACTTCAATCTTAGTTCTGATCGGTATCTTAGCCGCAAGCTTAAGAAAAGAGCGGGCATCAGCTCTCGTACTGGCGGTGACACTGGTAATCTTCCGCTCACCGTACAAGAGCTTGTTGTAGTCAATCGAGGGGATCGGGGTCATGTAGATACCGGCTAGCGCAAGGATGCCCCCCTTCTTCAGATGGCCCAGGGCCACCGGCACCAAAGACCCGGCCGGAGCGAATATTATCGAACCGTCCATTCTCCGGGGCGGGTCTTCTTCAACCCCTCCCGCCCAGACCGCTCCCAGTTCCAGGGCCAGCCTCTGGTGGTCACGAGTGCGCGAGAAGACGTAGACGTCGCATCCCTGGTGCCGAGCAACCTGCAGGGCGATGTGCGCTGACGCCCCAAAACCGTAGAGACCAACGTTACCCTTGGTTTCATACGCGCAGAGACGTAGCGCGCGATAGCCGATAATGCCGGCGCACAGCAAGGGAGCCGCGGCCCGATCATCAAAACCGTCCGGCAACCTATAGGAAAAGGAGTGCTTGACCGCAACATACTCGGCATACCCGCCGTGGACATGATAACCGGTAAACTGGGCGTCGAGGCAGAGATTCTCGAGGCCTTGCTTGCAGTACTCACACTTTCCGCACGCGGCATGGAGCCAGGCGATTCCGGCGCGATCTCCGTTACCGAGGCCGACCACCTGGCACCCGGTTCTCTCAACGGTTCCAACGATTTGGTGACCAGGAACAAGCGGCAGCCGCGGCGGCGCGATTTCTCCCTCGACGATGTGAAGGTCGGTGTGACACACCCCGCAAGCCGTGACTCGAATCAGAACTTCATCCGCGGCGATCTCCGGCTTCGGTAAATCCACCAACCGCAGGGGCCGGCTCTCAACCGGGGCCGGTCGTTCCAGCAGCATTGCCCGCACCATGATCTCCCTGATTGCAATTGGCTCGCCTGATTACTGCCGCGTCAGCAAGCTGGCGGCGTAGTCAAGTAACCGTCGCTTTTCGGTTCGAAATAGACACTCGCGCATCGGATCCGGAATCAAATTGAGCAGCTCGCTAACGTAGGTGATCAAAGTCATAGCCTCGGAAACGTCATGTTTGGTGGCTCGGCTCAGCAACTTAGCATCAGCGGTCTTGAGCATCACGTCCAGCTGTTTGATGGACAGCGGCATTATCATCCTCGGATTAGTCTTTATCTCGTATAGGTAGAGCATGCCGAAGTTATCGTCGATGATCGTACCGCTCCGGAAATAGCAGGCCAACGCCCGTATCGTCGAGTCGTACGCCACCAGATGATAGAACCAGTTCGCGGAACGCCGCATACTTGCCTCTTCCCAAGGGCTGTCGTTCTTGGCGACCACCACCGTATACTGGCTGGCCGCGATCGTCGGTACGTACTTAACTATGACTTCACCTTTCCCCTTGAAAAAAAAGAGACTTGGTCCGGCAAGTATCGCTAGAGAAACCAACATGTTCATACGACCTCCTTCTACAGAATTTTTTCCATGACGTGGGCGTCCTCACCGTCGAGGTAATACCCGCGCCGGCTGTATGCGAAACCGTAGCCAAGTTTCCGGTACAGCTCAACCGCCGATTGATTCGAAACCCGCACTTCAAGGTACGCGTAGCTGCACCCGCGGCGTTTGCCTTCACCTTCCAGTTCGGCGATTATCCTGGTACCCAAGCCCCGACGCTGGCGGTCTTGGTGGACCGCGATATTCGTGATGTGTAGCTCGACACTGGCAACCATGGCAACACCGTAGGCGATCAGCTGGTTCTCAACCCAACCGCCCAGGCAAATCGATTGCGGCGAAGCAAGGTCATTTACGAAGAAGGCCCGCGGCCACGGATGGCGGAAACTCACCTCTTCTATCTCCATCACCCGGTCTAAATCAGCGACGCTGAGCTTGCCTATTTCCACGGGCAATTGCATCCGGCTCCTTGATGTAAAAAGGTTCGAGCGTGTCAAGGTTGGCAATATCTCCTGCCTTCAGCCGCGCTTCACCGAGCCGGCCGACAACTGATGCCGGGGGTGCCGGTAGATGTATCTCGGCCAGGACGATCTTGCCGCGGCCGGCCTCCAGCACTACCCCCCTCACGGCCTCGAGGGCCGGCCCGAAAACCAAGGTCTCTCTTCTCGTAAAGCGGACGATGCTCTCGGCTTTGACCAGGTGGTAGCGGCCGAGCCGGTGCCGAGTGCCCCCTCTACGCTCGTACACGGCGAGGTAGATATCGCCCCGGCCCGCGTTGATAACCGGCGCAAGAAGACGGGCATCAGTGCTGACCGATGCCGCCAGGGCGTCAAGCGTGTTGACCGCCACAACCGGGATGCCCAGCGTCAGCGCCATACCCTTGGCCAGCGACAAACCGACCCGCAGGGCGGTAAACATGCCCGGCCCGATGCTGACCGCGATCCCCTTGACCCGCCGCCGGTCCGGGTCATGCCTGTCCAGAAGCCGCGCCGCCATAGGAAAAATCGCCTCCGAGTGCTTGATCTTGCCTGAAGTCCGCAGCTCGACCAGGGTCAATCCACCCTGGACCAAAGCCAGCGAAGCCGCCGCGGCCGACGTTTCAATTGCGAAAATCATAGATAAAGACCCGCCGGGCGCGCGACCCGGCATGACGCAGACGGATCTTGAGTGCGGTGCCCCGCGGAATGCGCGGCAGGTGGTCCGCCCACTCGACACACGTCACACCGTCGTCGTCGAAATACTCGTCGAGTCTTAGTTCACCGACTTCTTTTCGGCTCAACCGGTACAGATCGATGTGAAAGACCGGCAACACCCCCTCGTACTCGTTGACGACAACGAAGCTCGGGCTCTTGACCGTACCCATGACTTTGAGTCCTTCACAGATACCCTTGACCAGGACCGTCTTGCCACTGCCCAGCGCGCCATACAGCAGCACAACGTCCCCTCGGACCAGGCTGCGGCCCAGGTTGCGGCCCAGGGCAATCGTGCGCCCCGGGCCCTTAGTGACCAGTGACCTTCTCTTCATTTATCAGGTATATCTCGTACGCACCGCGCAGGTTCAGATGTTCATCGTAACGGTCAATGGATCGGGCCAGACGGGCAAACCTCCGTCCCCAGCCGCCGGTCGCGACGACGAGGTGAGACCGCCTGGTTTCGCGATTGATCCCCTCGACCAGCCCGTCAACCATGGCCGCGGTGCCCAGCATGATCCCGGCCCTCATCCCGGCCTTGGTCGTCCGACCGATCGTACGGCGGGGTGCGCTCAACCTGATTTTGGGCAGCAACGAAGCTCGTGCCAGGAGGCCGTGCAGGCTTGTCTCCACGCCCGGGCAGATCAGGCCACCCGCGAAATCGCCATGCCGGTTAACAACGTTGAACGTCGTCGCCGTGCCGAAATCGATCACGATCAAATCCGTTCGGTAGCGGCGCCATGCCCCAACCGCCCCGGCAATGCGGTCCGCCCCCAATGCGCCTCGCTCATATGCGGTAAGACTGAGCCCAACCGCCGAATGGTCGGTGACCACGAGTGGCTCGAGCCGCCAGAGCCGCCGGATGGCGCGGATCATCGATTGCGAGACGCGAGGCGCGACGGAGGCCACACTGACACCATCAGGCCGCACCCGCAGTCGTTTCAAAAAAGACACCGCGGTCGGCCGGCTCAACCGTCCCGGATGCCTCATGCTCGCGTACCGCTTCAAGCGCCCGCGGGCAAAAACGCCGGCGTGGACACGGCTGTTGCCAATGTCCAGGGTCAGGACCATCGTACCCTCTGCACCTGACCACAGGAAAGATGCCTGATAATGCCGTTGGTTTCGCGGAAAACCAGGCGACCTTCATCGTCAACGTCGCAGAGCGAACCCGTGATCACCCGCGAGCCGATATCAAGGGCAACCACCTGATTGGTCATCGTCAAGTATTGACGATATTCATCGATTAGCTCGCCCGCGCCGGTTTCCAGCGCGCGTGGATAGTACGAATAGAAGTGTCCGATCAGGCATTCCAGCAGTTCGGGAATCGAATACTGGATGTTGGTCTCAAGCCTCAGCGAAGTAGCGCCGGCAAGAGTGGCCGGAAAGACCACCTGATTGACGTTCACGCCAATCCCGCAGATCAGGGCCGGCCCGCGCCTTTCGGTCAGAATCCCCGCGATCTTCCGCCCCTTGATAATAACGTCGTTCGGCCAGACAATCCCGCCGCGGCCCACAGTACAAGCTTCGAGTAATTTGATCACCGCCAGTGCCCCAATGATGTTGACAAAGTGCAAGGCGCCTGCACCCCGGCCCGGGAAAACGAGCAGAGATGCCCACAGGCCGCCCGACGCCGATTCCCAGACCCGGCCGAAGCGGCCGCGGCCCCGGCTCTGACGGTTAGCGACGATGACGACTTCCACCTTGCCCGCGGCAAACTGCCGCGCCACGTCCTGGGTTGAAGTAGCACAGTCGAACCAGATGATGTTTGGTCGTTTCACGCTTGAGTCCACCCGAGCTTTAGTCTATAGTAAATCGAATCCTTTGTCAACAAGGGCTTGCTCTTCGTCCCACCGCGGACACAAAAAGCCCCGCGATGATGAGCCCCCCGCCAATAAGCAGCGACCAGGTCGGCAGCTCTCTGATCAGCAGGAAGGCAAAGACCGCGGCAAAGATCGGCTCGGTCGTGTAGATGATCGCAGCCTTGACCGAGGTAACGAACTTCTGAAACGTGTTCTGGATGTAAATGTTGAAAGCCGTCGCCAGGACGGCGACATAGATGATACTCACTACGACTTGTCGATTCAAATTAATGTTCCATCCGCCCCAGACCAGTGATGCCGGAAAGCACAGGACCGCGGTCAGCAGCAGTTCATAGAACAGCAACGCCGAACCTTCGTAGGTCTTGGAATAGATATTAGTAAGCACGATCTGGAAGCCGAAAGCCAGAGCGCAGATCAACGTCAACACGTCCCCGACATTCACCCCGGCAAAATCGGGACGGGCCAGAATGTACAGCCCCAGGCAGGCCAGCACTGAACCACCGAGCGCCCGGCGCGCAACCGGTTTTCTTTCGAGCAGGTGCGAAAGGAAAGGAACCATAATCACATACATCGATGTAATGAACGCCGACTTGTTGGCGGTCGTCTCTTTAAGGCCCACGGTCTGAGTAACAAACCCCACAAAGACACTCAGGCCCACAATCATACCCGGCACCAGCGAGCGCCCGCGATCGGCATGGATCTTCCGGGCGAAGACGGCGTAGACAACCACGGTGGCGATGAGGAACCGCCAGAAGATGAAATAGATCGGTGACACGAAACGCAGGACGTCCTTGATCACGGCAAAGGTGAGTCCCCAGATAACCGTGATCGCGACCAGCAACAAAGTGCTCGACAATTCCTTGCCCGGCATCTGAGTGTCCTTCATGGACTGATTATAATGCTCCCGAGAGCTCTTGTCAAAAGGAGATTGAACGGTACGTCAGGCTAGGCGCGGTACTTTTCCTTCATTGCATCGAGAATCGAACGCGCCTTGAGTCGCATCGCGGTCATCGCTTCGATCTCTCCCTTCTGCTCGAACATCGCCGCGTACGCTTCGTACGCGAAAGCCAGCTCCTTGTCTTCGCCAAGACCGGACCAGAGCTCAAGGGCTCTTTTGAAATACTCCTCCGCCTCCCCGAACGACCTCACTGCGGCGTGCATTTTGCCGTAACCGCTGCTGCAGCGGGCCAGGCCGGACTTCGAATTCGCATCCTGCGCAAGGCGGCTGGCCCGGTCAAGGTCGGCCCTGACCATTTCGATCCCCGGGCCGCGCCTCAGATTCAGATCAGCCCGAGCCACGAAGGCCTCGACCAGCTCCGTCTTGCTGTCGGTCTCGGTGAGCAGTCGCACCGCCTCTTCCATATGCCTTGAGGCGGCATCGTGGTCGCCTTGCTCGCTCAGCAGAGCGCTCAAGCTCAGGTGGGCAATACCGGCTCCCCGCTTGTCGCCGAGTTCGCTGGAGAGTGCAACATCCCGCTCCAGGTACGCCGCCGCTTGCTCATACTGCTTCCGTTCCCGGTACAGGAAGCCCAGGTTGTAACTCGCGACCGAGATACTCCGCTTCTCCCCCGTCTCCTCGGAAATCCTCAGGTGCGTTTTAAACAGCTCCTCGGCCTGCTCAAACTCGCCGCGAGCAAAATGGATCGGCCCCATATTACCGCAGGCCACCCCAACGCCCTGCTTGTCTCCGATTTCTTTCGATATCAACATGTAGTTTTGAAACAACCGCAGCGCCGCATCGTATTTTCCCATCACTCGATAAGTTAATCCCAGATTGTTGCTGGCGCGCCCGATGCCCTTTTTATCGCCGATATCCTCGGAGAGCCTGAGGAACTTTTCATAGTTGTCGATCGCCCGCTCGTAATCGTGCTGGTGGTGGAAGATGATACCAAGGTTGCCGACCGCGTTACCGATCATCCGTTTGTCAGCAAGTTCGCGGCCGATCCGGAGGCACTGCTCGAAATACCCGGAGGCTTCGTCATAGTGGCCCTGGATGCTCGCCATTGCGCCCAGATTGCCAAGCCCCTTTTCCCGCACGCGCAGTATCGGCTCACCCGCCGCGCCCAGGCCGTCGAGCATTTTCAACCCGCGCCGGCACTCAGCATCGGCCTTCGCCATCTCACCTTGGAGCCGGAGGACCACGGCGCGCAGCATGGCGACTTCGGCCTTTTCAACGACCACCTCCACCTGGACACCTTCAAGCAGGGCTTCGGCTTCGCCCGCGATCTTCAAAGCGTTCTCCAGGCTTACCTGACTAAGGTAGATATCGGCAATCTTCCGCATGGATCGCGATTGGCTGATCGGGTCGGTAGTTGAGACAAACATCGTCTCGAAATTCCTCTTCGCCTCGCCGTAGTTTCCCTGAAGATTGCGCACATCACCGAGCAGCTCATAG
This sequence comes from uncultured bacterium, assembly GCA_964354155.1. Classification (GTDB taxonomy): domain Bacteria; phylum Hydrothermota; class Tepidihabitantia; order SM23-42; family CAYGYG01; genus CAYGYG01. The sequence goes on along the minus strand of CAYGYG010000012.1, from coordinate 46,607 downwards.
ACTTCCGCGGCCCGATCCCGGCGCTCCGGCAACAGCAATATCGCCTTCTCCAGGAATTTGACGGCGTCCTCGTTCGCGTATCGCTCCTTGGCCCGGACCCCGGCCCGATACAACCACTCCAGCGCCTTGGCGGAGTCGTCGCTATCGCCGTACTGGTACGCCAGAAGCTCGGTATGGTCGTCCAACCGGTCGTGGTAGATGCGTTCGATGATCCCGCCGACGCACCGGTGCATTTCGCGCCGCGCCTTTTTGAGGATCCCGTTGTAGGCAACCTCGTGCACCAGGGCGTGACGAAACTGGTAGCTGCGGCCGGTGGCGCTCGCGCGGCGAATGAATTCGAACTCCTCGAGCGCAGCCAGCTGGACACTCAGCATCAGACTGTCGAGCGCGGTCAGATTCTCCAGTATTTCAACGTCGAATACGCGGCCCACGACCGCGGCCTGCTGGAGGACCGAGCGCGTCGCGTGATCAAGCTGGTCCAGGCGCGAGGCAATCAAGAGCTGCACCGTGTCGGGAATCGTTATCGTCGAGATATCCAACATCAATTTCCAGACACCGGATTCGAAGACGATTATCCGGGCGGTAATCAACGCCCGCAGCACCTCTTCCAGGAAAAAGGGATTGCCCCCGACTCTCGACAGTATCCGGTCCCGGAATGCGTCGGTGATGCCCGATAGATGGAGCAGGTTGCTGACCAGGGTGCGCGAGGCATCTTCAGTCAGCGGCTCGAGTCGGATCGTGCAGAACGCATCGGCAAGTTCCCGCCGCAGCGATTCCATGGCCCGCCAGCTTCTTGACTCTTTGTTGACTCGAGTCAAAGCGACAAGAAGGATCGGCCCCGGGTCACCGCAGCGACCGTCAAACAAGTGCTCCACGAACTCTAACGATTCTGTGTCGGCCCAGTGGTAATCTTCAATCACCACAACCAGTGGTTTCTGCGCAGCAATGGCCTGCAGCAGTCTCTTCAGTGCCGCAAAGACCTGTCGCTTCAAGTCCCGGGCATCAAGGTATCGGACCTTCTCGTCGTATGCTGGGGACAGCTTCGTCCCCATGAGTACGCCAAGATAGGGCACGACGTCCTTGAATGTATCGGGTATCAGCGAGCGGCATAGCCCATCTATCTTCTTCTCGATGGTTTCCGGCGGGTCTTTTTCGTCCAACTCCAGAACCGCACGAACCACCTGGAGCAGCGGGTGATAGGTCAGGTTCTCGCCATACGAGAAACATCGCCCCTCGTACAAACCCACTCTAAGACCGCTGGTCATGATGCGGTCTTTGACCTCAAACCACAGTCGCGTCTTGCCGAGTCCGGGATCGCCAATGATGAACACGGCCCCACCCTCGCCCTCGGCCAGTCGCGTCACAAGCGCCTGCAATTGTTGCAGCTCGGTGTCCCTTCCCACCAGCGGCGAAACCAGGCCTTTCACGCCGCGCTTCGGTTCAGGCTCCAGCTTCGCCTGCCGAACAAGAAACACCTTGACCTTCTCTTCAATGCCTTTAAGAGGAATCGGGGCCACCATATCGTAGTCCAACATGTAATGGGTGAGCCGGTAGACCGACTCCGACACAAGAATCTGCCCACTGCGGGCGGTGTCCTTGAGACGCGAGGCTAAGTTGACGACCTCCCCCATGACCGTATACTCGCGCTTCTCCTTGGAGCCGATTTCGCCGACGAATACCGTGCCGCTGCTGATCCCGATGTGGATGCTGAGCTGCTCCGGGCCGCGCAACTTGTGGGCGAGAGCCTGATTCAGCGCCGGCAAGGAGCTCAGCATCTCAAGCGCCGACCGCACCGCCCGCTCCGGGTCATCCTCATGGCCCATCGGCAATCCAAAAAGGGCGATAACCGAATCACCCTCATACTTGTGGATAACGCCGCCGTGTTTCGTAACCACCGGATTGAGGTGGGCGAAGCACAGATCCATCACTTCCTTGACCTCTTCCGGATCGAGGCGCTGGGACAGCGACGTGAAGCCCGACACATCGGCGAACGTCACCGTTATCAGTCGGCGCTCTTCAGTGTCCGCCATTCTCTGCTTTGGTGTGATAGCTCGTGACCTCGAATCCCCGCCGGACTAACTCACGGCGGATTCTGGGCCACAACCGCCCCGCCGCGGCGGAAGCCGCCCGGGGATTGATGACTACGTGAATCCGGCTCATGGTCGCGTTTTACCTGCCGGGCTTGTCTCCGGCAGGCTTCTTCACCATTATAGGCAGCCTCAGGCAAAAATCAACCGTTTATTAGCCCGGTTCGACTAAACCAAAGGGCTTTGGCTTACGTCAAACACTTATAATAACGCCGACCTCTTTTCCTCAATTGACCAGATGTCCGAAGTGGATATAATAACCATATGATTTACTTGATGATCTTGACGCTTGTTGGCGGAACGCTTGACCTGACGCTGGAACAGGCTCGGATGATGGCGCTTGAGAATTCCTACCATTATCAGGAAGCCAGAGCGAAGTTAGGCAAATCCAAGCTTACCTTCGCCGAGAACCTTTCGTATCTGCTGCCTACACCCCAGGGCAGCGCCAGCTATACCAAGACACAGTCCGAGGCGCTCGACACTAAGACCTATGCCGGCAACCTGACGATATCACAACCGGTCTTTGACCTGCCCCTCTTCACTCAGATTCGGGCCGCTCACTACCAGTACGCCGGCAACCGGCTTGATTATCGACGCGACGTGCAGGACCTGCTGCTGAAAGTCGAAGTCGCCTATCTCAATCTCGTCCGGACGCGGGAACTGCTCAAGTCAGTCGATCTCACGGTGAAGAGAACTGAGGAGAACGAGCGCCTAACGGTTGAGAAGCTCAATCTGGGTGCGGCATCCAAGCTGGACCGGCTGCAAGCCGAGGTCTTCAGTCTCCAGGCTCAGCGCGACCTGAGCGCGGCGCAGAAGTCATATTTCGAGGCGCAGGAAGCAATCAAGACCTTTCTTCAAGTCCGCGATGAAATCGTGCCGGTCGATTCTCTGTCCCCATCGACCAATCGCACCGATTCCCTGCCCGCGCTGGACTCGTTGATCTCGGTCCTTGACGAAATCAATATCGGATTGAAAGCCGTAAAGCAGACCCGCAACGTCGCCCGGCTCAACATGATCACTTCTTACTTCAAGTTCCTGCCGCGTCTCTCGTTGTTCTTCCGGTACGGTTTCGCGATGGACGATATGCCTGAGAGTTTCGACGACATCAACGCCCATGACACCAAGTCGTATGGAGTCAATGTTGAACTTCCATTGTTCAATATCCGCGATCTCTATTTTTCGAATCGACAGGCCCGCGCCGGATACCAGCACCAGAAGTATGTCTTTCTGCGTACCCTGGCTGAAACCAGGCAGGCTTTGATCACGACCTACCTCGCAATCGGCGAAGTAGAAAACCGGGTGCGTCTGGGCGCCAAAAGCCTGGAACTAGCCCTGGAAGCCGCCAACATCGCCAAGGAACGTTACCGGTTGGGCGCAGCTTCAATCATTGATCTCTTGACCGCGGAGGAAAACCTGTACAAGGCCCGCGTCAACTACATAGGCGCGATTGCCGATTACCGGATCGAAAAGACAAAGTTAGGCTATTTTATCGGGACCCTGGAGGCTGAATGAAGAAGTTGCTCATTGTTGTCGGCATCGTTGTTGTTGCCGGTGTAATCATTGTGCTGAATACGAGATCAAGCGGCGGCGGCCCCGAAGTTGAGACCTCAGAGGCAGCCAAGGGATCGATCGTTTCGACCGTCGAGGCTACCGGCACCCTGGAGGCCAAAGCCCAAGTGAACATTTCTGCCCAGGCGATCGGCCGTGTCGATAGAATATATGTCAAGGAAGGCGGACTGGTCAAGAAAGGCGCCTTACTTATCAAGCTTGATGACCAGCAGGCCGGCGCCAACCTGACACTTGCTAAAGCGAGGTTCGAGCAAGCCCAGCTGCTCGTTGACCGCGCCCAGTCCTTGCTCGGGAAGGAATTGATTTCCCAGGAAGACTACGAGAATGCCCGCACCAACTATGAAGTCGCGAAGGCGCAGTTTGTCCAGGCTCAGGACAGCTGGGAGAAAACCCGGATCATCGCGCCGATCTCCGGCAAAGTAATGAAACTCAATATCGAAGAGGGCGAAACCGTCCTCTTTGGCACAATGAACAATCCGGGCACGGTTCTGCTGACCATCGCCGACATGTCCAAGATGATCGCGATCGTCAAAGTCGATGAAACCGATATCCCGAACATCAAGAGCGGGATGACGGCCACGGTCTCGGCCGACGCGTTGCCCGACACGTCCTTCCCGGGCCAGGTGAGTGAAGTCGGACTGATGCCGATCACCAGCATGCTTTCGACCGAAACGGCGATCAATTTCGAAGTGGAAGTGGAGCTCAGTGAATTCTCGGCTGAATTGCGCCCGGGCATGACGATCAAGGCTGAGATCACCACCGGGACAAAAGACAGCGTGCTTAAAGTACCGGTGCAAGCGGTCGGCAAACGGAAATTGAAAAGTCGCGAGGTCAATTCGGTTCTCGTGTTCGAAAACGGCAAGGCCGTACTCAGGGAAGTCGAAACCGGTGCATCCAGCGATACCGAAACCGAAATCAAAACCGGGGTCAACCCCGGTGATCAAGTGATCATCGGCCCCTACCGCATCGTCAGCAAACTCAAGGACGGTGCCCGGGTGAAGCTGACAAAGCAAGAAGCCGAAAAGGCGCCCTCGGGACGATCCGGTTCACGTTCGATGCGCGCACTGCGGCGCGCGGTCCGCTAACCATGCCTGCCCTGCTCATCAAAGGCCTCGACCTGCACAAGGAATTCAGCCTGGGCAAGACGACGGTGAACGCCCTGCGCGGCGTCGACATCGAGATCAAGAAGGGCGAATATCTCTGCATCATGGGGCCCTCCGGTTCGGGTAAATCGACGCTGATGCATATCCTCGGATGTCTCGACGCACCGACCAGCGGTCAATATTACCTCGAGGACCGGCTCATCGCCAACCTCACCGACGAGCAGCTGGCCAATATCCGCAATGAGAAGATCGGTTTTGTCTTTCAGAGTTTCAACCTCCTGCCCCGCCTGAGTGCGGCCGAGAACGTCGAGCTGCCCCTCTTCTACAGCCAGAAACCGCACGGCCTGCACCGGGGCCAGGTGCGGGCGATGCTGGACAAGGTCGGTCTCGGCGATCGCATGGATCATCGCCCCAGCGAGCTCTCCGGCGGCGAGTGCCAACGGGTGGCCATCGCGCGGGCACTGATCAATGATCCTTCGATCGTCTTTGCCGATGAACCCACCGGTAATCTTGATTCCAAAACCGGTGGCGAGATCATGGCGATCTTCGACCAGCTGGCCCGGGAGCAGAATACGATTGTGCTGGTCTCTCACGACCGAAGCGTGGCTGACCATGCCCAGCGCATTATTTCGGTGAAGGACGGCCGGGTGGCAAATGCATAAGATAACCGAACCTCTGCGTCTGGCGTTCCAGACTTTTGCGACACACAAGCTACGCTCCTTCCTTACCGCCTTGGGCATAATAATCGGCGTCTCGACCGTCATCGCAATCCTCTCCCTGATCGAAGGACTCAATCGTTCGGTCGCATCGCAGATAAAATCGCTGGGCTCGAATACGATCAACGTGATGAAATTCACCTGGCAAACCGGGCACATGGATTTCGACGAAGTCAATCGCCGAAAGGATTTCGCGATGGCCGACGGCGAGGCCATGAAGAAACTGCCCTCGGTAGCCAAGGTGGCTCCCGTGGTCGGCAACCTCCGGGTACCCTGGATCTACTACCGCGATAACAAAGTCAACGACGTCGAGTTCAACGGATCGACGCCCGAATTTCTCGAGGCCTATACATACAGTGTAACCATCGGGCGTCCCATGAACGACGACGACGTTCTGCACCGACGTATGATCTGCGTCATCGGTGACTATGTGGTTGAGAATCTGTTTCCAAACGAATCACCCATTGGCAAGAACATTACGGTCCGCGGTAAATCGCTCAAGATCGTCGGGGTGCTTGACAAAAAAGGCTCGATGCTCGGTCAGTCGATGGATGCGATAATCGTGATTCCGATAACCATCGTTGACAAAATATTTCCCAAGCCCGAAGGCATGATGGGCGCCTTTCGTGCCCTCATGTTCGCGATCGTACCCAAGCGCGCCGACCAGGTTGAGAAGGCGGTCGATGAGATCCGCGAACTACTGCGCCGCCGCAGGGGCTTGACCATGGACAAACCGGATGATTTCGGCATCAACACCCAGGATATGCTGCTGTCGATCTATAAGAATATCACCCAGGTGGGGTTCATTGCGATTGTCGCAATTGCGGCAATGTCGCTAGTCGTCGGCGGCGTCGGGATTATGAATATCATGCTCGTGTCGGTTGCCGAACGGACGCGCGAAATCGGTATCCGCAAAGCGGTCGGCGCCAGCAACCGTGACATACTGATGCAGTTCTTGATCGAATCGGTTACCTTAGCCCTGGCCGGAGGCGCCATCGGTATCATCGGCGGCATCTTTCTTGCCTTTCTGGTTTCCGTGGCGACACCACTCGACGCGGCGGTCGCCGTCTGGACCGTCGCGCTTGGTTTTGGCTTTTCGGCTTCGGTAGGAATATTCTTCGGCATCTACCCGGCCCGCAAAGCGGCCCGGCTCAACCCGATTGAAGCCCTGAGATACGAATAGTCGGCCGCGGGAGCTTGAGAACGATAAGACTATTCCAGCATGAGGTCGTTATCGACTTGCCGGTCAATCCTTCCCGAAGAATGCTTCCGCCTCCTCCTCCAGTTCCTCGAGCCGGTCGTAGTAGTCCGGAAACTCATTAAGGTGTGCCAACGCTATCTTCCCGGTAATGATTGGGTCATCATCAGTTACGTTCGTTGACGGATCCCGCGTCCCGTGCTCAAGTTCCACATCCATGCCCCGCCGAAACTGATCGACGTCGAATTTGTCCCACTTGATGCCCAGTTTGTCGCCGATCTGTTTCGCCTCGACTTCGGTAAAAGACATCTTACTCATTACTGCTCCTTTCTTGAACTCAGCGATGGGTCTCTTTCTCACCGCAACCGCAGATTGCGCCTAAAGCCCATACACCGATCTCGGCGCCAGATACTGCGGGAATTCGTCCAATAATGCCAGCCGCGCAATGTAGCATAGATGGCAGGCGTCAATGTACTTGTCATCATGTTTGACCTGATACTCCTTGACCAAAAGCGCTGGCCCCCCTTCGGCCAATGGCTTACAGATCGGGTGTGACTCAGCATCATAGTTCTTGACTATTTCTGAAAGCGGGGCCTCCCACATATTGCCCATGCTTACCCCCTGACAGAGGTGAATGTTGCCATAGTGGTCAAGATGCACCCTCTTCGGATTTACGAGATCCTCGTAAGGGCATTCCACGAATTCCTCCCACGGCCGGCGTGGAAGCCGTTCGGTCAACTTCTCTACCGCTCTCCCCCTGAACTTCGCACCCCCTTTGACAACTGGGTTTCCTTTGGTCTGCGCTCGGTCCGCGCTCACTTCAATCGTGGGCTTGTCAATACAGATCGACCCAGCGGGCATCCCCAGTCGCTTCGCTGCCTCCAATGCAACTTGCGCAGGACTCTCTTTCGTATCTTCGTAGTGAAAAGCGTCGTCACTTATGCTGACGTCCGCGACCTTCAGATCAAGCAATGGTTTGAGCCAGAGTTCTGCATCCTCAATGGATGTCGCCCAATAGGCATTGGTTACCACGCCGGTTTTGAATCCTCTGCCACCGGCAAGTTTGATGCCTTCAAGCATCAACGGGTAAAACAGAAATGGTTCACCACCTTCGAAATACACCCATTCCACGGTTCCAATCTTAGCTATCTCGCCTAAGGCCTGTCTCACCTGGGTCAGCGTGAAAGTTCCCTTTGCGCGTGGACCACTGTATACGAAGCAGTGGTCGCACTCCAGGTCGCATTTATATGTCAGGAGAAAATGGATGCCGGTCAGCATATCACCCCCGGCCGCGGTCGTGAAGATACTCGGGCACGCTGTCGCCGTCGGTCTCGGCCCGGCCCGGAAGGCCGGCGGCCGCAATCGCCAAGACGACAACGATTATGCGAGAAACACTCGATATTGGCTTCGACACAGAATCCTCCGTAACCAGGACCGTCTATTCATTCACCTTGCCGTACAAGTCGCCGTTGAAATAGTATTCACTCCAGTAGGTCTGACCATTCTCCACGTGGACCCGGTATTCAACACGATTCGAACTCCCATCCGCATAAGTGATGGTGATGACACCACTCGATTTGTTGCCTTGTGCCGACCAGCGGCCGCGCCCCTGGGTCTCGCTGGCGGCACCCCAGTCGCTGCTGTACTCGCCACCGCTGTAACTGCCGGTGTATCGCTCATAGAAAGCACCGTCCGCACCAAGGACAACCATCGTCTCAGTATTCTTGGTGTAGTTCTTCCACGTTCCGGCAAAATGCTGCGCCAATGCCGTCTTGGTTCCGCCGCTCTTGCCGGCCGAAGCCGCGGTGACTCTTTTGAACTTCAGCGTGTACCCTTCGGGGAAAGTTATCGACAGGACGCCCTGGGCCAGCGTGTAGGGGTAGTCAACCGGGCCAAAGTCGCCTTCGACCCGGATCGCTCCCTTGACCAGGGCATAGCCAACCTCTTCTTCATCGTAAACCAACCGGTTTGCGGAGCGAAATTCCAGCAACGCCACGCCTTCTTCGGTCGGTGCCCGCCACTTGCCCTTCAGCTGGGCAAATGTCGCCGCGCTTAATAGTAGTGGAACCATAACTGCCAAACCGCATAGCGCTGCAATTAACGATCTCTTCATTCTGTCTCCTTGTCGTTCGAAATCTATCGACCGGTCTCCTTCAACGCCCGACCGTCGCCGCTTTTTCGGTTCTTCTTCTTCGGGCCCTGATCACGAGGTAGACAATCAGCCCCGCAGCGGCGGCGATTACTACGGCGTCAAGAATATGGAAATACTTCCTCAATATGTCCCAGCGCGGTCCGAGAAGAACACCCAGCCAGCCCAAAAGCAAACACCAGGGCACCGCCCCGACAAAAGTGTAGACGATGAACTTCCCAATGTGCATCCGTGCTATTCCCGCCGGCAGCGAGATGAACGTCCTGATAATGGGCATCATCCGGCTGAAGAAAACGGCCTTATCCCCATACCGGGCAAACCAATCATCGGCCAGCTTCAGTTTCTTCTGGCTGATGAGCAGATACCGGCCATACCTTTCCAGAAGAGGCCGGCCGCCCAGCACACCGGCCGCGTACGCAACAAGGGACCCCAGCAGGTTGCCCAGCGCGCCGGCCAAGGTTATACCCCACAAGGTCATCTTACCCTCGGACACGATGAACCCGGCAAATGGCATTATTATCTCACTGGGAAAAGGGATGCAAGCGCTCTCGATCGCCATCGTCAGGCAGACACCGATATAGCCCGAACTTCGGATCCAGCTGATGATCAAATCAGTTATAAACTCGACGATACCCATATTGACCTCTCAATCTCCAAGCTCTTCGCCTGTCAAACCACTCACTATCTTACGATTCACTGCTTCTCTCTTGCTATCTCTTTGTTCGTCTTCTCGGCCGCGATATCCAACGCCTCTTTTGGTGAATACTTTCCGCGAACGGCCGCTTCAATGGCTTCGCCCAGGTAGGTCCGCCCGGCAAACCACTCCCTATTCCTGGGTTCGGTCCGGGCGAAATTCAGTTCGTCAATGACGGCGCGGTAGCCGGGAGTGGCCTCCAGAAACTTCAGCATTGCCGGTTCTTCAAGAAGGTCGTAATGCAACGGCAGATAGCCGCTGGCGATGGTCCACCGTACCTGGTTCCCGGGGCTGATCAGCCACTTGATGAATCCCCAGGCGGCCTTTTGCTGTTCCGGAGTTGACTTTGAGAAGATGCCGATGTTGGTGCCGGCGATGACCGTCGCCTTCTTATTCCAGATCGGCATCGGCGCGATGCCCATCCGGAAAGTGACGCGGTCCCGCAGGAACGACAGGGAGCTGACCGAACCCGGCATCATCGCGATACGACCGCTCAGAAACTCATCCTGCCGTTGAAACCCGGGCACGATGTAGAGCAATTTGCTCTTGACCAGGCCCACGGTATACGCCAGGACTGCGGCCCCTTCTGCACTGTTGAATATCACTTGCCGGTTCGACTCGTCAAACAACCGGCCGCCGCTCTGATACAGCATCGTAGAGAAGTACCAGACATCTATGGCCCACGAGGTTGCCCACACGTCCGGGGTCCCGTCACGGTTTCCATCCTGGCTCAGCTTGCGGCACACCTGTTCAAACTCAGGCCACGTTTTGGGGAATTGGCTGATGCCCGCCGCTTCAAACATGTCGGTGTTGTAGTAGAACACCGGCACGCTCTTGTTAAAGGGTAGTGTTACCAGCACCGAATCATAGGTATTGTCTTCAAGGAAGATTCGGAACAGCTTTTCCGGCGCGAACGATGTATCATTGTTGGCGAAGGCGGCGATCGGCACCAACTGCCCGGCTTGCAGGAACTGGTCGGTCCAGGATTCGTACATCTGTGAGATGACCGGCGGCTTTCCGGCGGCGACCGCCCCCATCAGTTTTTGAACCAAGGCATCGTAAGAACCCATATTCACGGGCTTCACCACACCCTCGGGATGGGTTTGATTGTATTCATCAATCATCCGGTCAAGGGTATCACCCATCGCCCCTGCCATCACGTGCCAGAACGAGACCTCAAGTTTCTCCTTCTTGCCGCAGCCGAGAAACATTAATACTGAAAGACAAATCGTAGAAATAATCTTCATATATTCATTTCCTAAATGAATCTTTATCACTCACGCGCCATTTTGAGCGATCAAGTCTACTACACAATCCCCTATGTCCCCCTTTAATAAAGGGGGAATGCAGGGGGATTTAAGTCAGATCCCTTTCCCACGGCCCATCGTACTCGGTATCCACTTTCGCCATCTGACGCATCGGCCGTTCCCGGGTCTGTTCTTCATAGACATGAGCGACCAGGCCGAAGACACGGCCGAGCAGGAAGAACGCCTTGCCCAGGCCGGGGTCAAAACCCAGATCGAGAATCAATGCCGCAATTGCACCGTCGACGTTTATTGGTAACGGTTTGCCGTCAGTCTCGAAGACCTTTTCCACTGCCAGCGCCAGCAAAACATGCTTGCCGGCCAGCTCCAGATCGGTCGCTATCTGAAATAGGCGCCGGGTCCGCGGATCCTTGGTGTGAAGCCGATGTCCGAAGCCGGGCACGAATTCCCCGCGCGCTCTGAAATCATCGACCATGATGCGAGCGGCCTGGACTAGTGTCAGTTTTTCGCCTGCGGTTCTTTTAACGTATTCCTGCAGCGTCCGCGCCGCGTTTTCAATCGCCCCGCCATGGACGTCACCGACCGCCAGAATTCCAGCCGCAACCGCCGTCGGCAAGGGGACTCCGGCCGACGCAACCATTCTCGAGGCGAAAGTCGTGGGCGGTGTCACACCGTGGTCCACCGATGACACCAGAATGGCATCAATCAGTTTCGCTTCCTTGGCGTTCGGCATCCGCCCGGCCAGGAGCAGAAAAGCAACCGCGGACAGCGGCATCCGGCCCATCAATTCCTCAATCCGATACCCCCGGACCACTATCTTGTTAGGCTCAATCTTGGTTATCGAAGTCTTCCAAACTGTCTCGCCTGTCATAAGACCTCCATTTAGTTACTGAGGGGAGCATAAAATACTTTACATCCGTGAAGCACTTCGTCTGTCACCCTGAGTGTAGCGAAGGGTCTCTGAAAGTAGCATGTGAGATTCTTCATCCGCCTGAGGCGGATTCAGACGCCGTCCTGAACGAAGTGAAGGAATAACACCCTCTTCATGTTCTTCATGTAAAGTATGTTCCGCTCCGAGTAGTAGAGGCATAAAGAGGTAAGAAAGTCGCCCATCTTCAAGCCCTCTTTGAGCCTTCTAGTGCCTTTTTGATCAACCCTGGAATGTCTTTCAGCGTGTCCGATACTACCACGCCGGCATCGGTCAGAGCCTTGATCTTGCTCTGCGCCGTGCCCATGTTGCCCTCAACGATCGCACCCGCATGGCCCAGCCGTTTTCCTTGCGGGGCATGCTTGCCGGCGATGAATGCCACGACCGGCTTCTTCATCGTCTTGACATATGGTGCTGCTAATTCCTCGTAGACGCCGCCGATTTCGCCCGCCATCACGACCGCATCAGTCCCCTGGTCTTCCTCAAACATTTTCAGAATCCTCTCAAAATTCGAACCAAGAATAGGGTCACCGCCCAAACCCACAGAAGTCGATTCCCCTAAGCCGGCCAGATTCAACGTATTGGCGATATAGTATGTTATCGCGCCACTGCGCGCCACGGTCCCGATGCGACCCGGTTTGAAGGCAACTCTGGGCAGCATTCCGACCAGGCATGCCCCGGGGCTGATCACGCCGGGCGTGTTGCCGCCAATCACGACGACACCCTGGCCTAGAGCCTGCTTTCTTATCGCCAGCATGTCGTGAATCGGAATTCGTTCCGTTATCAGTATCACAATCTTGAGACCGGCGTCGATCGCCTCCAGAATCGCGTCTTTGGCAAACCGCGCCGGCACCCAGACACTCGATACGGTCGCGTCCGGATGCTCGCGTACGCAATCGGTAACCGTGTCATAGACCGGGACATCATGCACTTTCTGACCACCCTTGCCCGGAGTCACGCCTCCAACGACCTTCGTGCCATACTCAAGCATCAATTTGGTGTGCACGGCGGCATTCGCGCCGGTAATGCCTTGAACGATGGTCTGGGTTGTCTCGTCAATCAGTATCGCCATCCTTCTCTCGCTACCTGCTACTCGCTACTTCCCGACTATTGCGGGCAACCCGGACCGCTTCCTGTATCACCTCTTCAATCGGAGTATCGTGGCGATAGATCTTGATGTTCTTAAAAAGGTCAGGATGGTTGGTAGTAGCGTCTTCGATTATCTTGCCCCCCTCCTCCTCCATGTTGCCCGCCATCCGCATGACCATCGGTTTGGCCGGCTTGTTCTCAATGACATACTGAACAACGGCCTTGGCCCAGTCATCGCAACGCGAAATGCCGCCAAATCTTGCCCCGAAAATCGCTGTTACTTCAGGGTTTTCGAGCAAGAGTTCCAGCATAAGTTTAAGTCTTGTCTGGCTCGGAGCACCGCCTGAATCCATAAAGTTGGCCGCTTTGCCGCCATATAGAGCAATCAAGTCGATGGCGGCTATGCCGAAACCTGCACCGCCCGGAAACGATCCAATGTTGCCTTCGAGATCCACATAAGGGATGCCGGCACCCCGCGCCTTCTTCTCCCGTTCGGTAAACTCACCAATCTCGTGACGCAGCTCTATCCCCCACTCTTTCAATTCAGGATGCCGGAAAAGCGCATCGTCGTCCAGGTCAATCTTGGCGTCAAGCGCCACAATCCGGTCCTCCACAGTTAGGGCGAGCGGGTTGATCTCGACCAGCTTGCAGTCATACTCAAAGAACAGTTCGATCATACGGTTGACAACTATGCCGCAAGCGGTCAACGCTTCACCGGACAACCCAAACAAGCTTGCGATTTTGCGGCCGAAGAAGGGCTCGATCGCGGCTTGCGGCTCCAAACTGCATTTGACGATCGCTTCAGGCCTGTGCCGGGCGATTTCCTCTATATCCATGCCGCCTTCGGTCGAAGCGATGAGAACCGGTTCGTGCCTGATCCGGTCGATTACCAGGCCAAGGTAGTACTCCTTCTTGATATCGACCTTCCTTTCCAGCAGTACTCTCTCAACCGGATATCCCGCGACAACCAGTTTCTTGAGCTCGTCAATACGGATAACCGCCTCATGCCGGTTCTCGGCAAACTTGACCGCGCCGCTCTTGCCGCGTCCCCCCACAAAGGTTTGGCCTTTGACCACACACGGAAAGGCCACTATGTCGAGGTCGGCGGGCGTGCGGTAGAGAATCCCTTCGGGGGTGGGGATCTTGAATCTCCGGAAAAGGAATTTGGCTTCGTGTTCGTAAAGCCGCATGTCAAGATTTCAGCTTCTCGATCTGGAAATCAACGAAGTCGCAGTGGTGAATAACGATTGCTTCTCTTGACCGAACCACCAATTCTCCCTCTTCCGAATGAGCGGCGATGATGTGGATCACTTCCAGAGGCAAGCCGACTTCATGGGCCAGGGCCGCCCCGGAGACCGGATGCCGGATGCGCTTGCCCTGGTCTGACTTGATGACTCGGGACCGGCCTTGACTCTCCTCGTACTCAAGAAGCTTGCCGACATCGTGACAGATCCCGCCGGCGATAATGAGGTCCATGTTGATATCCTTCCGCGTCTTGGCCAGCGCCATTGCCATTCTGGTCACGGCTCTCGTGTGCTCGACAAGGCTCTTCTTCGTCTTGATCAACAAGGTGAAGGGAATATGATCGATCCGTACCCAACCGCCCTGTCGAGCGCCTTTGATCCAAGCATCGATTACCCGGGACCGCAATGTCCGACTCTTGATCTGCCTGATGTCGGGGAATATGCGCAGCAGATAGGGTTTGTCAACCATGCGGTCTAATATATTCAGTTTCCGGCCTGCGTCAATACGGAGATTCCCGCTCCGGCATACCTGCCATCACTGTAAGTGGTAGGGTTCCCCAGCACCCGGCAAATAATGGCTCCCTCGGTTCTGACTCTCATGCATTCGCTTGACCAGCATCAGCTCTCATGGCGCCGGTTACGGCGCTCGAGATACTTAAGTAAGCCGCCGGCGTGCATGATTTCCATCTCCAGTCCGGACAACGGCCGAGCCGCGTAGCGCCGGCCCGAAGTCTCATCAAGTATCGTGCCGTAGTCGGCGTCGACACGCAACACATCCCCTTCAGCAATCTCCCCGGCTTCGTACAATTCCAGCACCGACAGGCCCATATTGATGCAATTCCGGTAGAAGATGCGGGCAAAGGACTCGGCAATGATGAGCCGAATACCGGCACCGCGGATGGCAACGGCGGCATGCTCGCGTGACGAGCCGCTGCCGAAGTTCTTGCCGGCGACGATGATGTCACCCTCCCGTACCGCGCGTCTGAAATTCTCACTGCCGGGCACACCCTCCATCGCGTGGCGTGCCATTTCCTTCTTGTCGGTCAAAGGCAGGTACTTGCCCGGGAAAATCTGGTCGGTATCGATTTCATCCCCGAATCTCCAGACCCGGCCTCGATGTTTTGCCGGTCGCTTCATAGCTCGCTCCTCCTCACTCAACCTCAACGTTACAGGGCATGATATAGAGCCATCGTTCGGCCAGCAACTCAAGCAGATGGGTCTGCAGGCCAAGCCCGGACACCAGCTTTCTCTCGGCCTTTGGATACACCAGAATATCGACCTCGCCCTTGATACCGGCTTCCTTCTTCGCCAGCTCGATGGCGTCCAGTAGGCCTCCCACTTCGTCAATCAGGCCCAGCTCTTTCGCCTTGCGTCCGCTCCAGATACGACCTTGGCCCACCGAGTCAACGAATTGGCGAGTGAGCTTCCGGCCCGAAGCCACCCGCGCCAGGAATTTGCCATAGTACCATTTGACTTCCTCTCGGTATTGTACGCGCTCCGGCTCGGTTAAATGCCTCAAATCACCGTAAGCGTCTGCGTGCTCACCCCGCTTTATCCAATCCCAGGTCATGCCCAGTTTCTCGTCGTAGAACCGCCGCGTTACCAGTTTTACGCCAAGAACCCCGATCGACCCCGTGATCGTGGTCGGATCCGCCACGATCTTCCTTGCCAGGCAGGCGACGTAGTAGCCGCCTGAACCAGCCACTCCGCCCATCGAGACGATGACCGGTTTTTCCTTGTCACACTTACCGACCGCTTCGCAGATGATGTCCGACGCCAGCGCTGACCCCCCGCCCGAGTTGACCCGAAAGACGACCGCCTTGACCGACTTGTCCTTGCGCAGCTTTTCGAAAGTCTTAGCTACCGTCTCTGAGCCAATAACCTTGCCGCCAATGAATGGGGTTGGATCGTATCCGCTCTTTCCCATGACAATCGAGCCTTCGGCGATTACCAGTGCAACCTTCGCCTTGCATTCCCGCCAGGCGCGCGCCAAGGGCTTTGACTTTTTAAGATCGGTGACCGTACTCGGTTTGAGACCGCCGCCAATCCGTTTCTTCACAACATCATCAACCTCGTAGAAGAATGCGGTCGTATCGACAAGCCCGGCGTTCCGGGCATCATCCGAGTTGTAGTACCCTTTTTCGCTGATCAGCCGTTCGAATTCGTCGCGCGGCAATTTCCGGTGAGCTGCAGCTTCGGTCACCGCCGGCTCGTAGATGTCGTCAAGTATCGCCTCCCACTGGATGCTGTCCGCCTCGGACATGTCCTTCCGGCTCAGTAGTTCCTGGGCCGATTTGTACGCGCCGATGTGCTCGATGTCGGTCTCGATGCCCAGCCGGTCGAGTGAGCCCTTTAAGTAAAACTTCCGTGCCCAGACGCCGGGAATGACGACCTCACCCAGCTCGGCGAGGATTAGATAGTCGGCGAGCGAGACGATCCGGTACTCGACCAGGCTCTTGTAGCTATGACTGAATATGACAAGCTTTTTGTTGGCCGCCTTGAGCTTGGCGAGCTCCTGGGCCAGTTCGTCGTACTGGGCCGAAGAGAGCGTGTAGTCACCGAGCCTCAAGAACAGCGCCTGCACGCTCCGGTCTTCTCTGACTTCTTTAAGGCCGCTCATCAAGTTATAGAAAGCCGGCTCGCGCTTGAGGAAAAGGCTGATCAGTTGGCGCTCCTGCCGGTCCTCGTCATAGCGGCCTGCCAGCTCCATCTTCACAAACTTCTTCCCCTCGCCTCGCAATGACGGATAGCGTTGGTTCGAAACTAGAACACGACCGGATTGCACCGCTTCGCCCGCCGACCCGCCTACCTTGAGCCGACCCAGCGAGATTTCGACCCCGGCCCGGAAATTGCCACTCAAATCACTCTGACCGCTGATGGTCAAGCCGGGTAGCGCCTCTACCTCGCCACCGAACTGCCAGCGAATTGAATCCTGTTCGTAGATAGCGTCACCGGAAACCGTAACGCGATCGGTCAGGGGTCTCAAGGCCAATCCACCACGCACCTTGGTCGGGTCGCCGATCCTTGTCTCAAGACCAATCGACATGAAACGGCCGGGTCTGAGTATTGTGCCGATACTATGACCTCCCGCATCGCCAGACTCGTAGCCGTACCCCAAATGCAGCGTCTTCTTGACCGGCGTCAGGCCGATGCCGGCCCTGAATTCCGTCGCACCGTCAACCGTCGCCAGACCCAGACCGATATTGCCAAGCAGAAGGTTCTGATCGTGCGACCAAACTTCCTCAGCCTTCCCAAAGCGGTAGGATAACTCGACCCCCGGGTTTACCGCCAGTCCGGCTGGGTTAATGCCCAGCGCGTACGAACGTCTGACCGTTGCCACTGAATACTGGTCAAGGCACGGGTTTGCTATCGAAAGCAAGACCATCAGGTTTGCCAACATTGTTCACTCCTTCACATTACGGGCGTCATTTCCGCTTCGGGCAAGTCGAGCACGGCTGATGACCCGGCGTCTCGTTGCCACAGCATCCTTTATCCGGCTCCACCGCAAGCAATTGCGCGGCGGCAGCCAGCCCGGCCTTGACCACTAAGTTTGCGGGGATCGACTCGTAGGTCTTGCCGCCGAATTTGATGGTTCGGCACTTGACGTCCTTGCCGGTAATCTTGCTGCAAGTAACGCAAGAGCTTCTGCCGGTCTTCGCCCCGAGCCATTCTTCCAGGGTCTTCTCCCCGATCACAACACGGTTTGATTCCTGGGGATTCCCGGCAAACTGCTTCTCGTCCACAACCTTCTCGTCCAAAGTAACTTCAATATCCAATGTCTTCAGGGCTTTGCTGAGCAGTTCGTGTCCTTTTCGCACTCCGACCTGCGTTGTGCTGCACCGTTCACAAGTCTTCTCATTCTCACAGACCAGTCGCTGCCATCTTATTGTCAGACGCCCGGCCGAGCCCTTGCCGGCATCGTCGGCAAAAGAAACGGCCAAGGCGGCCAGGAGAACGACGCTACCGATCATCAGTGTCTTCATCTTCACTCCTTTCGAAATTAGCCATGAAATTGTACCGACACCGCAGGTTGCTGTACTAATGGCAACCTGGGCACTTCTCGCTCATCGGTTCCGAAGCGCAAGCATTATAGCAGTTGCCTGATAAAAGTCAAGCCGAAGGTGCCGAACTGACACCCTGCGTCGTGATTATATAACAGGTACGGAAGCTGTTTTCGTAGAGAGATATTGGCATATCTAACGGGGCAAGCAGGGATTGCTTCGTCTCACTCGGGACTAAATCCCCATCTTTTCCCCCTTTGCTAAAGGGGGATATAGGGGGATTGGTGACGATAAAGAACAACCGGGTGCTCTGTTTTCGTGTGATTATATAAAAGGTGCGGAAGCTGGGAATCACGCAGACTAAAGCCTGCGACTACAAAGGTCTTAAATGTAGATGTGGGGGCAATTCATGTTGAAAATCCCGGCCCAAGCGGAACCGCCCCTACCTGACCCCGTGACGAAACCGATTACTGTATCGACTGCAGTTTAAAGAGGTTGTAGTAGATTCCCTTCCTGCTGATGAGTTCATCGTGGCGGCCGACTTCCTTGATCTCGCCTTTATGAATAACATAGATACGGTCGACTTCCTTGATGGTACTCAAGCGGTGGGCGATGATTATTGCCGAGCGGCCCGTCATCAGTCGCTCCATACCTTCCTGGATTAATTTCTCGGTCTCGGAATCGATGTTTGCGGTAGCCTCGTCGAGCACCAGAATCCTGGGATTGAAGGCCAGCACGCGGGCGAAGGACAGCAGCTGCCGTTCGCCGGTCGAGAGCGTCACGCCTCGTTCCATGACCGCCTCATCGTACTTGTTGGGAAACCGGTCAATGAACTTGTCGGCATTGATGTGGGCGGCGACCTCCTTTACCTTCTCATCTTCAAGGGCGAGATTGAGCCGGATGTTCGACTTGATATCACCGGCAAACAGGAACACTTCCTGCATCACGACCCCGACTTTCGCGCGAAGCGATTCAAGATTCATGTCCTTGACATCCACCCCGTCAATCAGAATCTGCCCCTGCTGGATGTCATAGAGCCGTGAGATAAGACTGACGATGGAGGTCTTGCCGGCCCCGGTCGGACCGACGATGGCCACCCGCTCGCCGGGCGCGACTTTGAAAGTCACGTTCCTGAGCACCCATTCCTTGGCCGGCTCGTGCCGGTCCGGGCCGCCTGCTTCATAGCTGAACCAGACATTCCTGAACTCGATCTCGCCTTTTGCCTCCTTTAACTCGATCGCACCGGGTTTGGACCTTATCCGGACCGGTTCGTCCAACAGCAGAAAAATTCTCTCGCCCGATGCCATCGCCGATTGCAGAATCGTATAGGATTCAGTCAACTCGCGAATCGGTCGGAAAAACATCTCAACGTAGGAAATGAAGGCAACCAGGATCCCGAGCGACAGATTTCCAGTTATCACCTGGCCGCCGCCGTAATACAGCACCAGCCCAATGCCGAGTGAACTTATGATTTCCACGACCGGCCGGAAGAATGACATCAGGACCACTTCCTGGAGGTTCGATTTGAGGTATTGACCGTTGATTCGGTCAAACCCGCGCTGATTCTCCTCTTCCTGACTGAACGTCTTGATCACCCGAATGCCCGACAGGTTCTCCTGCAGGGCGGCGTTGAGCCGGGCCAAACGCTGTCTGACCTGCCGGTAGACCTCGCGCGCTTTGATCCTGAAGTACGACGTAACAATCAGGACGAGCGGCACGACGGTGAAGGCGATGACCGCAAGCCGGACGTTAACCGAGAAGAGAATGAAGACGATTCCAATCAAAAGCAAGATATCACGGAAAAGAGTTGCAAAGACATTGGCCAGGGCCTCATTGATGGCCTCGACGTCGTTGGTGGCCCGGGTCACGAGCCGGCCGATCGGGTTACGGTCAAAGAACGCCAGATCCAGTTCCTGCAGTTTCCTGAATATTCGCATCCTCATCGCATGCATGAAGAGTTGGCCGGCATACTGCTGGTAATAGATGTGAATAAAATTGGCAACCGCCCCCGCCAGGATCACGCCAAGAAAGAGCATCGCTATTCTCAACAGATTCTGAAAATCCTTGCCTCTCAGCACCGTGATATCTTTCGGGTGGAGTAGTTTCAGGTTATCATGCCGGATGAGGGTTATCCCGGCGTAGCTTTCGAAAAGTGTCGGGTACCGGGCAATAAGCGCGCGCCGCGGCTCGGTCATTTCCCGCGAATCGGCGTAGTAGTAGCGTTCTCTGGATAACCGGCCTGACTTCTCGAGCTGCCGCAGTACGCGAGGGTCGGCCTTCGCAAGCGCCTCCTGAGTCACAAAATACTCGCCCGCGCCCAGCGGCGTTGACGGCACTTTCAACTCGGCCCCGACTTTACGGCCGCTGCGTACAATGTGTTTGTCGATGGCAATTCTGATAATGTAAGGATATACAAGTTCGGCGACCGCGGCGACGAAAAGAAATAACACCGATATTGCGATGTACCTGGTGTATGGTTTGAGCATGCCCAGCATCCGGACGATGAGCTTGCGGTCAAAGACCTTGCCGATTTCCTTTTCCTCAATCAAAGGACCATTCATGGCTACAAAGCCTCCAGCTTCATCTCAATCTGCTGGGTTCTGAAAATACCGTAGTAGGCACCCTTAAGCCGGACCAGCTCCTGATGAGTACCCTGTTCGACAACTTGCCCCTGTTCGAGGACAATTATCCTGGTCGCTTCCTTGATGGCAAAGATGCGGTGTGATATGACAATCGACGTCCGGTTCACCAGTTCACTTCTGAGCCCGGCCAAAATCTTGCGCTCGGTTTCAGCGTCAACCGACGAAAAAGCATCGTCCAAGACCAGGATCGGCCGCTCCAGGAGCAGGGCCCGTGCCAGAGCCAGGCGCTGTTTCTGGCCGCCGCTTAAGGTGATGCCCCTCTCGCCGATTAGAGTGTCAAAGCCATCCGGGAACCGCATGATCTCATCGTGGATCTGCGCAATCTTGCTGGCGCGCTCAACCTGCTCCAGGGTTGCCTGACGATTGCCGAAAGTGATATTCTCCTTGATGGTGTCTGAAAACAGGAATGTATCCTGGGGGACAAAAGCAACTTGCCGGCGCAATTGCCCGAGGGGAAATTGAATAATATTCTGCCCATCGATCAATATTTCACCTTGCTCCGGTTCGTACAAGCGAACCAGAAGATTGACGAGACTTGTCTTGCCGGAGCCGATCGGTCCGGTGATACCGATTACCTGTCGCGGGGCAATGCTAAGGTTAATGTCTTTCAGGGCGGGGCGCGTTTTGTCCCGGTAAGTGAAACTCACGTGTACAAAATCAATCCGGCCCTGGACTTGATAGAGCGGACCGCTGCCGCCCAGGATTGCCGGTTTCTGTTCGAACACCCGGTTGAGCCGTCCCTGCGATGCCGCACCCCGTTGGAACACGTTTATCGCCCGGCCAATCGCTATCATGGGCCACACCATCATCTGCAGGTAGGCAATGAATGCGACAAAAGATCCGATTGAGATCTCGCCCCGCAAGACATAGCCGCCGCCCAGTCCCAACGCCACGACCTCGCCGACCCCGGCTAAGAACATGATCATCGGGAAGAACATGCCCCAAACTTTTATGAGACGCATGTTCTTCGTTACGTAGTCTTTGCTGAACGCCTCGAAACGTTTGCTTTCCGGTTCCTCCTGAACGAACGCCTTTACCACTCTGATGCCGGACAGATTCTCGCGAACCCGTTCCGTCAGTACTGAAAACGATTCCTGCACTTTCTCGAACAAAGTATGGATGAAACGGCCGAACCTGGTCGACAAGAGCGCGATCAGCGGGAATGTCAGCACGGCATAAATAGTCAGGCGCGGGCTGATGTTGAGCATCATCACCAGCGACGCCGCACCTACGGCAAATATGTCGATAAGGATCACCACGCCGAAACCGAGCGCCATGCGCACGGCATTGATGTCGTTGATTGCCAGCGCCATCAAGTCGCCGGTCTTATGAACGTCAAAGTAGCCGACGTCGAGCGTGGTCAGATGGTTGTAGAAATCAGAACGCAGTTCGCGCTCGATGCGCCGGGCTGAACCGATGAGCAAGAACCGCCACCAGAAGCGCCCCACCGCGATCCCCAGGGCAATGAGCATGATGTACAGGAAGTACCGGCCCAGTCCGGGCAGGCCGATCGTACCGCCGGCCAGGCCGTCGATCGCAAACCTAAGGACTCTCGGAATGAATAACTGCAGGAGGTCAATCGCAACCAAGGCGACAATACCGACGGCAATGTGCCAGCGGTACTTTCTGAAGTATCTCTTGAGGGCTAGGAACTCACGCACTTCGCATTATAACAGAAAATCGCATGTTTTTCAATGATGAGACCGGGTTTTTCGGCCGGTCACATCATGGACTGATCGCTTTCATCAACTCCTGCAGCAGGATGACGGCACCCTTCTTATCGAGCGGACGGTTGTCATTGCCACACCGCGGCGAGATGATGCAGGAAGGACAGCCGGCATCGCAACGACAGTCGCTCACCAGTTCCAGCGTCATCTTGACGATCTGGTCGAATAGCTCGTAGCCCTTCTCGCAGAGCCCGATGCCCCCTTCAACACTCTCATGGACGATGATCGTCGGCCGACCCGTGTCTGGATGGTGCCGCACCGCCAAGCCACCGAGGTCCCAGCCGTCGCACATGACCGTAAAGGGCATCAGGTCAATCAACGCGTGCTCGGCGCCGTGGAGGCTTCCTTCAAAATCCAGCCCCAGGTTCTCGATCTTGCGTTCAAGGTGCTCCGGCAGCGTAAGCCAGAGACCACTGGTCCGATAAACCAGGGGCGGCAGGTCAAGATCCTCGATGCCGATCACCTGGTCGAACTTCTTGATCTTGTATTTGACGTACTGCTGACTGGCATCGACTTCACCCAAGAATAGCTGGAAACCACCAGATTTCCTCCGGTCAAACTCGCTGACAATCTTAACGTCCGAGATTGACACCGGTTGGGTAAAATAATCAAGCTCCTCCTTACGCACCCGGATCAGACCCTGGCCGAGATCAAGATCCTCGACCAGGAAGGTCTCGCCCTGATGCAGCATGACCGCCCCCTTATGGCCCTCGCGGAAGGCATGCTCCCGGTCCATTGTTTCGAGGAGTTCTCCTTCGCAGACGACCTTGAATGTCTCGGACGAAATGTTCTCGAGGCTGACCGCGTCGTGCGGCCGCCCCTTCCCCGAGTAGACCCAACCGGCCGGGGTATTTTTCACCAGGCTCTGCTTGCCCAGTTCATCCAATAGCTCACGGGTCGCGCCGCCGAAATACTGCTGGTCAACCGCTACGTCGACCGGCTTTTCCGCGGCAGCGCAGAGCAGGTGTCCGGAAACGATGTACGGGTTGTCGAGGTCGATAATGGCATGCTCATGAGTCTTCCCGAAAAACCGGTCCGGATGGCGCATCAAGTACTGGTCCAGCGGGTTCTCAAAGGCCACCAGCACAGCGGCGGATTCGTCCCTGCCCCGTCCGGCACGTCCCGCCTGCTGCCAGGTCGAAATGATTGTCCCTGGATAGCCTGATATTATGACGCAATCGAGTGAACCAATGTCAATGCCTAACTCTAAAGCATTGGTTGATGTAATGCCGCATAACTTGCCTTCTTTAAGGGCATTCTCAATCTGTCTTCTCTCCTCTGGCAAATAGCCGGCGCGATAGGATGCGATCATCTCGCTCAAAGCCGAGCCCGTTCTCTTCAGCTCAGCTTTGGTCCAGGAGGCGACCAGTTCGGCCATCCTTCTTGAAACCGTGAAGCACAATGTCTGCAGGCCGCTCTTGACGAAGAAAAGAAATAAATCCTTTGTCTCCTGGTGAGTGGAAAGGCCTTCAATCAAATCCTCAAACGGATTGTACATCACGAAGTACTTCTTGCCCTTCGGCGCGCCGTCCTCTGAAATCAGGGTGAACTTCCGGCCGACCAACTTCTCACTGAACTCGACCGGGTTCGCCAGCGTCGCCGTCGACAGAATAAACTGAGGCCTTGCCTGGTAGGATTGGCAGATTCTTAGCAGCCGGCGAATCACCAGAGAGAAATTCGACCCGAAGACTCCCCGGTAGTGGTGGGCCTCATCGATGACAATGAACTCAAGCCGGCTCAAGAACTTGCGCCATTTGTAGTGCCAGGGTAGGACCTGATGCAGCTCATAGGGATTGCTGATGACCACACGGGAACTCTCGCGGATCCGGGGCCGCTTGCTCTGCGGTGTATCGCCGTCATAGACATTGGGATTGACGACGATCCCGGTCCCCTCTTCGAGCTCCTTGAGAACCTTGAGCTGGTCGTTGGACAAAGCCTTGGTCGGGTAAAGGTAGAGTGAGGTAGCCTCGGGATCGAGGTACAGAGCTTCGAAGACGGGCAGATTGAAGGCAAGGGTCTTGCCCGAGGCCGTGGGTGTCGTAATGACAACGTTCTTCTCACGCCGAATTGCTTCGAGGGCCGCGCATTGGTGCTGATACAGGCGGGTCTTGTTGGCGGCAAGGTAGTTCATGATCGGCTCGGGCAGCGCCTTGCCAATGTCCCCGTAGACTGCATCGCGGGCCGGCAAAACCTGGACCCGCGCGAGGTGCTTCTTGAATTGCGGGTCCTGGGACAACAGTTCGATAACCCGCCCAACAAAATCAGCCATTGTGCTTAAAAACAGTCACGACGCCGGTGAAAACGAAAGGGCTCTGGGTCAAGGCCCGGGTCATTATCCCTTGGCGACAATGCCGTTCAATTCGGAAAAAAGGTTCGCCAGACTCAGGACGTCCTGACGGTTGTGCTCGACGATCGGCACGAGCGGTCCGCAGTTCTTGGTCAGCAGGTACGTTTCGTAAAACTCCGGGACCAAGGCACTGGGCAGATCATCCTGCCGGGTTATTCCGAAAAGGTGCTTCTCAAGGGTGGCAAGCCGGCAGTCAGCGACCAAGTCGCGGAACGTGCGCCTTGAGAAGTGGAGGATGTCAAAATGCGGGTGCTCCAGATCGGCGGCCATACCGTAGTAAGCCAATCGCTCCCTGATGTACGGCAGGTCAAAGGTCCGCCCGTTGAAAGTCACAAAGACCGTGCGTTCCGTTATGTGCCCCAGGACCGCGGCGAGGGCGGCCGGTTCTTCCTCGATCTCGCGCAACAGATACTGGTTGATGGTTATCGTGGCGTCGGCAATTTGGGCCACGCCGAATAAGATAATCGGGCGGCCGAATAGACCCATCGTTTCGATATCCAATACGACGAAATCCTCCCCCCGATGGAAGCCCGAGGAACACAGGACAAGCGGATGTGACTTGGGCAGCCAGCGCGTCATCCACTCAACAAGCTGAAGTGTGTCGCAGTGCTCAATCAGGGCCAGCAGCGATTTCGCTTCGGCACCGAAGCGAACGTGGCGGCACAGGTCGTCAACCGTATGATAGCCTTGTTCGCGCAGGCGCGCCGCGGTCTTCACCCCGACGCCCTTGAGCAGGGTCAACTCGCCTACGATCTTGTCACGGGCAAAGGCCGGATCGATTTTCACAAGCTCGATCGGCGACTGCGTGGTAATGCGGTAACAAATACCGCCGGCGGTCTCCAATTCCTCACCCGGAATCGTCTCTTCGAGACTGGCATCCTGGTGTGCCGCCAGAAGTTTCTGTTTTAACCGCTGGGCAACATCGTACTCGCGGTAGGTAACGTAGCCGGTGCCGTACCCGGCCTTGTGCTCATCCTCGTAGATGTACTGGCTCTCGACAACCTTGTATTCCTTGGTGCGGTCAACACTCTCACGCCACCGCTTACCGACTTTATTGAATCTGGCCATAAGACCTTACCCTCGGTCCAAACCAATGATTGCAAGATGATCTCCAGTGCTCATTCCCGTCATTCCGGCACCCGATTATCGTAGAACCAGACCTAACGTATGATCGCAATCTTCTTCACGTCTTTGCCGGGCCGGGCCAGGAACAATACGAAATAGATGCCGCTGGCCAGGTCCCGGTCATTGAAGTCTTTACCGTCCCAGACGAACGCCGCCGAAGCCTCCGTCTGGTCCCGCGCCGAGTAGATGCCCGGCAGGAGATGGGATCGGCTCTCATCGAAAACGAGACGGCCGCTCATCGTGTATATTCTAACATTCACATTCGATGGCTCGTTGATCTTGAATGGAATATAGACGAGCCCGCCCGCCGGCCCGGGCTGGAATGGATTTGGGAAGGGCGGCAGGAGAAACTTGCCCGAAGTCGTATCAACCAGGGGTGGTGACACTTCAAACGCCTTGAGCGCGTCCGGCCAGCCATAGCCCATCGTGTCGTTCGGGATTGAGGCGAAACTTGCTGTCTTGTACAGGGCGCTCTTCACGGAGTCCGCGGTCCAGTTGGGGTGACCCTGAAGCAGCAGCGCACAGATACCGGAGACCATGGCCGTTGCGCCCGACGTGCCGCTCGAGTACCGGTATTCGTCGGCCGTATCGCGGTAGGCTATGGTTACGTTCTTACTAAGACAGACAAGCTCGGGCTTGCGCCGGCCGTCGGCGGTCGGGCCGTGTCCCGCACCCTTCCATCGGCCAAAGAGCGTGTCAATGCCTCCCACGGTAATGACCCCTTCCGCATCACCCGGCGCCACCAGATAGGGATAGCCCCCAATCGTGTCGCCCCGGTTGCCCGCCGCCGTCACGATAAGCATGCCCCGTTGCGCGGCCAGCGCCACCGCGATCGAAACGGGTGCGGTCTTGCCGTCCATGTGCTGCATGCTGTACCAATTGGAATAGCCCAGCGAACTGTTAACCACCTCGACACCCTTCTCTTCCAGCCATTCCAGGCCCGCGACGTAGGAATCCTCTTCCACGCCAAACTCGTACGTCGAATCGGCGTTCTCGGTCTTGGCCATGTAGAATTCGGCGCTCGGGGCGACCCCTATGTAGGTTCCGCTCTTGAACCCGCCGATGATGCTCATCATGTGGCTGCCATGGTTGGTTTGGTACTTGTTCTTATCAGACGTTTCGTAGTCAGTGTTGTTATCACCGCGCCACACCCAGAAGTTGAAAAGCGTGGTGTCGAACGGGCCCGATAGGTACTTTGGCGTCGGCAGGTAGTAGAAATCGGTACGCAGGCTTTCGGCTCGCCCCCAGCTCGTCCCCTGATCGTCCGAACGGCGATAGTAGACCATGCCGCCTCGCTCCCACTCCGCGAACAGGTTGTTGCCGTGTCCAGCCAGACCAACCTTGCCCAGCGACAGCAACGTATCGGCGAGCTTGGCTCCGACCTGCCAGCTCAAACCGAAGTCGGTTGACTTACTAAACCCGAGCGAAGGCTTGGGCATGCGGGAGTAATCTTTGTAGACTAAGTAGAGATTGTCGTCCTGTGAGGCAAGCGCGAAGTCAGTCGCCTGACTCGCTACCGTCGCACGACTCCAGGTCTGGCCCCGGTCGGTCGACCTCAAGAAAACCAGATCAAGAGTCGGCCGGGTGTAGCACAATATACCGACCAGGCTGTCACCCGGGTTCCGGCTGCGCAAAACAAGCCAGGGGAGCTTGATCCGCTCGCCCGGCTGATACAGCACCTGCTCGCCGCTGTAGCCGCTGATCGTCCCTTTGCGGAAGGCAAGCAGGCTTTCGGACTGAACGTAAGACAGATAGAACGAATCGCCGGCGGCATCCGCCGACGGAAACAGCCCCTGGCCGATGGCCGGACTGATTTCCTGCCAGCCGGTATCGACCCTTGCTTTGCAGCGGATCGTATGATTGAATCCGTCGGTCTCATGCCAGAACGCAAAGACCGTATCCTGACCGCAGGCCCACGGGTGACCGGACGTCAAACGTGCGTAGCGCCGCGACAGATCGGTCGGTCCGGTCCAGTTACGCCCGCCGTCGGTCGACGTGAGCGCGTATATTTCACGGCTCCAGTCGCGCGGACTGTAAAGCGAATCGCCGGCATAGAGGACAATGTCCCGTCGGCCGCCGTCGTGGACGAACAGGTCACTGATCAGGGTCTTTCTCATGGTCATCGCCGAACGCTGGCCAAACGGCAGAGTGTCGAACATAATGCGGTCACCACTGATGAAATCATACTGCCCGGCCAGTTTGATGAATTGGAAGACCTCGTGGTCGTCGCTGAAGCCTGAGTCCAGCAGTCCCACTTTCACGCCCGATCCGGTTATCGCCTTGTCGTGGAGACGGTGAATATTGAACATCGAATGCTGTTTATAGGTGAGCGCGCTGGTGTCGGAGAGCTGCTGACCGCCGAAGATCTCCAGGGCGTCCGCCCTATGATACGAACTGACCGGCGCGATCCGGTAAACAAAACCCAGGTCGGCAATCGACCCAAGGTCTCTCTTGTCGACCGAGAAACTGGCCGCGTTCAGCCATTTCGACTCCCAGCGCATTACGCCCCCCGCCGACTTGATTTCCTCAACATAGTCCTTCATGACCGGCAAGTCGTTGAAGTCGTACACGCCGCCCCGCCGTTCGCGTCGTGCTCTCGATGCACCCGGTACGAATCGTTCGTTCATCTTGAGCACCTGATCATAGGCACCCGGGTCAAAAACCCCTTTGTCGGTAAAATAGACCCACACCATGACCCGTTCGGTCTTTGTTTCAAAGCACCGGGGGTCGATCTTGTCGGCCGCGGCCGGCCGGTACAGTGTGAACGAACCGGCGATGACCGTAAAGATTAGACTCAGCATCTCTGCTCCTTAGTTTCGATTATTCACGAACGCTGAACACCCGCCGCCGCGAGAACTTGAACGGCAGAGCCATCAACACGCCGGCGGCAAAACCACCGATATGGGCGAAATAGGCCACCCCCGCACCCCCACCCCGCGACGCCAAACCGTATAGCAGCTGAAGCACGAACCAGAACCCAAGAAAGAATAACGCGGGGATGTAGCTTGCCCGGAGGAAAAAGCCGAACGGGATCAAAGCCAGAATTCGGGCTCTCGGATAAAGCAGCAGATAGGCACCCATCACCCCGGAAATCGCCCCACTCGCACCCACCGAAGGGATCGAAGAACCCCTTGACATCAGGAAGTGAAGCAGGCTGCCCCCCAAGCCGCTCACCGCATAGAACAAAACAAAACCGATGCGTCCGAACACATCTTCGACATTGTCGCCGAATACCCAGAGAAAAAGCATGTTGCCGCCGATATGCCAGAAGTTGGCATGAATGAACATCGAGGTGAAGAGTGTCAACGCGGCACGGGGAAAGGTGTCACCGCCGGTCAACAAGACCGGGGTGAAGCCGAAGGCCCTTATGAAATCACGTAAGCCCCCGCCCAGACCTATCTCGTAGACGAACACGGCGCAATTGGCGACAATGAACACAACCGTGACCAACGGCCAGCGCCTGGACTTGATGTCATCCCGAAGCGGGATCATCGCTTCTTGACCAGGCAGACGGCCAAGGCCGCAATCCCTTCGCGCCGGCCCGCAAAACCCATACCTTCCGTCGTCTTGCCCTTGACCGAGACCTTCGCCTTGTTGACTCCAGCGGACCAGGCGATCTTCTCCCTGATTCGTTCGACGTAGGGCCCAATCTTCGGTTCCTCGGCAATGACGCATGAATCGATGTTCACAATTTGAAGCTTCTCTTTGCGCAGCCGGCTGGCCGCCCTGCTTAAGAGATCGAGGCTGGAAACTCCTTGCCACCGGCGATCATGGTCTGGAAAGTGGTAACCGATGTCTCTCAGGCCCGCGGCACCGAACAGGGCATCGACTATTGCATGCACCAGGACATCGGCATCCGAATGACCCGCCAGTCCCCGCTTGTGGGGAATTACGACACCGCCGAGCACGAGCTTCCTCTTGGGCGCGAAGCGGTGCGCATCGAATCCAATTCCGACCATCACGAAGAATACTAATTGATTTTAGCGAATAGTCAACGGCAAATCGGCGGGCAGCGGGGGTAAATGAGCAACTGGGCATAGGGCAGGAATGGAATGTTGGAATAATGGAATAGTGGAATGATGAGTGAACGCCAAAAGGGGCATATCAGGGTATTAGAGGATCAGTGGGAGGCGGATCGGCACACCGGCGCATCAGCTTGCATCCGTGACCACCTGTATGAATTCTTCCTCTTATCACCGTAATCTTTCCGTTTATCACCGTACATCGATGCCGAAGGCACGAAACTGAAGGTTGACGCGAGCGCCTTTCTTGCATAGAATACCGACGCAGAAAATGAATAACCGAGTCCTCCTACTGGCGGTTCCGATCGGCGCCGGGCATATCGCCGCGGCTAAGGCGGTCGAGAGCGCGCTCAATATCTCCTATCCCGACATCGAGACGCGCTTTGTGAACGCCTTCGATTGGACCCTGCCTGAATACGGCAAGGCCTACCGTTGGTTCTACGAATACTCGGTGCGGCGCAACCAGGGCGTACTCGAATCCCTGTATGACAGTACCTTTCTGAGGAAGATCAACCTGGAATTCCTGCCCTTTATGCACCGCGTTCTCCTCTATCATTTTCCAAGACTCATCAAGGAATTTAAACCTGGGGTCGTGGTTGCTACCCACTTCTCGCCCACCTACTGTTCATTGCTGATGAAAAAGCAGTTCGATTTTGAACTCATGGTCATTGTCACCGATTACCACATTCATCCCTTTTGGTACAACCCGGGCGTGGATCACTACGTTGTCGCCCATGATGACCTAATCGAACCGCTCGGGGCGTTCGGTGTTGACCGCAAGAAGATTCTACCCTACGGAATTCCGATCAGCACCCGTTTTGACCTGAAAGCCAATAAGGCCACGCTGCGCCGGAAGCTGGGGTTACCGACCAACCGGCCGGTGGTGATAGTCATGGGAGGCAAGATCTTCGGCGGTGCGTGGGTCGAACTCGTCAAGGAACTGATGGGTTTTGACTTAGAACTCATCGTCCTGTGCGGCGCCAACCGGGGCCTTCGCGCCGGGATGGACACCCTCAAGGGGAAGGCGCGCCTTTCAACGCTGGGCATCATCAGCAACATGCAGGAGTACATCCTCGCCTGCGACGTTCTGATAACCAAGGCCGGCGGCATCACGACCAGCGAAGCGATGGCCTGTGGTGTAACGCTGGTTCTGGCTAATTCCTTGCCCGGGCTCGAGATGTACAATGAAGACTTCTTCGTCAGCCACCACGCCGCCGCCGGCATCAATCCCGACAACGCGCGAGCCATCATGAATCGCCTGCTCGTCGACAAATCATACGGCACCCGGTTGCGCACCAACCTAAACCACCTAGCCAAAAACCAGCCAGCCATAAGCATCGCCCGGAAAGTCCACATGTTACTGGATTTGTAGTCCGCCTCCTGAAGAGGCGTCGGCCTTCAAGTTTCTGCTGCGCCCGGGCGAATAGCTGACGCAACTATTGACAGGTGCGGCTTCATTGCTATAATACTCATCGGATGGGTAAGCTTCTTCTCCTCGTTGGAATTCCTTGCATCCTCATGTCCTACAACTGGCAGATTGTCCGCGTCGACACTACCGGTGACGTCGGCTGGTACACGTCCTTGGCAATTGATCAGGCTGACCACTACCACGTCAGTTATTATGACGCAACGAACCAGGACCTCAAGTACGCCTACTTCGACGGCAGTTCCTGGCAGATAAACCGCGTTGACAGCGGCGGCATGACCGGGCGCTGGACATCGATTGCGATCGATGCCCAGGGCCAGCCTTGTATCAGCTATAATTCGTTTGTCGGCAACCGCCGCCGCCTCCGATATGCCCGCAAAATCGGTGCCAACTGGAATATTGAGACGGTCGATTCCAGCACATCGGGCGGCTATGGTCAATACTCCTCCCTGGCCTTGCTCCAGGATAGCATTCCCTGCATAAGTTATCTCGATTCGGTCAACGGTGATCTCGAGTTTACGACCAAGCAGAGCGGCGTCTGGCAGCGGACCACGGTTGATGCCGGCGGGCGCGTCGGCTGGTTCAGCAGCCTGGGCATAGGACCGAACGACCGCTATCACATAAGCTATGAGGACGGAATCAACTTTAATCTTAAGTACGCCCGTTATAACGGTGCAACCTGGGACACTTTTCAACTTGACCCGCAGGGTGGCGAGTACACCTCACTTGACGTTGACTCGACCAACGTTGCTTGTATCGTAAACCGGGCGCCTCCGGACCTGAAGTATCGGCGATTCAACGGCGCTCCCCAGATTCTTGACCGGGACACACGCTGGAATGCAATCAAGTTGAACCGCCGTGACCAGCCCTACGTTGCGTATCAGTATGCCGGTATGTACGAAGCACTGAAGCTGACGTTCTTTGACGGGATCGCGTGGACAAAAGAGACCGTCGATTCCAACCAGGTCGGCAACACACCCTCGATTGATTTTGACAGTCAGGATCTTCCTGTGATTACATACTGGGACAACGGGCGGCGGGATCTCAAGATTGCTATTGCCCAACCACTCAACCTGCCGCGCGTTGCCAGCACCACTCCCTACAGCAATGCCAACGGTGTCCTCGACACATCTCGCATCAAAGTAGTCTTCGACACCGACATGAACGGGGCCACCATTAATGATACGACCTTTCTGGTCTACGGCACTCAGCGCGGCCGGATTACCGGCACGATCACTTACGACGCTCCGTCAAAGGTTGCCACCTTTACGCCGAACAGCCGATTCCTCACCGGCGACATTGTCAACGTCATCCTCACATCACGCATTCGAAGTCAGGCTAACTTCTATCTGGCCAGTCATGCATTTTCGTTCACGGTGCGCGCGCCGGCAGGCTACGGCTACTTCTTACCACCCGCCTTCTACGGGTCTGGTCAGGGGACGCGCGGGCTCTTTTGTGCCGATTTCAACTCCGACCGGGACATCGACATCGCCGTCGTTGCGCTCAACGCCGCGACGATGACGGTCTTTGCCAACAACGGAACCGGCGTTTTCGTCGTTGATTCAACCTATTCGATTGCGGCGCCCACAGCGGTCTACGGAGGCGACTTCAACCGCGATAACTTCATCGACCTTGCGGTCGCTGATTCGGCCCCACCGGGCAACATCCTCATCTTCAGCGGCCTGGGTAATAACAAGTTTCGGTACGAGGGTCCGGTATTCGTGGGCTTGATTCCGCGCGCAATCTACTCAAACGACTACAACAACGACGGCCGCCTTGACTTGGCAGTCGTGGCGGGCCGTCAGGTCAGGATCTACGGCGGTCTCGGCAACGGCCAGTTCATTTTCCTCGGCCAGACCAATATCCCGACGAATGGCCGTAACGTCAGCGGCGGTGATTTTGACCGCGACGGCCACATGGACATATGTTTGATCCAATACGACGGCGGAACGTATCGCGCGACCGTCCTGCTGGGCAAAGGTGACGGTACCTTCACCCCACCGCGCGACTATAACCCGGGGTCGCTGCCGATGGGTCTTTGTGTCGGGGAGTTCGATGCTGACAGCCTGCTCGATTTCTCCGTCGTCAATCATACCGTGGACAGCGTGAGTGTTTTCCGGGCACGCCGTGACACGATTGGAACGCACGCCATGTTCTTCCGGCGGTACAACGGCCGATTCCCTCGCGCCATCGTGACCGGGGATTTCGACGGCGACAATCGGCTCGACCTCGTGTCCGGCGACTTTGGAACGGACGAGGCCGCCCTGCTGGTCGGCAATGGCGATGCGACCTTTCAGCCGCCGCGCGATTTTACTGCCGGCGACGGGCCGGCGGCGGCAGCTTCGGCCGACTTGGACGGCGATGGTGACATCGACCTGGTCATCGGCGACGGCAACCAGAACTCAATTGCAGTTCTAAAGAACTTCCGTGACCTTATTCCGCCCGGGCCTCCCCAGAACCTCGTGGCCAACGGCGCCAACCCATCGCCCTGGACCAAGACTCCGACCTATGGGCTTGTCTGGCAGAATCCGCCTGATTCCAGCGGGATCTTGCGCGCTTTCTATAAAGTGGGGGCCCCGCCTAACAGCAACTACGATACAACCCGCACCCTTCAAGGCAGTCCGCCGGACACCGTACGAACCAGCTCCTATACTAGCCAGATGCTCTACTTGTGGCTCAAGGACGGCGCCGACAATATCAACTACCAGAACAACGCCAGCGTGAATCTTCGCTGTGATACGATCCGCCCCTCGGGCAGTAATACGTCATCCCCGCGGTACAGCAACACCCTCGCTTTCAACGTGAATTGGACCCGGGGCTCAGACGCCGGGGGTGCCGGCGTGAAGTCATGGGACGTCAAGTACAAACTCGGCAACGGCGCCTGGCAGGACTGGCTCACCGGTCATGCTGATACCACCGAGCAGTTTTTGGCTTCGGTTGAAGGCACCCTATACTTCGAAGGCGGGGCGCGGGATAGTGCGGACAATGTTGAGAGATTCAATTCGGCCCCTGAGTGCAGCACCCGGGTCGACACGACCAAACCGCAGGTTCTATCAACAAATCCAGCCGACGGGGACACCGGCATTGCCCCCAATACGAACATCGCCGTCTACTTTTCCGAGCCGATGGACTCATCGAGCTTCGACACAACCAAGTTCAGCCTTTTCGGATCGCGCTCCGGCCGTCACAGTCTGACTTTTTCATACAACAGTTCAGCCTATCAGGTCACGCTCGACCCGTTGACTGACTTCGCTTCTCTCGAAACTGTATACGTTGCCGCCTACCAGTCGGTACGGGACCTGGCCGGCAACTTCATGGCCGCCGACCAAGCCTGGCGCTTCCGCACCGGCCAGTTCGTCGATACGATCCCGCCGCGGACTTACAATTCAGGAGCCTTCCCCAGCCCGACCGAGCCGATCGCCAATCTTCGGATTGACGCCGAGGTGTCCGATTTCGGGCGCGGTAATTCCAATATCACGGGCGCTCAGTTCTTCATCGACGACACCCTCGCCGCGCCCTATCAGCTGCAGCCGGTGCGTCCGCCGTTCGACTCTGCCTACGAGGCGGTCTGGAGTGTGCTGGACATTGCGCCGCTCGGGTGGCAGCCCGCAACGAGTCATAAGTTCTTCGTCAAGGGGCGCGACGTTTCTCGTTGGGGCGCTTTCGACACCTTTCGCCTGAGCGTTATCGCTGATAACGATACGGTCCCTCCGGTCTTCTCGGCGTTCACTCCGGACACTGTTGCCGACACCGCGCTCTGCTACATTTCCTGCCGCATTTCGGATCCTTCGGGCGTCTACGATGATACCACCGGATCACGCGGCCAGGGTGTCTACCTTATTTGGGATAATGATGGCGAAGTATCACAGGACTCTTTTGAAGTCCAGATGGACACTCTCGCCGGTGGTGTCTACCGTACGATTTCACCCATCCCCCGACAGAATCCCGGCGTGCCGGTGGTCTATAAGGTCTATGCCTGGGACAACGACACGGTGCCCGGCCGGCACCCCCTCGACCGGAAGAAAGGGACCAGCGGCCTCAGGTCAGTTGCGATCATCGATGTTCGCGGACCGCGCACCTTGAGTTGTGTCGCTACCCCGAACCCGACCCAGGGCGAGACCCTCCTCTTCCTGCAGGCTACAATCACCGACTCCTCGCTGGGCAATTCGCGCATCGATACGGCCCAATACTACACGGACGGCGGAAACAAACGGAACATGAAACCCCTGGATGGTGCCTACGACGAGGCCATCGAAATCGTCTATGATTCTCTGAACATCAAGAGTTGGATTCCAGGGCAGTCCCACTGGCTCAGTGTCCGTGGACGCGACAGCTATAAACGCTGGGGGCCTTTCGATTCGGTTAAGGTAGTGGTCACGGCCTCGCCTGACACGGTTCCCCCTCGAATCGTCGCCACGAGTCCGGCGCGCGGCGATACCGGAGTCATCCTCAACTCCAACGTCACGATCACCTTCAGCGAAAGAATGGACACCTCGTCGCTCAACTCGACCAGCCTCTCGGTCCGGGGTCACGTCAACGGTTATTACACATTTGGCACTTCTTTCAATTCAAGCCATACCGCAGTGACGCTCGATCCGGACACGCTCTTTGCCAGCCTCGAGACGGTGCTCGTAACCGTCTCGGACTTCGTGCGCGACTCGGCCGGTAATTCCATGAGAAAGCCGGACTCCTTCTCTTTTGTCACGGGTGCCCGCATTGACAACCAGGGACCTCGGGTTCGGTCGGTCACGGCAAGCCCCAATCCGAGCCAAGGGGCGCGCTACGTGCTCTTCCGCGGTTTGGTCTCTGACTCCGCGACGGGCATGACGCCGATCATGACCTGCGAATGCTTTATCGACAGCACCGGGCCGCCCAACAGCGGCCGGTCGATGTTCGCGGTTGACAGCATCTATGATGAGGTCGAAGAATCGGTCTACGTCCGGCTGTGGGTGAATGACTCTCTCTCCCAAGGGGCGCACCGATTTTACCTCCACGCCAAGGACCGGGCCAATAACTGGGGACCGTTCGACTCGCTGGTGTTTTCAGTAACCCAGGATGACGATACTCTTGGACCCATCTTCTACAGCTTCCGTCCCGATTCGGTCCCGGAAACGGCCGCGTTCTACGTGTATGCCCGGGTCACTGATCCGTCCGGCGTCTATGATGACTCCACCGGTTCGGGGGGCCAGGGCGTGTATCTCGTGTGGAACTCAAGCAAGTTCGCCGCGGCCGGCGGTTTTGAAGTTCAGATGAGTCCCGCACCGCCGCCCGACAGCAACTATCGCACCGATGAACCCCTGCCGCCTCAGACCATCCTTGGCAATGTAACCTATCGCGTTTTTGCTCATGATAACGACTTCGATTTCGGCGAGACCTGGGATCGAACCAGGGACTCAAGTACCCTCAGAAGCATTGTCATCTACGATGCAAAAGGGCCCGCGACAACGCAGACCACGATCTCGCCGACCAACCCCCCGCAGGGCACCAGATATCTAACCGTACGCTCGTTCGTGTCGGACAGTACCCGGGGCATGTCGCGCGTCTCAGGCGCCGCGCTCCTTGTCGACTCGACCAGCGGGATAAGCCGTTCGATGCGCGCCGTGGACGGTCAGTTTGACGAGATCGCTGAGCAAGTTATCGATTCGTTCGACATCTCCGGCTGGGTCGCTCGAGACACCCACACCATTTATGTTAGGGGGCGCGACACCCTGCGCAACTGGGGTCCGTTTGACTCGGTCGCGGTCTTTGTGACCGAGCGTATCGACTCCCTTCCGCCCACGGTCTCGTTCACGCGCCCGGCCCGCGGCGACACGGGCGTCCCTCTCAATATTGCCCTGACGGCGACCTTCAGCGAAAAGATCGACCGCCGCACGCTGACCCGCGACAAGATTTGGGTCGAAGGGGCGCGGAGCGGCTCCCACGACTTCTGGTGGATCTATCAGGAAAACGACACGACGCTGACCGTTCGCTGCTATGTCAACTTCGCCCAGCGCGAATCCGCCTGGGTAGTCATCTCGCCGGGTATCAAGGACCTCAAGGGGAATGAAGACCGAAACGGCTACTGGTGGCACTTCAAGACCGGTGATGCGCCCGATACGGTCGGACCGGTGGTCACTAACACGCGGATAATGCCTGATACGATTCGCCGCGAGGCTTGGGCGCGCCTTGACTGCCACCTGCGTGATCCGGGCCGCGTCCAGATGGCCGAGTGCTTCATAGACCGGATGGGGCCGCCGGACAGCGGTCGAGTTCTCAAGGGTCTTTTCGGGGCGGTTGACGTCGACGCCTACGATGACAGTCTCCCGGTTTCCGGACTTGGGAATGGCCGACATACCGTCTATGTGCACGGCCGGGACTACGCCAGTAACTGGGGTGCCTACGATTCAGCCGTCTTCATGGTCGATACTTCTTCATTGCACATTAACGTCACCGTGGACCCGTCCCCGGTGCCGCTGGGCCGGAACGTGGAAATTCGGGCCGTGCCCAGCATGCGGCTCGTGACCGCACCGGCCTGCACCGTGACAACCGCCCGACAGAACAGGCAAGCAGTGATCATGAACTGCGACACATCCGGCGTGTGGCGCGGCATCTATTCAACCGTTGGCAAGGATGCGGGAACCGCCTCGGTCGCGGTTCTCGGCACCAACATGTTCCTGGAGACGGCTCGCGCCGAGACAAGCCTTGCGATCACCGCGGCCGGCGACTTTCTACCTGAGGATAGTATCCACGTCTTCCCCAATCCGGCGCCAAACGCCAAGTATCCGAACCGTATCTTCTTCAGGTTCTTCGTCAACCAGAACGCGAACGTCACGGTCGAAGTCTTCACCCTGACCGGCAAGAAGATGATGGAATTGAACCGTGGTGCCGAAGGCGGCCGCAACAACAACATTCCGACCTATATCAGAAACTTCGGCAGTGATGTCTACATCTGGCGAATTGTCGCCCAGAGTAAGGAAGACATGGCCCTCAAGATCGAGTCGAAATTCAGAAAATTCGCCATTGCCAAATGAAGAAGATGCTCCGACCAACCAAAACCTGGATCGTAGTCATGCTTCTCGGCGCGGCGGCGATCCCGACCGCCCAGACCGGCGGCCGGTTCCTGCTGCTTGATTCCGGGGCACGCGAGGTCGGCATGGCCGGCATTCCGACCGGCAGCGTAAACAGCATTTTCTACAACCCCGCGCTCTTAGCCTTCAAAAACAATCTTGAGTTCGGCCTGACGCATGCCGAGTGGCTACAAACCATCCGCTACGAGACTTTCGGTGTCACCAAACCGCTGCCGCACTTTGGAGCATTCGGGCTTGGCGCCCTCCTGCTCTATATGAATGACCTTGAATACGCCGACGACTCAATTCCGACCGGTCAGCTCTTCAGCGCCTACGATTTCTCCTTGCTGGGCAGTATCAGCCGGCGATTCGCCGACAAGCTCGGCGTCGGTCTGACGCTCAAGGGGATTTACCGCCGCGTTCACGACCGGGATTGCGCGGGCGGCGCAGCCGACGTCGGTGCGTCCTTCCTCGCCCTCAAGTGGCTGAATGTCAACTTCGCCGTCCAGAACATCGGCCCCGCCATAGGCTATGAGACAAGGAACACCAGCCTGCCCCTGACGATAAGGGGAGGCGTCGGTGCGGCGCTGTTGGACAACTCGCTCCGATTCGGGCTCGACTTGGTTAGCGTCCGTTCCGAGGCCCTCGAGATTCGCTTTGGTGCTGAGTACGAAATCGCCCGGGTCCTGGGGATCCGCGGCGGCTATCGAAGCGGCAGCCAGGATGCCGGTGTCATTGCGGGGCTGGCCACCGGACTGGGCGTAAAGTTCAGGGAATTCGGTGTCGACTACTCCATCGCTCCGTACGGCGACCTGGGCAATACCCATCGCGTCTCGCTCACCTATACCCAGGGCGCCCTGCAGGATAAAGAAGAAGCGCTGGTCAAACTGATGATGGAAGAGCTTAAGAAGAAAGAAAAGATGATGGGCGAGTCTTTCTACCGGCGCGGCCTTGACTACCTGGCACGGAAGGAGTTCGATGAGAGTATCGACGCCTTTGACAAGGCCTTGACCTGGGACCCGGAATTAGCCGACGCGCAAGTCAAGATGGACGAAGCCCGGCGGCTGAAGACGGCGCAGGCGGTGACCGACCACGCCAACCGTGGTATTGTCCACTATAACACCGGCGACATGGTCAACGCCTACTATGAATTCAGCCAAGCTCTCACTCTGGCCCCGACCAACCAGGAGTTAATCAACTGGCGCAATCGAATAAGCGCCGCCCTCGTCCCGAAAGTGCCTCAAGCAGTCGCACAGCGCTTCCAGAGCGGCGTCAACTACTACAGCCGCGGCGATTACCGCAAGGCGATCGATGAATGGAAGGCGGTCCTGGCCACCAACCCCAATCACCAGGAGAGTCAGGAGTACATCTTGCGGGCTCAAGTCAAGCTCAGTGAGGCAGTAACCAAGCATCTCCTGGCGGCCCAGACCTCATTCGACCGCAAAGAATGGGACCAAGCCCTCACTTCCGCCAACCGGGTTTTGAACCTGGAGCCGGCCAGCACCATGGCCGCCGACCTGAAGAAAAGAATCCTCGACAACCTCAGACGCGAGTTGAGCCAGACGCTGGAGAAGGCGGTTGATTTCTACAACCGGAAAGACTTCGCCGCCGCCGAGGAAAGCTTCCGACAGGTGCTGAGCTGGGACCCGAAGAACCGGACCGCGCTTGACTACGTGCAACGATTGAAACCGAAAGGACGGTACGACAAAAAGTATTTGGCCGACCTCTACCTGAAAGGTATCAATTCCTACACCGACAACGATTTCAAATCGGCCTTGCTCTTCTGGAACAAAATCGCCGAGATTGACCCGAAATATGAAAACATCGCCCGGAATATCGACCGGGCCCGGAAGCGGCTCGCTGAATACAAGCAACCCTAGAAACGCAGTCCGATGAAACTCCGCGCCCGACTTAGCCTCCTGACCATTGTCTTGATCTTCGTCATCACGGTCCTGATGGGCGGCATCATTATCCAGCTGGTGCGCAATGCCATGCAGCGGGAGATCGAACTGCGGGGCGAAAGCATTGCCCGGACCATCGCCGAGATCAGCGTCGACCCTCTGGCAATAAAGGACGATTTATACCTGGCCCAGTTCATGAGCAACGCAGTCAAGGGCGAGGACATTCTCTACGCCCTCATCGTCGATCAGACGAATTCGATCCGGGCCCATAACGAGATGGAGCGGTGGTGGGGCAAGCCCTACAATCCCCCCCCGGGTCTACGGCCGTTAGGCGCCGACAGCCTGCTCTCTCAAGTCTACACGATGTCAACCGG
Organism: uncultured bacterium; assembly: GCA_964354155.1. Taxonomy (GTDB): domain Bacteria; phylum Hydrothermota; class Tepidihabitantia; order SM23-42; family CAYGYG01; genus CAYGYG01. The sequence goes on along the minus strand of CAYGYG010000012.1, from coordinate 5,954 downwards.
AGTTGAGATTGCCGACATCGGCGTGCCGATCAAATCCGCCGGCAAGAAAATCGGTGAACTCCATGTCGGGGTTTCCCGCCAGCGTCTGAAAGAGACTCTGACCCTGACCGTGACCGTCGTCCTCGTCATTGCACTGGTCGCCCTGCTGATTGGCGTCCTGGGCGCTTCGTTCCTTTCTCATTTCATCACCGGGCCGCTGCGCAGTCTAGTTGAGGGCGTCAAGGCAGTGGCCGGGGGCAATCTGAACTTCCATATCAAGAGCAAGAGCCGCGATGAAATCGGCACCCTGACCTCGGCGTTCAACTCAATGGTGGAGAGTCTCAGGGAAAAGGAATTGATCAAGGATGCATTCCGGCGCTATGTCTCGAAGCAAGTTGCCGAGGAGATTCTCCGCGAACCAGGCAAGTACATGTCCGGTCTCAAAGGAGAAAAGCGGAAAGTCGCGGTCCTCTTTGCCGACGTACGCGGCTTCACTCCCATGACCGAACGCTTGCCGCCCGAGGAAGTTGTCGCGATGTTGAATCAGTACTTGGGCAAGATGACTGACGTCGTGTTTCGTCATCAAGGGACACTCGACAAGTTTATCGGCGACTGCCTCATGGCCGTCTTCGGAGCCCCGGTCGACCTCAAGGATTCGGTCAAACGCGCGGTGCTGACATCAGTCGAGATTCAGCAGGAAGTCGACAAGATGAATCTGAAGCGGCTGGAGCAGGGAAAGGAGCCAATCTACATCGGCATCGGAGTGAACCTCGGAACCGCGATTGCCGGCAACATCGGTTCCCAGGAACGCATGGACTACACGGTCATCGGCGACAGCGTCAACTTAGCATCGCGACTGCAATCATACGCCAACGAGAATAACGTGCCGATCATCATCTCCGAGGACGTCTACGAAGCGACCAAGGACATGATCATCGCCGAGGAACTGCCGCTGATCAAAATCAGAGGCAAGGCCCAGCCCGTCAAAGCCTATCAGCTCAAGCAGCTGCGCAACGCTAAACCCTTCTAAGAGTCACGGGCTCTCTGGCCCGCGCCCGCCGCGCACGTCCGGCAGAGAAGCGAATACGTCCTCAAACTAATTAATGGACTTAACACTCTTCAAAGAGAGCTCTGAAAATAATACTCATCGCTCTCTAGATTACAGTGATATAGCAATGATGGGGATGATATCACAGCAATTACCATCATTGTAGTCCTTAGTAAGGCGCCGTAATCGAAGATTTCTGGTCTTTATCAGAATCTCTCAAAGAAGATTTGAGCCCGCCGACCCGTTGCAACAATACTGGCAGTGCCAATGGAACTTTGCTCTTGACTTCCTCCATAGTTAGCTATAATATTTGGTTAGTCATTAAGTCCGATGCGGAGATCAGAAAGTCTCCCCTTGATTCGGAGGATCAATGAAGTATCTGATGGTTGTTCTTATTCCACTTGTCGTCACCGCCGGGACGGTGTCGCGGACTTTCGTCTTCTCGCCCTACGAGATAGCAACCAGCAAGGTGAATGGCTATGATCTGATTTCGCTACCCGGCAATCTTTATACTTCTGAAGTCGGGAACCCAGCCCTTCCGCAAGCCGATTACACTCTGCTTTTACCCCCGACCGCGGAGATCACCTCAATTGAGGTTCTTTCCTATGAAGTAAAAGATCTTGCCGGCTCCTTCAACATTCTTCCAAGTCAGAAGCCAATACCCCTCTCCCTGATTACTGAAGGTATGGAACTGACCCAGCCTAACCCGGCGGTCTACAATTCAAAAGAGCTCTATCCCGGTAAGCTGGCTGATTTTACAGCCACCGGCTGCATGAGCGGTTATCGTATAGCTGGCATCACCCTCTACCCGGTCCATTACATCCCGGCCGAGAAGAAACTCCGGTTCTACACCGAGCTCACCGTAAAGATAAATTACGAGGAAGGCCGGCACGAACTCATTTCCTTGAGCAAGGACCAGGTTGAATTCTTTGGCAATGATGTCAAAGGCGTGGTCGTCAATCCTGAAGACCTGATAAGGTGGGCACCAGGCGTTAAGATAATTCGTGACAGCGCTGACTACCTAATTATAACTGGCAGTCCATATGTCGCTACACTTCAACCTGTTGCTGACTGGAAGACCAAGAAAGGATATTATACAAGAATCTTGTCAACTGACAGCATTTATCCACGTTATCCAGGCAGGGATAATGCCGAGAAAGTTCGGAACTGCATCCGTGATTACTGGCAGAATAAAGGGACCAAGTGGGTGTTGCTGGCCGGCGACATAGGCGTTGTGCCTTACCGTACCCTTTATGTAAATGCCGGTGGAACTACTGATTACATTCCTTCTGATTTATATTTCGCCGACCTGCAATGGTCCTACGATGGTAATCGGAATAATATCTTTGGCGAATGCCCTTTTAACGGTGATACTGTAGACCTGTATTATGATGTCTATCTTGGCCGTGCTTCAATTGATACTATAAGTCAGGCAAACACTTTCGTCTTAAAAGACACGACTTACGAGAAGCAACCTGAGCTAAACTATATGATAAGACTGTTTCTTCCTTGCCAAATGCTTTGGTCGGGCTGGCCCGGTGACAGCACGCAGAATATAATTGCTCGACTCCCACCAGTACCACCTTGGATTATCAGGAAAATGTACGAATCTCAAGGTCAACTTACACGAGAAGCGTGCCGTGAAACTCTAAGAACCGGTGTAGGATTCGTCCATTTTGTCTGCAGAGGTGATGCTGGTAACTGCATAGTAAACAGTAACGACGTTTACAATTTAACTAACACCCAAAAATACATCATCGCAAATGCAATGGCGGGTTCTTGTGGTGCATTTGAAATTAACGACTGCTTTGCTGAATATTTCGTAAATGCACCCAATGGCGGGGCGATTTGCGGGATTTTTAATTCAAGATTGGCCTGGGGATATGGAAGTGGACCGGCCGGGCCTTCCGAACAGCTTGATATCAGATTCTACGAGAACTTCTTCAAGACAGATACATTTAATTTTGAGATTGGCAAAACCAACGCTATCTCCAAACATGTGTTTCGTAACAGTGCCTATAATCAAGCAGTTTGGCGCTGGTGCTATTATGAGTTAAATCTCCTTGGTGACCCGGAATTACCAATGTGGGGCTTGAAACCATGCACGCTAATGGTTACCCACGTGCGCACTATTCCCAGGGGACCGCAGAACTACACCATAACGGTTCGCTCCAGCGGCAATCCTCTGGCTAATGCCTTAGTCTGCTTATGGAAGGGCGATGAGGCCTATGCCTACGGTTTAACTGATGCTTCAGGTAACGGAACCTTATCAATAAATCCATTAACTGACGGCCAGATGTTAGTTACTGTCACCGCCAAAAATCATCTTCCTTATGAAAGTTCTTGTACTGTATCAATAGAGGAAGATGAACGGTCATCACCCCCGGCCAGAGAAATCAGAATTCTCAGCAATCCGGTACGAGATAAGCTAAGTATTCGCTATTCTCTGCCGGCGCGCGAAAAGATTACCATAGAAGCGTTCGATATCACTGGCAGAAATATCGCCACAATTGCCCGTGGCGAGTTTGCGGGAATCGGAAATCTTATCTGGCGACCGAAGAATCTCCCGGGTGGAATTTATTTCATCAAAATCGAAACATACAAAAATAGCCGGACTGAAAGTGTCATTTATCTGGGTAATTAAGTATTAAAGGATGAAAAATGAAGGTAACCTGTCTTCTTTTGTTTTGTGCCACGGTTCTGGTCTGGTCGCAAAGATATTCTGTAACCGTTGATACGGGGAATTGCGCACTAAGTGTGAATTTATTCGGTGGCATCGGGGTCACCTCTCCAGACACAGGAACAGGCTACGGCTTTCAGTATCCTAAAGGAACGCCAAGTTGTCTGTATCACGGAGCCTTTCTTGTAGCAAACTCTGAAAGCACAGTCCACGATCACTTTTATGGAGCACCCGCCACTCAAATTCACTGGGATTGGGTTCCTTCCGATACCTTTATTGATGTGATACCACCATTGTACGGAGCCCATGAAATGTACTATGGCAGTATGGTTGATTCGGGTTCGCCTACGCGGTCGCAAGGTTTCAAAGTCTATGTGATGCCAGCTGGTCGCGGCGCTCCGCTCACAGAATTCGATGACTTTGTTATCATCCGGTATGACGTCTGGAACAAGTATGGCGACACGCTGAATAACGTCTATGTCGGCGTTATGCTCGATTTTGACCTTGGGGCATCTCCTACTTCGAACTGGGGTCGAACCGACGCATCCCGAAGACTGACCTACATGTGGCCATCATCAAGTAGTCAGAATCCGTGCGTGGGCGTAAAGCTTTTAGACCCGCGGACCTCTGCCAACAATTCATTCATTTACCACGCCCTCTACGTTTATCCGGCAACCGGAATGACCGAGCGGACAAAATGGCTATTCCTGAATGGCACAATTCGTCTCCCTAATACAACCAGGGCATACGACTATTCAATGTGCGTCTCTGCCGGACCTTTCAATCTAATTCGAGGTCAATGGGTCAAAATCGTCTTTGCCATCATCGGCGGTTATGATTCAGCCGCGATTGAACGCCATGCTGATTCTGCTCAATCCTGGTATGACGCTGAATGGTCTTCTCAAATCGAAGAGGGAAGAGTACTGCTACCGTTGGCGCGAGAAATCAGACTCGGTCAAAATCCCGCCAGAGGCAGGATAGTCGTTCACTACTCCTTGCCGGTTCGTGAGAAGATCGAGATCGAGATCTTTGATATTGCAGGAAGGAGAGCCGCAGTTTTCCCGGTATGTGGATATTCTGGTCGCGGTGCTATTATCCTGTGGCCAAAAACTCTTTCGTCTGGGGTCCACTTCGTTCGAATCAAGACCGATTCGGAAGTCTCGACGAAGCGGCTGGTCTTCATGAGATAACCAAACACATCTCAGTGGTCGCTCTTCCCGGACCCGTACCCCGACAATGACCATGATTACTCGGTGCGCCCCGCTGCTACCGTCAGTTTCCCTCCGAAGCCAATGCCCAGACTACGCAATGCTGTACTCCGCCCCACATCGCCGCGTGCGTGCAATCCGCCTTCTCATTTCGTCATTTAGTTAATTAACTAAATGAGAGGGCAACACAACGACGCCTAGCTCTTGTCGGCGAGTATGATCTCGATCAGAGCTTCAAGCGCCGCGGTCAGGGTGTGAACCGTGTCGTACTTCGTCCAGTAGAACCGCTCTCGCCATTTGACTTCATATCGAACCAAATCCAGCTGTCGCAGCGACCTCAACACGTCGGATACCACAGCGACCGAGACGCCCAGGGCGGAAGCCAACTGTTTGGGAGTTCTAGCTCCGGACCGCAGGATGTGCAGCATTTCATAGGCGGTTGGATTGCCGAGTGTGCGGCAAACCCGGGATGCTCGATACCTGACCTCGGGAATTTTCTTCTTTGCCATCCCCGATTATATCTCATTTCGTCATTTAGTCAATTAACTAAACGACAACACATGTCCAGCGCTCCGGTCTTTGGCTAAAGAATCACTGTCTGGGGTGATTGCAGAATGATTGCGCTGAGTTCAAACGCGATCGCGCCTGGCGGCATGTGCACATCATGACATTGCGCTGCTTGATGCTCTACGCCGATCATCGGCCAAGACCTCCTCAACCCTCTTTCGTCGGCCCAGGCATTCGCAACGGTGTGATCCCTCGCCAGTGCCGCACCAACTTTGTTCACCTAGAAGTGCTGTGCCGCTTTGTGGCGCGGCACTTCCGCTAGGGGGTAAGCCCATCTTCGGCGCTCGTCCTACGCACCGGACTCGCTGAGCACCCCCCGGACACGGGGGAGCGCTCTCCCCCATACCCCCTCAGTGCCCCCCGGAGAAGGTAAATATTATTAGCCCCTATTAGTTGGAGGGGCACTAGAAAGTGCCAGGTACTGTCAATATTCTTGTGTAAATTCTAGTTAGCGACCGCATAGCGACGCTCC
>CAYGYG010000011.1:0-93118 GCA_964354155.1 uncultured bacterium | reverse complement strand
TTCCTGATGACTTCGTTCATGATGATGAGCTATCTCAACCTCAAGTTCTCGCCGTCGGATACGCATCCGGCGCATCAGGGATTCGAGCGTCAGGAGGTGCGGGAACGTGATTACTTTTTCCATCCGGGTTTCGCCTACTTTGCGGTCTTCATGGGTATCGGGCTTACTACTTTCTTTGACTGGGTGAAACGGAAGTTCGGCAAATACGGTTTTGCCCAGCACGTGGCGATCGGTCTTTCCGTGGTTCTGTCGATCATCCCGTTTGCCACTCACCGCCATGAGCGGAACCGGTACGGCAACTGGATCCCGCGCGATTTCGGTTATAACATGCTCGCCTGTTGCGATGAGAATTCTCTGGTCTTTACGAACGGTGACAACGATACGTTTCCGCTGTGGTTCGTGCAGACGGTGCTGGGCTATCGGGCATCGGTTGTCGTTGCCAACCTATCGCTGGCCAACACTGATTGGTACATCATGCAGTTGAAGTACTGGGGAGCACCGGTAACATTCCCGGACAAACTGATCAGCACCTGCGAACGCTGGCCATATCGCACTCCTTACGGCAAGGTCATGATGGTCAGCGATATAATGATTCGGCATATCATCTCCAACAACGTAGGAATTCCCATGGAAGATGCCGACTGGAATCTGCCTCCGGCCGATTTTGCGCGCAAGTTTGTCCACGGCAAGAAGGGCAAGATGACAATATATTTCGCCAGCACGGTTGGCGATGAGACCATGGCGGGCCTGAAGCCATATCTCAGGCTTGAGGGACTTGTCTACCGCCTGGTGCCGGACAGCTCGACCGTACTGAACGAGGTGGCGGGCATTGAAACCGACACGGCAAAGACACGGGAGCTATTCACCCGAACGATGCGGTATACCGCGTTCTTCGAGCCGGCGGACTATCCATTCCTGAAGACGGTGCTGCCGGACTTTGAAAAACGGGCCGAAGAAGGAGAATTCGCCGGCCAGCGAGTCTTCAAGGACGAGAATACCGCGCGGCTTCTGACCAATTACGCCGCCAACTTGTTCGCCCTTGGTTTTGAGTACAAGAGGGTTGAAGACGTTGAAAGGACCAAGCAGGCGTGGAAATGGGCCCATCGGTTCCGGCCCCAGGATTTTGCCTTCCTGCACAATATCGGCATGCTCTACATGCAGAGCGGGGACTATGATTCGTGCCTGGCCTACCTGCTCCAGATTGAGGCGCGTGGTGTGCGCGATCCGCGTACGCTCTTCAGCATTGCCAATTGCTACCAGGCCTTGGGCAACAATGTCAGAGCTGAAGACTACCTGCACAAGACGATTGCAATTCAGCCCCGATTCCAGGAAGCGTATGAAATGCTGGTCGGCATCTACACCATGACGAACCGGACGGACAAGGCGATCGAAGTGCTCAATGAATGGCTGAAGCTCGTCCCCGGTGATTCCTCGGCCCGGCGCATGATCGAGGATTTTTCGAAGCGCAAACCGTAGCGGAATCCAGGGCAAGAGGCGAGCATTGCACGGGCATCATCCGGTTGACAATCAATTGGAGCAATGGTTGACAATTGGTTGACAACGCCAAGGGATGTCACGATGAATGCTGGTGAGTGGCTTGACAATCCTGCGCTTCGGGATGGACTGTGCCGGCAGGTTTTGTGTAGACGGCTCACTATCTACTGCAGCATTGCTTCTTTGGTTTCTTGTCATTACTGTAAACTGTCAACTATCTATTGTCAACTACTCTCCGCGCCTGTAGCTCAATTGGATAGAGCGGCGGGCTTCGAACCCGCAGGCTGCCCGTTCGAGCCGGGCCAGGCGCGTGCTAAAATAGGGAACAGGAAACAGGGCACAGGGATTCGAGTATGTCAGGGTATCAGGTGATCCAACCCAGCGTCTCTGTGACACAAGGACGCAACGACCCTTAGAGGTCTGTAATCCAAAGTCCAAGGCTATTGTCTAAACTATGAACCATGCGATGGTCGATAGAACTATTTAGATTCAAGGGCATCAGTGTCAAGCTGCACCTGACCTTTTTCTTTGTTCTGATCTGGGCGGCTTACAGCTGGTATGTTGTGCAGAACCGCGGCGTCGGTGGTGCCTTGTTCGGGGTTGTCGCAATAACCCTGCTTTTCCTCTCGGTAGTGATTCATGAATTCGCCCACAGCCTTCAAGCGATTAGGTTCGGCGCGAGGGTAAAGGAGATAGTGCTTCTTCCGATCGGCGGTGTATCGCGGATGGAGTCAATGCCTGAAAAGCCCGGGCAGGAGTTTGTCGTGGCGATTGTCGGACCACTGACGAGCTTCATGATCGCAGGCCTGCTCTACGTGCTGGGTCGCGTGCTGGGCATAGAGCTCGAGCTCAGTGTTGATGCGCTGCGCCGGATTCTGGCCAGCACGAGTCTTGAAGCCCTGCTGACGTATCTGGTCGTGGCCAACATAGTCCTGGGTGTATTCAACATGCTGCCGGCTTTCCCGATGGATGGGGGACGGGTTCTGCGCTCGCTTCTGGCGATGCGTCTTGGTCAAACCCGCGCGACGAAAATTGCGGTGGTAGTCGGTGAAGTCATGGCATTTGCGATGGGCTTCTGGGGATTTATGTCCGGCAACATCTTCCTGGTCTTGATTGCCGTGTTCATATTCGTTGGCGCCATGCAAGAGGGTCGCGCGGGCGTGCTAAAAGCGGCACTCAAGGGTATCCGGGTTGAGGATGCCTATTCGGCCGACCCTCAAGTATTGGCCCCCAGTGACCAGGTTGCGCGGGCGGTTGCGCTTGCCCTGCACGGCTTTCAATCCGATTTCCCGATTGTCGACCAGGGTAAGGTGGTTGGCCTGCTAACTAAATCCGAAATCTACCGAGCCGTGCACCAACATCACCCGCTGATTGCGATCAGCACCGTGATGCGTACCGACTTTATTTCCGCGGCGCCGGGTGATTCGCTTTTCGATGTTCAGCAAAGGATGGCTTCCCACCGGCAAACGGCGGTGCCGGTGTTTGAGAACAATCAACTCAAAGGACTGCTCACGATCGACGATATTGGCGAGGCGTACCGGTTCCTGACGTGAAGGGGGAACGGGATTGGCTGAGGGGACGAATTCGTCCGCGAGGTGGGGGCATGCATGCCCATAACTGATGAGCAGTAGTGCCAACGATAACCTTATTTCATAACCTTTGGTATTGCAGACATTGTATTCTATCATGAATCACTAAGAAATTCAATACTTTACTATTGACAGCTTAATAATATTAAGTATAATGGCGTCATGAATAAGATAATCTTAGATTGCCCAACGTGTAGTTCACGATTATTGATTAGCGAGCTGAAATGTCCTTCGTGCGGTATCGCCGTGAAGGGTGACTTCGAAGTCTGCGAGTTCTGCCGTCTGCCCAATGAACAGCACGAATTCCTGAGGCTCTATCTGAGATGCGAGGGTAACATCAGGAAAATCGAGAAAGTGCTTGGCATTTCATACCCTACGGTCAAGGCCAGGATTGAGGAACTGCTGAAGAGCCTTAAGCTTTCGCCGATCGATGATGAGACTGATGTCTATGATGCGATTGCCCAGGGCAAGATGACGGTTGATGAGGCGGTCGAGATTCTCAGGCAGAAGAGAAGGTGAATGGAGTAATGGAACAATCGCTATCTATTCAATCGCTGTAATCGATGCCGAAGGCAAAGGAAAGGAGCTGAAATGAAACGATACTATTCAGTAGTCGGTCCCGTGTTTTTGATCGCGCTTGGACTGCTGGTTTGGTTTTCGAAGATGGGCTGGGTGGATATCATCTGGCGGCGCGATTGGCCTTTGATCATCGTGGCCATCGGCGTGCTTCAATTGATGTCTTCTATTTCCAAACGGTGCGGGCAAGGTTAGGAGGCAGTGATGGCACCAGGTAACGAAGAAATGATCAAAGTACTCAGGCTTCTTGAGGAGAAGAAAATCACCGCGGACGAGGCGGCACGCTTGATTGATGCGCTGAAGGATGACAAGGAGCCGGCCCGGCACTTACGCGTGCGCGTCTTCAGTGAAGGTAAGACCGAACCCAGGGTTCGCGTGGATATCCCGTGGTCGGTTGTGACGACCTTCGTTCGGTTCGGAGGCAGCCTTCATTCGGTGCTCCCTCAGGATTTCAAGATCAACGTGAGAGATAAGCAAGTCAACATCGGCGAGCTCAAGGTCGACGAACTGGAGAAGATGGTGAGCGAACTGGGCGCGGCCGGTAAACTGACCATCGCCGAAGTATGGGACGAAGGCAAGCGAGAAAAGGTGGAGGTGTACATTGAGTGAGAACGAGCGGCTTAGGGTGCTCAAACTGCTCGAGGAAGGCAAGATCAACGCGGAAGAAGCGGCCCGCCTGCTCGAGGCGCTGGGCGAACCGCGGCGCCGGGGCCGGGGCATCAGCGTTGACCTGGCGGACATCTTCGAGATCCCGGATGTCGTCTGTAAATCGATGAGGTTTGCCCACCCTTTCACGGGTAGCGATGCGGCGGCCCGGACCGAGTTTGCCGGCAAGAAACGGATGTCCTTCAAGGGCGTGTCGGGCGATCTTCTGATCAAGGGCGTGGACGGCGACCGGATAACGGTGCGCCGTGACGGCATCGGTCATGTTGAGGATCTGGGCGACGAGGTCTTCATAAAGACCATAAGCGGTGACGTCGAAATCGAGGTCCCGCGTGCCGTCGAGGTCAAGGTAACCGGGGTCTCGGGCGATATCCGGATCGAGAACCTCGAAAGCCGGACCAGTCTGTACACGGCATCGGGCGACATTGCCGCCAAGAATATCAAGGGTGATTTCACGGCCGCGGTCGTTTCCGGCGACGTCAGTCTTGAACTGCTTGAAGTCACGAATGTATCGCTAAGCAGCCGCAGCGGCGATATCACGCTGTTCCTGAAATCGGATGCATCAGCGGCGCTCGACCTCTACTCGAAGCATGGCACGGTGGACTGTACGCTTGCTCTGGACAACAAGGATCAGCGGAAGAACTCGTTGCGCGGCACCTACCATGGCGGTAAGGGCAAGATAGCGGTCGAGTCGGTCGATGGGGATATTTCGGTAGGAGAGCTTGCCCGGTAGAACGGCAAAGCATCTTAACTATTAGGAGGTCTTATGGGCTGTGGTTTCTCCTGGGGGATTCTTCTTATCGTGATCGGGCTGTGGATATGGGCATCGAATCATAATATCGTGGTCTTCAAGTTCAGCCGGGATTGGCCGGTACTACTCGTCATTCTCGGTGTGTACCTGATCGTGATGATCCGGCGCCGAAAAAGGACCCGGGGTCAAATCTAAACACTTTACACTTGAGTTGACAACCCATCGCATATGACTATGATGTGACAGTATGGCACGACCTCTGAGAATCCAGTTCCCTGGCGCCTGCTATCACCTTGCCTGTCGAGGCATCGAGCGTCGGACGATTTTCGGGGACGACGAGGATCGTTCAAAATTCCTGTCGTACCTGTGGGATTCTGCGAATATCTACCATGTGAATGTGTTGGCCTATGCTTTGATGCCTAATCACTTCCATCTTCTTGTGCAGACGAGGAAGTCGAACTGTTCCGAGTTCATGAGGCATTTCAATATCCGGTACACCGGCTGGTTCAACTGGCGGCATCGTCGATGCGGGAATCTGTATCAGGGCCGGTACAAGGCAATCTTGGTTGATGCGGACAAGTACCTGCTGGAGGTATCAAGATATCTGCATCTGAATCCAGTGCGTTCCGGTTTGTGGGCATCTCGGTCGTGGGCCGAGCGTTGGCGGCAGGCCTTAGTGTACGGATGGAGCAGTCTCCGTGGCTATGTTGGCATTCGAAAGCTCATGACTCCTGTTGATCATGAGAAGATCCTTTCGATGGTTGGTGGCCGTTCCGCCTATCGTGAATTCGTGATCGATGGTTTGAGGGGCGGCCTGGGCAATCCGTTTGATAAGGTTACGCACCGAATAATTCTGGGCGATGAGGAGTTTCTCTGCAGAATCAAGGGGTACCTGAACGAAGGATCTACCCGGGAGCAGGCCGAGTATCGGGATATTACCTGCCCGACACTGGAGCCGCAGGAGTTGCTTGGTATTCTTGCTCGCGAATACGGGATCGACGAGGAAACACTGAAGAGTCGCGGTATGAATGGCGTAGTTCGCGGCATGGTAGCTGAGCTACTGTATCGGTACAGCGACATCACGCAACAGGAAATTGGTCAGATGCTAGGCGGTATCGACTATATGTCGGTTTCGCAGCTGCGGCGACGACTGCAGGAGACATCAGCCCGGAGTCCCGCGATCCGAAAGCGCTTTGCCATCCTTGAGCGTTGTCTCAAGGGCGTCATGTAAAGTGTTTAGATTTGACCCCAAGGGGTTAGTCATCACGCTGTTGGCGCCGGAAATCAAGGTCCATCTGTGCGCCGGGGTTGCTCGGTCCGAGCTTGGGGAATAGGTCAAGATGAATTACTCCATCCCGGTACAACAGTGCTGATCCGAGGCCATCGTCAGTGCTGATTTCAACCAGCCGGCCCAGACCCGGCGTGTCCTTTCTTCCAAAGTCGGCATCTTCAAGACCATCGACAAAGTCCTCAACCTCTTGTTTCGAGACGGTCGCGGCGGTGCCCTGAAGCGCGTCCAGCGCATATGACTTCAACAGCTTGTCCCATAATTTGACCAGGAGATTGTGATTGGTGAATAAATCGAGACAGACAATTCGGTCTCCGACCGTCACAACGACACCGATCGTCGATGCGGAAAGCCGGGGAAGGTTTCCGAAATGACCGACATAGGGTTTGGCAAGCCGCTTGATCTCATTGTCTTCGTAAACGTCTTTCAATGCCTGGGTCGGCGCGGCGACTTTCAATCGGCTTTGAGTCCCCGCGATTTCATCCCACACTTCGGACTGGCTTTCCGATGTCTTGGCACGCTGGCGAACCGCGCCCGGCGCGATCAGCGCGTCCGACTTGAACTCCTTGCTTACCTCGGTCCAGCGCCCATGCTCGGTGCAGTAGACCGGCAGTGATATCCAGCCGCTGTTGCTCGGCAGGAGCACGTCTTCCTTGAGCATGCGGTCCTGCTTGGCGCCGACGATGACTTCACCGGTCATGATGAAGATCTTGCTGGCGCTCGTATTGCTGACCTGAACTTCATTGACGTTGCCGGAACCGACTTCTTTTATCTTGAGATAGCCGCGCTTGATCCCTTCGTCAAGGCACAAGTAGCTGCTGCGGTCCATAGTTCGGGTGATTCGAATCGGAAATATCTTGAGATTCTGGTAGCTGAGGGGGGCACCGATTCTCATAACGTCAAGATAATCGAATACTTCTTCGCCCTCGCCGAAGCACAGGACGACCAGAAAGAAAGAAAGCATCGCAAGTTTCGTTTTCATGGAAGCTCCTTTTGTCTTATTATACAGGATGCTCCGGCTAATATTCCTGCGACTTGTCATCTTACACTGTTGACGCCTCCCAGCAGATAGATATAATAATCGGGCAAGGAGGTTTCAGTGCTTAAGCGCATCATGATGGTTTTCGTGGTTATGATCGTGGCATACAATATCGATTGTCGGTGCGAGAATATGGGCCAGAAGTTGGCCGAGAGAATTGCCGAGAAGGCGATTGAGAAGCAGACGGGCAAGAAAGCCGACATCGACATCAACGCGAAGGAGGGCAAGATTGAGATCAAGGGGGATGATGGGACCAAGGTCTCGATTGGTGAGGGCACCGATTTGACCGGAGTGCCGCCCCAACTGATCTACCCGGGCGCCAAGACCGAAGCCTGTGTCAAAACCGAAACCGCCACCGAGAAAGCAATGAGCGTGGTTCTCAAGACCGGTGACGACGTCGCCAAGGTCGAAACCCACTATTCGGATTGCCTGAAAGGCGATGGCTGGGCACAGAAAGGCCGATGGGAAGCCACCCAGAATGACGAGAAGGTTGTTACTTTGAATTTTGAGAAGGACAAGAGTACGTGCATCGTCTGGATCAAGCGTGGTACCGATGACACGGAGAGCACAATCGATGTTATCGCGCGGGAAGCCAAGTAGCGCGACGGCGGTGAACTCCACGATGCGGCGACTATTTTTTTGTTCGGGCGTTCTGGCCCTGATGCAGTTCAGCGGCTGCAGCAATCTGATGGCCAAGGCTGAGTATCAGAAGGCCAAGGTGCAGGAGACCCTTCAGCAGTACCGGGCGGCGATTGCCAAGTACGAACATATCATCGCCAGGTTCCCTAAGTCATCGTTTAAGGATTCAGCGCAGATTGCGCTTGCCACGGTGACATCGCCCCAGTTCATCTCGGGCTATGTCGGCGAGCGCCGGGCCGCGGGCATTGCCGCGGAGGAAGCGCTGGGCGATTTCAAAGGCCTCAAGATCATCTGGCTGGCCCGGCCGATCAAAGGTTGTGTTCGCAAGGACCTTGAGGGAGAGCCGGTCGAATTCAAGGTCGGCACGGTTCGTTTGTTGGGGAAGGCGGCACATGGGCTTGACCGCCTGAAGTTCAACTGGTTCTGCGTAACCAATGAAGAGGAACTGGTGACGATTGAAGGGTCGCTTGTTAGCGCTTGCGATCTGCCCGGGATTTCGATCGTAATAGGCGTCAACGCCGTGGCCCGACAGAATTAGGGCATCGCTTCGATTATTGCATTAGGGCTGGCCGGTGCGTAGCCGGCCAGTTCTTTTTCGAGTTGCTCACGAATGTCGTCGGCGGCGCCCTCGGGCTGTACAATTGCATTCCAAGCTGAGGCCGCCAGAGCGTCGGGGGTCGGGTTGATATGCACCACGATCGCCTTCTTTCCAAGTAGGATGTTGACCAGGTTGATCTCCTTGGTCTCAAGCAAGAGAACCGCCGCCAGTCGGTCAATGAGCGGTGCGTGATAGCAGAATAGATGGGGGATGCCGAGCAGACCGGATTCCAAGGAAGCAGTGCCCGACGCCAGGACGATGAAGCGGGACCGGGCCATGGCCCGATAACGGTCTCCTTGGGCGACTTCAACGTAGCTGGGCAAATCGCCGGGTAAGGATACGGTAGGTAGCAGGATGAGACGGAAACGCAGGTTGTTATCCCGCGTCCAAAGCCGGCGTGCAAGGTCGAGCATCATCGGGAGATGACGCTTGATTTGACTCGGGCGCGAGCCCGGCATAAGGCCGATGACATGCTTCTCAGGCGTGCGTTGGCCGGTTCGGTTGAGATAATCAATCAGGGGATTGCGCACACCGACGGTGTTGATTCCACGGCGGCGATAGAATCGAGATTCAAACGGGAAGAAAGAGACTACCAAGTCAACGTATTTCCTGATGAAATACTTGCGAAAGGACCCCCAGGCCCAGATCTGTGGCGGTAGAAGGTACACCGTCTTGATGCCCCGCTGTTTGCAGAAACGAGTCAGCAGGCTGTTCAGTCCGGGATAGGCGACGGCGATGAAGACATCAGGGCGTTCCTGCAGAATAAGGCGTGCGATTCTGCGGTAGGCCCGGATGCCGGCGGCGATCCCGGTCGCCGCATCGGCAAAACCGAAGACGGCCAGTTGTCGGCTCGGCAGCACTATCCTGGTTCCCGCGGCCTCAAGCTGGGGACCGCCAACGCCTACCAGCTCTACATCAGCTCCGAATGGCTGATGCTGCTTGAGGAAAAGAGCGGCGTAGAGATCGGCCGAGGCTTCTCCGGCACAGACAAACACTTTCTTTTTCTTCACGGCAACCACCTGGATCGGCCAATGATCAAGAAGAAGGCCAGGACAAGCACCAGGATGGTGCTCAACTCTCCTTTTGCCCGGGCGAGCGAAAACCGAATCGAGGCCGGTTCATCCCGTGACTGGACCGGCCGCTTGAATGGCAACAGCGCGGGCACTCGGCTTCGGTAAGATGCGTAGGTACTCCCCAATGATGCGGCAAGCGAGTATTCCTCCGCCCGTACAATGAAATAGTACTCAATCACAAAGAGCGCGGTTGCCGCCGAAAGGAGAAGCGGACCGGGGCAACATGCAACAAGCGTGCCGATCGTCAGCAGAAAATTGCCCAAATAGACCGGATGACGGACAATGCGGTACGGGCCGCATGTCACCAATCGTCCAACCTCGAAGTCGGTTCGGCGACCGGTTGGTCCAAGATACCCTGCCGCCCAAACGCGTAAAGCCATCCCGGCAAACACGATTGTTGCCCCGGCCAGCATTGAGCAACTCGAGGCTTTTCCATAATACAAGATCATGAAGAACAAGGGGATAGGGAGGAGGCCGCGAAACCTATAGAGGAAGGTACCGATATTGATGATCACAACCGCGATATCTCGTCATCCGTCTGCATTGTACTGGACCGTCTCTCTACTTGCTACTCTCTACTCGCTACTTCCCGATACGTATCCGTGTGCATCATTATGTTGATACATGCCGAGGAGGGGAGTTGAACCCCTACCCCTATTCGGGACTAGGTCCTGAACCTAGCGCGTCTGCGAATTCCGCCACCTCGGCGAGAACGACGATTCCTACGCTACTTGTTCGACCGACTTCACTTGCGGCAGGGCTTCTTTGATCTTGGCTTCGATCGCCATCTTCAACGTGAATGCGCTCATCGGGCACCCGCCACAGGCACCAGTCAACTTAACTTTGACAATCCCGTCATCACTGACGTCGACAAGTTCAACATTGCCGCCGTCTCTTTGAAGAAACGGCCGGACACCATTCAGTACTTGTTCGACCTGTTCCTTGAGCATAAACCTCCTTATAGCCAGGTCAACTTCAAGGCTAATTATAGTCAAAATCAAGGAAATGTTAAGTGTTTTTTCTTGCCGGTCTCACCGACCTAGGAACTCGGGTCTATACTTGCCGTGCTCGAAGCGCTCTTTCCGGGTCGTCTTCATGGGCGCGAGGCGCGCCGAAAGTCGCCATGAGGACATTCTCTTTGTGCTTATCGAGGTGGCCGTTGTAGAGCAGAACCGCCTCGTCAAGCTGTTCGAAGACACCCCGCAGGAGTTCGGCATACTCCTCAGGTTCCATCCGGCTTGCGTACCGGTCAAGGCCGACAATCTCGGCAAAAAGAACCAGACAGGGCCGGATCTGCGTCTCGTCTATTTTGTCCATTTTCCTGGTTGGCGGCTTGCCCCACCGCGCATAATAATATGTCAAACCGTCTTAATGTCAAGAGCACCGGTGGCGGGAGGGTGACGGGCCCAGGATTGAGCGGGGTGTGCTCAGGAATCAATATTATAAGATTTTTCTTGACTTATTGCCTTCCTAAGATATAATCACCCGTGCCCATCTTCGAATACCGGTGCGGCAAGTGCGAAAAGATGTTCGAAGAACTGGTTCTGTCCAGGAGTGAAAAAGTGAAGTGCCCTAAGTGTGGTTCGTCAAGAGTCGAGAAGCTTTTCTCCAGGTTTGCAATGCAGGGAACCACGGTGGCGTCATCGTCCAGTTGTACTTCTTGTTCCAGCAAGAGTTGCAGTACTTGCCGGACCTAGCACCCGCCATTGGCGGCTTAATATTGGAGGCATGATGAGAAAAGACGAGATCATTACCAAGATAGCCGAGCAATTTGCGCCGGCTTTCACCAAGAAGGACATCGAGTCCATCATCGAGAAGTTCCTCGAGGCGATCACCGATGCGCTATGCGAGCGGAAGCGGATTGAAATGCGCGGGTTCGGGAATTTTGAACTGCGCAAAAGAAAGGGCCGTTCCGGCACCATTAAGAAGACCGGCGCTGAGTTCTCATTGCCGCCGCGGTACGTTCCGTTCTTCAAACCCTCCCGGCTTTTGAAGGAAGTGATTCAAAAGAGAATCAAACCGGAAGACGCGTAGCGATATCCGGGGCGGTCTCCTACCGGGGAGGGATTTTCTGACTTAGCGCCGGGATCGGCGACGGATGAGTTGCCGTACCGTGCGCACCAGAGTTTTCGTATCAAGCTTTTCGTGTGAATACAAGGCGTCTCGTGCATCCGAGGCGCCGTATTCTTTTACGCCCAAGGCGGCAAACTTGACTGCGGCGTTGCTGGCCGCGATGAATTGGGCAACGATGCTGCCCAGTCCGGTGCCTACGTTGTGATCTTCGAAAGTGACGACGTTCTTGGTCCGAACTGCCATTCTCAGTACCCGTCGGTCCAGCTGCTTGGGCGATGCGATGTTGATCACCATGACTGAATAGCCGGTTTGCTTCAGCATTTCATGGGCCGCAACCGCACGGGCGAGCAGGTGACCCATGGTGATGATGGCGGCATGCTTGCCAGGCCGGACCACGTCGGCCTTGCCATAGACAAACCGGTAGTCCTTGCCAAAATAGGGTTTACCTTTCAGGTCAAGAATGATCTCGGCCTTGGATCGTCCGACCGCGATGACGAAATTGCCTCGTTCGCTCAGTGCATAACGGACCGCGCGGTCGGTCTGGTTCGGGTCGGACGGAACCAGCACCTTGAAGCCATGGAGATTGTTGAATAGACCGAGATAGTCGACGCACTGGTGTGTCTTGCCGTCCGGCCCGACGTCAAGCCCGATATGAGTGGCGAAGACCTTGAGGTCGGCGTCATTAATGTCGTTGAGTCGCTGCTGGTTGTAGGCTTCATCAAGGGCAAAGACTCCGAAGTCGCCGAAGACCGTGACGACACCCTGGGTCGATAGGGCACCGGCGATGGTGGCGGTGGAATGTTCCTGGACACCGGCCTCGAAGAAGTTCTCAGGGTACTTCTTGGCGAAGTTATCGGTCCGGATCGATTCGGCAAGATCGCAGTCAAATACCGCAAACGGCGGACGCCCGCGGACGGCGTGGTTGAGTTCGGCAACGCTATCGAGGGCGCGGCCCAGTGCCTTACGATTGTCGACCGCCTGTTCATAGAGAAGCGGCTTACCGGTTTCAAGCGCGTACTTCAGCTTCGACACTGTTTTCGGCGGTTTGAAGCGATTGAGTCTTCGTTTTTCGGCAAGCTCGGGCAAGTCATTGATGATGCCAAGCTCGGCCAGGGCTCGCTTGCACTCTTCGAAAGTGAGGGCGCGGCCGTGGAACTCGGGGTTGTTTTCCATGAAGGAGACACCTTGACCCATGACGGTGCGCGCTAGAATTGCGGTTGGCCGATCGTTGGCGGCGGCGAACTTCAAGCCGTGATATATCGCCTGGAAATCATGCCCGTCGATTTCCGTGACCGCCCAGCCGTCGGCAAGGTAGTTCTCTTTGATGTTGACCGGCATGATGTCGTCGGTGGAGCCCGAGATCTGCAGCCGGTTGCAATCGATTATCACCGACAGGTTATGGAGGAAGAATTTCCTGGCGAATCGGCGCGCTTCGCCAACCTGTCCCTTCGCCTGCTCGCCGTCGCTCATCGCGACAAAGGTATGGAAGTCCAGATTGTGCAGTTTCGCCGCCACCGCAAATCCGCAGCCCGCGGCAAGCCCCTGACCTAAGTTCCCGGTTGACCAATCGATGCCCGGGACTCTTCGGACGACATGGCCTTCAAACGGGCTGTATAATTTTCTGAATCCGAGCCGGGCCTGGTCGATGTCACAGTAGCCAAGCAAGCCGAGGGCGGCATAGGCGCCTGGCGAAGTGTGCCCATGGCTGATGACGATGCGGTCGCGACCGGGCCGGTCGATCGTCGCCGGGGAGATGTCGGCGAACGAATATAGGGTGAGAAAGAGGTCGATCGACGACATTGAGCCGCCGGGATGGCCGGATCCGGCCAGCGTCGTCATCTTGATGATGTCTCCGCGCGCCCGGCGGGCGAGTTCCGTAAGGCGTGTGATATCTTCGGGGGTTAAGGCTTCATTGTCGAACCTGGCCATGGACAGAGAGATTATAGCAAGAAAGAGTACTCTGTCAAACGTTTTTGTGGAAATTAGATTGTGTGTTGCACATTGCGGTTGACTTTACCGCAGTTTCGGGTATAATCACTACTTATGCGTAATGTGACGATTAGAGTCGTTGTCGTTGTTCTGCTGATAATCGCTGCAATCTATGCAGTTTACCCGACTTTCCGGCTGTATACCGGCGGCAGTTCGCTGAGCAAGGAAGAGACGTTCAGCCTGCAGAAGAAGGCCATCAACCTGGGTCTGGACCTGAAGGGCGGTATGCATCTCATCCTATCGGTGGACAAATCCAGCCTTTCGGAAGAGGAAGCCCGGGGTGCAGTTGACCGGGCGCTGGAAGTGTTGAAAAATCGTATCGACCAGTTCGGTGTTTATGAGCCGACGATCGAAAAGATGAGCGGCGACCGTATCATGATCCAGCTGCCCGGGGTGGAGCGGGAGAGAGCGATCAATATTATCCGGCAGGTTGCGATGCTTGAGTTTAAACTGGTTGAAGAGGACCGACGGGCCGGTGACATCATTAAGTCGATTGACCGGGCCTTCGAGAAGCAGGGCAAGTCCGATACGCTGTTTGCCGAAGAACTGCCGTTCAGCGCCTACTTGGAGCCCCTGAGCCAGACGTCGTATGCGGTTGACGTTCGTGATGAGGATACGGTACGGATGATGATCCAGCAGGCGGCATCGGCCATCCCCGTTGATGTTGAATTCGCCTTCGGTCTCAAGCAGGAGATCAAGGGCAAGGCAGTCAAATCGCTGTATCTGCTGAAGAAGTCAGCCGAGCTGAAAGGGGACGCAATCCGGGATGCGCTCCATTCACCCAACCAGAGCGGTGACTTGAGCTCAATGGGCACCTGGATGGTCGAACTGGAGTTCAACCGGAAGGCGGCGAGCCGGTTTGCGGCGATAACCGGTTCCAACATTGGGCGTTTCCTGGCGATTGTGCTCGACGGTGTGGTCCAGGCCGCACCCCGGATACAGGAACGTATTCCCCAGGGCCGGGCTTCGATTACCGGGCGGTTCAATGCCGACGAGGCGCGCGACCTGGCGATCGTTCTCAGAGCGGGTGCTTTGCCGGCGCCGGTAAAGATCATCGAGGAACGTTCGGTCGGTCCGTCTTTGGGTCGGGACTCGATAACCAAGGGTGTCAGGGCTTCGCTCATCGGCGCGGGGCTGGTCATCCTTTTTATGCTTGTCTACTATTCGTTGTCGGGATTCGTGGCGGACTTCGCCCTTTTCCTCAATTTTCTGATTCTCCTCGGGGTGCTTTCAGTTTTCCAGGGAACGTTGACGATGCCCGGCATTGCGGGAGTTGCCTTGACGATTGCAATGTCGGTTGATGCCAACATTCTTATCTTTGAACGTATCCGCGAGGAACTACGTATCGGCAAGACGATTCGCACGGCCATTACCCAGGGTTATAACCGGGCCTGGTTGGCCATTTTCGATTCCAACGTTACGACGATCCTCACGGCCTTGGTGATATATATCCTCGGCACCGGCCCAATACGGGGATTCGCCCTGACTCTGATCATTGGTCTCGTTGCCAACCTGATCACGGCCGTGTTTGTCACCCGGGCGGTCTTTGACTACTTCACTTCGAGATTCGAGATGACCAAGTTGAGGATCTAGCATGCTCCAGTTGATCAAGACGACCAATATCGATTTCATGGGGAAGCGGAAGTTGGGGTACATGTTCTCCGGTTTACTGGTCCTGCTGTCTCTCATATTCCTCGTTGTGAAAGGACCGAGACTTGGCGTTGATTTTGCGGGCGGGGCCTTAGTCTGGGTCCGTTTCGAGCAGCCCGTCGAAGTGGGTCAGGTTCGGCTCTCACTGGATAAAATCGGCAAGGCTAAGGCATCGATCCAACGGTTGTCGGGCACCAATGAATTCGTGATTCGGGCTGACGTAAAGGAGGATCCCGGCAAGTTCGCGGACGATGTTCTGAGTCGGCTGGCAAGTGATTTCGAGGGCAACAAGCTGGAACTGCGCGACAAAGAGGCGGTCGAACCCAAGATCAGCCGGGAAATGACGACGCGGACCATCTGGGCAATAGTGCTGGGCATGCTCTTGATGGCGATTTACATCTGGTTCCGGTTTGACTTCCGTTTCGGCGTCTGTTCGACCCTGGCCTTGTTTCACAACATTCTCATTACGATCGGCGCTTTGATTCTGACCGGGCGCGAATTCACAATCGTCGTGGTCGGTGCCCTGTTGACGATTTTGGGCTACGCCATCAATGATACCATTGTAGTTTCAGATCGCGTGCGCGAGAATATCAAAAAACTCCGCGGTCGACCGATGCGGGAGGTTATTAACATCAGTCTCAATGAGACTCTATCCCGGACCGTGCTGACTGGTCTGTTTGTCATCCTGAGCCTTTTCTGCCTGTTCTTTTTTGGCGGCCCGGTTATTGCGGATTTCGCGTTCACTTTGATTGTTGGGTTGATTTTTGGGACTTATTCATCGGTATTCATCGTCTGTGCCTTGGTTGTCGACCTCGAGGAAAAACTCCCAAGAAAGAGGAGATAGTTTTTTGATCAACCCCCGGGTTGATAAGGCGATCGCCAGCGGCTGTTTTCTCGGTTTCCTCCCCGTTGCGCCGGCCACTTTCGGGTCCTTGTGGGCCTTGCCGATCTGGTTGCTGATTCATGCGCGCTGGTATCTTTACGGTTTGGGCACGCTTGCGGTCGTGATCCTGGGAACCTGCCTGGCGCGCGATCTCATCCGCACCGAAGGCGCGGACGCGGACCCGCGTTTCTTTGTCATCGACGAAGTTGCCGGCCTGCTCATTGCCCTGCTGGCGGTCACGAGATTCGACTGGCGTTTGCTGGTTACCGCCTTCATCCTGTTTCGCATCTTTGACGTCGCGAAACCATTTCCGATTAAGCGGCTGGAATCCATCGGACAAGGCGTCGGTGTCATGGCTGACGATCTTCTGGCCGGAGTCTACGCTGCGGTCATCACGGCGCTTGCCGGCCGCTACATTTTCTAAGGAGCGATCCTCTATGGACGGCACAATAATCATCATCGGCGATGAAATACTGTCGGGCGTCGTGGCCGAGGTCAATGTTGTCTATCTGGCGCGCCGGTGCGCCGGACTCGGGATAAAGGTCCGGCGCGTCTTCACCGTCGCCGATGAGCCCAAGGACATAATCTGGGCGCTGGGCCAAGCGCGCTACATTGCCCGGCTCGTCTTCATCTCGGGCGGTCTGGGCCCGACCCCGGACGATTGCACGCGGCAGGTCATCAGCAGGCATTTTTCAAGCCCCCTGGTTCAGGATGAAGAAACCATGAACAGCATTATCGACCACTTCATCCGGTGCGGGAAACCGATGCCGGCCTGGGGCGAAAATCAGGCTTTGATTCCACAGGGTGCGCAGAAACTGCCCAACCCCCTGGGCACCGCCCCGGGCCTGCTGGTCAAACGGCGCGGCAGTCACTACTTCTTCTTGCCCGGGGTGCCGGATGAGCTCAAGGCGACTTTCGAGAAGAGCGTGATCGAGATACTCACCAACGTTTTGCCCGAGCAAGAGGAGCATAGGGCAATGATCCGGACGACCGGTATTCCCGAAGCGAGATTGTGTGAGGCCATCGACCAGGATATCAGGGATAAGGACGTCTCGGTCAGCTTCCTGCCTTCCCTTGCCGGCGTCGACCTCTTCATAAGGGGCAAGCAAAAAGCGGCCTTCGACGACGTGGTCGAGGCGGTCAGGAAGGCGGTCGGCAATCACATCTATGCTGAGACCGAGCAGGAGCTGAAGCAGGTGGTGGGGGTCATGCTGAAAGAGCGGAAGCTCACCGTGGCCGTCGCCGAGTCTTGTACCGGTGGTCTTTTGGGCACTTTCTTCACCGGCGTCCCGGGTAGTTCCGAGTACTTTGTCGGGGGCATTATCGCCTACTCCAACGACATGAAGGTGAAGCAAGCGGGCGTAACCCGGGAGACCCTGGAGAAGTTCGGGGCCGTCAGTCGCGAAACTGCGGAGGCAATGGCGTCCGGTGTCCAAACTGGGCTCAGTTCCAACATCGGTATCGGCATCACCGGGATTGCGGGCCCAACCGGCGGCACGCCGGCGAAGCCGGTTGGTTTGGTCTACGTCGGATTGGCCGCAGGGAAGGCAACGTACAGCGAGAAACATGTCTTTTCAGGAGATCGGGAACGGATCCGGGAACAGGCAGTTGTCGCGGCGCTCGATCTGGTCCGTCGTTACTTGTCGGGGAAGGTGAAGTGAGAGCCTTTCTTGCGGTCAGGGTGCCGGAGGCGATACGAAGGCAAATCGTCAAGTTTGAATCCGGGATTCGAGGTGACCTGCCGGTCAAGTGGGTCAAGTTTGAGAACCTGCACGTCACGTTGAAGTTTCTTGGTGAAGTCGCCGACGATAACGTCCCGACCGCGATTCTCCAGGCCGAAGAGGTGCGCGGCAGATTTAAGCCGTTCGAGACGTCGCTTGATGGTATAGGGTGTTTCCCGGATCGAAACAATCCGCGCGTAGTCTGGATCGGCGTCAAAGACGGGGCCGAGACGTTGACAAGATTGCAGAAGGATCTGGATCAGAGCCTGGCCGCGCTCGGGTTTGAGAGCGATGAACGTTTTCACCCGCACCTCACGATTGGCCGCACCAAGAAGAAGTGCGATCTTTCAAGTATGTTGGACGGAAGTTTTTCGAGTGAGAAGTTCACGGTCGAAGGTTATACCCTTTTCCGAAGTACTTTGACGCCCCAGGGCCCAATCTACGAAGTGGTGAAAGAATTCAATTTCTGATTGGCCGAAACCGGGCAATTCGGTCCATTCTCTGAAGACGACCCTGGATTATCGCTTTCCACCGTTAAACCATCCTCTACTCTCAAGCGTCACATCAAGATGATTAGGAGGTTTACATGACGAACCTGTTAGTAGCAGCACTATTCTTCTTGAGTGCACCGCTCGGACCGCAGTCGCCGGGTGAAATCCCAGCCGAGGTGATTTCGGAGCTGGACTTGACCGAGGCCCAGGAGAACGAAATCAAGGGCCTGCTTAAGAATACTGAAGCGAAGCTCATCAAGTACCGCGGGGACGTGGAGACGAAACGGCTTGACCTTCGTTCGGAACTGGATAAGGACAGCCCCAGCGAGACGGCCGTGAAGAAACTGGCCAAAGAGATCGGCGATATTCACACCGAGATGAAGATCCTGGGGCTGGAAACAGCAGTCAAGATCAAGAAGATATTGGGACCGGAGAAGCTCAAGGAAGCCAAGAAGCTGATGAAAGAGAAGCGGCGTGAAATGATGCGGGACCGTCCCCGGGGCCGGAAAGTCCCTCAGCCCGACGGCCCACAAGACGACTGAAGCACCAAGCGCTGGAGCGGAGGGCATCAGTCCTCCGCTCTACGCTATCCGCTTGACAGGGACGGCCGCGGCGAATAAGATAACCCCATGAAAGTAGGCTTTGTGCAGTTTGCACCGGCCTTTGGTGCCAAGGAGAAGAACCTGGAGCGGGTAGGGGTTCTCTTACGCCGAACCGAGCAAGCACTGCTTGTGCTGCCTGAACTATTCACCACCGGTTATGCTTTCCGGTCTAAACAAGAAGTGAGGCGACTCGCTGAGCCGGCCGACGGGCCGACCAGCCGGTTCTTGACCCGGCTTTGCCGAGAAAGGGGACTGGCCATCGTTGCCGGTTTTGCCGAGAGGGCTGGCGGTAGACTGTATAATTCAGCCATGTACGTAACCGCGCAGGGGGTGGGTGGGATCTATCGCAAAGCCCACCTTTTCATGTATGAAAAACGGTGGTTCGAACCAGGCAACACTCATTTCCGACCATTTGCCTTTGGCAAGACAAGAATCGGGGTGCTGATCTGCTGGGACTGGATCTACCCGGAAGCGATGCGAACCCTGGCGGCCAACGGCGCCGAGATGATCTGTCACTGCGCCAACCTTGTCCTGCCGTACTGCCAAGCGGCGATGGTAACGCGTAGTATCGAAAACCGGGTTTTCATCATAACCGCAAACCGTACCGGCCGTGAAAAACGGGGGACTTTTGAGTTTCGGTTTACCGGCGGCAGTCAGATTGTCGGGCCTGGGGGGAGAGTATTGGCGAGGGTAGGCGGGCGTCGGGAAGCAGTTCGATGCGTCAACATCAATCCCCGGGAAGCGCGGAACAAAAAAGTGACCCGGCTCAATGACCTATTTGGCGAACGGCGCACTGATCTGTATTTCAGGGGGTAGCGAAGCCTCTTATAACCAATCGTTGTCGCGATACCACCGGATCGTTTCGGCCATGCCCGTTTCCAGCGGATATTCCGGTTTGAAGCCAAAATCGGCGCGGGCCCGGTCGATGGAGCAGATCCAGGACTCGGATAACTCTCGGATCTTGTCCAGTGATACGAATTCGGGAGAGAACGGAAGAATCCGCAGGCTTTCTACGAGGACGCCGCAGAAGAGTGCCAGACCGCGCGGGATCGAGACATGAACGAACCGGCGTTTAAGAATGCGCGCCACGGTCGTCAGGAGATCGCGCATGTCGTACTGTCGGCCGTCGGAAACATAGTAAGTCGTGCCGCTGGGCACTTTGACCGTGACCGCATCCGCACAGATTCGGACCAGGTCTCCGACATGGACCACTGAAATCCTGGTCGGCTTCAAGCCCGGCTGGACAAACAGACCGGAACCGACGAGTCTAATGATCTTCAGCGCCTCGCGATCCCTCGGCCCGTAGACCGCTACCGGCCGAAGGATGATCAGGTCGAGCCGATTCCGATAGGAATAGGCGATTTGCTCGCTCGCGCGTTTACTCCGGCCGTAGGCAGAGATCGGGAATGACTCGTCATGCTCGGTCATGCAGCAATACCGGCGGGACGGGCTAGATGCCGCCTGAGTGCTGATCAGGATGAATTTTCTGCAGACCGAGCACGCCAGGGCCGCTTCGAGCATGAGTTTCGTGCCCTGGGCATTGAACTCGTAGAACTCGTGATAGTTTTTGGCCTTGATTTTTGCGGCCGAGTGAATAATGCATTCGATACCCTCGGCGGCTCGGACCAAGGATTGGTAATCGGTGATATCGCCGTAATGGAGGGTGACTGGTTTGTCACGCAGCCAGCGCAAGTCGCTGGTCTCCCGTACCAAGCCGTGAACTTCGCAATTCCCGCGGCGTATCAGCTCATCGACGAGGTGGCTGCCGATAAAGCCGTTGGCGCCGGTGACGAGGACTCTTCTCATGGGGGATTCGCGCCAGCGTATGACCAGTCATGGATGCATGCTGAGCGCAACCTGCCGAAGACGGTCGACTTAAGCATTGAACCTGATTTCTACATGTCCGTTTCGAACTTGTGCGTGATGTCCTCCTCCGGGTCGAGGAAGAAGATCCTGAATTCTTTCTCGGGGATGATGAAATCACCCCGCACGCGAAGCGTGAAATAGTACTTTCTGGACAGCTCCGAGAGGAGGTCGAAACGCTCGACGCTCAGGTAGTCAGCCAGCGTCGGTGCGACGCGGACCTCAACCGTCCGCCCCTGCAGGCGGTCCGCAAAGTTCTCGAGCCACCGGATCAGGTCGCCGGTGATTGAGGCGCGCGAGATGACCCGGCCGGTGCCGTTGCACTGCGGACAGCCTTCGGTAAACGTATGGAAAAGGCTGAGGCGGGAGCGCTCCCGGGTCAGTTCCAGCAGGCCGAACTCGCTGACTCCACCGAGCCGGTACCGGGCGCGGTCGCCGCGGAGCGCGCCGTGCAGTTCGTGGAGCACCTTGTCGAAAAGATCGTTTTTGCCCATATCGATGAGGTCGATGACGACCAGACCGCCGATGTCACGCAGCCTGAGCTGCCGGGCGATTTCCCGGACCGCCTCCAGGTTGGTTTGAAGGGCGAGCTTCTCCGGATTCCTTTCTTTGGAAAACTTGCCGGTGTTGATGTCGATGGCCACCAGGGCTTCGGTCTGGTCAATGCTGATCGAACCGCCGCTCTTGAGCCAGACCTTGCGCTCCAGAGTTCGGGTTATCTGTTCCTCGACTCCGTAGTACCGGAATATCGGTATTGGGCCGTTAAAGTACTTGACACGCGAACGGAGCCGGGGTGCGACCCGGCTCAAGTAGCCCATGATTCGGTCGTACTCATCCTTGGAATCGACCGTGAGACTGCGGACTTCAGTCGTAAACAGGTCGCGGACGACGCGGAGGACGATGTCCGGCTCCTGATAGACGATGGCGGGGGCGTTTCTCTTTTCCGCGGCGCGCCTAACCTCGAGCCACGTGTCATGGAGCATCTTGATGTCCTCGGAGATCTCTTCCTCCAGCGCATAGCCGGCTGCGGTTCGTACGATGAGCCCGACGCCTTCCGGCCGGTAGTGACGCGCGATGTCGCGCAACCGGTCTCGGCTCTTGCGTTCCCGGATTTTGCGGGAGATACCTACGTTCGACGCATTGACGAGCAGGACAACGTACCGCCCCGGGAGTGACAGATAGGAAGTGATTCTCGGCCCCTTGCCTCCGTAGGAATCCTTGGTTACCTGAACCAGTATCTCCTGATTTTCCCTCAGCATTAGGTCGGCCGGTTTCCGGCTGTCGCGATTCTCAACCTCGACGTCATCCTCGAACAACTCTGAGAAGTCTTCAAAAGGGATTTCCGAGATTGGCAGAAAAGCGTTCTTCTCCATATTGATGTTGACGAAGGCGGCCTTCAAGCCCGAGACGACATTCTCGACTTTTCCTTTGTAAATATTTCCGATGACCCCGGTACTACCGGGTCGACTGACATAGAAATCACTCAAGATCGCTTCGTCGACGATGGCAATTCTTGTCTCGGAATGAGTGATATTAAGAATAATATCACGTTTGTTCATTTTACCTCCATGGGCGACAACAGTTGGTCGGCGCCGGCAGTGCTGACGAACATTTCGGCGCGGGTCACTAAGACGGCTTTGGCCTCGTCATCGGGCAGGCCAAAGAGATAGCCAAGCAGATCATAGATTTTCGAGCGTCTCTCACCAAGATACAGGTAGATTGCCAGAGTTGAATCCTGCTGGTTGATCGCCAGGACATCGCGCCTTAAGTCAATTTGGACGTTCTTGTCTTTTCTCTTCTTCTCGAGAAGGACATCACCCTTCTTCATGAATTCTTCGACGGCTTGTCGGCACGAGGGCGTCCCCGCCGCTACCTCATACAGGGAGAGATTGATGATCGAGGCGAGGGCCCGGCTGGTCGGCGCCAAAGGCCTTGTATCGAGGACGCGGATACCCTTCGGCAAAACGGTATTGAGTTCAGCCGAGAGATTCCCCGGGTGAGGCCGGGCCAGCTGAAGGTCAAGGTATTCGGCACGGCTGATCATGCCAACGCTCTTGGCCGGGCCGAATGAAATCCTGGGCAGCGGTGTGAACCCGCGGCTGAAGACGATCGGCAGTTCAGACCGCCGCAGAGCCCGGTAGAAGACCCGCATCAGATCGAGATGGGAAGCATAGCGGTAGTCTTCACCGACCATGTACTTGATGCGATAGGCGATGGGCAGCGTAGCGAGCGATCTCGGATAACGGCCGTACGTGACCGGTTCCGGGACCGCCGTCGGATCGGGCCGCGCCGTCGCTCCCCGCCCCGCGGCACAGGCACCGCAGTGGTTACAGCCTGCATAAAGGCAGTTTGGCGTCGTTTCACCTTGTTCGGCCTTATGCCGCTCGCGGCGCAGGAATTCGGGATCGACGCCGGTCTCGATGAATTGCCAGCGGTTGAGGAAAGGTCCCTTGAGGTCGGCCTCAAGGTCAACCTGTTCGCGGGCCAGGGCCGCCTGCCAGCGTTCCAGCCGGAACCCTTCGGCCCATTCCTCGAACCGTCCCCCGGCGCGGTAGACGTTCTCAATGACCGGCGCGAGTCGTTCATCGCCGCGGCTGA
The DNA here is from genome assembly GCA_964354155.1 of uncultured bacterium. Classification (GTDB taxonomy): domain Bacteria; phylum Hydrothermota; class Tepidihabitantia; order SM23-42; family CAYGYG01; genus CAYGYG01. The sequence goes on along the minus strand of CAYGYG010000011.1, from coordinate 69,538 downwards.
GCAGCGCTTCGATCAGTGCGGCTTCGGCGTCCCGGAAGTTGACTTTTACGCGGCGCGAGACTATCTCCTCGCGGATCGACCGCATCTTCTCCCGGATCGTCTCAAGCCCTTGAGCGGGTTCGGCCTCAAACGGGGTGTGGGGCTTAGGTATGAAAGGGGAGATACTTGCTTTGATGAGGCCGCGGCGGAGCGAGCGGCCGACTTCGTTAAGCAGGTGTCCGATCTCCCGAACGTCGGTTTCGGTTTCGCCGGGCAGGCCGATCATGAAGTACATCTTGACTGTGCGCCAGCCGTTGTCGTAGGCCGCCTTGAGGGAACCGAACAATTGCTGGTCGGTGAAGGTTTTGTTGATGCGGCGGCGCAGGCCTTCGCGGGCGGCTTCCGGCGCGAAGGTGAGACCACTCTTTTTGATCCGGGCGAGCAAGGCGCCGAGTTCGGGGGTGAACAGCTCACCGCGCACTGAAGGCAGTGAGATGCCCACTTTCTTGCCGTCGAGGGTATCGTTGAGCCGGTTGAGCAGTCCGGGCAGGCCGCCGAAATCGAGGACCGAGTAGGCAAGCAGGGAGACTTCCTCCCAGCCCGTGGCCCGGATGCCCCGGTCGACGATTCTCAGAATCTCTTCCGGGTCGCGGCGGCGTACCGGACGATTGGTGAATCCTGCTTGGCAGAATCGGCACCCCCAGGCGCAGCCGCGCATGATTTCCACAACGAGCCGGTCGTGAACCACGGGACAGATCGGCAGGATTGGCGGGGATGGGGAATCTTCCTCCCTCAGGTGACGCACGGTTCGTTTGCGAACCGTCCTGGTTCTCTGATCCAGAATCGGGACCCAGACTCCTTCGAGACGGCGGAGCGCTTCCAGTAGTCGGGGGCGACCCGCCTTTTGGTACTCCCGGTAGACGTCAATGATCTCGTCAATGACCTCCTCACCGTCGCCCACGACAAACAGGTCGAAGAACGGCGCAATCGGCAAGGGGTTAAGGGTCGCCGGGCCGCCGGCGATGACCAGAGGGTGCTTCTCATTCCTCTGCGCCGCGTGGAGCGGGACGGCGCCCAGCTCAAGGGTATAAAGAATGTTGGTGTAGGACAATTCACTCTGGACCGAGAAGCCGAGGATGTCGAATGCTCCGAGCGGCCGTCGGGTTTCCAGACTGACGAGGGGTTGTCCGGAACGTTTAAGCCGTTCACCGAAATCAGGCCAGGGGGCGAAAATCCGCTCGCAGGCGACAAGCGGCCGGCGATTGAGGATGTGGTACAGGACTTTGATGCCTTGGTTGGACATGCCGATCTCGTAAACGTCGGGAAAGACAATCCCGAATGTAACCGCGGCGTGAGGCTTCGTTGTTACATTCAGTTCGGCATTCGTATACCTTATCGGTCTGGTAACGTAAGGTAGAATAGCAGCGTAATTCTCATTCATTAATCCTTGCCAACCCCCTCACCGGACAATGCTACACCAACCCGAATCCGTGCTCGAGCGCGGCATCATTGAGCTTGATCATCTGCTCCTTAGCTTTTTTGAAAACGATCTTCTGCGCCTTCTTGACACTTTCAAGGCGGACCCCCCGAGCTTTTTTTGCGTAGGCGCCGAGCATCACCATGTTGGCAATGCGTCCGCTGCCCATTATCTCAGCGGCGGCACTGGCACCGATGGGTACAATTTTGATGTCCGAGCGGCTCGGTCTTGACTTGATGAGCGTTTCGTTAAAGAGGAGCAAGCCCCCGGGCTTCACTTGGCTCTCAAAGCGGAGCAGGGATGGTTCATTGAGCGCGATGACGACATCGGGAACCGCGACTACCGGCGAGGCGATCGGCTCGGATGATATGACCACCGAGCAGTTCGCCGTACCGCCGCGCATCTCAGCACCATATGATGGGAAGAAGGTGACGTGCTGGTTCTCCAGCATTCCTGCATTCGCAAGGATAATGCCCATCGAGATCACACCCTGTCCGCCGAAACCGGCCATAATGATTTCTTGCGTCATTTCTAATCTCCTTGAAGGCGCCTAGGTTTTCTGCGTCGCCGGCGGGGCGGTCGCAATGTTACGCAATTCACCGGTCGGAAAGTACTTGGCCATCTTCTCTTCGATCCAGTTTACCGCGTCCTTAGGCAGGACCCCCCATCCGGTCGGACACATCGAGAGAATTTCGACCAGGCCGAACCCTTTGTTGTCCAGCTGCAGCTGGAATGCAGTTTTCAGGGCTTTCTTGGTCTTGATCACCCAGGCCGCGGTGTGGATTGAAGTGCGGGTTAGATAGGCAGGTCCGTCCAGGGCGTTGAGCAATTCAACCACCCGGATCGGGTTGCCCGCCCGCTTCACGTCGCGGCCGGCCGGAGACGTCGTGGTTCTCATGCCGGGCAGCGTTGTCGGTGCCATCTGTCCGCCGGTCATGCCATAGATCGCATTGTTGATGAAGATCACGGTGAAATTCTCACTGCGGGCCGCGGCGTGAATCGTCTCGGCCGTACCGATTGCGGCGAGATCGCCGTCGCCCTGATAAGAAAATACGAAAAGCTCGGGCCGCGCGCGCTTGATGCCGGTGGCGACGGCGGTGGCCCGGCCGTGCGGCACCTGTATCATGTCGCAGTTGAAATACTCGTCGGCGAAGACCGAACAACCGACCGGCGCGATGCCGACCGCTTTCTCCCGGAGGTTCATCTCGACGAGCAGCTCGCCGATCAGCTTGTGCACAATCCCGTGGCCGCAGCCCGGGCAGTAGCGCTGGATGCTCTCGGTCAAGCCGGCCGGTCGACCAAATAGCTTCTTCATGCCTAACCTCCTCGTGCGGCTAATGCTTCGATTTTGGACAGGACTTCCGCAGTGGTCGGCACGCCGCCGCCGGGTCGTCCGTGAAACGCGACTTGAGCCTTACCGCACACACTCAACTGGACGTCTTCGATCATCTGGCCCAGCGACATCTCGACGACGAGGAATTTTTTGACCCGGTCGGCAAGTCGGCCAAGCTCGGGCTTGGGGAACGGCCATAGGGTGATGGGCCGGAAAAGCCCGGCTTTTATCCCTTTCTGCCGGGCCAGGCGCACGGCCGACATCGCCACCCGCGCCGAGGTGCCGTAGGCGACGACGGCGAGGTCGGCGTCATCGCAGTTCTTGGCATCGCAGCGCACCTCTTGTTTCCTGATGAGATCATATCGTTCGGCCCGCTTCCAGTTCCATTCCTCAAGTTTGCCCGGGCGCAGGTCATAGGACCGCACCACGCGACGTCCGCGTCCGGCACAACCGGACAGGGCCCATTCCGGTTCCGGTAGTGCGGCCGGATCAACCGCCTGGTAAGTGTATTCCATCGGTTCCATCATCTGCCCCAAGAGGCCGTCGGCCAGGATCACAACGGGAATCCGGTATTTCTCGCCGAGTTCGAATGCGAGCTTGGGGAACTCGAACATCTCCTGAACCGAATACGGCGCCAGGCAGATCGTATAGTAGTCGCCATGGCCGCCGCCCCGGGTAGACTGGAAATAGTCGCTTTGAGCCGGTGCAATGTTTCCGAGACCAGGCCCGCCGCGGACGACGTTGACTACCAACACCGGCACATCCGATCCGGCAATATAAGAAAGAGCCTCCTGCATCAGGCTTATGCCCGGGCTTGATGATGAGGTCATGGCGCGATGCCCCGCGGCCGAGACCCCAAAAAGCATGTTGATTGCACCAAGTTCGCTTTCCGTTTGCAGAAAAACCCCGCCGACCTCGTTCATTCGGACCGACATGTACTCCGGTATCTCGTTTTGCGGCGTGATCGGATAGCCGGCAAAAAACCGGCAGCCGGCGTGAAGCACGCCTTCGACGATGGCGTGGTTACCGCGCATCAATACTTTCTCAGCCATCAACCACTCCTTGCTTCCTTGGTTTTACCGTTCTCCTTGTAGACCTCGATCGCCGGTTCTGGACATATGATGTAACAGTATCCGCACCCGATGCACTTCTTCTGATCAGTGACGCGGGCTGGATGGTAACCGTATCGGTTGATGTGTTCGGCCATAACGATGATTTTGACCGGACAAGCTGTCACGCAGAGCTCACAACCTTTGCATATGTCTTCAAAAATCTTAGCTTCGGGCATACCTTCGACTCCTTTTCACGTCAGGTCTTGAGAATAGCAATGAATGCCTCGATAAGTGATGTCAGGATCGGATGCCGCTGAAAATACGCATGGTGGTGGACGGCCTAGTGCCGAAGACTTACCGGCAACAGAACCATTCGACCTGTGAGTCAACCGAGCAATTATCAATATAGAACTTATCGCCTTTCATTATACCTCAAAAACCGGCTCAAGTCAAGCTACATTTCGATGACTAAGTCCTTGGGAAAACTCGAAAGATTCTCGATCGTGCCCTCGGGTCGAACGTAGATGACATCCTCGAGTCGGACTCCGTATCCCTTATCCGGATAGTACAAACCGGGTTCGACCGTGAATAGGGATCTAGGCTGGATAAAGTCTTTGTTCGTCTTGGCATGACTAAAAGTTGGTTTTTCATGTACTTCCAATCCGAGGCCATGACCTAACGAATGGATGTATCCCTGCTTAGTGCCCGGGGAACCAAGCGGTGTGGGGTGCCCGCGCCGCTCGAGCATTTTACACAGCTTGACTTCATAGGCGCGGGTTCTGACGCCCGGCTTGAAGGAGTCGATTAGCATCCGCTGGGCATCGGCAACGGTTTTGTAGGTGTCGATGATCTCAGTCGATGCCCTGCCCAAGACGAACGTCCGGGTAAAGTCATAGTAGTATCCTCCGGCCAGCTCCCTGGGAAAGACATCTACGATTATCGTCTTGCCCAGTTCGAGTCGGTCCTGGTCATTCCCGGTGGAATGGGGTACGCCGGCATCCCGCCCGATCGATAGGATCGAGCTCGATATCTCAACCAGGTTCCGGCCCAGCAGCGCGTGACTCAGAAAACGCTTGGCGTCCCCGACGGTGGCCGGTGTGCCGTCATCTTTCACAAGACAGTTGCTGTTGACCGCGTGGGATCGGAAAAACTTGACGAGATCACTGACCGCAGCTTCAGTGCGTTCGGCGCAGCTTCTGATACGGACGACTTCGCTGTCGTCTTTTGTTTCCCGGGTCTGCTGGATAATGGTCTTCGCCGGCTCCCTCTGGATTTGGATGTTGCGGACCTGCCGCGCCAGCGCCTTGATATAGTAGTAGCCGGCACTGACTGAGCGCTGGCCGTAGTAGCAGAGTCGACCCTCGACGCCATGGTCTTTGAAGATGATACCGACGAGTTCCGCCCACGCCTTGAAGGGATCTTTCTGCCGTGCCACAATCTTATGGTACTCATACTTGGTGATTTCGACGAGACGCAGACCGGTCTTCTTGGCCTCGTCGCGCTCCATCAGACCGTGAACAAGGATGGCCTCTTCATTGCGCTTTTTGATGATAAGTCCGCCCAGATGAGCAACCTGGAGGAAGTAGAAGACGTTAGGGTCGTAACCACCGAAGCCATCGATTATGATAGCATCGATCTTCTTCTCTTCCATGAGGCGGTCAAGCTCTTGCTTCACATAACCTCCAATATGCTTAGACTACCGATAAGTTCAAAATACCGGTGATTAATCGCAGGGCTTCGAATCTTTAGTCTCCCACTATTTCAGTAGAGCCATGCAATGCTTATGAAATTTTCCAGGATCTTGCGCCCGGCCGGGTGCTTGGGGTCGTACCTCTCCGGGTGGAATTGCACTCCGTAGATGGGGCGGTCGGTATGCCTCATAACTTCGATGCTGACGAGAGGTGAGTTGGCGAGCAAAATAAAACCGTACGGGAGCGTGTTGACTATCTCTTGATGCGACTTGGTGACCAAGAAATCGTTGCCCAGTTTTTCGAACAGCGGGTCCGGGGTCACGACTCGCACCACATAGTAGCCCTGGTATTTCTTGCCGGTTCTGACGATGTCGACCCCGAAAGCCCGGGCCAGAAGCTGGTGACCGAAGCAGATGCCAAGTAACGGCCGCGTCGTATTTCTAAGAACTTCGGCGAGACATCCGTACTCTTCGAAGATCTCCGGCTCGCTCAAAAGCTTCTGCGAGCCGGACAGAATGATGGCGTTGTAGGACGACAGGTCGGTCTGGGCGGTAAGGGCGGCATAGTGCATCATCTCGATCGGCTGGTCGACGATGTTGTTGACGATCTGGTATAGATGGAGCGCCTGAGGTGAATTGGATGTCTCGTAGTTGTCCAAGACCAGGATGCGCACTACTCAGTCTCCTTGCGGATTTCGGCCAGAAGCCCGGCGACCAGTGACGGCTCGGCCACCTTTCTCACGATTCTGCCCTTCCGGAAGATGACTCCGGCACCTCGGCCGCCGGCGATACCGAAATCGGCGGCCCGGGCTTCGCCCGGACCATTGACCGAGCAGCCCATGACGGCCACTTTCAGAGGACGGGTGCAGCCGACAAGGGCGGCCTCGACCTGTTCGGCGATCTTGATCAGATTGATGCGGCAGCGGCCGCAGGTCGGACACGAGATAACCATCGGACCGTACTCGCGCCGGTGGAGCGACCTAAGAATCTCGTAACCGGCGATAACCTCGGCTACCGGATCACCGGTAAGCGAAACCCGGATCGTGTCGCCGATACCTTCATGGAGGAGCACGCCCAGGCCGACCGCGGTTCTGATACCGCCGCGCAATGTCAGGCCCGCCTCCGTCATCCCGAGATGGAGGGGATAGGTATAGTCACGGGCAAGTTGCCGGTAAACCTCAATGGTTTCGAGGGCGTCGGTGGCCTTGGCGGAAAGAACCAGGCGATTGAAGCGAACCGCTTCGCAGATGTCGACGGACCGGCGCACGCTCTCAACCAGGGCGTGGGCTGTGGGCCGGCGGGTTTTTTTGAGTATTCCTTTTTCAATCGAGCCGGCATTGACTCCGATGCGAATCGCCACTCCATGATCAGCCGCGCACCGCATCACTTCTTCGACCTTCCAGCGTGCTCCAATGTTACCGGGGTTGATCCGAACCTTGTCCGCACCCTGTTTGATCGCGGCCAGGGCAAGTCGATAGTCGAAATGAATGTCGGCGACCAAGGGCAGCTTCACCCGTTTCCTGATTTTGCCGAATGCGACCGCGGCGGCATCATCGGCCACGGCAAGACGGATGATCTCACAACCGGCGCGACGGAGGCGTTCGAGCTGGGCGACAGTCTTGGTGATGTCACGGGTATCGGTCTTGGTCATGGATTGAACCGTAATCGGGGCGCGACCGCCGATCCTGACGTTGCCGACAAGGACGGAACGAGTCTTGCGGCGCGCGGCGGTCATCGTACCCTCTTGATTTTGGCACCTAACGAAGCGAGCTTTTTCTCGAAGTCCTGGTACCCGCGGTCCAGATGATAAATGCGGGATATCTCGGTCGGGCCCTCCGCGGCCAGGCCCGCGAGAACAAGGGCGGCGGAAGCCCTCAAGTCTGAAGCCATCACCTTGGTGCCGGTCAATTTTGCAACCCCGTTGATGATCGCGGTGTCTTCCTCGAGTTTGATGTCGGCTCCCATTCTCATGAGTTCGACGGCCTGCATGAAGCGATTTTCGAAAATCGTCTCGGTAATCGATGATTGTCCCTGAGCCAGCGCCAGGACGGCCATGAACTGCGCCTGGGTGTCGGTCGGGAATCCTGGGTAAGGTCCTACCGTTATCCGGGTAGGCCGGAAACCGGATTGACTCTCGACGGAGAGCGAATGTTCCGACGCCTTCACCATGACGCCGATCTCGCGCAGCGTTTCGATGACCGCGGTGAGATGGTCCGGCTGGCAGTTTTCGATGACGATCTTGCCGCGCGTGATCGCGGCCGCGCAGGCGAATGTGCCGGCTTCGATCCGGTCCGGGATGACTTCGTAGACCGCATCGTGCAGTTCTTTGACGCCTTCGATCGTGATTGCCGGTGTGCCCGCACCTGCGACGTGCGCCCCCATCTGGTTTAGGAAGTCGGCTACGTCAACGACCTCAGGTTCACACGCCGCTGGCGTTATCACCGTCTGACCCGTCGCCTTGGTCGCCGCCATCATCACATTGATCGTGGCTCCGACTGAGGTCCCTTTGGGGCCGGGCAGCAGAATGGTCGACCCTCTCAGCTCTTTGCCCGCGGCGTATACGAAACCGTGCTCGACCTTGACTTTAGCGCCGAGGTTCCGGATGCCCTTGATGTGCAGGTCAATCGGCCGGGCACCGATGGCGCAGCCGCCGGGCAGGGATATTTGGGCTTGGCCGGTCCGGGCCAAAAGACTGCCCAGGACGTAGTACGATGCCCGCATCCGCTTCACGATCTCGTAGGGTGCGACGGAAGTCTTGATTTCGGATGGGTCAACGGTCAGCGTGCCGGACGATCGATCATACTCGCATTTGGCGCCGAGGTGCTTAAGCAACTCAATCATCGTGTGAACATCAACCAGGTCGGGAACGTTCTTGATGCGTTTGGGGTCCGGGCTCGCGATTGCCGCGGCCATGATCGGCAGGGCCGAGTTCTTGGCCCCTGAGATTTTTACGGTGCCGGCAAGCGGGGTACCGCCTTCAACTTCGAGTCTGTCCACAAGGGGAATTATATGGAAAAACAGGCCCCTGTCAAGACGCGACCCGACGAAACCATTGACATTTGACGATAAATCATTAATATTTGCGGCTTATGCACGTTAAGGAAACCGATTTTCTTGTAATCGGTAGCGGTATCGCCGGACTCACCTTTGCCAACAAGGTCAGCCAGCATGGTCATGTCCTGATCATCACAAAGAAGCGCAACATCGATTCCAACACTAACTATGCACAGGGCGGAATTGCCGCGGTATTTGGACCGGACGATTCGTTCGAGAGTCACATTGAAGATACCATTAGCGCGGGCGAAGGGCTTTGCGACCAGGCTGCGGTCAGGACGATGGTGGAAGACGGCCCCGGGCTGATCACCGAGCTTTATGAGATGGGCTGTCAGTTTACGACCGGGCGCGATGCCGCCGGCCGGCAACGCTTCGATCTGGGGCAAGAAGGGGGGCACTCAAAAAGGCGGATCGTTCACGCCCAGGATTTCACCGGCCGTGAGATCGAGCGCGTCCTCATTGAGACCGCGAACCGGACCACTTCAATCGAGCTTATCGAGAACGGCTTGGTCCTCGACTTGATTGTTCGGGATAATGAATGCCTGGGACTCTACTACTACGACTACGCCGGTAAGGCGGTGGTCGCGGTTCTGGCGCGCGTCACATTCCTGGCTACCGGTGGCTGCGGACAGATCTACCGCTTCACCACCAATCCAAGCATTGCCACGGGCGACGGCATCGCCATGGCTTATCGGTCGGGGGCGCGCATCGCCAATATGGAGTTTGTGCAGTTCCATCCCACCGCAGTCTATAATGTCTCGATCGAAGGCCGGGCATTTCTTGTCTCCGAAGCGACCCGGGGCGAGGGCGGGATTCTCAAGACGAAAGACGGCAAGACCTTCATGGAAAAGTACCATCCTCGGGGCGGTTTGGCGCCGCGCGATGTCGTGGCGCGTGCCTGCTATGCCGAGATGAAACGGCAGGGCGATGAGTACTGTCTGCTTGACCTGACTCATCTGCAAGACAGCTGGGTCAGGAGTCGCTTTCCGGTGATCCATGAGACCCTCCTGAAATACGGCATCGATATCACCAAAGAGGCGATTCCGGTGATACCGGTCGCCCATTACTTGTGCGGGGGCATCAAGACCGATATCGACGGCCATAGTTCAATTGGCCGGTTGTTTGCCGCCGGTGAAGCGGCGTGCAGCGGTGTGCACGGTGCCAATCGGCTCGCCTCGAATTCACTGCTTGAAGCACTGGTATTCGCGAGCCGGGCATCCCGCGCCGCCCAGGCCGTCCATTCGGGTCTCGGCGCCGTCCCGAACCTTGAGTACGACCTCGGTATCGGCGCGCATCCCGATATTGTTGACGATGTAAAGGAGACGATGCATCGAAGCGGCGGAATCGTGCGCAACGAAAGAGACTTGAGCTGGGGCATTAAGCAGCTGGCCGGACGGCTCAAGTCGCTGCCGGCGCGGCTCGCGCCGGAGGACTTCCGGCCGCGTAACATGGCCGAGGTCGGTCTGCTGGTACTCCGGTCGGCGCTTGGCCGCCGCGAGTCAAGGGGTTTGCACTGCATGGAGGAGTTTCCCGATAAGGACCCGGCATTGGCAAACGAGACCATCATCGATAATGCGTCGGTCCGCCTGGTCAGCCCAGGTTAAGGACACAGAACAAAGCTAGGAGCGATATGAACGAAGGCGAAATCGAAGTTCTGCTCGAGCTCGGGCAGTCCTATCTTCTCAACAAGAAGTACAAGGAGGCAATCAACAAGTTCCAGGCGGTCATGCACTTGAACCCCCGGGACTCGGAAATCTACTACTATCTTGGAATGGCATACGAGGGGGACGGCCAGCGGGATGAGGCGAAAAAGATGTACACCAAAGCCCTGGAGCGAAATCCGAATTTTGACGAAGCCAAAATAGGATTGGAACGCCTTGAGCCGGGGACAGACAGCAATTGACAATCGTTTTTATCTTTGGTATAATGTTGGCGACGATGGAAGGACGGTGTTGCCAGAAGGCCTGCAAACAGGCACAGAATTGGGCCGATCCGGTGCGCGGCCGCTGAGGGAGCATGCTTGACTACTATCTAATACTGGGTTTAACCAAGAGTGCCACGGCTTCCGAAATCAAGAGTGCCTATCTCAAGCTGGCGCGCCAGTATCATCCCGACCGGTTTCAGAGTGAGAAAGAAAAGAAGGAGGCCAACGACCGTTTTGCCCTGGTGACCCAAGCCTACAAAGTGCTGAGCGGTGAACAGGCGAAGTTAGACTATGACCAGTCGCTCCACCTCGATAGCAGCGGCAAGCCGATTGAGAGCGCGACCCTGGTTCAGGCCAAGAATGCTTTCCGGCGGGCTCTGGTTTTGCTCAAGCAAGGCGACTATTGGCGGGCCGCCAACCTCCTGAGAATGGCCAACCGCTATGACCCGGACAAAGCCATTTTCTTGAGCTATCTCGGCCTTGCCCTCGTTCACACTAAGCAATATGCCCAGGAGGGGATGGAGAAGTTGCACGAGGCGTTGAAGCGGGAGCTGTTCAATCCGGTGATCTACATCAACCTCGCCTTGGCCTACGAGAAAACCGATGACCGGGAGAAAGCGATTTACTTCTATCGTGAAGCGCTCAACTGGGATCCGAAGAACGCGACGGCGATCCGTGAGTTGGGGCGCCTCACCAACCAGGGCAAGAAGGGTCTGTTCGGCCGTCTGTTTGGCGGTGGCTAAGTTGCCCGGACCGGTTCGGCCCCCTGCCGTCAGCGGCAGTTTCTACCCCCAGGACAAGCAACGCCTTGCTTCGATGGTCAAACGTTTCATTGATGCCGCCCCGCGCGTGGATTTTGAAGGGAAAGTCCGCATGATCATTGCCCCGCATGCCGGCTACGAGTATTCCGGTCCGGTCGCGGCGGCGGCCTACCGGCAGTTGACCGGGCACGAGTACCGAAGGGTCATTCTGATCGGACCCAGTCATCAGGCCTATTTTGCCGGCGCGGTTACCGATGCCGAACGTGACTGGGTCACGCCGCTGGGCGGGATGGCTCTGGATCGTGAGGGGGTTAAGCGACTTATCGCCCACGAGGAGAGAATCGTGACCCGGCCCGAGTTGTTTGATGGAGAGCATTCCCTCGAGGTCCAGTTACCATTCCTTCAGAGCGTTCGAGCCGGCCTCAGTTTTGTTCCGATCATGCTGGGCGATCAGGGCCTCGGCACCTGCAAGATGGTCGGCAACGCCATCGCCGGTGCGTTCAAGGGCGAGGATGTTCTGATCGTCGCTTCCAGTGATCTCTATCATGGTCATTCGTATGATGAGTGCATTGCGACCGACCGGTTCACGATCAAGCAGTTTGAGGCGTTCGATCCGGCCGGTCTCGCCGAACTGCTTAAGCAAGAGAAGGCCCAGGCCTGCGGCGGGGGTGCGGTTGTCACCGGGCAGATCGCCGCCGCCCGGCTCGGCGGCCGCAAGGTTCTGACTCTCAAGTACGCCAACTCGAGCGATATCACCGGTGTGCGGGGCGGCTACGTGGTTGGATACGTTGCAGCCCTGGTGTTGAATTGTCCGGCCTACACGCGTGATGAGGAGCGGGCCGTAACGGCGCTGGCGCGCCAAGCTCTTGAGAAATTGATCAACGGGGAACCATTGCCCAGGTTTGCCCCGTCGTTAAATCGGCTCAAGGAATCGCGGGGTGTCTTCGTAACTCTGAAGGGCCGGGGACAGCTGCGCGGCTGTATCGGCTACGTCGAAGGCATCAAGCCTCTGTATCAGGCGATTCCGGCGATGGCGGCCGCGGCCGCATTTGAGGATCCGAGGTTTCCGCCCCTTGCCAAGAAGGAGCTGGCCGGCATCGAGATTGAGGTGACCATCCTTTCGCCCCTCCACAAGATCAGGGGCCTCGACGAAATCAAGGTTGGCCGCCATGGGGTTGTCGTTAAGAGCGGTCCCCATCAAGGTCTTTTGTTGCCGCAGGTAGCCGTTGAGGAGAACTGGAATTGCGAGACTTTTCTGAGGCACGCCTGTTTCAAGGCGGGGCTTGCGCCCGACGACTTCAAGAGGGATGGCGTCGAGGTTTACACTTTCGAAGGGGAAATCATCCGCGAAACGCCAGAGCCGGACGCATGAAGAAAATCGGTATGCTGGAAGCCCTTGAAGAAGTGGCAACTCAGTTCTCGATACGGGTGATCTATGATCAGTTCTTTGGGCAGGGCGGCTTCTGCCGGCTTAAAGACCGGCCCTTCATCATTCTCAACCGAACGTTGTCTAATGAAACCAAGATCTCGCTGTTTGTCGAAGGTCTCAAGCACTTCCCGCTGGATAACGTCGCTCTGCCGGCCAAGATCAGAGATCTACTCAAGGGAGGGGGCCCGTGATGCGCGCCGCCGTCTTCATCTTTGTTTTGGCGGCATTGATTTGGCTCAATAACCTCGGGGTCTGTCGTCTATCCCGGGACTGGCCGCTGCTGGTTGTGGTAATCGGATTGCTCATGCTGGTCCGAGTGCTCGGCAGGAACCGCCGCCGGCGAGTGATCGACCGGCTGACCCGGGGGGAGATATCGGCCGACGAAGCGATTCGGCAGCTTAAGAAAGGCAAGGCATGACACCGGTTCTCGAACGACTCATTAGCGAGCTTCAGAAGCTGCCCGGCATCGGCCGCAAGACCGCCCAGCGTTTGACCTTTTTCATTCTGCGGATGACCCGGGACGAAGTCGATGAGTTAGCGGGAGCCATCAAGGAGGCGAAGGCCCGTCTCAAGTACTGCTCTACCTGTTTCAACTTCACCGAAATCGATCCCTGCAAGTTCTGTTCCGATATTCTGCGGCACCAGGACATGATCTGCGTGGTCGAGGAGCCGGCCGATGTCGTGATCATCGAAAAGACGGGACGATATAAGGGCTTGTATCACATTCTGCACGGCGCGATTTCGCCGATCGACAACGTCGGCCCGGACGAGCTGAAGATTAGGGAATTGCTCTTCCGGGTTGAAAAGAACACGATTAGGGAAATCATCGTCGCCACGAATCCGACGACCGAGGGTGAAGCGACCGCGATCTACATCGCCAAGTTGCTCAAACCGCTGGGCATCCGGATTACCCGGATTGCCCGGGGCATACCGATGGGCAGCGATCTTGACTTATCCGATGAAATCACCGTGGGGCGCGCGCTTGACGGCCGGCGGGAGATCGAGTAGTGCGCGACAAGATCAAAGGGTTGCTGCGCGATATCAAGCAAGGCAAGACCTCGGTTGACCGAGCGTCAGCCCGGCTGAAGTATCTTCCTTTCGAAGACTTAGGATTTGCCAAGGTCGACACCCATCGTTCGCTGCGCCGCGGCTACCCGGAGGTGATTTTCGGACCGTCGAAGACCGCGCGTCAAATCGTTGGCATTGCCCGTGTTCTGCTGCGGCGTGAGGGACGCGTAATCGTCACCCGTCTTGATCCGGTCAAGGCACGCGCGGTAAAGCGGGGCCTGACCAGGGGTAAGTACTATTCGGATGCTGGCATATTCCTCGCCGGCAAGAGAGAGCCGGCGCGTGCCCGGGGCGTGGTGGGGGTTATCAGCGCGGGGACCGGTGATCAACGGGTGGCCGAGGAGGCCGCCCTGGTCTGTGAAATCTTTGGCAACCGCGTGCGGCGGATTTATGATGTCGGTGTTGCCGGCATCCATCGGCTGCTTGCCCATCACCGGCTGATCGATGGCTGCCGCATCCTGATCGTGGTTGCCGGCATGGACGGGGTTCTGCCGAGCATTGTCGGTGGGTTGGTTGGCAAGCCGATAATCGCCGTGCCGACCAGCGTCGGCTACGGCGCGAGCTTTCAAGGGGTCGCGGCGCTTCTCACCATGCTCAACGCGTGTGCACCTGGGATCGTCGTTGTCAACATTGACAATGGCTTTGGCGCGGGCTACTTTGCTTCACTGCTCAACCGTTTATGAGAGTACTCCACTTCGACCCGTTTTTCGGTGTCAGCGGGGACATGATCATTGCCGCCTTGGTGGACCTGGGAGTTCCGGTTGCCTATCTGGAGAAACAGATACGAAAATTGGGTTTTTCGCGTCTCAAAATTCAGATCCGCGAGGTGAGGCGCCAGACGATCGGCGCCAAGCAGGTTTCCTTCAGATTCCAAAGTCGGCTCACGGTTGACCGGTTCATTCCGGCGCTGGCCCGCTCCGGGCTTTCGCCTTATGTCAAGCATACCGGTATCCAGATCATCAAGCGGATCCTGGCCGCCGAGGCCCAGGCCCATCGAAGAAAACGCCCGCAGCTTCATGAACTGGCCGATCTCGACACCCTTATCGATGTAGCCGGAGCGCTGTTGGCCATTGAGGCCCTCAAGGTTGAGGCGGTTTCGACAAGTGCGTTGAAGGCGGGCAAGGGCTATGTCGGCACGGCCCACGGAAAGATGCCCGCGTTCAACTTTGCGACGGCGTATCTCCTCAAAGGCATGCCGGTCGAAATCCTCGATGTCGAGGGCGAGCTAGTCACCCCGACCGGTGCCGCGATCTTGTCGACCGTTGCCCGGCCGGCCCCGGGCCTGAAGCTGGATAAGATCTTGGCGATCGGTCACGGCGCGGGTAGTAGGGAAGAGGGGCATTATCCAAACCTGCTGCGCGTGTTTCTTGGTCAAGCCAAGACCGGCCATTATGATGTTATTACCATGCTTGAGACGAATCTAGACGATCAGAACCCTCAGATCTTTGACTACCTGTTCGATCGCCTCTTCGAAGCCGGGGCGCTTGATGTCTATCTGACGCCGACGATCCAGAAGAAGTCCCGTCCGGGGTTGATTCTGAGTGTCATTGCGCGGCGCGACGATGTTGAGGAACTCCTATCTATGATCTTCATTGAAACGTCGACTTTGGGTATCAGGATAGCAGAGGTTGAAAGACGAGTGCTGGAGCGCAAGATTCGCAGTTTTAACAGCAGTTATGGGAGGATCCGGTACAAGGTGAGAAAGATTGGCGAAGGGGAGAGAATGACTTTAGAGTACGATGACTTGAAGAAGATCGCGCGGCGCCGGGGTTTGCCGCTCGCCAGATTGAACGAGGCCATACTCCGTGAATTCAACCTAAAAGCCATTAAGTAAACACTTATGGTTGTCGAATTGTCTAAAACAGAGAGGACGAGCGACGATGAGCTTGTCCGCAAAGCGAAAGCAAGTGACTTAGCTGCTTTTGACGAACTGGTAATCAGAAACGAGGTTCGCATATACAATCTATGTTATCGTATTCTGCGCGACCAGAACGATGCCCGAGAACTGGCTCAGGAGACGTTTGTCAAGGCGTACAAAGCAATCGGCAAGTTCAACGGCCGGTCCAGTTTTTCGACCTGGCTCTACCGGATAGCGGTCAACAGTTGCATAAACTTTCTGAAGAAGAAGCCCAGGGAAGTCAGCCTGGAATACCCGTTCGAAGGGATTTCCACCTACAATCCCGAGGCCACTTATCGGCGACGCATGGTCGGAAAGGCTATCAACGAGGCAATTGCGATGTTGCCCGAAGTGCAGCGCGCGGTATTCAGCTTGAAACAGCTCGAGGGCCTGTCCTACAAGGAGATCGCCGAGCACATGGGGCGATCGATCGGAACGATCAAGGCAAGCCATCATCAGGCTGTCAATAACTTGAGAAATTACTTAAAGAACAAGGTATAATATGCATGAAATCAACAACATATTCGGCCGCGGCTGCGGTTATCCTGGGCTCCACGAGAAGCTGATTGACTATGTGTGCGGCGAACTTGATCCTGGCGAGCTCGCTGAGGTCGAAGAGCACGTTGATGCGTGTCCTTGCTGCCAGGCCGAACTTGCGTTCCTGCGCACCATAACCGACGCGGTCTGCACCGAGCGCCGGCCAGTTATGACTGAGACCTTCTGGCAGAGCTTTGTGGTTGAAGTGCACCAGAAGATTGTGTGTTGCCGTCAGCGTGTTTTCCCGTTGTGGTCGGTACCGGTTGCCCTTGCCGGCCTCGGCCTTCTTCTTGGCTTGGCCTATGTGTTGAGCCGGGGAGAAGAAAAGAATATGGCCGACGCTCCCGGCACGGTGCTCGATTCTGCCTTGATTTACCAGATTCGGGCGATGCCCCAGTACGAACTGGAGAGCATAATCACGCACTTAGTCGAGATTCCTGAGCTTGATGAGTCACAGTGGGATTTCCGGGCCATTGAGCCTCGTCGTCTCCGACAGCTGGTTAGTGAGGAGCTGTTGCTTGAACGAAAGCGGATTCAGGAATAGGCCGCGACCGCCATTGTCTCGCGAGCCGGCGAAATAATTGAACGTTGACCCCGTCTTCTCACTCGAGGGTTTTGAACACTACTTGCTGGTCCGCGGTCGGGCCCGGACTTCCATTCAATCCTACATCGGCGATCTAACCGGGTTTGTCAATTTTCTTGGAAGAAGAAAAGTCCTCGACTTCAATGCCGTCACGCGCGAGATGTTGCGCGAGTATGTGAGGGTGATGCATGAACTTGGTCTTGCGCCCGCCTCGATCGCCCGCAAGATTACTTCGCTGAAAGTTTTTTTTGGCTATCTTGATGAGAACGAATTGATCAAGAAGAACGAGGCGGCAGAGCTTGAAGCGCCCAAGTTGACGCGCCGCCTGCCGCCGGTGCTCTCGGCCGAGGAGGTTGCAACCATAATCGACACGGTAGACACAAGTTCGGCCGCCGGGCTCCGGGACCGCGCCATGCTCGAAGTCCTGTATGGGGCAGGGCTGCGCATATCGGAGCTGCTCAATCTTAGGCTCGGCGAGATCCTTCTCGACAACAGTTTTGTCCGTGTCGTCGGCAAGGGTGACAAAGAGAGGATTGTCCCGATCGGACGCAAGGCGATCACGGCGGTGCGAAAGTATCTCAGGGATTGCCGGCCGGGTTTGCTCAGAAAACGATCTACTGACTGCCTGTTCGTCAACCAGCGGGGCGGGAAGCTGTCTCGCATGGGTTTCTGGAAGATTCTCAAAGGCCACGTAAGAAAGACTGGCCTGAGAAAGCGCATTACACCGCATACCTTCCGTCACTCTTTCGCCACGCATCTCCTAGAAGGTGGGGCAGACCTGCGGGCGGTGCAGGAGATGTTGGGGCATGCGGATATCAAGACTACCCAGATCTATACCCATATCGACCGGGAGTACTTGAAGGAAGTCCACAAGACCTTCCACCCGAGAGGCTGATGCCCCGCAGGGGCAAGCGCCAATTCCTAAATTCTAAATCCTAAGGGAAGAACCTGTTGTTCGATGCATTGAGATTTCAGGTTTGGGATTTGTTTCGAATTTAGAGATTAGGATTTAGAACTTCTCTGTCACCGGTTGACTCTTTTCCGCTGCTCCGCGTCGTTTCCCGTCCTACGTCCTTCGTCCTAGTGAGCAGAGCGAACGGACGTCCCTCGTCTCGGCCAACGCATCCTATATCTCGCTTCCACCGTTGTCTTCATTCCGCCGCGGACGTTGAAATCACCACGAACCAAAGCCCAGGCTGGGCGGCAGGCGGCCACAAAGTCTTTGAGAATACGGTTGACCGCATTCTCGTAGAAGATACCGAGGTTACGGTAGGCGAGAAGGTACATCCTGAATGATTTGAGCTCGACGCAGGCCTTGGCCGGGAGATAGCAAACCGTGATCGTTCCGAAGTCGGGCAACCCGGTCCTCGGACAGACCGAGGTAAATTCCGGACCGACGATGGTGATTTCGTATTTTCGGAACTGGTTGGGCCACGTTTCGATCTCGGGCAGGCGGGCGTTGACGCCGGCCAGGGCATGGCCGGCGGTGTAGAGTTGTTTGGTCATGGGGGAGTATACGCGTTTTCAGCGGCCTGTCAAGGCATCAGCTGGGCTGAGCGCAAATGGGTGTTTGCCCCTACGGTGGAGCAGCAGGCCCCAAGGCGGTTGCCCTCGACCGGCTCTGCCATTGTACTACGTCACTTCGACAATTGTCGTATTGACGTAGTGTAGGGATTTCGGTCCATGATTGGCAGAAGCGCAGGGACAGCATGTTGCACCAGGGCAAGCTGGGCAAATCGGGGAGTGAGAGTAGGACAGCGCGGTTTGACGTTGACAAGGTCAGGATGATGAATACAATTTGTGCGTGGGTGCGGGCCGAAGTCCCGGCAAGGAGATCGTGTGAGAGTATTAGCTGCTCTCGGTTTAGTTGCCTCGCTGCTCTCTGCGGGCAGTATCGTCAAAACGATTCGTTTTGAAACCGCCGACATAACCATTGAGACAAACCGTGAGTTTGATATCGTCCGAATACCCGGGTGTTTGTACACTAGCCATCCAGGTAATCCGTCGCTGCCGGAGCTTTCCTACAGTCTATTGGTGCCGCCGACCGCGGAGGTCACCGGGATTGAGGTGATAAGCTATCAGATCAAAGACATTCCGGGCTCCTTCAACATCTTTCCGGCCCAGCCGGCCCTGCCGCTTTCCGAGATCCCGGGTGCTGCCTTTGTTGGTCCCAATCCGGCGGTCTACAGCTCGAACGCACCCTATCCGGGTAAGCTCGCGAGTTTTGTGCCGACCGGGTGTATGAGCGGTTACCGGATTGCCGGGGTCTTTGTCTATCCGGTGCAATATATTCCGGCCGAGCAGAAGCTCCGGTTCTATACCGAGCTCACCGTCAAGTTGACCTATGAGGAAGGGCGGCATGAACGGGTAGTCTTATCAAAAAGTCAGGTTGAGGTGTTTGGGGAGGATGTTCAAAGACTCGTGCTCAATCCTGAGGATGTGATACCGTGGCGTCCTTCAACTCGGGCAATGCCGCGCGACAGCTGTGACTACCTGATAATAACGGACCCGGCCTTTGTTACCGACCTGGAGCCGCTCGCCTATTGGCGAACCAAGAAGGGTTACTACACCAAGATCGTCGGAACCGATTCGATCTACCCCCGATATCCTGGCCGGGACAATGCGGAGAAGGTTCGGAACTGTGTTCGGGATTACTGGCAGACCAAAGGGATCAAGTGGGTATTGCTGGCCGGTGACATTGCGGAAGTACCTCTTCGGACTTGTTATGCCACGGTGGGCGGCACGAGCGAGTACATTCCGTGCGATCTTTACTTTGCCGACATGCAGTGGTCGTATGACGGCAACCGCAATAATATCTTCGGCGAGTTTCCCTTCAACGGCGATACGGTCGATCTGTACCAGGATGTCTACCTGGGGCGCGCGTCGATCGATGCGGTGAGCCAGGCGACGGTCTTCGTCGGCAAGGTCTCGACGTACGAAAAGGCCCCGGACCCCGACTACATGGTCAGAATGCTGCTGTGTACCGGGATCAGTGACAATACCATCAACGACAGCATTGGACGTATTCCCCCGGTCCCGCTTTGGACGACGATCAAGCTCTATGCGTCCCTGGGCAACCTGAACCGCGGTTCTTGCACGGACACACTGCGAGCCGGCGTCGGTTTCGTCAATCACGTGTCGGCCGGCGACGAAAACGGATTCCTCAACTATCACAACAGCGTTGATGCCTGCAGTCTCGATAACATGCTGAAATTTGCCATCGGTACCGCAATCACGCGTCGGATCGGCGCCTTTGACCTGGGCACGGTCAACGGAGACTGCTACGCAGAGAATTTCATGAATGCGCCAATCGGCGGGGCAGTGGCCGGGATCTTCAACTCGCGCGAGGGCTGGATGAACACATCGGAGCATTTCAACTATTCTTTCTACCAGTGTTTTTTTAACCGCGATTCGCTCTTCGAGATCGGCCGCTGCCATGCGGTATCCAAAGCTGTCTACCGGAACAACGCATTCAACCAGCCGGCATGGCGCTGGTGCTACTATGAGCTGAATCTTCTTGGTGATCCGGAATTGCCGATGTGGAGCACCAGGCCGCAGGCCATGGAGGTGAGTCATCCAGATCCGGTGCCGGTAGGTCTCCAGACCTATCCGGTTTTGGTTCGCTCCGGGGGAAATCCCCTGGCCAATGCGCTGGTCTGCCTGTGGAAAGATGATGAAGTCTATGCCCGGGCCCGGACCGACGCCTCGGGTAACGCAGTGCTGGCGATCAATCCGGCCACGAGCGGCGTCATGCTCGTGACGGTCAGTGCCAAGGACCATCTGCCCTACGAAAGCAGTTGCACCGTCGGAATCGCGGAGGGCAGGGGAGAGTCAATTCGTTCCGCTGGGGTTAGGATGCTGAATACCGTCGCTGCCTGGTCATTGAAGATCGAGTATGACCTGCCCGGTACCGGACGGTTAGAAGCCGTTCTCTACAGTGTTACCGGCCGGGCGGCGCGATCTGTGGTGCCAAGGACGGTCGCCGGTCATGGCTTGATGGAATTGAGCGTGCGCGGCCTGGCGGCCGGGGTTTACTTCGCCGATATCAGCATCAACGGCCGGCGGCTCGTGCGTCAAAAGGTGGTTGTCGTTCCATAAGTCTGGTCTTACGCCCGGGGCGGATCTTTTCCTATTAAGGAGGCTGAAATGCAGAAATCGCTTTGCGTTAGTTTGCTTGTGATGATGGTGTTTGCTTTTTCCCTGGCGGCGGCCGGGGAAAAGCCTGAGCCACGTCTCGTTACCGTTACCGGTGATGCCGATGTGAAAGTGGTCCCAGATGAGGTGATCGTGACATTGGGAATCGAGACCTGGGACAAGGACCTGGATCTTGCCAAGAAACGGAATGACGAGACGTTCAGAAATGTCATGCGCGTCACCCGGGATTTCAATATCGAGCCGAGGTATGTTCAGACCGACTACCTTGAGATCGAACCAAGGTACGCCCGCTGGGATGAACGCGAGCCCGAGAGTCTCAAGGGGTACTCGGTCCGCAAGCAAGTCAAGATTACCCTGAAACAGATTACCCGTTTTGAAGAGCTGCTGACCCAGGTGCTCAAGCAGGGCGTAAACTACCTGCACGGTGTCCAATTCCGGACCACCGAACTGCGCAAGCATAAAGATCAAGCTCGGGCCCTTGCGATTCGTGCGGCAAAGGAGAAGGCGACCGCGCTGGCGGGTGAACTGGGCCAGAAGGTGGGTCGTCCGCACGAAATAAAAGAAGAATACGCTAACTGGTGGTCATACTACGGCAGCTGGTGGGGTTCACGCTGGGGAGGGGCAATGGCCCAGAACGTGGTTCAGAACGTTGGGGGCGGCGGGGCGCCCGGCTCGGACGAAAGCACGGTGGCACCGGGCCAGATAACGATCAATGCTCGAGTATCGGTAAGCTTCGAGCTTGAATAGCGGGGCTAGTGTGCTGCTCTATAGATAATCTATATGTAAGAAAGGTTGTTAGTAGCACACTGAAGGGGTGTGGGGAAGAAGCGTCCCCGCGCCTTTGGGGTAATCCGCCTAAGGCGGAAACGAAGTAAGCGCCATAGGGGCGGAGCCCCTTTGGAAGTGTCATGTCCCTAGAGTCAAGCTTCGGTAAACGAGCTTGCGAGACATGACACTAGCGGCCTGCGGCTTCGGGCTTTCTTAAGAGCTTCTTCAACAGATATCCGGTCATGACCTTATTGAGATGCTCAAAGCCGGTGCATTCGGCCAGGTCGGTTGCCTTGATGTCGACCGAGTAAAGCTCCTCAGAATCGGCCTTCTTCTTCTCCACCCTTATGGCGTACTCGGCATCAAATGTGGTCATGAACTCCTTGAGGGGGGTCCCAAGGATTCCTTTCTCGGAATACGCGGCGATAAGGTTGTCCAGGGCCCGCCGATTCTGAGACAGGTGTTCGATTTCTGTCTCGACTGCTCCCCGGGAATTGGTGATTTTGCCGAAGTAGAACTGTAGCTCGGCGGGTTTGTTGATTTCTTTCAGATGGTCAGTCCCTTTCTTGAGCGTTCCTTCAAGGATGGCAATGGCGCGATTGATCCGCTCCTGAGCCTCAACCAAACATGCCAGGTAAGCCTCGATGATCTGAAACGAAGGCATCTTCTCGAGATTGTCGTAGAAGAGCTGACCAAACGGCTTACAAAACGGCCCCTTTTCAGTGTCTTCCATGTCGTCAAATGGCATCACACGCTCCTTGAGCCCTATTCTAATGAAGCCGGCCCTAATGTCAAGACCACTTTCGCTCAGAATAATATCTCGCATAATGCGAAAATAGTAGTTGACAAATGGACAATCTTGGATAAACTGGCACAACTCCCCCTCCCGGTCGCGGCCTTCGGGCTGCGGCCGGGTTGGTTTTTTATGGAGAGCGTGATGCAGACGGATGCCACCAGGCAAGCTGATCAGAGGATCAGGGAATCAGTGGGCAGAATATCAGCAGGCCAGCAAATCAGCGGGAAGTTAGAAGCCAGAGTCTAGAAGCATCCGGTATGTGGCTTCAAGCATCGGCCATCATCTGTCTTGTTCTCTCTACTCGCTTCTCTCTACTTGCTGCTTCCTTGCTGCTGAAGGAGATCCGTCTGCATCTGCTGCAATCCGTCTGCATCGGTTCGTTCGGATGGTTGCTTGACACTCAAGACAATGTGTATAGAATTAAAGCTTGGCGGTCGCCTAATCTAATATGATTATCAAGGAAGATCAAGAATGAACCTTGGCCTGGACGTCGGATCAGTAAGCCTCAAGCTGGCCTTTTTCGAAGGCGGGCAGCTGCGCAGTGTCGCATATCATCGCCACCGGGGCCGGCCTCTCAACCTGCTGCTTGAACTCCTGAAAGACGGGGACGGCGTGGACAACCTGGCCCTGACCGGCGGCGGTAGCGCCCTATTGGGCGAACTGATCGGCGGACTCGTCGTCAATGAGATTGTTGCCGCGGTCGAGGGCATCAAGTCCGCCGCGCCCGCGCTGAAAACCGTGATCGAGATTGGGGGCGAAGACTCCAAACTCTTCATTCTTGATGGCGACCTCAAGGATTTTACAACCAACACGATCTGCGCGGCGGGCACCGGCATCTTCCTGGATCAGCAGGCGCACCGCCTGAACCTTACGATCGAGGAGTTCGCGCGGCGTGCCCTGGATTCGACAAGCCCGGCGCGGATCGCGGGTCGTTGCTCGGTGTTCGCCAAAAGTGACATGATTCACCTGCAGCAGATCGGAACCCCGATGGTCGATATCATCGCCGGAGTCTGCCGGGCCCTGGCCAGGAATTTCAAGAGTGTCATTGCCAAGGGCAAGAGGTTCGAGAGGCCAATCGGCTTCATCGGCGGCGTGGCCGCTAACCGTGGTTTGGTGCGGGCGTTTGAAACAGTACTCGGCCTGGAGCCCGGCGAACTCGTCGTACCGGAGCATTTCAACTGCCTGGGCGCAATCGGCAGCTGGCGCTATGCCGAGAAGAGCGGTCAGTTTAGAAGATTCGAAGGTTTTGCGCGGCTGCGCGAGTATATGATAAAACCGCGGCCGACGCGGCGCCTGCCGCCGCTTGACGGCCACGGGATTTCACTGCCGAAGCGGCATCACGAGTCGCCCTCGAAGCGGGTAAAAGGCTACCTGGGCATCGACGTCGGTTCGGTCAGTACGAACTTGGTCGTGGTGGATGACTCAAACCGCGTGTTGAGCCGCTCCTACCTTTGGACCCAGGGCGATCCGATCCGGGCCGTGAAGACGGGTCTGGAACAACTTAACCTTGAGCTTGGTGACCGCGTTGAGATCGCGGCCGTGGGCACAACCGGTTCCGGGCGATACTTAGCAGGTGATTTCGTTGGGGCCGATGTCATCAAGAACGAGATAACCGCGCAGGCGACGGCCGCAGTACACTTCGACCCGACCGTCGACACGATCTTCGAGATCGGGGGGCAGGATTCAAAGTACGTCAGTTTGGAGAACGGCGTTGTGGTCGACTTTGAGATGAATAAGATTTGTGCCGCTGGTACCGGCTCATTCCTTGAGGAGCAGGCCAAGATTCTTGACACGGTTATCGAGGATTTCGGGGCGACCGCACTCGAGTCGAAGGCGCCGGTCTATCTTGGCGAACGCTGTACCGTTTTCATGGAATCGGAGATGCTGCAGCAGCAGCAGCTCTTTACCGGGAAGGCGGATGTGCTGGCCGGGCTTGCCTACTCGATTGCCGAAAACTACCTCAACCGAGTCGTCCAGGGCAAGAAGATCGGGCGCCGGATTCTCTTTCAGGGCGGTGTGGCGGCGAACAAGGCTGTGATTTCGGCGTTCGAGCACGTTTTGGGGCGGAAGGTCGTGGTGCCCGACAACTTCGATGTGACCGGTGCGATCGGGGTTGCGATGATTGCCCGGGATCATATCAACGGCGGTGCCACCGCCTTCAAAGGCTTTGCGCGGACTCAGCAGCCGTGCCAGACCCACACCTTCGAGTGCAGCAAGTGCAGCAATCTGTGCGATGTAAACGTGGTCGAGGTTACGGGTGAGAAACCGATCTACTACGGCGGCCGCTGCGAACGGTATGAGCAGCGCGAAACGGAGCAGAAGACGACTCGGCCCGACTACTTCAAGCAGCGCAACGAGATCTTCTACAAGGTCGAAGCCAATACCGGCACGCCGATCGGTGTGCCCAGGGCGCTCGTCTTCCACGAGATGTTCCCCTTCTTCAGCCGGGTGCTGACCAGCCTTGGATTCAATGTCGTGCTTTCCGAGCCGACCAACAAGTCGATCACACACCTCGGGGTCGAGTACAGCGGCACCGAGACTTGTTTCCCGGTGAAAGTCGGCAACGGGCACGTACTCAATTTGATCGAGCGCGGGATAAAACTTCTTTTCATGCCCAGCGTCATTACGGTGCATAAACAGAAAGGATTTTCCGGCAGCTATGTATGCCCGTACGTCCAGACCATGCCTTACATCGTAAGGGCGGGGTTGTGCGATAAGCTGGCTGGAATCGACATTGTCGCTCCGGTCTTCAGTTTCGACCGTCCGATGCGCCACGCGGTCAGGTCCTTTTTTGAAGCACTGCGCCGGTTCGGCGTCAAAGAACGTGCCGTCCGGAACGCGGTTAGCGAAGCGTGGACTTATCATGAAAAGGTGAATCAGGAAGTAATGGACCTCGGGCGTGACGCCCTTGGTGCAATCGGGGAGACGGCTTTCGTCGTGGTGAGCCGGCCCTACAATGGGTATGACATGGGCGTCAATCTCGATCTACCCAAGAAGATTGGTCAGCTTGGGATACCGGCCCTGCCGGTTGACTTCCTGCCTTTAGTCTACGATGAGATCAGCACCGAATTTCGGGACATGTACTGGCATTATGGTCGGAGGCTGCTGGCGGCGAGTTCAGTGATAAGACAAGACCCGCGACTCCATGCGGTCTATCTGTCTAATTTCTCGTGCGGGCCGGATTCATTCCTGGTCAGGTTTTTTAAGGAATTGATGGGCGATAAGCCGTTTTTGTTGCTGGAGCTGGACGAGCATTCGGCGGACGCCGGCCTGGTTACGCGACTGGAGGCTTTTCTCGACAGCATCAGAGGGAAGAGCCCGGTCGGGCATCCCCGCGCCATCAGGACTGACAAGACGATCCGGAAGGGGCGCACGATCTACATCCCCAATATGTGCGACCATGCTCAGGTTCTGAATGCGGCCCTGCACTCGGTCGGCGTCGAAAGCGAAGTCATGGAAGAGTCGAACAACGAGACCCTGGTCTTAGGGCGCGCCTTGACGTCGGGCCGGGAGTGTTTCCCGGCTATCGTCACCGCCGGCGACATGATTCGAGCCACCAGGCGACCCGATTTTGACCCGGAGCGGTCCGCGTTTTTCATGCCCCAGGGGAGCGGACCGTGCCGGTTTGGTCAGTACCACCGTCTACATCGGCTCATTCTTGATGAGGTCGGTTTCAAGCAAGTGCCGATTTACGCTCCGAATCAAGGGCCGACGCTCTACGAGGATCTCGGGCCGTTAGGTTACCGGTTTGTCTACCGGATGTGGCAAGGTTTGGCCGCCGTCGACGGTATCGACCGCCTGGCGCGCCGCATCAGGCCCTATGAGGACGACCCGGGCATGGCCCAGCAGCTGTATGATCAGTACCTGCGGGATTTGTGCGGCTGCATTGAGCATGGCCGGAGTATCCATCCTCTGTTGGAGCGGGCGCGGGACGATTTTGCCGCGATCCCGGCGCACCCTGCTTGCGTGCCCCGAATCGGGATTGTCGGCGAAATTTTCGTGCGGGCCCATCGTTTCAGCAACAACTACCTGGTGAAGACTCTGGAAACACTGGGTTGCGAGGTTCTTCTGCCGCCGATTACCGAATGGTTTCTCTACACCAACTTCACAAGGATAAGGCGGTCCTGGATACGACGCGAACTAAGACGGCACTATGTCAATCGGCTGGTCGATGCCGTGATGCGTCATGAGGAACACAAGATCTGCCGGCGTTTGGGCTTACCGTCTGAGACATCAGAAGAGAAGTTGATCGAAGACGCCGCTCCCTACATTCACGACAGCTTTGAGGGCGAGGCGATCCTGAGTGTCGGCAAGACGCTGGATTTCATCAAGACCGGTGCGGGCGGCGTGATCAACGTCATGCCCTTCACCTGCATGCCGGGCAACATCGTCACCACCATGTATAAGAAGCTGAAGGAAGACCACGGAGATTTTCCCCTTCTGGTGCTGTCATTTGACGGACTGGCGCATGCCACAGACCGCATGAGGATCGAGGCATTTGTCCATCAGGCGAAAGCGAGAATGGCCGTGAAGAAGGGGGAGACCGGGCGAAGCACGAGGGCCGATGGATGAGGGACGAGAGACGAATGGACGAGGGACGAGAGGAGGCAGAAGACACGAATGACGAAGGAAGAAGTAGATCAGAGCATCACGGGATCAGTGGGCAGGCCCCGTTTGCTACTTGCCGCGACTAATTGCTCATTGCCCGGAACTGATCCGCCGTAAAGAATATGCCGACCTACGAATATAAGTGCACCAAGTGTGGGTATTGCTTTGAGGAGTTCCAGAAGATGAGCGCCGCACCGACCAAAGCTTGTCCGAAATGCCGGGGCAGGGTGAAACGTCTGATCGGTGCAGGTGCTGGTTTTTTGTTCAAAGGCTCTGGCTTCTATGCTACTGACTACCGCAGCAAGGATTACAAGAAACACGAAAAGGAAGAGGCAAAGAGGGAAGGCAAGCCGACTGAACCGAAGAAGGAAGAGGTGAAGGGGGAGAGCAAGCCGGCTGAAACCAAGAAGGAAGAGACAAAGAAGAAGCCAGAGGATAAAGGAGAGAAGAAATAACTCTCACTATTCAAGCGAAAAACAGCATTTGCTAAACATGCTTGGTAGGTCAATCCCCATAACATTTGCTAAAACAAGAGATATACATAGGGATATACCCTAAATACATTCTTGAAGATAGATGCCGAAACCGGTGCGATAACAATAGTTGCGTTAGAGATCTAGGCACGAACTTGTGGCGATGAATCTTCCAGAACTCAGGCCAGGTCGAGAGGTTACCCATGAGGGTGATTCCGCGCATCGGTTCGTAGGGATAAATCACTATGAGTCGTCCCGAGGGTCTGATGACGCGCGTGATCTCAGAAAGGCCTGATCCGAGGTTAGGGATGTGCTCAAGGCTGTGGCAGCAGATGACGGCGCTGAATCTGGCGCTGGCAAAAGGAAGATGCTGAGCATCAGCAGTGACTAACGATCCTTGTCCGGGCCGGGGCATGGCACAAAGGTCGAGCCCGACAACCCTGAGCCCGGCGCCGGCGAGGCGGTCATAAAGGTGACCAGAGCCGGTTCCGATCTCCAGGATGAGGCCGTTAGCATCAAGCGAGCAAAGCTCATTGATCTGGGCGGCATGGATTGATGCGGCAGCCCGCTTGACTCGTTCGAAGATATCAATATTAGGCACCGCAGCAGAGTATAATCAGCCACGGCGCAATGTCAACTCAGGCTTCGCCTGGCGCGGAGGTGAAGTTATCCCATTGACAAGAGAGCGTTTATTGATATAATTTTGATGTAAGGAGGTACTAACATGGCATGTGGAAGATGCGTAACTAAGAAGAAGACAAAGAAAACAAAGAAAAGAAAGAAGTAGTAAGATCATTTGTAAGAAACAGTAGCTGTCTTGAATAAGACGTATTGGAGGGGGAGATTCTATTGGATACCGCCAGAACCTGATACCCAGTTGTTGCTGAAACTACCCTGAAATCAGACACTATTGTCTACGTCTGAGAACAAATCTTACGTAAACTTGTAATGATGGGCCCAATGCGTGCCTCTTAGCGCCCTTCTCCTCTTTCCGTCCTGAATGCCCTTTTCTTCAGCCTGGGTTCTAGAGAGATTCTCCTTACGCCTTCACATGCAGGTGCGCTGCCATTTACATACTCTTGAGTCCTTGTTATCATCGCGCACAGCATACGTCTTGCTCTGTTGACAATTTCGTTTGTCCTTGCTATACTCATCATCATGTGGTCTTTTGAGCATGAGAAGTGCGTAAACTGCGGTACAACTGCCTTTAGACACTTGGGCCACGGACTGTGCGCTCGGTGCTATCAGAAGCGGCTTGAGGCCAAGCACAGACAGCACCGGCGAGGGCTGCACGTAGCGGCCCATATGCTGACGAAGGACTATCTTCTCTCCGAATACGGGGAGAAGAAAGGCTCTTGTAGCGATATCGCAAGGACATGTGGGTGCACTCGCCAATTCGTGTACAAGATGCTCAAACTTCATAAGATCACGTGCCGGGATCTGGGAGCTGCACGACGCATAGCTCTGGATCAACATAAAATCACTGCTTGTCTTGATGACGGTCATGGTGGGTTTAAGTCTGTTATGCACCAGCGCATTCACTTGAATACGGGTTTCTTCTCGACCTGGTCACGAGAAATGGGATATGTCTTGGGCGTGCTCTACACCGACGGTTGTCTGCACGAAGCTAGGTTTTCTTCGAGAAAGTGCGTCAGAAAAGTCCCGATGCTCAGTGTTGCGCAGAGAGAGCCCGAGCTGTTGAACAAAGTCCTGGCGTTGATGGAGTGTGATGCCACACTTCACTACAGACCGCGAAAAGAGTATGGCCATGCAACATCAGGGGCTGTCTACTCTTTCCAGTTTCAATGCGCGGAAATGCTGCCGGATCTACTTAGGCTCGGCCTGAAGCCCAGAAAGAGCCTCGACATTGAGTTTCCAGTCGTCCCTCACAAATTCATGCCGCATTTCATTCGCGGCTGCTGGGATGGCGATGGCTCGGTCTACTTCGAGAGAAAACAAACGAAACAGATCAGGGCCAGCTTTGTGAGCGGCTCGAGGCGATTCATAGACGGAATGGTTGCCGCGTTGCAGAAGGCGGGCCTACCGCCTCGTACGATCTATGTGCGACCCGGAAAGACGCTGAGTTACTATTTCCGTTTTGAGAGACAACACTGTATGAAGCTTTTCCATTTTCTCTATGATGGCGTCCCCCCTACACAGTATCTTGAAAGGAAGTATCTCCTGTTCAGGAAATACTCTATGCAATACGAAAAGGAGCAGCCTCAGATCCTGCAGGAAACCCTCTTTTGATAGCGTGCTGGACTAGACACCTATATCCATGCTGCGCGACGAGTCCATCGCTTCCAAACAGGCGTTAGAAGAGCCTGTCTCATTGTAGGACCATCAACTTTCACACGCGGCACCAACGTCCCCCGGTGGTCCTGAGCCGGCCTGACGGTGAGGGGACTGGCGGTGTTGCTTTGAGCAATGGATACGTAGTTGATTTCAGGTGCGGCCCCAAAATAATGAACTCCCCCTCTATTCAACGGTTTCTCTCTAGGCGGCTAGACGAATCACCCTCTCCCCATCCCTGTTACCTGAAGGGCCAGGGGCACAAGAAACGATCGCTTAAGCCTTGACTTCGACGACTTTGGTGCCGGCCATCTTGTCGCCAAGACGGCGTCCCTCGGCGTCGCTGACGACGAGGATGATCTCGATAATCCACAGCACCAGACCGATGATGCCGAATACAATATTGATCAGCGGAATCGATGCAAAGATGTAGCCGATTGCCAGGGTCCAGTTACGTTTGATCGACGTGGTGATATCGATCGCGCCTTGCGTGTCGGCCAGGACGGGCTGGAGTTTCATTACTACCTTACCCAGGCTCCGGCCTTTCATGAAGTTGAAGTCGAAGCCATCACGCAGCAGGATGTAGGCCGCCGCGATAAAGCCTCCGATAAACGGAATCAAGGTTACGATTCCAGCAAGAATGCCATCGATGAGGATGGCGACGAACCTTTTTGCCAGGTCTGCCTTCATTTGCGCTCCTTTCTAGGAGAATTATATCGATTCGGGGAGAAAAGTCAAGGGGCGGAACACAGGAGAAGCGAGTAGCGAGTAGAGAGTAGCGAGAAGAGAGTAGCAAGTAGCAAGAAAAAGAGTAGCGAGTAGAGGGTAGATGAAGCAATGAGTGCCGAGCATTGAGCGACGAATCGCTGCTTCTGGAACCTGATTATCTGGTGCTCTGATGAGCCTCCCACTGATCATCTGATCCGCTGATCCGCTCCATCTCCCCTCGTCAGTGGCGCCTTGCGCCGAGATCACTGTAATCGATGCCGCAGGTAGCCGCGAGGCAAGTGGATCAGACGATCAGGAGATCAGTGCCGAAGGCATCAGAATTCTATCAACACTCTTATCTTCTCAACCAGGGCATTGCCGATGCCTTTGACCTTCTTCAAGTCTTCAAGCGACCGGAACGGGCCGTATTTAGTCCGGTATTCAATGATACGCTTGGCCAGGGTCGGACCAATCATCGGCAGAGCCACGAGCTCGCGTTGGTCAGCTTTGTTGACATTCACCAGCAAGGTCTTGGGACGGGCTGTTTTCTGCATCGTATAAACCGGCTTTGCCCGGTAAGCAAGACACGGATTGCTTGCCAGTGCCTGAGCCAGTACTTGGTCGACGGTCAAGTCCGTGGCGGCGATGCCGCTGACCCCGGGTATACTGCCCGGCTTTTTCTTCAGTACATAGTATTCCGTGGTAACGACTTTCAGTATTGGTTTGGCGGCCGCGACCTTCAAATCAACGATTTTACCCCCGGCCGCCCAGGTCGGATCGTAGACGATTTCAGGCCCGGAGATCGGGAATTCGGCATCGCGAAAACCGAGTTCGGCTTCGACCAGCTCCTGCAGCCGCTCCCTTTCCACCTGCATCAGATAAACGCGATCTTCAAAGGGTGCAAGGGAGTAGATCTCGCGCCGCGTAATGGTCCCCGAATCCAGTTCGTCGCGGATTGTGCCGCGCGGCAAGAAGGCGACGTCGGCATCAAAGTGGGTACGCAGCAGGTCATTGACCCAGTAACCGATTTCACTGATCGTAAGATGCCGGTCACTGCGGCCGATGGCGGTGTCGAACCCGGGTTCGGCAAGACGGCGCACCGCTTCGGCCGTTGAAGAATCAACCGGCAGATCTTGTGTGACATTTCGGGCGATTGAGACCATTTCGAGGATTTTTTCCCTGGTGGGATCGTACTTGATTCGGATGATACCGAGACGTTGGCCCTTCGTGCCAACCTGGGCAACGTAGGTCTTCTCCCCTATCCTTCGGGCCGGTTCAAGGATGACATGATCGTGACCGCCGATAAAAAGGTCGACGACGGGAAAGTCGGCGGCCAGTTCCAGGTCTCTCCTTGAGCCGAGGTGACTCAATACGATCAGCAATTTCGCGCCCTGACGCTTGGCCTCTTTGACGTACTTCTCCAGTGCGTCACGTTCGTCGGAGAAGGCAAGGCCGGCAATCTGTTTGGCGGTCGCGAGTTTCTCGGTCGATGACGGCGTTAGGCCGATAATGCCGATTTTTGTCTTGCCGAGCTCAAGGATGACGCAGGAGCGGGCGAAGCTGACGCGGTCTCCGGTATAGGCATTGTGGAGGTTGGCCGATAGTAAGGGAAACTCGGCGAGCCGGGCGAGCCTCTCAAGGTTGTCGGCACCGTGGGCGAAATCGTGATTGCCCAGCGCCACCGCATCATAGCCGATGTTGTTCATCAGCTTCACGAGATGTGCGCCCTGACTGGCGTTGCCTTCGGGGGAACCGCAGAAGAAGTCACCGGCGTCGAGCAGAAGCGTGGCCGGACAAGTCCGGCGCTGCTGCCTGACCAGCCAGGCAAGGCGTGCAAAACCGCCGTAGACGGGCTTCGGAACACCGGGGTCGCCAAGATCAAGTGACGGAAAGATCACGCCGTGAATATCGTTGGTGTGCAGTATCTGAAGCTCAACTACTTCGTTGCCCTGGGCGGCCAGGCACAAGAGCATCAGGCCGGCGACAATGTGCTTCATCTAGTCAGTGGCGATGGAAAGCAGGCGCGTCGGCACATAGACGATTTTCTTGATCGTCTTGCCTTTTGTGTAGAGGATCACTATCTCATCGTGGAGTGCCAGCTCTCTGATATCGGCTTCAGTGACCGTTGCCGGTACTTCGAGTTTGGAACGGATCCGACCGTTGATCTGGACGACGACCGTCTGCATGTCATGAGTCAGGGCTTGCTCATCGTACCCGGGCCATGGCTGTTCCAGCAGGCTGCCCGGACCGCCGATCTTTGACCAGGCCTCGTCGGCCAGGAAGGGAGCAAGCGGAGACAGGAGCTGAACCAGACATCTTGTGCCGTGGATGAATACGGGGGATTCGCGTTGGGCCGCCTTGTACAGCTCATTGAGGAGCTCCATCAGGGCCGCGAGGGCGGTGTTGAACTTGAATGCTTGAATGTCTTCGGTTACTTTCCTGATGGTTTGATTGATCTTGACATAGAGGGCCCGATCGCCGGCGGATAGCACGGCCGCGGTCGAGGCATCCGCGGTGCGCAACGCATCAGTGTGGTCAATCACCAGGCGATAGACTCGATTGAGGAAACGCTGGGCCCCGGCGACACCTTCGTCAGACCATTCCATTGATTTTTCGGGCGGTGCCGCAAAGAGAATCGTGATGCGCGCCGTGTCCGAGCCGTGCTCGTCGACGAAGGGCCCGAGCGCGACAATGTTGCCTTTTGATTTCGACATGGCCGTTCCGCCTTTCAGCACCATGCCCTGGGTGAAGAGCCTCTGGGCCGGCTCGTCGACTCCGACAAACCCTGCGTCAAAGAGGACTTTGGTGAAGAAGCGGAAATAGATGAGGTGGCCGGTGGCGTGGGTTATGCCCCCGATGTATTGGTCAATCGGCAGCCAGTGATCCGCATGTTCTTTCCGGCAGAACTCCTTCCGATTCGTAGGATCCAAGTACCTCAAGAAATACCAGGACGAGCATATGAAGGTATCCATTGTGTCGGTCTCGCGCCGGCCCTCTCCCCCGCACGCCGGGCAACGGGTCTCGACGAATCCCGGCACCGCGGCCAGGGGCGACTGTCCCTTGGGCAGGTAGTCTTTTACGTCAGGCGGCAGCAGTACCGGCAGCTGTTCTTCCGGCACCGGAACGACGCCGCACGTCTTGCAATAGACCATAGGAATCGGCGCACCCCAATAACGCTGGCGCGAAATCAGCCAATCCCGGAGCCGGTAAGTGATCGTCGGTCCGCCCCGTCCGGTTTCCTGCAGGTGCTGGGTGACGCGCGCGATCCCCGGCGGCGAATCGAGGCCGTCGAAGGGACCGGAATTAGTCATCGTGCCCTGATCGACATAGGCCTCGGACATCGTCTTGGGATCAAGCCTGCCGCCGGGAGGGTTGATGACAACCTTGATCGGCAGACCGTATTTCTTGGCGAATTCAAAATCACGCTGGTCGTGGGCCGGCACGCCCATGACAATCCCGGAACCGTACCCGGCAAGGACGTAGTCGGCGACAAAGATCGGCACCTTCTCCCCGCTCAAGGGGTTGACCGCATGGCGACCCGTGAAGATCCCATCCTTAGGTCGCTCGGCGGCCGACCGAACCATCTCTGGTGTTCGGATCGCGCGATCGACATACGCACGGACCTCGGCCCCGGCCGGCTGCCCGCGGATCAGTTCCTCAACGAGGAGATTCTCGGGCGCGATACTTATGAAAGTGACGCCGTAGATGGTGTCGGGTCGGGTCGTAAAGACCTTGATCTTTCGATCCATTCCCTCGACCGAAAATTCGATGTCACAGCCTTCACTGCGGCCGATCCAGTTGCGTTGCATCGTTCGGACATTGTCCGGCCAGAGATCGAGCCGGTCCAGACCGTCGAGCAGTCGCTCGGCATAGGCCGTGATCCTTAAGTACCACTGCGCCAGTTGCCTTTTCTCAATCGGAGCATCGCAACGTTCGCATGCTCCTTCAACGACTTGCTCATTGGCAAGAACCGTCTGGCAGCCGGGACACCAGTTTACGTATCCCTCCTGGCGATAGGCGAGCCCTTTCCGGTACATCAGGAGGAACATCCATTGGGTCCAACGGTAATAGTCCGGTTCGCAAGTGACGACCTCACGCGCCCAATCATAGCCGATGCCAACCTTGCGGATCGTCGCGCGGGAGGTGTTGATATTTTCCATCGTCCACCGGTAGGGGTGGACTCCTCGCTCGATGGCAGCATTTTCGGCGGGCAGACCGAACGCGTCCCAGCCGAAAGGATGAAGCACATCAAAGCCGCGGCGCTTGAGGAAGCGGAACAGGACATCGCCGATGACGTAGTTCCGGCAGTGGCCCATGTGCAGGTCGCCTGACGGATAGATGAACATCATCAGGTTGTAGAATTTTTTGCCGGGCGGGTCGTTGGTGCGGAACAGACCTTTTTCTTCCCAGTACTCGAGCCACTTGTTCTCGATGTCTTTTGCGGGGAAGTCCAACACGTGTTTTCCTTTCGGCCGACAAAGATGTGATCGCGCTCAGCGTTGCGCGACTAAAATCTCAGCCTCACTTACCTGACTCCTGCAGGATTTCGGCACCGCACTTTTCACAGTACCAGGAGTCCGGGTTGTTGTCAAAACCGCATTTCGGGCAAACTATCTTCTTGGGCTGTTCACGAAATGCATCCTGCTTGCTGAAAATGTGCTCTTCGATTTCGAGGTCTTTGGCGAGATCGGATTTCGGCTCCTCGACCGGGGGCTCGGGCTTGGCGGGAGGTTCCTCGGCGGCCTTCTTGGGGCCGCCTTTCAACTCGGCAAAGAAATCCTCAAACTTGAACTTCTCCTCTTTCTTGGGCTCGGCCGCGGGAACTTCTTCCCCGGACTTTTCTTCGGGTTTTTCTTCGTGCTTTTCTTCGGGTTCTGCCTGGGCTTCCGGCTCGAGCTTCGGCTCCTCCTTAAATACTTCTTCCCTGGTTGGGATGATTTCTTCGGCCTTCTCCTCGCCGAGGATCGTCGTGGGCTCGGCGGCTCCTTTCAAGCTCAGTAGATCTTGCATCCAAGCAGTACGCTCGGTGACCGATTTGATTCCTTTTTCGGCTTCAGTCAGCTTATGACGAAGCTCGCGCTCCATTTGCTTGAAAGTATCATCGTCGTGTTCCCCGATCGAGTACCGCAGCTCAAGCTCTTCCAGTTCGGTTTCGATCCCTTCTTTCAAGGACGAGTACTTCTTGCGATCGCTTTCAACCGTCTTTAGTTCTTGCTCGACATACTCCTTCTTGCCGAGCAGTTCGCGGGTCACCGCGGCAATCTTGTCATCGTAATCGCGTTTGACTTTTTCGAAGACGGCTGGTTTCACCGTATCTTTCTTTTCTTCGACCAGTTTCAGCTTCGCCAGGAGTTCATTACGCTGATGTTCCAGTCTCTTTACGTCCTTCAGTTGGTCTTCCATTTTAACTCCTTTTACGGAAGGCTCTATTCATCTAATGGTCAAATATGAAAAGTTCCAAGTGCTCGTAGGCAAATTTAGTCCCCGCCTTGATCTTCCGGTCGATCTGGTACAGTTTTTCCATACCGGCGATTATCTCGCTGCCTTCCCGGCCCGCTCTTACGTAGGCGGCCGGTCTTCGATCTGCGGCCGGCGCCGCACCGCGCAGGCCGAACATGAACTGGGTGGCCGCAGCGCCTACGATCTGGGCCGGGTGCTTCACATAGCTGCGCAGCGCGTGGAGCTTGGCCAGCGCGGTTATGTTGTCCCGATCCCGAAGGGCACGGGTGAAATCAAAGGTTGAGATCTCGCTCGTGTCAAAGGTCAATTGCCGCAGGTCGTCGAGGGTAAGGCTCTTCTTCTCGGTGACGAAATCGGCCAGCTTCGCCAACTCCATTCTCAGCACGGACGGATCATTCCTGTATTGACTGACCAGGAACTGCACTAAATCATCGTCGAGCCGGATGTCATTCTCTTTTGACCAGTTCCGGACAATTCTGGCCACGTCCGGCGCCGGGCCGTCCCGGTCGACATCGATAATCTGGAACCCGTCGAAAGACTTGAGGTGTTCCCGTTTGCTTGCCGAGAGCACGACATAATTCCCGGCCGGCAGGCTCATCAGGGCCGTCGACAAGGTTTGACGCTCGGATTCAAGGTAATCGTCGATATCGCGGATTATGGTGATGCACCCGGCGGCAAAAAAGGAAGATGTCAGAGCCGTCTCGATGATCTTTTCCAGCGGCGCGTCGCCGGGTCGGAACTGACTGGTCTCGAACTTGCCGGCGGTATCGGCACCAAGCCGGCGCTTGACCGAGGTGATTCCGAGGTCCACGCGGTACGAATCCGCACTCAGAATCGCAATCCGATTTGCCAGTTTTTCCTTTTCCATCATAGCGATATTCTATACTTATTTCGCCTTAAGTCAAGGAAATTTGACGAATTGACGTTGCCGGACGGTTCAGCATCCCCGCCGGCTCAGAACATGCCTTTCGTAGTCTTGGACCACCGCAAACCAGCTTCGATCCGGAGGCAGGTCATGGTTCAAACAGTGGTAGTCCCAGACCGCGCCGAAGGGCATGGTCTTTGACAGTTCGAGCAGCATCAGCCGTCGACCATAGTCGCCGGCCTGTTCGCATTCTCTGAGCCGGGCCGCCGGTTCCAGCAGGGCGAAGAGCAGGGCCTTCAACGTTGCGTGCGCACCGATAATCCAGGCAGCGATCCGGTTGATTGACGCATCAAAGTAGTCAAGGGCAATGTGCACCCGATTCCAGGCATCACTGCGGACGATTTCCAGGGCGACCTCCCGGACCGCATCATCAAAGGTCACTACGTGGTCGCTGTCCCAACGTACACCTCGGCTCAAGTGAAGCAGGATCTCGCGACAAAAGACGAGGGTCGATGAGATTTTGTCGGCGACGCTCTCGGTCGGATGATAATGCCCCAGGTCCAGGCACGGCATGAGGCGGCGCGTGATCGCGTAGCCGAGATGGAACTCATTTGACCCGACGACAAATCCTTCACTGCCCAGCCCGAACAGCTTACCCTCCAATGCGTCCTTGATATCCCGGCTGCGGTATCGTACACGGTAGATGCGGTCCAGAGAATCTTCGAGGACCGAACGGCGGTGCAGGCGTTCGACGCAAGCATCTTTCATACCGTCCGGCATCCAGAGGTTATGAATTGCGTATGTGCCCAAAGCCCGGCCGATACTCGAAGCGATGCGCCGCGCGGCTTTGACGTGTTCGATCCAGAAAGACCTGATTCGTTTATCGAGCGAGCTGAGCGTGAACCCGGATTCAGCCAGGGGGTGCGAGAACAACGTAGCGTTGAAATCAAGGCCGATGCGCAGCGACCTGGCCCACTCGACCCAGCCTTCAAAGTGACGGGCCTCAAGATTGTTCCGGTCAACCCGGGCGGCACCGAATTCTCCATACATCGCGTGGAGATTGACGCGGTGTCGCCCCGGAATCAGCGCCAGCGCCGTCACAAGGTCCTGGCGTAATTCATCGATATTCCGCGCCCTTCCCGGCCAGGAACCGGTCGGCTGTATGCCGCCCGAGATCCGGTCGCGGCAACGGTCAAAACCGGTCACATCGTCGCCGAGCCAGCACGGAAGGGAAAGCGGTTTTGTCGCCAGCCGGCGTAAAGCCTTATCGGTGTCGACGCCCAGCTGTGCATAGCGGTCGCGGGCCATGCGGTAGGCTTTCTCGATCGGCCCGGGCGCGCTCTTGCTACGGCGTTTGGCCATTGCGAAGCTCCTTCAGGCGGTTGAGCCTTTGTGATGCCTCGATCCATCCCGATTCCGGCTTAGGCTCGAACTGTTCAATCACCGAGGAATCGGCAACGATCTGACGGAGCTCGGTCAGAGACTTGATTTGCTTAAAAGCCATGGCCTGAACCAACAGATTCCCCAACGCGGTTGCCTCGACCGGGCCAGCCAAAACCAGACGGCCGGTTGCGTCGGCGGTGAATTGGCAAAGCAGTCGGTTCTGGGCACCTCCCCCCACAATATGAATCTCCTTCACCGTCTGGCCCGAGACGTGTTCCAGCTCGTGGATTGTCTGGCGGTAGGCAAGTGCGAGTCCCTCAAGAATCACCCTTGCGAACTGTCCGGCTCGATGCGGCGCGTGTTGCCGTGTTCTTTTGCAGTATCTTACGATTGCCTGGCTCATACTGGGTGGGTTGATGAAGACCGGGTCGTCGACGTCGAGCACCGCGGTGAAGGCTGGTTCCTTGCGTGCCAGGCCAACCAGGGCCTGGTAACTCAACTCCTCGAAATCAAGCCACGCGTTCCGAAATGACTGCAGCAGCCAAAGCCCGGTGATATTCTTGAGGACGCGGAAACGCCCATCGACCCCGCCTTCATTGGTAATATTATATCCGAATGCAGTCTCATCGATGATAGGCCGGGGTGTTTCGATGCCCACCAAGGACCATGTG
Source organism: uncultured bacterium (assembly GCA_964354155.1). Classification (GTDB taxonomy): domain Bacteria; phylum Hydrothermota; class Tepidihabitantia; order SM23-42; family CAYGYG01; genus CAYGYG01. Next base: position 30,575 of record CAYGYG010000011.1, on the reverse strand, counting down.
CCGGAACTGATGTAGGCGTACGGCGCGTGCCGAACCGGAACGGCGGCGACGGCCGATGCGGTGTCATGACTGGCCACCGCGACGACCGGGCATTTCTCAAGCTGGGTTGCCCGGCAGAAAGACCCTGAGAGCGGGGCGATTATCGTTCCGGGCTTCACGATTTCCTGCATCAATTCGGATTTAAGTCCGAGCGCGGCGAATACTTTGTTCTCCCAGGTCCCGCGCCGGGGATTAAAAAGCTGAGAGGTCGTGGCCACGGTGAATTCGGATCTCTTGACGCCGGTCAGGAAGTAGTTCAAGAGGTCGGGCATGAAGAGAAGGTCCTGGGCGATCTCGAGGCGCGGGTCTTTGCTCCTGACCATCGAATAGAGCTGGAACACGGTATTGATGGGCAGCATCTGGATACCGGTCAGTTCATAAAGCTTGACCGCGGGCATGATCTTACAGAACTCGTCCATCATCCCCTGGGTGTACTCGTCACGATACGCATGGGGCAAACCGATCATCTGGCCATGCCGGTCGAGCAGTCCGAAGTCGATTCCCCACGTATCGACGCCGATGCTATCCGGCATGCCGCCGTGGTCCACCCGGCACATGATGAGAGACTTGATGATATTCCGGTAGAGCCGGGGGACATCCCAGTGAAGGCGGCCGTTGATATCAAGCGGGCGGTTGGAAAACCGGTGGATCTGCTTAGTTTTGAGCAAACCCCGTTCGGTGAGAGTCCCGAGTATCGCCCGTCCGCTTTCGGCACCCAGGTCGAAGGCAAGGTACCGTCCGGCCGTGCTACTCTTTTTCATTTCGGGAAGTGACGCGCCAGATCACGCCGCTGCCGGGCCGTGAGGCCGACCGGCCGGAGTCCGGCGGCCCGGGACATCAAGTAGATCTGCGCGGCTTTGTTGGCAGTATCGATCAGGTCGAAAGCCTCCAGGACATCAGGGCCCACGGCGATGCAGCCATGTTTCTCCCAGAGCACCAACCGGTGGTTGCTCAATTCTTCGATGGTCGCCTGGGCCAGCCGGTCGCTGCCGGGCATGATGTAGCGCGTGTAACCCAAACCGTCGGCGATGAATATCTTGGTCTCGGGGTGCATTGACCAAACCATCCTTGTCAAGCGCCGCTCACTCTGGAAACGGTGCGTATGGGTCAAGACGATCAATTCGGTGGGATGGGTGTGGACGACAGCCCGGTGGGGCTGGCCGTGACGGCGCATGTAGGAATGGATACCGACGTGGGCCGCCAACTCGGAGGTTGGACGCGCCGCGGCGCCGGCTCCACCCCATAGAATGTGATAGCCGTCGAGTTTATCGGCAATGCGCACCAAGAGCAGGTTCTCTCGGGGCGAGCGCGCGATGTCGCGGAACCGGGAACCGGTTCTGGTTACCAGGATGCAGGCGCCGGCGATGTTCTCGGGTGAGAAAGCACGCGCGACTCTGGCACAGGTTCGCAGCATTCTTGCCGGGACCGATATTTCGTCGGTCAAGTTGACCGAGATGTTGCCGGCATTTCGTTCGGCCCAGCCTTTGTGCCAGGCCATCTGCCCCACCTCGGCAATCGCGGCAATAAAGGGTTCAAGCATCCGTTTCAGTCCGGGCATCATACTGGTGGTAGAATATCCGTTTTACCTCGCCTTGTCAATGCTGCCCTACGTAAGTAAGACTGTTGTAGGCTGGGGTCGGCTGCAGGAATTGACGATCGAGGATCGGCAAGCCTTACCGTACGCGGTCACCCTTTTTCCGTGAACTTCGCCAGCTGCTCGAATTCATCCTTCAATATCGGGTACAGACCCTTGTATCTCTCGTAGAGCTTCTGATAGATGGATCGATCCGACCCGGGTCGGGTTATCGTAGTTTCGTGGATTGTCCGGTCGCAGGCATCGGCGGCGTCAGAGAAAACGGCGGTACCGACTCCGGCCAGGAGCGCTGCTCCGTAGGCCGCTCCCTGCGCGATGTTGACCTCAACGACCTCCACCCCGAATACGTCCGCCATGATCTGACGCCACAAACTGGATCTGGCTCCGCCGCCCGAGATGCGCACGCGGTCGAACTTGATTTCCACATAGCCGAGAAGGTCAAGACACTCCCGCAGGCTGAAGGTGACCCCTTCGATCACGGCCCTGGTCAGGTGAGGCCTCGCATGGCGGAGTGAAAGCCCGAAGAAGACGCCGCGCGCATCAGGGTCAGGATGAGGCGTTCGCTCGCCGGAGAGATAAGGCAGGAAAACGAGTCCCTCGGAACCAGCCGGGACGCGTCCGGCCGTTTCGGTCATCAAGTCGTAGACTTCCGCTCCGGACTGCTCGGCTTCCGTCTTCTCGGCCGACCAGAGTAGATCGCGCAGCCATCGCAGGCTGCCGCCGGCGGCGAGCGTAACACCCATCAGGTGCCATTTGCCGGGCACGGCATGGCAGTAAGCATGGAGACGGCCCGGTTGGTCGATAATGTAAGAGTCGGTTGCCGCGAAGATGACCCCCGACGTACCGATCGTCACTGAGACAATACCGGCGCCAGCAATCCCAGTGCCGATTGCCTGGGCGCCCTGGTCACCGGCACCGGCGATCACCGGTATCCCGGGAACAAGCCCGGTTCGCCGCGCCGCTTCATCAGTTACGCATCCAATCACGGTCGAAGATTCGACTGCTTCCGGAAGCCAGGTATCCGAAATTTCGAGGGCTTGCGTGATTTCCCGTGACCATGTTCTCTTGCCGGTATCGAAAAGATTGGTGCCCGAAGCGTCGGATGCGTCCATGTACAGGGCTCCGGTAAGGCAGTAACGGACGTAGTCCTTGGGCAATTGAATATGGGCGATACGCGCATAAGTATCTGGTTCGTTCTGCTTGACCCAAAGAATCTTGCCCGCCGTGAAACCGGTCAGTGCCGGCTTGCCGGTTATCCTGATCAGTCTGTCGATGCCGATCCGGGCGGCAATCTGGGCGCACTGGCTTGCGCTCCGTTGGTCATTCCACATGATGCAGGGACGCAGGACTAGATCTTGAGCGTCAAGCAGAACGAGCCCGTGCATCTGACCGGTGATTCCAATGCCGGCGATCTTCGAGGGTTTCAAGCCGGAAGTCTCCATCACCTGTTTGACCGATTGCTGAACCGCATGCCACCAATCGTCGGGATTCTGCTCAGCCCAGCCGGGCCGGGGTGTTGCCATGGGATACGGCGCCGTCGTTTCGGCGGCCACTCTCCCACCGGCGTCAATCAGGATCGTCTTGCTGCCAGTGGTTCCGATATCGATGCCCAGCAGGTAGACCGTGCTCATTCTTTCTTTGGCCTGGGCCAGGCCGGCAAGCGCTCGGGATGCGCCGCCCGGGCTCTAACCAGGTATCCTTCGATCCAACCGCACGCTTTCTCAGGGTGCCTTGTTGCATAGATAATGGATTCATGATCGAGCTCGTCGATCCGGTCGTTTGCGGCCCGGACTGCATCGATGCTGATTCTGACCGCGGTCTCGACTTCCATCCGTTCCGGGGAAATATCGATGCCGAACCACCCCTGGTACGAATGCATCTTCAGCACGTACATGAGCGCTTCGAATTGCTCGGGCGCAACCACACCGATATTCAAATCCTGGTCGAAGTTGCCGGCCGGCTGGCTGTTGAGGTGCATGTGCGCAAGCCGGCCTTCGGCCAGGGCCAGGCTGTAGGAATAAGGCAAGTCTTCATAGGCCATCAGCGCATGGCCCACTTCAGGGTTCATGGTGCAGAGCGCGTGGCCCTGGTCAAGGAGCTGCCGATTGTCCGGACTGGCAAGAAGCGAATCCACCTGGTGACAGAGCAGGAGCCCTTCAGCGGTGCTACCGTAGATAATGTGACCGCGCGGTTCGTAAGGTTTCGGTTCAAAGGCAATCCGGATGCCCGGTACCGCGTCCATGGCTTCTACCAATCCCTCGGCAAAGCGTCGCCGCATCGATAAGAAATCGATGCCGAAGGGATTCTCATAGCCGTCGATGCCCGGCCAGATGATGGCGAACTCCGTGTCGAGTTCTCGATTGAGTTCGAGAACTCGCCTGGTTAAATCGATCGCGCGGGCGCGTATTGCAGGATTGGGATTGGAGAGCGAGCCGAACTCAAACTCCTTGTCCCAAAAAAGCAGGGGGACGACCGTTACCAACTTCATGCCGGTGTCCTTGAGGAATTTCTTCCAGAGCGAAAGATTCTCTTCGTTAATTTCGCTGGGATAGTGGGCTTCCAACCCGCCCAGTCCGTGCTCTTTCAGGCGCAGCGCAATATCGAGCCGGGCACTGATGTCGAGATCCGGCTTGTACTTGTCGTGAAAACGCGAGAAAGGCGGTGAAAAATACCAGATGCCTGCCGAAAACTTGAGCTTCAAGTGGAAGTTATTTAGGTGCCGCACGAGATCGTCCGGCGTGCGCCGTACCGCCTGTGATCTAATATCGGTCAACGCCATTTTGTACACCTCCCTTAATTATCGGTCCTTGTCTGCTTTCATAGTGAATGTCCGGGAAGTCGATATCACCCCTATCGCCCACCCTGACCAGCAATGACTGATTGGGCTGGAAATCCAGTTTGCAGCTTACGGTCTTCGCGCCGCAATTGATTGAGACGGCAATGATTTCGTGGTTACCTCCCAGGGCTTGACCGTGGCGGAGCGGATAGCCGACGGTCCGGGACCGCGGGTTGGCAAAGAAGAACACTCTTTGGTCGCCGACCGCCCGACACCAAAATTCCAATGGGATGCCGGCGGCGACCAGCGGCGGGGTACCGAGCAATCCTTCAAGGTGCGATCCCACTGACGGCTGGTCGAGAAGCCGGCTCAGGTAGCGGTCATAGTCAGGGTGCTTGACCAGGCCGGGCTCATTCGGTCGTTTCTTGAGGCAGACCGGCAGGCCCAGGCGGGCGAAATTAAGGATGAGCTGGAGGGCTCGGTGATCTAACCACTCTACGTCAACGTAAAGGAGTCGAAACCGACCCGTACCGCAGTGAAGTCTGCCGTCCTCGATGAACGCGGTTTCGAGCAGCCGGGATGTTATCCAGGTTGGACGATATGCCACCGTCGGACCGGGAAAACGCTCGTACTGAAGCTCCCAGTGATACTTGGCGCTGGGTCGTTCAAGTTCCTTCGGCAGCGTGTCCTTCATCCAGGCGTCTTCAAGCGGGAGGTAGACGGCGATCTCTGAGTAGTTTACACCCTGGCGCAGTTGCCGGCTTACTTGCTCAAGATATGAGTTAAACCCGGGCAGATCTCCGGCAAACCCCGCATCCGGTCCGACGTGCACCGAAGCATAGAACCGATTCTTCTCCCCCAGTGGACTGTAGGGCATGCCGTGCCAGACTATCAAATTGACGCCGTTGGCGAAAAGAGCGTCCGCAACCAGCTTCAGATCGGCCGTCAACTCTTCCCCTTGATAGGGTCCGGGTCCGGGCCAGCCCCGCCAGCCGTAGAGGCAAGTGAAGGCCTCGGCCGAAACGATTGGCTTGTTGGCAAGGGTTGCGGCCGACGCGGCAATCTGGGCGAACGGCGGATCGAACAAGACCGTTTCGCTCTCGGGAATGTCGGCGGCGGCGTAGGCCGCCAGAATGTCGGTGGGTGCACCGTGACACTGGACCCGGGAACAGGCTCCCAGCTGATGACAGATATCGGTGAAGGGCCGGAAGAACTCGTCGAGCACGATGTCCGCCAACAACGCGCGGTAGTCATACCGGACATCCGGATGCTCGGCGAGGCGGCTCATGTAGGGTCGGACGTCGTAGCCGAAGTGCTCCTGGAATGCTCCGTCGAAATTATATGTCCAGAGGTCTTGAGTCTCTACTTCCCAGGAGTCGCAGAAGAGGGATGAGGTTGCTCCAGCCAGCGCCGGGGCAAAGGCCGGTCCGAGCCTTGAGGCATATTCCTCGAGCGCATGACGGTCGAGGTGATTAAGAATTAAAGCCTCGGGATGCTCGCGTTCTTCCCATGATCGGCGCAGACGCTGAGATGAAGGGCTTTCGAACATCATCGACGCCTGCTCCGGTCTGACCACCGAGCCGCCAAAAGGCCAGAGCGATCCGAATGTGAAATCGCAGGCAAGGCCTATCTGCCCGGCGTGCCGCTTGACAAATTCGACAAGGTCCGACCACTCGGGCGAAAGCCATCGGGGAGCGGGCTGGGATTGGTCAAGGGCATAGATCCAGGCGATTTCCACGCCGCCGAAGTTGCTCTCCTTGAGCCAGACGAGCTGGTCAACAATGTCCTTTTTTCGAATTGGCCCGGAGAACCACCACCATCGGACATAGGGCTTATTGCTTGGTAATTGCGGAGGAGCGATGGTTTTGTCTCGCGTTTGGTAAACCTTAGGCTTTGAGGTAACGTCTCATGATGGGACGTGCGGGCGAGCGGCGCAGGACCTCGATGAATCCGGCCTGTCGGAACGCCGATGCCAGGCCGGTCCACACGAAGGCATCGGGCTGGCGTTTTCTTGGGTCAAAAGGATATGCTTCGATGACGCGGGCACCGTGTTTCCGTGCGTAGTTAATAGCGGCTTCAATGAGCTGTACGGTCACACCTTTTGTACGCCAGGGTCGGGTAACGAAGAAACAGACAATCGACCAGACCGGCAGATCGTCAACCCTCTTGAGCACCCGTGACCGCTCTAATGCCGGGAATGACTCACGCGGGCCGGATGAACACCAGCCAATCGGCACCGTCCCGGAATAGGCGATGATCCCCGGGATCGCGCCGGCATCGACGATTCTCTTCATCGCCAATCGGTTTCGGTTGCCGTGTCGCCGGGCAAACTGCGCGCGTGACAGCCGCCACCACATACACCAGCATCCCCCGAATGCGCCTTTCTTGCCAAACAGCAACTCGAAATCCGTCCAATATTTGGGTGTCAGCGGATGGAAAGCGAGATCAAGCGGGGGGTGTCGGCTGCGAACCATATTTCATCCCACTCTCTTGCCCATGATCACCAGTTCCCGCTCGGTACCACTAAGCTCGGCAACGCCCGGCAGCCGGCCCCACACTTCGAACCCAAAAGACTTGAACAGTCTGAGGCTGGGTTCGTTGTGGCCGAGAATGAAACCAAGCAGTGTCTTCACGTTGATCCCGGGGCACGCCGCCAGGCCTTTCTGGAGCAGAAACCTGCCCAAACCCTGCTTCCGGTGCGGTTCACGGATGTAGATGCTTATCTCGGCGGTGTGGACGTAGGCCGGTCGCCCGTAGAACGACTGGAAGCTGAGCCAGCCGCAAATCGTATTATCATACTCGAGAACCAGGAGTGGACGGGACTCAGGCCGGTGTTTCTCGAACCATTTTCTTCGACTGCTCAGGGTAACGGGTACCGTATCAGCGGTCGACAATGCTGCCGGTATCGTGGAGTTGTATATCTCCACGATCGCGGGAAGGTCCTCGACCGCGGCATTTCTGACGACAAGTTCGGTTGGCCTGATCTTCATGGGCTGTACCCGGGATGATTATACTCGGCCCCGGGTCGGATTTCAAGCATGATTAGAATGGACCTGTATTTGGCGCATTCAAAAAAGCAAGGCGGGCAAGACGCCCGCCTTTTGCCCACACACCACCCACTACACTTGGAGGCCGTTTCCGGTCCTCCAATCTGTTATACAGTATCGATGCCAGGATATTCCTCATGAAGATGGAGGGATCACGATATCAGTATTGGATAGATGGGCAACAGGATAATGGAGACGGGCTAAGTAGTGGTGTAACGGCTCTTATTGGTAGTTATTAAAGTAACAAGCGAACATATCGCAATCAGTGCGCCAAGAATAAGACAGGTCGATTCGAGGCCATGGTTGGGAATCAGCACTAAGCTTGTGATCAGGCCGCCAAAGCATCCACCCACAAGATCCGCGGCGTACAGCTTGGGCAACCTCTCCCCTGCTTGAGACAGCAGCTGGTTGGTTGCTGAAAATGCGGCGCCGACCATGATCCCGGGCATCAGCGTTAGGACTGGAGAGAACTCGCTGAACAAGGGACTTGCCGTCATGCCTTTGCACGAACCAAGACCCCAGGCAAAGGCAAACCAGTAGAAAAGCGAGCCGAACAGCGACACGAGCAGCTTGTCTCCCGGCCTGAGCAGGAACTTGCGACGAGCGGCAACGGTGCCAAGAAAGAGGCCCAGCATGAAGCCCGCGATCAGCAAGCCGATGCGGTGATGGACATAGCCGAAAAGCATCTCGTAGAAAAGAACGGCCATGATGACGGCCGCCATGCCCTGGAAGCCCATAACGCCGGACACAACGACCAAAGTGTTTTCGCGGCGGTTTCTGAAGACCAGGGCCGCGGCAAACATGGCTGCGAACAGGGCCGCGAGCCAGGGGAATCGGATCCGGCGTAACAGATCGAGAGACTGCCGTACCCACGGTCTGAAATAGGTTGACCAGTAAGCCAAGCCGTAGCTGAAAGCTATCGGGCGGAGGTCGCGGTTGAGTCCGGGAGGCAGTGCCGTCTCCAAAGCATCGCGGACAAACCCGATCTGGTGCGGCAACAGGATGCTCTCAAGGTAACCCTGGCTGATGAACTCAGGTACCACCCGCCGATCCTCGAGGCGCCGGGTGATGACTTGCGGGACAAGGCTGAGATACGAGCTGTCCTGCGAAGCAAGAAGCACGAGTCGGTCACCCGGGATGGCCCGCACGTAGGGGAATGCCTGTTTGAGGGTATGGTAGATGGACCCGTTGTAATTCCGGACCGGTCCGGACAGATAGGCTTCTTTTGAGCTTATGGCAACGCGAATCACCCCTTGCCCACTCATGATCGCGGCGAGCTCTTCGAAGAAATCGACGGTGTAGAAGCGATTGATAAACAAGGTTACCGGGTCGCCGGCATTGACGATCGCGACATCGAATTTCGTCCCGCGCCATTTCTTGACGAAGGCGCGGCCGTCGCCGATTACGATCCTGAGCCGCGGATCGGCGAGGGCGGCTCGGTCCGGAGCTTCGAGGAATGGTTGGACCAGTTGGATCAGGGCCGGGTTTGGTTCCACATAATAGACCTCCTGTACCGGGTATTTTATGATCTCATGCAGTACCCCGGGCAGGGCGCCGCCGAAGATCAGCACACGGCGTGGTTCTGGAGTCTGGACCATAGTCAGGTGTGCTTGCTCTTCAGCCTCGAGCTTGAGTGGTAAGGAGAAGGACAAGAGTCCGTTCTCGTAGATGCTGTAGATCGACCCGTACTTCACGATCGATATGTCGCCGTGAATGGAAGTGGCCGTCCCCACGACCGTGAGCTTAGGCCAGTTCCAGGCTCTGGTCCCCAGATCGTATTTCTGTATCGGGAGAAAAACCGCTCCGGCCGCGAACAAGAGGGCGAGCAATCCGCCCAGCGCGGCGGCAACGCGGCGTTTCATCCCGAACAGCAGCGCGGTCGCCGACATCGTGCTCAAGAACGACGCCGCGAGTACGGTCACAAGCGGCGAGAAGTAACGGACGCAAACATATCCGAAGACGGCGGCGCCGACCATATCTCCGATTGCGTCAAGGCCGTAGATCCTTCCGGCCCCGCCGTCAGCTTCTGACTTAAACTGTGAAAGGATGCGTCCGGCGATCGTGAATTGGTATCCGTTCACCAGTCCGACTGGGGCCAGGGCGACGAGTGACAGGGCCAGGATTGTGAGCGGGTCGGTCAATTCGCCGACCGGTATGCCCATGGCCGGTTTCAAGCCTCTCATCAGCAGTAGTTCCAGGGGCAGGATCAGGGCAATCATGATCTGACACCCGGCGTATTGGGACATTGTTGGAGAATGTCGGCGCATGCGCCAGGCACCGGCGATGCTGCCGACCGCCCCCCAGAGAAGCCAGGCGGAAATCATGAAGGCAATGGTCAGTTCGTTGCCGTAGAAGATCATCAGAAGTTCCCGCACCAGCAAGGTCTGGACCAGTACCGAGACGAGGCCGGTCACGAGTACGGCCTGGATTACGCCCAACTGCCGCATCGGAAATGATAGTTGATAATCGGACCTTGTCCAGACTAAACTGCGCCAGAGCGGGTTTCGATTCAAACGGATTGCAGCAGATGCAGACAGATCCTCTTGCCTTCGGCATCGATTACAGCGATTTCGGTGCAAGGCACCGTTGACCATCACTCCATTCTTCCATTATTCCATTACTCCAATATTCTATCTTCCCACTGATCATCTGATCACCTGATCCACAGATCCAACTGCTCACTACTCCTCTTCCAACCTTCTACTCTTCCCTCTCTATATCTTACCACTTGCTCCTCGCTACTCTTGTTCTCGCTACTCTCTTAGATATTGACTTCGCGCGGCGCATCGCTATAATAGTCGCGGTACGGACAATCACGGCCTTGAGAGCGGGTTGCCGTACATCCTTGAATTTTACCGAGTTGCAATCATTCACGCAAGTTCGCACAACCAGACTAAAGGAGGCATGCTTGAGCCGCCGAATCGCATTGATCTGCCTGGTGTTGGCCGCAATCGGCCCCAGCCAGATTCCAATCACACCCAGGAGAGTCGTCATCGTCATTGCACCCCGCGATTTCCGGGACGAGGAGCTGATGATCCCGCTTGAATACTTGCGCAAACGAAAAGTCGAAGTCCAAGTCGCCTCCCAACAGACCGCCGACGCCGTGGGAATGCTGGGTCTGCACGTTGTGCCCGACCTCGAGCTGGCCAGCATCGACCCCGGCGAGTTTGATGGAATCATCCTCGTGGGCGGGTCCGGAGCGGTGACGCTGTGGCCGGACACGATGCTGCACCGTGTCGTCAGGAGCTTTGCGGATGAGCGAAAGCCGATCGGGGCAATCTGTCTTGCCCCGGCCATTCTGGCCCGGGCCGGGGTCCTCAAAGGAGTCAAGGCGACGGTCTTTCTATCGGCCCGCGACGAGCTGTTGAAAGGCGCCGCCGTGTTGAGCAAGCGCGACGTGGAAACGAGCGGTAACATAATTACTGCGTCCGGTCCCAAGGCATCGGCCGCCTTTGTCAAAGCCTTCTACCGGAGGTTGATCAAGTGAGAGCGGTGATCCAGCGGGTACGCCGGGCCGAGGTCGAAGTCGACGGCGCCGAGATATCGAGCATCGGACCGGGTTTCCTGGTTCTGGTCGGTTTCCGAAAAGGAGATAGCGAAGCTGCCGCCGACAATCTGGCAAGCCGGGTTGCCAATCTCAGGGTATTCGAGGACGAAGCCGGCAAGATGAACCGGTCCCTGCTCGAGGTCAAGGGCAGCGCCCTGGTTGTATCGCAGTTCACCCTCTACGGCGACACTTCGCACGGCCACCGCCCTTCGTTCACCGACGCCGAAGAACCGGTTCGGGCTCGCGCCCTGTATGATTATTTCATCGGCCGGCTGGGCGGCCTCGATATCACGACGGCCCGCGGTATCTTTGGAGCGCGCATGATGGTGACGTTGGAGAATGACGGTCCGGTTACTCTCATCCTGGATGAAGGAGCATAGCATGATTAGAAGCATGACGGGCCAGAGCCGCATCAATGTAAGAATCGAAGAATTGGGCTTGAGCGTCGATATCGAGATCCGTTCTCAGAACCATAGGTTTCTTGAAGTATCGATCAAGGGACCGACGATAATCTTTCCATTCGAGGATGACCTGCGCCGGATGGTTCGCGCCAAAGTGGAGCGCGGGCACATCATCTGCTACATGCAAGTCGATCAGGAGGTCGCGGCAGTCAAGGTCACGGTTGAGGAAGCCCTGCTCAAGAACCTCATCACGATGGCGCGCCGCCTCAAACGCAGATTCAAGTTGGCCGGCGCGCTCTCGGTCGATTCCGTATTTCAGTTTCCCGGGGTCGTGAAATTCTCAAAAGAGACAATAGACGAACAGCGTTTCTTTAAACTCTTCGGTCCGGTTTTTGACCGGGCCGTCGATTCTTTCGTTGAGATGAAGAAGCGTGAAGGCAAGAATATCGCCGACTCTCTGATGTCCGGCATCGGAAGAATAAGAAGCATGATCGCGGAAATCGAGAAAGTTCATCCGGAGCGTGAAGCCAAATACCGCCAGGGACTTGAGAAACTAATTAAGCAGTACTTTGAAAGTCCGAATCGCGACCGGCTCAACGAGGAAGTCCTGTACTTTCTTGAACGGTCGGACATTACCGAAGAGTCCACGCGACTGAGCAGTCATTGCGAGCTGTTCACTGAGTGCCTCGAGAAGGAAAGGTTTCCGGGCCGGCGCATGAACTTCCTCCTTCAGGAAATGCTGAAAGAAGCCAATACCCTCGGCGTCAAAGCGTATGACGCTGCGATCAGCCAGTTTGTCGTCCGGATCAAGGAAGAAGTCGAAAAACTGAGAGAGCAGGTGCAGAATGTCGAGTAGACGCTCAAGACCGCTCGGGAAGAAGCGGGACCGCGGCCTGCTCATCGTCATTTCAGGGCCTTCGGGAGCCGGAAAGTCATCGGTCTGCCGCCGGATTCTGGCGGGCGACCGGAAGATCCGGTATTCGGTGTCGGCGACGACCCGTGCGCCGCGGCCGGGTGAACATGATCGCCGGGACTACATCTTTTTGAAGCCGGGCGAATTTCAGCGTTGGATCAAAGAGGGGAAGTTCCTTGAATACGCGCGGGTGCACGAGAATCTCTACGGTACACCCCGACGGTACGTTGCGTCGCAACTTGCGCAGGGGCACGACATCATTCTGGATATCGACGTGAAAGGCGGGAGGAATCTGATGCGCGAGTTTCCGGACGACCTCTTCATCTTCATCGCCGCGCCTTCAATGGACGAGTTGGCGCGCCGGCTCCGGATACGCGGTGCCGATTCGGCCCCGGTTATAAAGAAGCGGCTGGCCGTGGCTCGAAAAGAAATGAAACAGGCCCAGCATTACGACTACTTTGTCTGTAATCACCAGCTGGGCCGCACGGTCGCTACCGTCCGGACGATAATCACAGTTGAGCGCTTCCGGCGGAGGCAGGTATGGCGTTAGACAAGACCAAAGTCAAGAGGATCGTTGCGCTGGCTCTCAAGGAGGACATCGGCAAAGGTGACCTGACTTCCGAGAGCATCGTGCCCGATGAGATGCGCGCCCTGGCCTTGATTCACGCGCAGGAGACAGGGGTATTGGCGGGCATTGAAGTGGCGGCCGCAGTCTTCCAGGCCCTGGATGAGAAGATTGAGTTTACTCCGCGCATCGAGGATGGCGGATGGCTGGAGCCGGGGGCGGTCATCGCAACGGTCCTGGGTTCAGCCCGGACCTGCCTGGCCGGCGAGCGAACGTGCCTCAATTTCCTTCAGCGGTTGTCCGGGATTGCGACTTTGACCCGGAAGTTCGTTGACGCCGTGTCCGGCACGCAAGCCCAGATCCTCGATACCCGCAAGACAACCCCCGGATTGCGATACCTTGAGAAATACGCGGTTACGGTGGGCGGCGGTCATAACCACCGTTTCGGTCTGTACGACATGATCCTCGTCAAGGACAACCATATCCAGCTTGCCGGTTCGGTAACGCGCGCCGTGAAGCTGGCACTGGATGGATGGCGCGGCCCACGAGTTCTGATTGAAGTCGAGGTGAAGAACGTCCACGAACTGCGTGAGGCATTGGAGCTCGACGTGGACCGAATCATGCTCGACAATATGAATGTTGCCCAATTGGCTGAGGCCGTAACCATCGCCGGCAAACGGGTCAAGCTTGAAGCCTCGGGCGGAATCTCGCTTGACAATGTGGCCCAGGTCGCGGGTACCGGGGTTGACTATATTTCGGTTGGCGAGCTAACCCACTCGAGCCCGGCGCTCAACCTGAACATGAAGACGAAATCAATTGGCTAATTTCGTGTCCCGGGTTGGTTCTCAAGTTTTGAAGTTGGGATTGGGGACATGACGCCAAGGCCGAACTTCCGTCCCTTCGCCCCGGTCGTGCTTCTGATTATCGTCGGCGTTGGCTACTTGGCGACAAATTGCCGTCATCTCTATTGGGGCGATGCCGCCGAGTTTGTGCTCGTTGCCCGATATCTGGGCATTGCCCACCCCACCGGTTATCCCCTGTTTTCTTTGCTCGGGCGGCTCTTTACGCTCATGCCCATTGGAGAGGTCCCATTTCGAGTCAATCTCGTATCGGCCTTGGCGGCGCTGGCGTCAGTTTACGTGCTCTATCGCATCGTCCGACGGCTGACCGGGGATGAAATGGCCGCAGTTCTGTCCGGTCTCGTATGGGGATTCTCTTTTGAACTCTGGGATCAAGCCACCCGGGCGGAGATCTATACCCTTCATGTCCTTCTCGTCGGCCTTGTTATCTGGGCCGTACTGGAAGCAGTAGAGAAACAGTCCCTGCACGCGTTGGTCCTCGGGGCTTTCTTGACCGGACTCGCCTTTGCCAATCACATGACGACGATCCTTCTGTTGCCGCCTCTGGTTTACTATCTCTATGTACACCGACAGCGGATTCCGTGGCGTAGGGCCTTGCCGCTGATTGCGTTGTTTTTTACGCTTCCTTTGCTGCTTTACCTCTACCTACCGCTGCGATCCGCGGCGAATCCCCCTTTTGATTATGATAACCCGGAGAGCTTCGGTGCGCTCTATAATGTGATAAGCGGCCATGAATTTAGATACCGGTTATACCTGCCGAATCTTTCGTGGCTTGTCATCCAGATAGGGGCGTTCGTCGTTCTCCTGGTCAGACAGTATTATCATTTCTTGCTGGTCGGTGGTCTCGGTCTGGTCATGGCCGCCAAAGACCGGCGGGTATTCTGGTTTCTGCTTGGCGTGATGCTTCTTAATGTGCTCTACGCCCTAATGTACAACATCCCGGACAAAGAAGGTTATTACCTGCCGGCATACCTGCTGGTTGCGGTCTTTGTCGGGTATGGACTCAAGTATCTCCGGGAGCGAGCGCGCGGTCTGGCTCACGCACTCATGTTGCTGATAATTCCCGTCTGCTTCATCAGTGTACGAAGTGTCGACAAGAGGACCAACCGCTCTTTGGAAGATTTCGCCTCGGCCATACTCAAAGAAACCGCCCCAGGGTCAGTCCTGTTTACTGACGATCTTGAGGTCTACTTTGGTTTGAGTTATGTTCAGCTGGCCCGAGGCGGCGGGCCGCATGCGGTACTGGTCTGTGACTATTGGCTCAAGCTACGTTGGTACCTTGATCAGCTCAGAACGTCTTACCCAGCATTGAAAGTTGACAAGGCTCTGACTGTCTTCGTTATTGAATCCGAGCGTAAAATGGCCCGTCTTGATCCGGTCGGTTATGGGGAAGCGAGCAAAGAACTCGTGCGGGCGGTAAAGAGACGGATAATCAAGGATAACATCGACCGAGGACAAATGCCGGGAATGCCGCCGGTTTGCCTGTTCTTCTATGACGATCGCGAATGGAGGCAGAACTATGAAGGCTGGCCTTTGAAGACGCGGGGCTTGGTTTACGAAATCACTTCGGCAGAAGGAACGTTGCTGCCCGGGGACTTACCATATCCGTCTTCCCTGACGTATAACGTTCCAAAACTACGGGATAAAAATGCAAAGTACGTCGCCCTCCGGTTTGCGGGCGCCCTCAACCGGTCGGGCATCACGAATATGATAGCGAACAAACCCGAACCGGCGGTTCATGATTTCACAAGAGCGCTTGAATATGACCCCGCCTACAATCAGGTGTACAAGAACCTTGGATTCGCCTACCTGGATTCAGGGGATACGCTCAACGGACGGCGCGCCTGGCAGCGGTTCCTGGAACTGGAACCCCGGGATGAGGCGGCGGGCTACATCACCGAGTGGCTCCGGGCGCACTGAAGCTACCCTTCCCGATTTCGAAGATACTTCCCATGCGCAGTTTCCCCTGGTAGATGTAGTATTTTCGGTTTGGGAAATAGTTCATCAGCAGGGTGTCGCGGCTCCCTAAGTGGCGGGCATAGATGACGCTGCCCTGTAAATCCGGTGAGTTGTTCAAGAATCCGGAACCATACCAAAGCAGTGAGTCGAGCCGAATGGCGGGATAGTCGAAGTCAACAAAGACGATCGCGTTGCCCAGCTGCTGTTTCTTGACCAGATTCTTCAAGTAAGCGTCAACTCCCCAGTAGGAATTGGCGTACTGCCGGTCGGTCCAGAAGTAGTCGGACTTGCCGCGGACCAGCCCGGGCATCGTAATCAGAAGATCGTAGCTGAATAGCACGACAACCGTTACAACCACGGCGCGACCCGCCCGGGCTAAGTCCAATCGCCGTAACCCAAGCCGCTGCCGGCAGAAGCCAGGAATCATCAGCAGTCCGCGTACGGTCAGGATCATTAGTAAAGGCAGTGCCTCGTACAGGAATCGCGGCCCCAGGCACAGGTCATGGTACCAGTAGAACACGTGGACCCCGGCCAGACTTGCAAATGACGCCAGGAATAGATAATCGGCCGCCCGGGCTTTGCCGCTGGCCAGAACAACCATAACCGGCACGAAGGTGACGACCGGCCAACCCAATAGATGTGTATTCAGTGCCCGAAGGGAGTCCCAAAGATCAGCCAGTCCCCGGGCCAGGGTGTGTGGTTCGCCCCAGATGCCCTTACCCAGGCCAAGGCCGTGGCTCGGGCCATACAGGACGGTGTAGCCGAAGCGCAGGAATGCGCCATTGGTGTGGTAGTTGTACAGGAGCAGGAAAACGACGGACGGAACGAGACCGATCAAGATGAAGAAGAGCGTTGCCGAACACTTTTTCGGCTTCCGGTAGATAAGGGCCAGCGCGTACAAGACGAAGGGTATCACAAGGCCAAGTGCGGTGTAGGGACGAGACAGCAGACAGAGCCCAAGAAAGAGACCGGCAAAGAGAGCCCAATGCTTCTTGCGAGTTCCCAGGGCTTTGAAGAAACCGAAAGCAAAGACAACAAAAGTGAACATCGCACTGGAGTGGGACATGAATTCCGCGGACATGAAGATGAAGAAGGGCGACAGCATCGTGAAAATCGCGGCCCAGCGTCCGGTCTTTTCATCGTATAGCCGGCAGGCAAGCAGGTAGACGAGCATTACGGCAAGGCTGCCCAGCAAAGGATTGACAAGCCACGGCAAGCCGAGAAGCACGCCAAAAACGAGAAAGAGCGAGTGGCCCGGCGGATACTGGGAATACCAGCGCCCGTTGTTGATCATATGCGTGTAATCGAAGAATTCCTTAAGGGCGTGCGATTGGGCGTACAGCCGGCCCGAGGCGAAGATCTTTGCCTGGAAGACCTGGGCAATGCTGTCCTGAACGTGCGGGATACCTCCGAACACTAAGTATGAAACCAGAGAAGTGACAAGAAGGGAAATCGCGAAGGCGATGAGCATGAACCGTCGGCGACTACGTCTTTCGTCCACTCCCCCATTTTAATCAGTTCTTTTCAAGATTCAATGGGAAAGGATAATGGGAAAAGGGTGAGGGACGACCGTTCGCATTGCTCACTCGGACGAGGGACGAAACGACGCTCTGGACATCTTATGCTCAATGTAGTCGCACCGTTAAGGGTGCGGCTACTTCTTAGATACTCATCACGGAAACCGAACACGCGCTTGTTCTTAATCGTTTCTAATCCCCCTATATCCCCCTTTAGCAAAGGGGGAAAAGAGGGGGATTTTGTCCCGAGTGAAACGAGGGAGTTCTTCTGAGAAAATATGATTGCCATGCTCGCACGGGTCGCTTGCAATGACAGTACAGAAGTATTTCGTGCATTTGCTATAGTATCGAGGATCCGGGAGCTAGTTCAGCTTTTCGCCCGCCAGAAATTGAGGAGGTCCTCGAGCGTCTTCTCAAAAGGGATCTGCCTTCTGAACCCGGTGAGGCTCGCGAATTTCTCGCCGGACCCAACGAGGGTCATGATGTCATGGGGCCGGAAGCGAGACTCGTCGATGTTAATCGTGAGTTTCTTGCGGGCCAGCTTCTTGTACAGCTCGAGCCCGTCTTTGATCGAGTGGCCGGCGCCCGATGCGATATTATACACGGCGCCGGGTTTTGCATGATCGAGCGCCAAACGATAGGCGCGGATGATATCCCGGGCATCCATGAATTCGCGCACAACTTCGATATTGCCGACCGATATGACGGGTGGTTTTCGGTCGCGTTCGATTTCGGCGATCTGCCGGGCGACGCTTGCCAGAATGAAATCGTCACGCTGGCCCGGGCCGGTATGATTGAAGGGCCGCAGGATCGTGGTCTTAAGCCCGTAGGCGACATAGTACTGGTTGACGACAAGCTCGGCGCCGTATTTGCTCGCCGCGTAGGGACTGATCAACGAGATTGGGTCGGCTTCGGTTATCGTTGAGCCGCCGTTTCCGTAGACCTCGCACGAAGATATAAAGAAGAACCGGCAGTCCGGTCCGGTAAGACGGGCCGCTTCCAGGAAGTTCGCGGTGCCGATGACGTTGGCGTTAAAAGTGACGAGGGGTTCGCGGAATGACTGGCCGACCGAACTGACCGCGGCCAGGTGGAGAATGACTTCCGGCTTGAGCCGTTTGACAAGTTGCAGTACGCTGTCGAAATCAAGCATGTTGCAGGCGTGATAGTTCTTCCCGTGCACCTGCAACTCGGGAAGATACGTGCCCGCGACATCAAATCCGTCTTCTTTAAGCAAGGTAAAGAGGCTGCTGCCGACAAAACCTTCGGCCCCGGTAACAAGGACGCTCTTCACACGCGCTCTCGCCAGTAGTTCAGGAGATCCTCGAGCGTTTTCTTGAAGGGGATGCCCGGGGCCCAGCCGGTGTGCTTCCTGAACTTCGTCGCATCGCCCACCAGCAGTTCGACGTCGGACGGACGCATCCGGCTTGGATCATGCTCGATCTTTATCTTTACCTTGGTGAGCGTAAGCAGCGTGTCAAGCATCTCAGATATCTTGTAGCCCTTGCCGCTGGCGATATTGTAGACCTCGCCGGGGTGACCCTTTTCGAGCGAAAGCCAGTAGGCGACGACCACGTCACGGACATCACTGTAGTCGCGCACGGCGTCCAGGTTGCCGACATGGATGATCGGCGGTCGTTTGCCCTTCTCGATTTCCGCGATCTGCTTGGAGAAATTGGATTCGGCAAACACGTCGCCCCGCCGTGGGCCGGTATGGTTGAAGGCCCGGGTCCGGACGATTCTCATGCCGTAGCTTCTGAAATACTGATAGCCCAGCAGATCCTGGGAGACTTTGCTGACGCCGTACGGACTCAGGGGGCGCAGCGGGTTTTCTTCTTTGATGGGTACTTCGTTGGGCAGGACCAGGCCGTACTCTTCACTGGAACCGGCAATCTGGATCTTCGGCGACAGCTTGAGCTCAAGAAGGCCCTCCAACACGTTAATCTGACTGCCGACATTGGTCTGAAAGGTCTCATGGGGCGTATGCCACGAGAACTGCACGTAGCTCTGGGCGCCAAGGTGGAACACATAGTCGGGCTTGATACGCTCAATCATCTTCTTGACCGAGAAGGCATCTCTGAGGTCGCATTCGATCAGGTTCAGTTGTTCCTTCACCGGCTCGATGTTTTCGAGACGGGAACGCCAGCGCACCGAACCGGAGACTTCGATCCCCTTCGACAACAAGTACTCGGCGAGATGGCTGCCGACAAAACCGGTGATTCCAGTGATGAGTGCTTTTGCCATTTAGCTCCTTAGCTTAGTTCATGTAGGGCTTGGGGTTTATTGCCTCACCCTTGAGCATAACCACATAGTGCAGATGAGGCGCGGTCGATCGTCCCGATGAGCCGACGTGACCGATGACGTCGTTTCTATTCACCCTCTGTCCAACGATAACGGCAACCGCGTTGAGATGACCGTAAAACGTCTCGTAAGCTTCAGTATGCTTCAGGATGAGGAAGTTGCCATACAGCGAATCCCAACCGATTTGCTTGACGACCCCGTCCGCCGGGGCAATGATCATTGCTCCCAGGGGCGCGGCGATATCGACGCCGCGGTGATTCGGCTGATAGTCGTTCGAGATGAAGCCGATCGTCGGGGTTATCGATGGCACGCTTCTAGCACCGTTTCCTCCAGCGATTGCGGTTGCGGCAATGCCCGGCGCGTAGGCCGAGATTGCGTTATCAAATGTGGGCGGCGCGGGTGTCCGTTCGACGCCGAGCATTTGACGAATTCTCGCGTTCTCACGGCGCATGTAGCTCAGCTCGTTCTTGAGCTCATTGAGCGCCTTGAAATCCTCTTCGATCTCCCGGTTGCGCCGGCTGAAATATTCAACCTGGAGCGCGCGATAGTAGATGGGTACATAGGAAACGGCCAGAAAGATCAGAACCCCGAGGCCGATCGCGCCGGCCGCGATGAGAAGCTTGATGGCGAACGGCGAGAGGTAGCGCCGGATCGTGAACCGGTTATCGTGCGATACAAAGAGGAAGCTCGCGCCCTTGTTGTTCATTCTATTCGGGATGAGAGAAACTCGGTCAGCAGGCGGACGGCGTTTTCGAGGTCGGCCAGGTCCGCCATCTCAGATGTCGAATGGACATAGCGCACCGGCACCGAAATAGTGCCCGAGGGCACCCCGCGCCTTGATAGTTGCATGGCCGCGGCATCCGTTGTCCCCCACTCGAGCACTTCCAGCTGATACGGGATTCGTTTGCGCTCGGCCAAGCTGATCAAACGATTCTTTATGACCGGGTGCGTAATCATCATGCGGTCTCTGACTTTGATTGCCGCACCCGCACCCAGTCTAATCGCCATCTTTTCGCAGTCGGGAGTATCCCCGGTCATGG
Source organism: uncultured bacterium (assembly GCA_964354155.1). Lineage (GTDB taxonomy): Bacteria > Hydrothermota > Tepidihabitantia > SM23-42 > CAYGYG01 > CAYGYG01. The sequence goes on along the minus strand of CAYGYG010000011.1, from coordinate 10,019 downwards.
TTACGTCGACCGCCAGGCCGAAGTCAGGCTCAATGCCATAGGCTGAGGTTATCGCACCGCGCAGGCCGATCTCCTCCTGGACGGTGAAGACGAAGTAAAGGTCGTTCCCAGTTCGGCCGGTTTTCTTCTTCTTGATGCGTCGCAATGCTTCGATCAGGACGTAGCAGCCGAGGCGGTCATCCATGGCCTTGGCCGCCAAACGACCCCCAACAACCTGGGCGGTTTGTTGAAATGCCGCGATATCCCCCACGTGCACTTTGACTTCGGCGGATTGCTTGCTGTTCACGCCGATGTCGATGAAGAGGTTTTCGAATCTCAACGGTTGATCCTGGGGGCTCCTGGTTTCCTGGTTGATGACGCCAACCGTGCCGTTCTCGAAGATAACCCTTGCCGCCACGAGCCGGTTGGCATGGACGCCACCTACCGGAGCGAACCTGAGAAAACCGTGCCGATCGATAAAAGTGACGATCAGACCGATTTCATCCATATGGGCACAGACCATTACTTTGCTGCCTTTGCCGGGTACGCGGGCGATCAAGTTGCCCATGGTGTCGACCTTGATCGAATCGACCAAGCCTCTTATTTCGCCCCTGATTATGTTCCGAATCCCGTCTTCGCGGCCGGTCGGACCGTAAGCTTCGCAGAGCCGTTTGATCAGTTGCACTTTACCTCCTCGATGAATTTCGTGACCACAAGAGGCAGCAGTTTTTCTAAGAGCGCCAGATCACCATAGCTTGCAATCGAACAAGGTGAATGAATGTAGCGCACCGGGCAGGACAGTACCGCAGCCTTGATGCCGCCCTGCTGAAGGTGAACCGCGCCGGCATCCGTGCCCCCAACCATGGGCGGTTTCATCTGGCAGGGAATTCTGTTTTTTTCGGCCGTCTCGATGATCGCGCGGACGAGGTCGCGGTCGCAGATTACCGATTGATCGGCAACCGTGACCGCCGGGCCCTTTCTCAAGAATGGCGCCCGGTTTGTATCCTTCTCGGGATCGGGCGGAAGATCATTGGTGCTGGTCACTTCGACCGCCAGGGCGCAGTCGGGCTTGATTTTGAAGCCGGCGATCTTTGCCCCCCGGCACCCTACCTCCTCCTGTACCGAGAAGACCAGGACGATCTGCGCGTCAAACTCTTTTTTGGCAAGCCGCGCGAGCACGTAGCAGCCGAGGCGGTCATCAAAAGCTTTACCCATGAAGATATCGCCATCATCCGCGAATTTGGTGTCGAAGATCACGTAGTCACCGAGTCGAACCTGCTTCTCGGCCTCCTCCTTGGAGCCGGCACCGATGTCAATGAACATGCTGTCGGCCGGCACGATCTTCTTCAATTCATCCGGCCCGGAGAATGGTCCGGGCTTATGGGCAATCACACCGGGTATCCGGTCCTTGGTAATGAGAACCGGTTTGCCGGGTAACACGCGTGGATCAATACCGCCGACCGGCTTGAATCGAAGCGTGCCGTTACGGTCGATCCCGCTAACCATCAGACCGACTTCGTCGGCATGGGCAACCAGCATTATTTTTTTTCCCTTTTTGCCCTTGAACGCGTAGAGATTACCGAAATCGTCTTCAGCGGTACGGTCGACATGCCCGGCGATAGCTTTTTTCACGAGCGACTGAACTTCGACCTCAGCGCCGCTCGGACCAAATGCCTCAGTCAGTTCCTTGAGCACATCCCAATATAACCGGAAATTTGTGAAAGTCAAGGGAAACCGGCCCAAGGCGCGGCGGCGGATGGAACGCTCTTTACAAATGCCGGCCGGGCGCTATAATGCGATCATGGCACGTGCCGTAAATTACGTCCTTGACTACCTGGAAAGGCGATTCGGGATCGAACGGAAGGTTTTCAGCCAGTACGTCATTTCCGGGGATGAAAAGTGGCTGTTCATTACGAGCCGGCCGGCGGCGGATTTTGCTCAGCTCCGCGCGGTGCGTCGAGGGTTGAAATTCGCGCTGGTCTACCGCGACCTGGTGAAGTTGTCGACTGCGGCCGTGCAGATCTTCGGCCGGCATGCGTCAAAGAATGTGCTCGAGCTCGACTGTGACCAGATGCGGAGATTCGTCAGCGGCGGGACGATCGAGATCGCTTACGATCCGGCTGATGTCGAGGAAGGTCCGGTGATCGTCAAGCACCAGGGCTGGCCAATCGGCCTGGGCATTTATCGGGCCGGCCGTGTCAAATCCCAAATACCGAGGGAAAAGAGAATACAGAAGTTGCTTGCCGATCCTGAACGATTTGGGTAAATCCGAAATCCGAATCCGCCTCAGGCGGACGAAATCCCGCCTCGTGTCTCTCTCGACATCTGTCTCACATCAAGTTCGACACACAAGATGGAGTCTCGAGACGAGACCGAACTCGGCATGAGATATAAATAACTAGCAAACCCCTATGTCCAATTCATCGACGGATTTGGTGTTTGAGTATTGGGATTTAGGGATTGTTTAGAGTTTGGTATTTCGGATTTAGAGTTTGCCGGAACCCAACGCAGCCGGTGCTCGTCTCACGCCTTATCCACTCGTATCTTCAACTCTTTGAGGGCCTGTTCAGGTACTGCGGAAGGCGTCCCCTCCATCAAGCCCTGGGCCTGCGTGGTCTTCGGGAACGCGATCACGTCACGGATCGATTCGGTGCCGGCCATAAGCGCCACCAGGCGGTCATAACCGACCGCGATCCCGCCGTGCGGCGGGGCGCCGTATTCAAGCGCTTCGAGAAGGAAACCGTAGCGCTGCATCGCCTCTTCCCTCTCGATCCCGACGGTTTTTAGCAGGCGCTCCTGGAGTTCCCGGTTATGAACCCGGATACTGCCCGAAGCGATTTCCCAGCCATTGAGCACAAGATCGTAATGATAGGAGAAGCAGCGGCGCGGTTCTTTTTCAAGAAACTGGAGGTCAGGTTCATGGATCATGGTGAATATATGATGAGCCGGCTGAATCGTGCCATCCTCCGGGTTATCCTCGAAGAGCGGGAAGTTCCGCACCCAGAGGAACCGGTATCCCTGCTTGCGCAGGCCAAGCTTGCCGCCAAGGAGCAACCTTACTTCACCGAGCTTTCTGAGGATTTGGTCTTTGTTCCCGGCTTTGACCAGAAGCAGATCGCCGTCCTCAAGGCCGATGGTCTTGGCCATATCGGGCGTTATGTACTTCGCGATGCCGCCGGATAGTGTGCCGCGTTTCTTGCACCAGAAAAGCTCAGGGAACTTCTCGATCTCGGCGCGCGAAATCGATTCGCCGTTCTTGACGACGAGGCCGTGAATTGCCCCGGCGTTGACAAATGGTTCGAATGGACACTGCTTCAGGATCGGCGCGAGGTCTCTTATTTCCAGCCCGAAGCGCAGGTCCGGCTTGTCTATGCCGTACCGTTCCATGCATTCGGCATAGTCAATTCTCGGAAAAGGCTCGGTGAAATCGACGCCGAGAACCTTCTTGAAGATACGCTGCATCAGTTCTTCAGTCAGCTTGAGGATATCCTCTTCCACGACAAAGGACATCTCAATATCGATCTGATGGAATTCCGGCTGCCGGTCGGCGCGCAGGTCTTCATCCCGCAGGCAGCATGCGATCTGGTAGTACTTCTCAAACCCGGCCACCATGAGCAGTTGTTTGTAGAGCTGGGGTGATTGGGGCAGGGCGTAAAAGCGGCCCGGCCAATTCCGGGACGGAACAAGATAGTCGCGGGCGCCTTCTGGGGTCGAACGGGCCAAGAACGGCGTGCCAATCTCGAAAAAGCCAAGTCCGTTCAAATACTCGCGCACCGCCTGGGTGATTTCATGGCGGAGCGTGATGTATTTGGCCGCGGCCGGACGTCTCAAATCCAGGTAGCGGTATTTGAGGCGCAATTCCTCAGAGGCTTTTACCTGGTCGTCAACGACAAACGGCGGAACTTTGGACTTGTTGAGAAGCTCAACCTGCAGGGCCTTGACTTCGATATCACCGGTCGCCATCTTGGGGTTCTTGGCCTGATTGGGGCGTTCGCGGACCGTACCTCTGACGACGATGACATCCTCCAGTCCGAGTTCGCTGGCGAGGCTGACGGTGGCCGGGTCGCAGGATATCTGAACGAGTCCCGTTGAATCGCGGAGCGCGATGAAGATCAGCCCGCCAAGATTCCTCAGGTCCTTCACCCAGCCGGCGAGCGTTACGTCGCGGTTGACGTCAGAAATGCTGATCCGGCCGCAGTAGGTGTCTTTGAGCATGGCCTATTATAGCGCGGTCGAGCCCAAAGTCAATGGTGCCTTCGGCATCGATTACAGCGATGAAGCATCGTCGATTACAGAGATAATGCGGCGGATTACGGTGATAAAACGGATTCCGATTCAGGCAGATGTGCTTGTCTTGCGGCATCGACTACAGTGGATTTCGGTGCAAGGCACCGTTGACCATCACTCCATTCTTCCATTATTCCATTACTCCAATATTCTATCTGCCCACTGATCGTCTGATCCGCTGATATGCTCTCTTTGCCACTTACCTATCATTTCAGCACTCCACTATTCCGGCATTCCGCGCCATCGTTCCCTTGACAGAATCACGTTATTGGTTATAATTCCTTGACTTATGGCAGACAGAAAGTGGTTGAAAGCAAAACGGATGAGCGCCTTCACCGGCGTGCCCTATGGCGGCAATCCGGCATGGGTCGTACTGGGCGCTGAGGAGCTCAGCGATGATGCGATGCAGACTTTGGCCCGGGAACTGAATCCCCTTTCCGACACCGCTTTTTTGCAGATTTTACCGTCCCAGGATGCCGACGTGATTCTTAAGTTCTTCAGCCAGGGCGGCGAAATCGGTTTCTCGGGGCATGCCACGGTGGCGACGTATTTTGCGTTGAGCGGAGAGAAGCTCCTGACTTTCAAAGAACCGATCACGAGTATCAGGCAGAAGACCAAATCCGGTGTTCAATACATTGAGCTTCGCGTTGAAAAGGGAACGGTGCACCGTGCGACCGTGGCTCTGGGCGGACCGAAATTTATCGACAATGAATACAACGTGGTTGCAGTGGCGCGCATGATGGGGATTGCGCCCAAGGATGTTTCGGACACCAACTTGCCCCTGGATACCGTAAGCACGGGCTTCTACAGTCTCATCGTTCCGGTTAAAAACCTCGGGGTTCTCTTCGACTTGAAACCGGACTTCCCTTTGATTGAGAAGTTCTGCAACCGGCTCGGCGTGTCGGGAATCCAAGCATTCTGCCTGGAGACGGTAGAGAAAGAGAGCCATGCCCACGTGCGCCATTTCGCCCCGTCGTTGGGCATACCCGAGGACCCGGTATCCGGTGGTGCCTGCGCATCGCTCGGCTGCTACTTGGTCAAGAACCGCTTGATCTCGCTTGAGCATTTCAATCGCATCATCATTGAGCAAGGGCATGTTCTACAGCGGATGGGCAAAGTGTACGTCCATATTCAGATGTACAAGGAGCAGATCGCAACCGTCAAAGTCGGAGGCCAGGCCGTCGTCACTTTCGAAGGCCAGATCGCCGTACCTGAATAGATCCAGGGTGAAGAACGATACCCTGACCGCACGGTTAACTCTATACTAATACGAACGCACTTGCTAAATTGTCATTGCGAGGAGCGAAGCAACGAAGCAATCTCGGCGAGCGCTCAACGCACAGAGATTGCCGCACGCCCTATCGGTCGCTCGCAATGACAGTGTCATGTTACTCGACGCGTTTTTATTGGATTACTATGTGACGATTGCCTATTAGACCGAAGGTTGCGGTACTTAAAGTATCTGTTTAATTTCATCGTATAACTGATGATTTAGGATGACTAACTGGGTAGGTATTGAGCCAATTCGGTGAGGTCTGTTCAATGAAGAACCTGATATTGCTTTCCACTCTTCTCCTATTCGCAGTAGTGATGCAGGGGGTTGTCTACAACCACGTCTCTGACGATGCTTTTATTTCCTTCCGATACGCGCATAACTTGGCGGTCGGCAACGGCCTGGTTTTCAATACCGGCGAGAAAGTCGAGGGTTTCTCAAACCTCCTCTGGATTTTGATTCTCTACAGCATTGAGCAAGTTGGCCTGGCGTCAGGACCATTGGGCCTGCTTGTACCCGCGAAGCTTATCGGGATGCTATGTGGACTGGCCAGTATTGGATACGCGTACAAGGTCGGCAAACTCATCGGGAAAGGGTTCGGAATCAAGAGTGAATACTTTCCGTTCCTGGCGCCCGCCGTACTGGCCTCGTCCCTGCCGTTCCACTTCTGGGCGGTCTCCGGACTGGAGACGCCCCTCGTCGTGCTCGCGGTTCTCCTGTTTATCAGCGCCTCATACAAGGCTTATTTTCATGACTGTGTCTCCCACAGGGACACAGGAGTGTCGGAGAGAGAGGCTGGCAGCAAATGGTTGCCCCCTGTTTGGCTGTTGGTGATTTCACTGCTGCGGCCCGAAGGTCCGATCTTCCTGCTGCCGCTGGTCTACGTCGCGTATCGCAAGGACGGGCCGTGGACGATGAGTCTTCGTCCCATCGCGCTTGGCTTCATCGTGCCATATCTACTGTTAGTTGGCGGTCGTATATTCTACTACGGCGAGCTATTGCCGAACATCTTCTACACCAAAACAACCGGCGGTTGGATTCAGTTACTGGTTGGAGCCAAGTACTTCATAACCGCGGCCAAGAACATCGGGCCGGGCGTCTTCGCGCTCGCCTTGTGTTCGCTATTATTCTGGCCGCTTAAGAAGCTCCACGTTTTCATCTTGTCGACCGCGTGTGTCTACATATTGTTTGTTCTCGTTGTCGGCGGAGACTTCATGGTGATGTCCAGGTTCTTCGTTCATATTCTTCCGCCATTGGTACTTCTGGCCGCGCTCGGTATAGCCGGCCTGGTTGATCTCGATTCTCTGAATTCCAGAATGAAAGCAGGCTCCGTTGCCAGGCTGATCCTGGCGAAAGTGCTCATCCTGGCTTTGGTCCTGCCGCCGATCCTCTCCTACTATAAAGAGCTGGTCAAGCACGGCCGGCAGTGGACGGCCCCGCTCTCCGAATTCGCCGCGCCCTACGATGAAGTGATGGGCTACATCAACGCGCGAACGGTTAAGGAACCTTTGGTTGCCGTGGAACAGCTTGGCTACTTCGGATACTACAGCAAGTGGCGCCTCATCGACCTGCACGGACTGATTGACAAAGCAATCAGCCGGAGGCCGGGCCGCCTGCATTCTAAGATCGACATCGACTACGTGGTGTCGCGACGGCCGGATTACATCGTGACCAACAGCGGCGGCCCCGGGGCCAGGATCGAGTCGAATTTCTACAACAGAAGATTCCTGGGGAACCCGGACTTCCTCAAGAACTACCAGCAGGTCCTGCTCAATGACTGGTTCGTTATGTTCGCTGCGGTGCAGAGCACCGTCGATTTACCCCGTTAGAAGGCCCGAATACAGCATTTCAGCAATGCATGCCGACGCGGAATCCCTTTCAACCTGCAATTACGAGATACTCGCATAAGCCCGAGGCTTCTAACGGGGTGAACAGTGATTCAACGGAATGATTACAGCGATGAAACATCGTCGATTACGGTGATAAGAAAACACGATTACAGTGATGGAAAGGCAGCACGATTCAGACGGATTGGAGCGGATGCAGACGGATATGCTTGCCTTCGGTATCAATTACAGTGATTTCGGCGCAAAGCGCCGCAGACTACAGTGACAAGAACGGCATATTTCAGCGATAGAACGGCCGATTACGGCGCCCAAATGCCGAATGTCCAGACTGATAGCAGAAAAGCGAGGAAAGTTTGCAGTCAAACTGCAAATATGTCTTGACATATTCCGGGAAACGCATATAATTCGGCGATGGCCAAGGAAACGTACATCCAGCGAAGCATTGAGCCGGTCTTGCTACGGGTCGTCAGAGATTTCCCAGCGGTCATGTTGACCGGCCCTCGGCAGTCCGGGAAGTCGACCTTGCTACTGAGAGCATTCGGTTCCAGTCATCGGCTTATCTCTTTTGATGATCCGGTCATCAGAGAAAGGGCCCTCAGTGACCCAACGCTCTTACTGGAGAGCGCTGGCCCGCGGATAATTCTGGATGAGGTCCAATATGTGCCGGAGATCTTGTCGCACGTGAAGATGTTGATCGACAAAGACAGGACGAAGCGCGGCCGTTTCATCCTGACGGGCTCTTCGCAATTCACTCTGATGAGGCATCTGTCTGAGACTCTGGCTGGTCGATTGGGGCTCCTGGTTCTTCTGCCCTTTAGCAGGGTTGAACAGCAGCAGATTCCAGGCGTGAGCCGCAAGCTGAGGACTTCGCAGGACCATTTTATCTATGCTTGTCTCAGGGGTTCATTCCCCGAAGTCAATGTGCGCTCATCGATGGACGCAACCAGGTGGTACGGAAGCTACGCCGCAACGTTTCTTGAGCGCGATATTCGAATGCTCTATGACATTGGGAGTCTAAGGGAGTTCCAGAGGTTCATGCAATTACTGGCGAGCAGATGTTCCCAGATATTGAATCTGAGCGGACTGGCCAACGATCTTGGTGTTGCAGTGAACACGGTTAAGCGGTGGATATCGGTGTTAGAAGCAAACCACATGATTTACCTGCTGCCGCCGTACTATCGAAATCTGGGCAAGAGAATCACCAAGAGCCCGAAAGTATACTTCCTCGACTGCGGTTTGGTGTGCTACCTTGTAGGGATCAGAGATAAGGAGCAGTTGCTGCGCGGTCCTATGGCCGGTGCCCTTTTTGAGAACTATGTCGTTCAGGAAACGGTGAAGGCCTTCTGCAACCGTGGACTGAGAGGCGACCTTTTCTACGTGAAGACCCATAACGGACTGGAGATGGACTTGATGGTGCAAATAGGGACGTCATTGTATCCTTTCGAAATCAAGCTGAGTAGAACAGTCAATGTCGGTATGGCGACGCCCATCGAGCGATTCATGACCCTCTTTGCGAAGCTCAGGAGCGAGCCGGCAAAGATCATTTCGCTATACGATGAGGAAATGCGACTCACTAAGACTGTTTCCGTCCAAAGCGTTTCTGCGTACATTGACTGGCTGGGCCGTGAGTGAGGTTGCCCTTGTACGCTTGCGTTGTGGGGATTCAAAGATGGTTCCCGGCGGGGTTGTACGCTTATTGAAGTACGACCTCGCACCCGATGCCGGGGGATCCGTGGGCTCCGAGAAGGCTTTGCCCTTGGCGAATGACTTTTTGGAGAAAAGGGGGCCTGCCCTCTTTTCTCCCGTGCATGCCTGTATGAAGTTGGCACTCTCGAAGTCTCGATAGGTGTGTTGAGAGAAATCTGGCACAAGGGGTCGGTGATTGATCACGGACCCCTTTCATCTAGAGCGTGGAAATTTTGCTCCGTCTCCCCTGTCCAATGTGTAGACCCGACCCTAAATGACGCTATTGCAAAGGCTTTGCGTGATATGGCTCAAATCCATTCCATTTTACCCTTTGCATAGTTGGGGACAAACTGAGTGAATGGTCTTAATAGATCCGTATCAAGGATGCATTCTTTGTGACAATACGGGTTATGATAACCTTTGAAATGGTAATTTCCTTCATCCTTCCCTGGGCCTGGATAGACCCAAACCTGAAACGTTAGGGTGATCACTCCACTCAGTTGACGCCTGATATTTCTCTGGAATATGCTGCGCCTGTCGACTATGTTATAACCAGCATACTCGAGACGCCCGCGCGGCATTTTTTTGAAACAAAGACCTCTTTTGCCGTACAATGCGCCAAGTAACTCCTCGTTATCAATGGAGGGTGATATGTTCAATTCATCAGTCAGAAACACCAGGAATGGCATGTATTCTTTGGGTCTCTGCTTATAAGCATCCTTGATTGTATGAAACAGTTTGTCATAATGGCCCCGTGAGTATATGCCTGATCTTCCTTCTTCCCAGGGTGTTTTGACTTCAACGAAGACTCTCGTATTGTTCTTAGAAACAAGCCAGTCCCCATGTTTATCATTTAAAGCTGGTGGATTATGCTGGAGGATTCGCATATGAAGGTGTATGCTGAGACCCTTAGCCACTGGACACGGTCGATGTGTAGAGGTATAATG
>CAYGYG010000010.1:0-95730 GCA_964354155.1 uncultured bacterium | reverse complement strand
GGCGGATCGCAATGACGATATTGCGCGAGCTTACAAGAGTTATTTAAATGTCAAGTTATTTATGCGCCAGCACACTAGCGGCCGACCGACAGGAAAGCGCGGTTCTTACGAATGTCCTCGTAGGAAAAGAAGACGAGACCGCCTAAGTCATACGTGTTCAGAAACTTGACCTGCTGTTCGAGCTCGCCCGGGGATTGAATGTAGAGGCCGAGTCCGGCCATCACCCGGTCCGGGTACATCACGCTTTGCTCCACCTGGGTCATAATGGATTTTAGATTCCTGGTGTAGGCCATCAAACAGACAAAATCGATGTACCCCCGGTTGATCCAGGCCGCCCAATCCTGGTAGTAGTCGTCCCGCGCGGCCGCCGGATTCGGTTTTACGGCAGCCGACAAGTAGATTCCGGGCTTCTGCCGTTTGATCTCGATATTGAGCTGATAGATGAAAGTCGAGAGGTCCTCGCACAGGAACTGAAACCACCGCTGGCCCAGATCGAAGGCACCGCTGGAACCGACCCGGGCGGTCAGGACATCGCGGTTCGTGTAAAGATCCTCCGGGTCGACATAGGTCATCCGAGCAAAGCTTGTGCGGGTCGCCGGGTCACCGACGAAATCCCGTGATGGATAGCGTACATAATCGAGGTGAACCCCGTCGAAGTCGTACTCCCGGATCGCCTCCAGGATTACGGCCTTGATGTGCTCTTTGACCCAGTAGTTTGCCGGCGCCACATAGTACCCTTCCAGGCCGGCCCGGTCGATTTCGTACGGCGCAAAACTTAAGATCGGACGCCCGTCGGTATCCCGGACAAACCAATCCGGCCGGCGGTTGATCGGATGAAGTGGATCCGAGCTGGGGGCGTTGTGCGAGGCAATGTAGAACAAGTTGAACCAGGCATGCACCTTGATATTGCTGGCGTGGGCCTCGTGAATGAAGTCTTTCAACCGGCCGGCGGCGAAGAGTTGTCTGTAAGGGGCCAAGCGGGAAGGATAGTAGCTTTCACCCAGTGCAAAGATTTGAACGAAACAGTGGTTGAATCGACCGGACACGAGATCGCTCAGAATGACATCGAATCCTCGGTTGAGTGACCAGCGCGGTATCCATACCCCTCGAAAAGAAGCAATATTGACAAGGCAAAGTAATACGAGTCCGGCCGTCACCGGCACCGGCCCCTCAGACCTTTTTCTCGCTGACCGCTTTCTTCGGCTTTTCCGGTGGGACGACCGGTTTTGCCTTCTTGGCGTCCTCTTTCGTCTTCTTCAGGTCTTCCTTACCCGGCTTGCCGGCTTCCTTCTTTTTCAACGACTGAGTCTCCCTCCGGGACACAGGAGTGTCGGAGAGATCTTTCTTCTTCGCCTCCGGTCTTTTCGTCCCAGCCTTCTCGGGCGGTCTCTTCCCGGCCTTGGGCGTTTCTCGCTTCGCTTCTTTCTTCTCTTTTTTCTTTTCCTTCGCCGTCTCGGCACCCTCGACCACGGGCCGCTCGACCAACTCCAAAAGTGCCATCTCGGCACCATCCCCAAGACGCGGCCCCAGCAGATAGATACGAGTGTAGCCGCCGGCGCGCGTGGCGAAAAGCGGGCCAATCTTCTCGGCTACCATTTTTACCATCTCGTGGTTGTTGAGTTGGGCAAAGAGCAAGCGTCGCGCGGCCAGACTGTTCTCCTTGGCGTAGGTGATCAGCCGTTCGACAAACTGCCGGGCCAGCTTGGCCTTGCCCACCGTCGTCCTGATCCGGCCGTGGGTAAAGAGCGAACGGGCAAGATTACGCACCAGCGCCCGCCGGTGTTCGTAAGTCCGGCCCAGCTTCTTGGTTTTGCGACCGTGCCTCATCGTGGGTCTTCCTTGGTTTTTGCCAGTATCCCATCCACATCTAAACCGAAATTAAGACTGATCTGCCCCAAGACCTTCTTGAGCTCGCTCAAGGACTTGCGGCCGAAATTCTCGATCTTGAGCATATCGGATTCAGTGTGGCGCACCAACTCTCCAATCGTCTTGATCCCGTCCTTCTTGAGGCAGTTCGAAGCCCGCACCGAGATTTCGAGTTCTTCGACACTGCGCGACAGAAGATCACGCAACCGTTTTGTCTCAGCGTCAATGCGTTCGTAGGTCTCGAGCTCGGGCTCGCCGCCCAACATCAAGAGGATATTGGCGTGTTCCTTCAGCAGCTTACCCGCCTGAATAAGGGCATCGGTCGGGGTAATCGTACCGTCGCAGTCAACATCGAGGGTCAGCGAATCGTAATCGGTTCGCTGGCCGACCCGCGTGTTCCCGGCCGTAAAGCTCACGTTCGTCACCGGCGAGAAGATGGCATCGACAAAGACGGTTCCCACCGGAGCCTCGGGTTGTTTGAGCAGTTCGGCCGGCACATAGCCGCGGCCGGCATCGACCACCATCTCCATGGTGAATTTCACGTTGCCGTCGGTTACCGTGAAGATCTTCTGGTCGGACGTGATCACGTCGACCTCGGCATTCTTTTCAATATCGCGTGCGAAGTATTCCTTCTTCCCCTTGACCTTCAGCGTGAGGGTGCGGGGACCGTCGGTTAAGAGCTTGGTCCGGATCTTCTTGATGTTCAGGATGATTTCGACGACATCCTCGAGCACGCCCGGAATCGTCGAGAACTCATGCAGGATATTCTCAATCCGTACCTGCGTAATTGCCGATCCCTGAATCGACGACAACAAGGCGCGGCGCAGTATGTTGCCGATAGTAGTGCCCCAACCCCTCTCCAGCGGGGCGATAGTGAAACGACCGTGCGCCGCGTTGGAACTCTTCTCGTCGATTACGACCTTTTCAGGCATAAGAAAAGGTTTGAGTTTCATATTCTATTTCCTCCTAATAGTAGACCGGGCCCGGCACCGGCCTCTGAACAAACCAGCCGCGGTCTTGCGACTACTTTGAATAAAGCTCGACAATCAACTGCTCCTGAATTGGGATTGTGATATCTTCGCGTTTCGGCAGTCGAACCACCTTGCCCACAAACTTCTCGCGCTCAAAAGCCAGCCAGGCAGGAATCGTTGAAACATCCTTGCCTTCGAGGCTTTCTATCACGAACGGATTCTTACGCGCCTTCTCTTTCAACGAAATCTCGTCATTGACGTGCACCGTGTAAGAACAGATATCGACCTTTTTGCCGTTGACCGTGACGTGGCCGTGATTAACCAACTGCCGCGCGGCCGCCCGCGAATTGGCCAGACCCAGATGGTAGAGAACACTGTCCAGTCGCCGCTCGAGGAGGGAAAGCAATTCCTGACCCGGATTGCCTCTTTTGACCGCCCGTGCGAAGAAGTGCCGGAACTGCCGTTCCAGGACGCCGTAGATGGCCTTGACTTTCTGTTTTTCCCTGAGCTGCACACCGTATGCCGTCAAGCGCCGCCGGCCGTCCCGGCCGTGCATACCCGGACGGAAGCCGCGGCGTAGAAAAGAGCACTTCTGAGTAAAACAACGCTTGCCACGCAGAAAAAGCTTCTCGCCCTCACGCCGGCATATCTTGCACCAGGCACCCGTTTCCCGAGCCATTTAGACCCTCCTCTTCTTGGGAGGACGGCAACCGTTGTGGGGAATCGGCGTCACATCCCGGATTGACGATATGTTGAGCCCGACATTCTGCAGGGTTCGAATTGCGGCCTCGCGACCAGGGCCCGGGCCCTTGATTCTCACATCGACCTTCTTGATGCCCCGGCCCAGGGCGTCACGGCCCACCGACTCGGCGCACTGCTGGGCCGCGTAAGGAGTGCCTTTCTTGGTGCCCTTGAAACCTACCTTACCGGCGCTCGACCAACAGAGGACGTTGCCATTCTTGTCGGTAATGGTCACCATGGTGTTGTTGAACGAAGCGAATATGTAAACGATGCCGTAGGGATCGGTCCTGATCTCGCGCCGTTTCTTCCTGATCATCGGTTTCTTGGTCACCTAGACCTCCTTCTTCGCCTTGATTACGGACGCGGTCTTGCGCGGACCCTTGCGAGTACGGGCGTTGGTCCGAGTACGCTGGCCGCGCACCGGCAGGCCCTTTTTGTGACGGCCGCCCCGATAACAGCCGATATCAATAAGCCGCTTGATATTGGCGCTCGTTTCGGCGCGCAGCGCGCCTTCCACGCGATAGTCGGCTTCGATATTCTTCCTAATTCGGTTGACCTCGTCATCGGTCAGGTCCTTTACCTTTTTGCCCGGATCAACGCCGGCGGCGGACAAGATCCGCCGACTCGACGTGAAACCAACTCCGTAGATCGACATGAGTCCGATCTCCACTCGTTTGTTCTTGGGCAAATCAATACCTGCAATTCGAGCCATAAACCTCCTTAAACCACTAAACGCCTAAATTCCTAAAATGCGTTCTTCTGACATCCAATATCTGGCATCCAGCATCTATACTACTAGCCTTGCCGCTGCCGGTGCCGCGGATTCTTGCAGATAATCCTGACGACACCCTTGCGCTTGATCACCTTGCAGTGAGCACATCTTGGCTTCACCGACGCTCTAACTTTCATGATACCTCGCTGCTTTGCCTTCTTGCACCATCTTTGGGCCGTCGCTCGGCCTTCTCATTTATACCGGTAGACGATGCGGCCCCGGGTCAGATCATAGGGCGACAGTTCAAGCAGAACCCGGTCACCCGGCAGGATCTTGATGTAGTTCATGCGCATCTTGCCGGAGATGTGCGCCAACACCTTGTGCCCCTTGTCCAGTTCAACCCAGAAGGTGGCATTGGGCAGACACTGGGTGATCGTCCCTTCCACCTGGATCAAGTCTTTCTTGGACACTATGCCGCTCCCGCCGTCAGATTCACCGTGCCGCAATCGGTCGCAACGACCGTATCCTCAAAGTGGGCGGACAGCGAGCCGTCTTTGGTCGCAATCGTCCAGCCGTTGTCGCGGGTGATGACCGCCGACCCGCCGGCATTGACCATCGGCTCAATCGCGAGCACCATGCCTGATTCCAGCACCGGCCCGGTACCAGGCGGCCCGAAGTTGGGCACCAGCGGATCCTCGTGCAAGGAAACCCCGATGCCGTGACCCCCGAGCTCACGGACCACCGAATAACCATGCGCCTCGACATGAGTCTGGATTGCGTACGAGATATCGGTCAAGCGTGCGCCCACCGTGATCGCCTGGATGCCAATCCCGAGCGCTCGCTCGGTGACCGCGCAGAGACGGCGGGCGGCGGCGCTCGGCTCACCCACGTCTGTCTCCACTTCTGTGTCTCGTAGAGCTCGTAGAGATCGTAGAGAGATGAAAAAAGTCCGAGCCGAGTCGGCATGATAGCCGCCGAACTGGACGCCGATATCGATCTTGACCAAGTCGCCGGGCCTGAGAGTACGGTCCGATGGTATGCCGTGCACCACCTCTTCGTTCAGCGAGATACACGACGCCTTGGGAAACCCACGGTACCCCTTGAACGCCGGCCGACCGCCCTGACTCTCGATAAATTTCTCAACCATAGTGTCAATCTCGCCGGTCGTAACACCGGCACGTACCGCCTCCTGCTGCTGCAAATGCTTGAAAGCCGCCGCTAGAATCCGGCCCGCCTTGCGGATCTTCTCGATCTCCCGGGGCTTTTTAAGCGTGATTAACATCGAGGCTCGCCATGACCCGGTCGAAAACCTTCTCTTTCGTGCCGCTCGCGTCGACCGTGTGATACACGCTCAGGTTGGTATAGTACTCGATGAGCGGCTTGGTCTCGGCGTCGTAGACCTTCAACCGTTCCCGTATCACCTGCTCCCGGTCGTCGTCGCGCCGCGCCAGTTTGCCGCCGCAGGCGTCGCAGGATCCGGCCTGAGTCGGCGGCCGCGAGTGCAGGTTGTAGAGCTCGCCGCACTTGGAGCAGTAGAGGCGATTGGTCAAACGCTGCACCAGTTCCTCGGTGGGTAAGGAAAAACCAAGCGCCCGGTCGACCGTCTCGTTCTGCCGCGCCAGGGCCTGCGCCAGGGCGATCGCCTGGTTGAGGTTGCGGGGAAAACCGTCAAAGATCAGACCGTTGCCCCGGTTCTCAACGATGCAGTCGTCCGCGACCCGCAGGATCAGTTCATCCGGCACCAGCACCCCGCGGTGCAAAAAATCCCCGGCTTCCTCGCCGAGGGGACTCTTCGCCCGGATCTCGGCGCGCAGCAAGTCGCCCATCGACATGATATTCCAAGCCATCTTCTCGGCGACCAGCTGGGCCTGCGTTCCTTTACCGACGCCCGGGGGACCGAACAAGACCACCTTCATCGGCGGCCCCGGATCCGCCCGCGCTTCATGAAACCTTCATAGTGATACATCAGCAACTGGGATTCGATCTGCTGCAAGGTATCGAGCGCCACGCCAACGATAATCAGCAAGGTTGTGCCGCCGAAATAGAAAGGAACCCGTAAAAAGTCCATCAAGTACCACGGCAGCAGCGCGATGAAACCCAGGAAGAGCGCGCCGGGCAGCGTGACCCGGGACAGCACGCTGTCGATGTACTCGGACGTCTTCTCACCGGGCCGGATACCGGGAATGAATCCGCCGTAGCGCCTCATGTTGTCGGCGAGGTCGGTCGGATTGAAGACAATCGCGGTGTAGAAATAGGTGAAGAAGATGATCGCCGTAAAATAAAGCAGGTCATAGCCCCAGAACCCGGGACGGAAAAATTGGATGAATTTCTGGATCGCGGGGAAGAAGCTGGCCGCGGTGCCGGGCAAGACAACGACGCTCTGAGCAAAGATGATCGGGATGACGCCCGCGGTATTGACCCGGAGTGGCAGGTAGGTGCTCTGACCGCCGTACATCTTGCGGCCGACAATTCTTTTGGGATATTGCACCGGAATCCGGCGCGTCGCCTGGGTCATCACGATGACCGCCGCGACGACTAAAATCATGATAACCAGCGCCAGCACGATGTTGATGACCGAAAAGCCCGTGCGAATCTGCTGGATCGTGCGGGTAAAGTACATCGGGTACTCCTCAAGACAGCCGATGAAGATGATGAACGAGATGCCGTTGCCGATGCCCTTCTCGGTGATCTGCTCGCCGAGCCACATGACGAAGATCGTCCCGCAGGTCAAGGTAATCATGGCGAGCAGACGGAACGGCACCGGCGTGGGATTGACAATCGACACCGTGGTGTCGCCGAGCGGCAATTTCTGACTTTCCAAAAACATTGCGATGGCCACCGCCTGGAAGGCCGCCAAACCTACCGTGGCGTATCGGGTCCACTGCGTAATCTTGCGCCGTCCTTCCTCATCGCGTTGCAGCTTCTCAAACATCGGGAAGACCGAGCCCAGAAGCTGGAAGACGATCGAGGCCGAGATGTACGGCATGACACCAAGCGCAAAAATCGCCGCCTTGGAAAGGGCGCCACCGACGAAAATGTCATAGAGTCCGAAGACCGAGCCTTGCTGCTTGAGATTCTCCATGAGCTGGCCCAGCGCCTCGCCGTTGACCCCGGGCAGGGGAATATGGCAGCCCAGGCGGTATACGACAATGCAGAAAAGGGTGAAGAGCAGTTTCTTGCGGAGGTCGGGGACCTTAAAGATGTTGGCAATCGGATTTATCATAAGAGGGTGGCTTTAGGCAATCTTCTCGATTTTGCCGCCGGCCCGGACAACCTTGTCCGCAGCCGACTTGGAGAACGCATGGACCCTAATGCTTAATGGTTTCTCCAGCGCACCGTCGCCGAGCACCTTGACCGGACGGCCGCCATCAATAAGACCCTTTTCCCGGAGCAGTTCGGGCGTTACGAGGACCGCGGGGTCCATACCTTTGAGATCCTCAAGGTTGATGATCTCGTACTCGACTCGCGCCGGCCTCCGGAAACCCCGCTTGGGAATTCTGCGATACAGAGGATTCTGACCCCCTTCGAACCCGAGTTTGACCTGGTGCCCGGAACGCGACTTGCCGCCCTTGTGACCGCGGGTTGAGGTCTTACCGTGTCCCGAACCAGGGCCGCAGCCGACCCGCTTCTTGCGGTGGTGAGCACCGCGGTTGATACGAAGCCCGGTCACGCCCGTCATTTGTCACCTTTGCCCAAAGTCTTGACCTCGACCATGTAGGATACCTGACGGACCATACCCCGGACCTGAGGATTGTCGGCGAGAATCGCCTCCTGGCCCACGCGTCGAAGCCCCAGCGCCCGCAGGGTGCGCTTATGCCTCTGCATCCGGTCGATCGGGCTCTTGATCAGTTTCACTCTTAGCTTCTTCAACTTTCCTCCTGCCGACGAGATAGTTGATGTTCTTGCTCCGCAGCTCAGCAACCTCCTCGGCCGTCTGCATCGAGGCCAGGCCGGCGATGGTGGCGCGCACGAGATTGGTGGGGTTGGTCGAACCCAGCGACTTGGTCAGGATGTTCTTGATCCCCGCGGCATCGCACACCGCCCGAACCGCACTACAGGCGATGACACCGGTGCCGACCGATGCCGGCTTCAGCACGACACGGCTCGCGCAGAAACGGCCGACGAGCTCATAGGGGATCGCCCCATCCTTGACCGCCACCACCGTCATGTTCTTCTTGGCGATCTCGGTTGCCCTCTTGATGGCGACCGCCACCTCCGCGGCTTTGGCGTGGCCGACTCCGACTTTGCCCTGCCCGTTACCGGCGACTACGCAGGCATACAGTTTCATCCGCTTGCCTCCCTTGACGACCTTGGAGACGCGCTTGATGTCGACTACCCGTTCAATGAATTCTGATCCAGTATTGTTTAAAACTTCAAACCTCCTTCTCGAGCTCCCTCAGCCAGGCTCTTCACCTGGCCATGATACTTATAGCCACCGCGGTCAAAACAGATCTTCTCGACATTCTTTTCTTTGGCAAGACGAGCCAGAACCTTGCCGACGGCCTTAGCCCTTTCGATATTGTTCTTAAGCTTCTGGTCGCGGATCTCGCGGGTCAGAGTCGAGACGGTGACAATCGTACGGCCGTGCACATCATCGACGATACTGCCGTAGACATTTCTCAGGCTGCGATACACACACAGCCGGGGCCGCTCAGGCCGGCCTTGAAGCTTCCTTCGGATCCGAAAATGGCGCCGAGTTCTTCCGGTTGCTCTCATGTCTGCGCGATCGCCCGCTTACCGATCTTCTTTCTGAGAACCTCGTGTTTGTAGCGAACGCCCTTGTGTTTGTACGGATCGGGGATCTTCAGTTTCCTGATCCGCGCCGCGGTGTCGCCAACCAGCTGTTTGTCGATTCCCTTGATGACGACGTGGCTGATATTGTCCTTGGGCGGGGTCACTTCACACGTGATCCCCTTGGGCATGGGAAACTCAACCGGTTTGGTGTAGCCCAGGAAGACCTGGATGCCGGTCGGCGTCTTCAGCGCCTTGTAGCCGACCCCTTCAATCATCAACTGCTTCTCGTAGCCGGCCGTCGTGCCCACGACCATATTCCTGATTATCGACCAACTCAGGCCGTGACAGGCTTTGGCGTGCTTGGTCTCACCGGTGCGGCGGACTTTGATCTCATTGCCGGAGATCTCGACGCCGACCGGTTCGGGCACCGTAAAACTGAGCACGCCGAGCGGCCCGGTAATGGTCACCTTGCGACCCTCGACTTTGCCCGACACCTTATCGGGGATGACAATTGGTTTCTTGCCCAGACGTGACATCGATCTCCTTAATCCGGCATTAGAAAACGTAACCGATAACTTCGCCGCCTGCCTTGAGCTTGCGCGCCTCGCGGTCGGTGAGAAGGCCCTTGTTCGTCGACATGATTGCTATACCGAGGCCGCGATGTACCCGCGGCACCTCAGTGCACGGCACGTAGACCCGACGACCGGGCTTGGAGATGCGCACCAGGTTCTTGATCGCCGACTCGCCCTTCTGGGAGTATCGGAGCAAAATCTCGATGGTGCGGGGTTTCTCCTCGCTGTCGAGCTGGAAATTGTTGATGTAGCCCTCTTCCATAAGGATGCGGGCGATCTCCAGTTTGACGCGCGAATACGGGACATGCACGACCTTGTGGCGTGCCCGAATCCCGTTTCTAACTACCGTCAACATATCAGCAATCGGATCCATAAACCTCCGTTAAGACCAAGGAAAAACAAAAAATTAAAAGGAGCCGCAGGTCGAGCACGACTCTGAAACATTATGCAATCGGGTTTGCAACAATCTCCACCGGGTTTTGCCTCCGGCAATCGATGCGCATGAAGCCAAATAAAGAAAGTTAGTATATGCAGAATATGCCGGAAGTCAACAACGAAGTTTCACTATTATTGCACAAGTTGGTCGCTCGGACCGGACCGCCGGTGGGCGAGCACGACCCGGTCCCGGCCTGAACGTTTAGCTCGATACAGTGCGGCATCGGCCTTTTCGATCAGACCGGCCCGGTCCGCGGCATCCTTGGGGCAGTGACTCAGGCCAATGGAAATGGTGACCGAGAAATCCTGCGCTTCGGCCCGGAACATCTGTTTTCTCAAGCGATCGCGTATCTTTATTGCGATCTCGGCGCCCTTTTTGAGGCTGTGGCCGGGCAGGACAAGCGCGAACTCTTCGCCCCCGTAGCGTGCCGCCGATCCCGGCGACTCGTTGATGATACGGGCAATCGTTTTGAGCACCTCGTCACCGATCGGATGGCCGAACCGGTCATTGATGCTCTTGAAATGGTCGACATCGACCAGCAGGAGGCATAATTCACGGTTATGGGTAACCGCCTCCTTCAATATTTCCTGGAATTGACGGTGATTGTAGAGGCCGGTCAAACCATCGCGGATTGAGAGTTCCTGCACCTGATGGTAGAGGTTGGCCCGGATCCACGCCAGGGAAAGCTGGGCAGCGACGAAACCCATGAAGCCGGCGTCTTCCTCGCCGAATTTCTTGCGGACGCGGCTTTCCGCCCAGATGACTCCGATCACACGCGTCTCATCCTTGAGCGGAACACCGAGAAAGGACCGGCCTGAACTGGAACCCTCATTCTCCCAACAGCGACAGGCCTGGCCCGGTTTCAAATCGTCCTTGATCAAGTACCCGCCCAGGCTGGCCACCCATCCGACCAGCCCGGCCTCGAGCGGGAAACTGCGACCGACCTGTCCGGCAAGCGGGCTTTTGACCTTGCTCTTGACGGCCAGCAGCCGGCCCTGATTGGTCTCGGCCTCGGCCGCGGCCGCGGCGACGGTATCGCAGCCCAAAACTTCCATGGTTGCCGCCAGCGTGATATCAAGGATTTTCTCGAGCGTCAGCTCCCGCTGCAGCCGTTTGACCAGTTCGTAGAGCGCTGAGAAGTAGCTGGCTTCGAAACTCTTCTTTTCGTAGGAACGCAGCATGCCCAGCAGGTGCGCAAAGGTAACCGCCGCCGCCCGCAACATCTCTCGGTCCTCTTCGGTGAAAGGATCTTCCCTTCGGTCGACAACAATGACGCCTTCGAGCTCCTGACCGAAGACAACCGGTGCCCCGAGCACCGACCGGACCCGCACTTCCCCGGAGTAGTAACCCAGCCAGGCCGAACGTTCATAGTAATCCTTGATCAAGATTTCTCGCCGCTCCTTGGCGACCATGCCGACAAAACCTTCCCCGGTCTCAACCGTCACCCGCGGCGCAAAATGCTTTGCTTCCGAGACTCCGCTGATCAACGCGAGCCGGGCGGGCTCGCCTTCCCGCTCACGGACCAAGCCAAAAAGACAAGAAGATTGACCGCGGAAGGACTGGTGGATGAATCTTAAGAAAAAGGTGATCGGCCGTTCAATCTGGGAATAGCGAAGCGCCTCCTTCATCGGGACCGCAGCACCGGCGTCACGGCGCGTCAAGTAGGAGTCACGCGCCTCGTAGTACGCCATCGTCGTCTGGGCGGCCCGCAGTTCGTCCCGGCTCGCTTTCATCATCCGGAAAATCAACCCGGAGAGGACAAACAAGGCGATGGCCGGCTCGGGATGGAGTGCCGGCGAGCGGTACGCCGCGACCGCCAGACTGGCGCTCGACAGCAAGACCCAGAGCAAAGTCTCAAGGTCGTGACGGCGCGCCAAGATCATCGGGCCAAAAATGAAGGCGAGCCAGAATAGGCGTCCGCCCACCCCGCCGCTCAACTGAATCGCCAGGTTGGTGGCGATGATCAGCCCGAGCCATACCGCGCGGAACTCGAAGCCGGTCCGGTAGCAGACGACGTGGGCCCCGGCAAGCACGGCCGCGGCCGCAATCTCGTAGGGCAATCCCAGGTCCGCCCGAAGAAACCCCATACTGCCGGCAAGGAAATAGAGCAGACCGACGAAAAATCTTATTCCCATTCGATCGTGGCGGGTGGTTTGGAAGTCACGTCGAACACAACCCGGTTGATGCCTTTCACTTCATTGGTCATCCGGGATGCAATCCGCTCCAACAACTCGGCCGGGAGCCGCGCCCAGTCGGCCGTCATGCCGTCTTCGCTCGTCACGGCCCGGATCACGCCCACCGATTGGTAGGTGCGCACATCGCCCATGACGCCGACGCTGTGCACCGGAAGCAACACCGCGAAAATCTGCCAGATTGAATCGTAGGCCGGATCTCGTCGGGCTTCTTCCTGGACGATATAATCGGCATCGCGTAGGATGCGCAGTCGCTCGGCCGTAACCGCCCCTACGATGCGAACCGCAAGGCCCGGCCCCGGGAATGGCTTGCGACATCTTATCATATCGGGCAGGCCAAGTCGGCCGGCAAGGACCCGCACTTCATCTTTGAAAAGCGCGCGCAGCGGTTCAAGCAGCACCAACCCCATCTTTTTGGGCAGGCCGCCGACATTGTGGTGGCTCTTGATCACGCCCGACGGGCCAACGCCCTGCCCGCTCTCGATGACATCGGGATAGAGCGTGCCCTGGGCGAGAATCTTGATTCCCGATATCCGGCGCGCTTCGGCCTCGAAGACCCGGATAAACTCCCGGCCGATTATCTTGCGCTTCGTTTCCGGGTCGGTCACGCCGGCAAGACCCCGCAGGAAACGACGCCGGGCATCAACGACCAAAAGATTCAACGAGTTTCGAAAGAGCGACCGGACCTCAGCCACTTCCCCTTTCCGCAGCAGACCGTTGTCGATGAAGAAGGCGTGCAGTTGACTTCCCACGGCCCGGCTCACCAGGGCCGCGGTCACCGCGGAATCGATCCCGCCGGACAAGGCGCATGCCACCTGAGCGGTCCCGACCAAAGTACGGATGTCGGCGATCTTCTCGCGAATGAAGTGCTCCATCGTCCAGTCCCCGCGTACCTTACAGATGCCGAAGAGAAAATTCCTGAAGATCTTCATCCCCTCGAGCGTGTGGCTGACCTCAGGATGGAATTGCAGGCAGTAGATCGAACCGGTCTGAAAACCGGCGATGCCCGAAGTATCGGTCGCCGCAATTACCTGCGACCCGGGCGGGGGTCTGGTCACTTCATCAGCGTGACTCATCCAGACATAGGTCGACCGCGGCAGGCCCCGGAACAACGGGCTGCTGCGCCTGACGGTAAGCCGTTTTCTGCCGTACTCGTGCCGGGTCGCCTTCCGAACGCGCCCGCCCAGCAGGTAGGCAACCAGCTGCATCCCGTAGCAGATGCCCAGAATCGGCACACCCCGCGCCAGGAATCTTCGGTCCCACAGGACCTTGCGGCGGTAGACGCTGTTCGGACCGCCCGAGAGAACAATCCCGGCCGGTCGGCGGGTGCTGATCTCATCGTAGGAAGCAAAACAGGAAATGATCTCACTGTAGACACCGCACTCCCGAATGCGGCGCGCAATCAGCTGGGTGTACTGGGATCCGAAATCTACGACCAGAATCAGGTCGTGCTGGTCGGGCATCTCAGGCTGGGAAGTTTAATGACCGGGTGCACAGCACACTAGTGCGGTTCCGGTTCACGGGCTCGGGCGGCTTCCCGCTTCAGTTTCTCAAGGACGGCCTCGGCCAAGCCGGCGGCCTCGGCATCAGTCGAAGCGGCAAGACCGTTCAATGCCTCCAGCGCCTTGGGCGTCCCGAGCTTGCCCAGTGCGTCGACCGCGGCTTCCTTCGTACCCAACAGCAGGTCCCCACCGATGAACGAACGCTCCCGGACCACTAGGAGCAGGCTCTCAATAATGTCGTCATCACCAACCCTGCCCAGCGCCTCAAGCACGTGGCGCCGGAGTTCCTCTTCCTTCTTCTCCGGTATGCGTTTGCGCCGTTCTAAAAGCTTGACGATATCAGCCATCACTGGTCTGATGTCTTCCCGGGGCAAGTACCGCATCGCCTCCAGGACCACCAGCTTGTACTTGCTCTTCAGGCCAGCCTGAAGGTGGGGCCGCGCCTTGGCGCCGCCGATGACACCGAGAGCGTGCACCGCTTCCCGCTGGACGAACTCGTGCACGTCGCCAACCATCTTGCCGACGTCGTCGGTGACCTCTTCCACCTTGAGCTCGCCGAGAATGTAAATCCCGTTACGCCGCACAAACCACTCGGGATCGGAAAGCAACTTGATGCAAGACGGAATGACGACCTTGCCCATGGTGAGCAGGACGTCCAGTATCTTCATCCGCACCGAGCGGTCCTCGGCGTCCTTGAGCACGCCGATCAAAGGTTCAACGGCGTCCGCCCCGAATCTGACCAGGGCCTCACGCGCTTCGTTGAAGCTACCGGGCTCCCAGAGAATCGAAACGAGGTCGGTGACGTAGCTGGTATCGTGCATTTCCCCGATCTTGTGGATCACGACCTTCTTGCGCTCGATAAAATCCTTGCCGGTTCTCAGCAGATGCTTGCCCATGCGCTTGGAGATCGTGTCGTAGATATCGCGCATCCCCCCGCTGCGGGCCTTGAAATACAACTCCTTGAGCGATTCCATCAGCTTGGAAAAGACGACGAGACTCTTCTCGCCGTCGGACATGCTGTCAAAACGGTCCACGATCAGTTTGACCAGCTCGACCCTCTTGAGTCCGATGAGCTTGCCGGCGAAGTCCATGATATCGTCAATCGCCTTGATCTGCTTCTCGGGCACCGGCTCACGCAGCAGCGGGAAAAACTTGCGCAACTCCTTCTCCAGTTCCTCACGGGAAACCTCTTCCGTTTTCTTCTCCCGGTCGGTCAAAGAAGCAGCCCGGCCCAACATCATGGTCACCTCGTCGAGGGCCTTGGTCGGAATCCGGCCCTTAAGCTGGGGCAGCAGGTTGACCAGGCGGGGGCCGGTCAGTTTCTTCAGCACTTCAATCACGTCCGGATCCGGGGGCCGGTCTTCCGGTTGGGCCAGGGTCCGGGCGGTGATGATCTCGATCAAAGTCTCATCATTCAAGGTCGGCAGGATATTCCGGATCAGCTCGGCCAGCCGCCGGTTCTCGGTCTTGATCTGTCCGACGCGCGACTTGATGTTCGGCGACAGCGTCGCCAGAATCCGCGTGAAGACCAGCGAATACTCGCCCCAGCTTTCGGCCCCGAACTTTTCGACCACAAGATTGCTCAGCTTCTCCAGGGTATTGACAATCATGTCGGCCTGAAGCTCCTCAGGCTCCCCGCCCTTCAAACCGACCACGTCGGTCAGGAAGTTGACCAGCTCTTTCTTAGTGTCGTCCTCCGAGATCAGGATGTTTGAGGAGTGCAGGGTCCGCAAGAAAACTTCCCAGTCAATCTTGACCTTGCCGCCTTTCGACGACACGACACCGTACTCAAGTTCATTGAGCGTGATCTTGTCGGTCCCCTGGGCCTGGATGATGGCGCTGATACTGCCGTAGTCCTGGAGGTCGGCCTGCGATGCCGCCATCGTATAGAAGAACGCCTTGAGGTCATCGGACGTAGCGTCAACGCTGAGGCTGATACTGCGCACCCCGAGCTTGCTGAAAACGTTGCCCATGCTTCGGACAATCGGCAGCTTGTCCGATTCAAAACGCTCGCCTTCGAAGAGCACAACGTTTTCAATCAAGCACATGGCGATTTCTTCTTTTTCCTGGGGGATTTCCTTGACGAGTTCCAAAGTCTTGGCGATAATCGGCTCAAGCCCCGGGTGGCCCTTCGGATAGGAACGGCAGAAGTTGATGCCGAGGCCCACTTGCTTTATGATTTCAATCAATAGATCGCGTGACACTCCAGCCATAATTATAGGGGTAGCAACTCATAGCTTATGAACGACTGATCTTGATAGAGCCCGAGCTTGGCTTCGCGGAATTCGAAAAAGGTCTTGGCCCGCTCGTACGTGGCCTCGCCGACTAAGGTACTGGTGACGCGCGCCATCTTCTGCAGATGCAGCGCCTTGGCGAAAACCGGACCAAGGAACAACGGTTCACGGAGGTCGTCTTTCCCCCGGGGATAGTAGAGGTAGGTCAGGTCCGTCTCAACACCAATCTTGACCGCCAGATGCTCCCGGGTTATCTTGGTTATGCTCACTTCGCGCACCGCGTTATGCATCTCCTGAGCGGCAAACAGAGCCATCATCGGCGAATGGGCGTCCGACGTCGGCAGGCCGAAGAGGGCGATCATCTCGTCACCGATGAATCTCTGCACCACGCCTTTCCGGTCCACGACGATCTTGCCCAGGCGGTCAAAACAGAGATTGAGCAGGCCCATGACTTCTTCCGGGTCCAACTGCTCGCTCATTTTGGTGAAGTCGGCCAGGTCGGCACGCAGCACGGTCAGATTGACGGCCTTGAAGGCCAGCGCCGATTCGGCACCGACAAACTCACCGCACTGGTTGCAGAACACGGTCGGCTCGGGATTTTCGGCACGGCACTTCGGACAAGTCACTTTTCCTCCAGCATCTCGGTCAAATACTTGTATTCGGCCTGATTCGTGAAAGTCTCGCGCAAGTTGTCTTCGCGCAAACGCTCCTTGAGGTCATTCATCACGAAATAGGCGCGGCGAAAGAAATCAAAAGCCGAGTCGCTCTGGTTGTTCTCAAGCAGCGCCTTGCCGATGGCATACTGGCTGCGCCACAGAAATTCCGGAATACTCACCTGTTCGGCCAACACCAGCGCGCTACGGGCGAAACCGATGCCCTTCTTATCAACCGAGGCCAAGAGCAAGTTGGCCAGAAGCTCGATCTTCTTGTCGCCGAAGGACCGGCACTTCTCGATCAAGGCGGCGGTCTTGTCCTTCGCCTCGTCCTCCCAGCCCAGCGCCAAGACAACGTGGGCCTTGGTTAGCTCAACCCGCCGCTCGGTTTCCTTGCTCAAACCCAAGGCTTCTTTGGTTTCGATGAAATTCAACCAGTGACGCAAGTTTTCGCGGTTGTCCCGCAAAATGTTGAGCTGGCTGGTGTTGGCCGAGGCGACGATGATCATCTCGATAAAGCTGATTTCGCTGGCCATTTCGAAGGCCTCTTTGAACCACCGGCCCGCCTTGCTGGTATCGCCCAGCGCCGCGTACAGCTCGCCAAGGTGGTTCTTCGCCAGAACCTCATCGCGCTTGCTTTTGTGGCCAACCGCGAAGGCCAGCGCATTCTTCAAGTAGTCGAGAGCCAGCTGGTAGTTGCCCAGTTCTTTATGAAGCAGGGCGAGGTTGATGACGCACTTCATCGTGCCTCTCATATCTTCGCCCTCGAGCGCAATGTTGTACCCGAGATTGTAGTAGTAGATCGCCATCTCGTAGTTCTGCTCTTTGGCGTTGAGCAGGCCCAGGTCCGCATAGGTAATGGTGAGGAGGTCCCGGAAGTTGTTGACCTTGTTGATCTCTAAGGCGCTGTTGAGACTCTCGAAAGCATCCTTCAATCGTCCTAGGTAGATGTAGCTAAGGCCGGTTTTCTCCAGGAACAGGGATTCACGTCGGGCGGCCTTGCCCCGGCCGAGCAATTCGAGTCCTCCTTTGGCCTCAACCAGCATCCGCTCGTATTCGCTCATCAATTCATAAACGTCGCATAAACTCAGGGCGGTATCCAATCGCAGTTCCTGGTACTTCTCGTCGCGCAGCCCGACCAGGTCGACGATTTCTTTCACCTTGTCGTAGCAGAAGAGGGCATTGTCGCTGGCATACAGCGTCTTGGCCTTGTCCCCGGCCAACTTGAAATAGTCAAGGGCATGGTGATACTCATCGGCCCGGAAGAACTGATACGCCAGCTGTTCGTAGAACTCCGGGATGCGGTCATGGTAACAGCTCTCGATCAGCCGGCCGACCCTGGCGTGCAGTTCCTTGCGCTTCTTGAGCGGCAGGGTGTTGTAGGTAACATCTTTCATCAGGGTGTTGCGAAACACGTACTCGGGGTCGTCGCCGCTCTTGGACTGCAGAAAATAGCCCATCTCGATGAGTTCGCCCAGCTCACCGCGGATTTCGCCGAGTTCGACGATCCCGCCCAGGATCCGGTGGTTGAATGCCTGGCCGACAACCGAAGCGCAGTCAACGATGAGACGAACCCTCTCCGGCAGCGTATCGAGCCCGCTCATGAGCGCTTCGTAGATACTGTGCGGAACAAACTTCTCGATCTTGGTCTTGTCGAAGTACCAGACGTTGTCCTCTTGATGGACGGCCCGCTGGTGCCGGCCGTACTTGATGAGCTCACGAATGAGCAGAGGATTGCCGCCCGTGGCATAGGTGATGAAATTGATCAGTTCCTCGTTGAGAAAATCGGTCTTGAGAATGCTCTTGACATAATCGACGATGGCGTTCGGGGTCAACCCGGCCAGCCGTATCGATTCCTGATTGGGCGATTTCACCTTGAGTCCGAACTCAGGATGATGCAGCAATAGGAACAGAATCGGTCGCTCCGCCAGCTCGGTCGCCAGATAGGTCAACAGCTTGGACGAGGCCGGGTCAATAAGATGGAAATCCTCGAAGCAGATGACCAGAGCCGAGCTGTGCGCCGCTTTGTTCAAGAGATTCCTGATGACGGAATAGATCTGTTCGGTCATCGATTCCTGGTCCCGGACCGGCGGCCCCCCGATGACGGCCGATTCGATCGACAGCAGGTGGGCCAATACCGGCAGTGCGTTCTCCTGTTCGAGCCACAGGCCTTTCACCCGCCGTTCGATCTTCTCGAAAGCCGACTTCGGCGTATCCGTTTCCTCGATGTAGAAGAAGTTCTTGAGAAACCGTACAAACGAATGATAGGGAACCTGGTGGCCGAGTGACACGCAATCCGCTTCAAAATACTGGATGTTGCGCTTGGTTGCGATCCACCGCTTCAGCTCCTCCTTGATCTTGGTCTTGCCGGTACCGATTTCGCCCGCGACACTCAGCAGTTTGCTGCCCCGCGCCATCAACGATTCAACCGCCGCCCGAATTAAAGACATCTCCTTGTCGCGTCCGATCAGCGGCATCTCTTCGAGTTCCTTGGTCTCGGGCTTTTCGCGCACGCCCCTGACTTCAAAGATCTCGATCAGCCCCTCGCGTCCTCGAATACGCTGAGAAGGAATCAGCTCGGCATCAAAAAGCCCTTTTAGGTGGCTGTAAGTCCGTTCGCTGATCAGTATCTGATTGGGCGCGGCGATTTCCTCAACCCGGGAAGCAATATTGACGGTATCACCGATGACGGTGAAAGGTGAGATTTCGCTCTGAATCTTGCCGAAGAAAACCAGACCGGAACTAATGCCGATCCGCAGACAGATGCTCTCGGGGATGCCCTTCGTGGTTTCCCAGCGCTCCTTAATTCTGAGCGCGCTCTGCACCGCATTAGCCGGGTCATCCATGTGAGTCTTGGGCGCGCCGAATATTCCCAGGGTCCGAGCCTCGGTGAAGATCGTGTCGGAGATGCCACTGAAGCGAAAGATAATCTCTTCGAGCTCTTCGCACCAGTTGCGTAGAAAGACGAAGACTTCCGGGGCCGGCGTTTTAAGCAGCAGGCTGTCGATACCCATAAGCTTGGCAAAGAGCACCGTCACGTACCGGCGCTCGCCGCCCCAGAACGAAACGCGATCCGCCCCCTCAAACGTGGCCACACGGTGCAAGAACGAAAGATTGGTTCCGCAAGTACTACAGAATTTGGCACCCTTCACATTGTCATGCGTGCAGTAGGAGCAATTCATTTTCGATATTATACACGCCCGGCTTGTTTTGTCAACTCGTTAGTGCTGGCCCTGGCTTTCCTTCCACCGCCAAACAGATATTGACTTTTCTGGTGCTTTAATTATTATCTGGCATGAGACGGTTCGCTTCATGACGATGACCAACCGACCGCGCCGCAACGGCTTGCACGCGGCATTGCCCGGCCGGCCGCTGTCTTTTGCCGGCGCCGGTCACTAGGCCATGGCCATCGTCGCCCTTTTCCTGATGCTCACGGCAAGCGAACCGATGCTGCCGACTTCAAATCCCCTGAAGATCGTCATGATCTGGGCTCTCCGCGGCTACAAGAAAATCATCTCGCCGGCCCAGGGCCGGCAGATCTGCAATTTCAGCCCTTCCTGCTCTCAGTTCACGAGGCTGTCAATCGAGCAATACGGTCCGGTCTGGGGCACCGTCATGGGCGCCGACCGCCTGCTGCGGTGCAACAGCTTTGCCCCAACTTACCTTGACCGGTTCTATTTCGGTGAAGTCGAAAGCCGGATCTACGACCCGCCCGCCGACCATTTTCTCTTGCGCTATGATCATCATATTATGC
This sequence comes from uncultured bacterium, assembly GCA_964354155.1. GTDB lineage: Bacteria > Hydrothermota > Tepidihabitantia > SM23-42 > CAYGYG01 > CAYGYG01. The sequence goes on along the minus strand of CAYGYG010000010.1, from coordinate 75,363 downwards.
ATGAACCGCCCGACGGTCCACCCCGGTAGACATCCCGGTTAAAGGACGAGGCGCTTACCGCATGGTCCTGTTCATTCTCTTGTTCATCCCGGCCGCAGAAAGCTCAGCCTTCTCCAACGGGCCGGTTCCCGACAGCGCCCTGGCGTTTGCTGACTTCCTGTTCAACGAAGAGCAGTATGAAGCGGCGGTTCGTGAATACCGCCGTTACATCTACTTCCACGAATGTGTCTCCCTACGGCCTAAGGTCCCGGGGGGGGACACAGGAGTGTCGGAGAGATCGGATTCCTCGCATCACGCGGCGGCGCGGGACCGGATGATCGAGGCCCTGCTGAAAATCAACAATCATCATGAAGCGGTCCGGGAGGCGCGACGTTGCCCAGACCGCGAGGCGCAGGCTTTTAATTTAGGACGCGTCTTCTACGACGCGGGGCAGCGTGACTCGGCGGTGTTCTATTTCGGGCAAGTAACCGACCCGGCGCGGGCCGACCGGACCAGAATGTATCTCGGATTGACCCTGGCCAAGGCGTTCGAGTTCGAGGCCGCCCGACGCTATCTGGCGCTGCCGGCCCACCCGTTAGGACGACGCAGTCCGGTGGCCGCCGGCATTCTTGCCGCCGTGCCCGGTGTCGGACAGGCCTATGCCGGACGCTGGGGTGACGGTGCGTACGCCCTTCTGATGATTCTCACCGGCGGTGCGGCCTCCTACTATTACTATAAGCACGATGAATCGCTCAAATTCACTCTGAGCCTGACCGCCACGTCCATCTTCTACGTTGCCAATGTATACAGCGCGATAGTCGCGGCCAAGAATTACAACCTGCGCCAGAATTACTCCTACCTGAGGGAAATCGAAGAGGGCTATCCCGAAGTACGATGATCTTGCTTCTCTTGCTCGCCCAGCTCGGCCTGGCCGATCGGCTCTATGATGCCCGGTACTATGAGGAAGCGGAGGTTGAATACCGGCGCGCCCTTTTCTATCATTGCCCCGATACCCTCAAGTCACACTGCCTGGAACGCCTGAGCCTCTGCTTGCACCACGGCGGGAAACCCGAGCCCGCCATCGCCGTGGCCAAAGAACTCGTCGAATACGACGCCGCGAAACGCGAAGCCGGTACTTTGATGCTGACCAGGCTGTATATCCTTCACGGCTTCTACGCGCTGGCCCGGCTGGAAGTCGAGAATCTCGTCACTACGACCAGCCGCGACTCGATCAAGACCCAGGCCCGCCGGCTTTCAGGCATCACCAACGTGTTCCGGGAGAAGTACGAAGCGGCCGCCGCCCGCTTCCTCGAGGCCGGCGACACCGCCCGGGCCAGAAACATCGACAGTTTCGCGCACCGATCCGGCAAGAGCGTCTTCAAGGCCGTGCTCTTCTCAAGCGTCATTCCGGGCACCGGCGCACTCTATGCCGGCAATTACCGGCTCGCCGCCATCGACTTCGCGATGAACGCCGGCTCGGCCTTTCTGCTCTACAATGCAATGAAAAAGAAGAAGACTTTCGACGCGGTGCTGATCGTCTCGTTGCTGTCGGCCCGCTTCTACACCGGGGCGCGGAACAACGCCGCCAATTCGGCGCTTGATTACAACGAACGGAAGCGCCGGGCATGGCTTGTGTCCCTTGCCCCATCATTCGCATCCGATTTGAAACTGGAGTAGGCGACTCACCTCCGCCCTCTGTATCGTCGGACGCGTCTTTGTCAGATTGCCCCACTGCCAAACTGCTGGATTGCGCTTTGGCCTGGCGGATTCCGGTTGACAAGGCCGCTGATTAGGCTATAATCCACGCATGTGTCTCGGAGAGAGAGAGGCACTAAGCTTGTCGCAACGGGGCCGTAGTTCAGCTGGTTAGAACGCTTGCCTGTCACGCAAGAGGTCGCGAGTTCGAGTCTCGTCGGCCCCGCTGGTCTGAGAAGAAACACCCATTCTCAAACCGCCGGCAGCACAGTGCATCTCAACCCCTTAATAAATTGTGATTGGGAATTGGGAGATTGTTTAGGATTTAGCAAACGACCCCGGCCGGGTATAAAACCCGGCGCTACAAGTATGTAGACTCCGGCCTCTCGGAAACTCGAGACCTTAGAGATTGTTCGGGATTTAGGAAGCACAGTTTGGTCCCAGATCATTCTTGACTCAGCAAAGGCTGCATTCTCTTCAAATCCTGACCCCGGTCCGGATCGTCATTATTGCCTGAAATAACTATTGACTATTCGTGCCGGTCAAATATAATTCTAATTAGATACTTGCTGCGCACTAAAGTGTTAGGTTGGTTGGTTTTTCGATTGATGGAGAGAAAAGATATCTGAGTAACCAAGGAGGTCTTAATGAAGTACCTTGCGGTATTGTTAGTCCCGCTCTTGGTCCTGGCGGGGTCAATGACCAGGACCTTCACCTTTTCACCCTACGAGATTACCTCAAGCCAAGTCAACGGCTACGACTTCATCAACCTGGGTAACGAGCTTTACACGTCGGAACCAGGTAATCCGTCGCTGCCGGAGCTTTCCTACAGTCTGTTGGTGCCGCCGACCGCCGAGGTAACCGGGATTGAGGTGATAAGCTATAAGGTCAAAGACATCCCCGGCGCCTTCAACGTCTTTCCGGCCCAGCCGGCCCTGCCGCTGTCGGAAATCCCGGGCGCTGCCTTTGTTGGTCCCAATCCGGCGGTCTACCGCTCAAGCGCACCTTATCCGGGCAAGCTCGCGAGTTTTGTGCCGACCGGGTGTATGAGCGGTTACCGGATTGCCGGAGTCTTTGTCTATCCGGTGCAGTATATTCCAGCCGAGCAGAAGCTCCGGTTCTATACCGAGCTCACCGTCAAGTTGACCTATGAGGAAGGGCGGCATGAGCGGGTATCGCTCTCCAAGAGCCAGGTCGAGTTTTTCGGAGCTGATGTTCGGACTCTGGTCGCCAATCCGGAAATGATCCAGCAATGGGCACCAGGTGTCAATCCCCTAGCCCGCGACAGCGCGGACCTCTTGATCATTACCGGCGCCAGCTACGTCGCGTCTTTCCAGCCTATCGCGGCGTGGCGTTCGAAAAAAGGTTACTATACAAGGGTCCTGCCAACCGACAGCGCCAACCGGTATCCGGGCCGCGACCAGCAAGAAAAAATCAGAAATCTCATCACCGACCACTGGCAGAACAAAGGCACCAAGTGGGTGCTGCTGGGCGGCGATGTCGGCGTCGTTCCCTATCGTCCCCTGCGCTGCATCACCGGCGGGTACACGGGCAGCATTCCCAGCGACCTGTACTATGCCGACCTGCAATGGTCGTATGACGGCAATCGCAACAACCTGTTCGGCGAAATGCCCTACAACGGCGATACCGTCGATCTCTACTATGACGTGTATGTTGGCCGGGCCTGTCTCGACAACGCGACCGAGCTCGGCACCTTCATTAGAAAAGACACTATCTACGAGAAGCGACCGGATCCGAATTACCTGGTCCGCCTCTTCCTGCCCCAGGGGACCCTCTGGTCCGGCTGGCCTGGAGACAGTACGCAGAACATGCTGGCCCGGTACGCTCCGGTCCCGCCCTGGGTGATCAGAAAGATGTACGAACGCCTCGGGCAGATGTCACCCACGGCCTGCACTGAGACCCTAAGAACCGGAGTCGGTTTCTGCCACATGGTCGGGCACGGCAATACGGGCGGGGTCTACATGGGTTCGGGCAGCGCATATGCGAGCAGCAGCTCGCTCTACGGCCTCACCAACACGAACAAGTATATCATCGCCAACTCTAACGCCTGCGATGCTGGCGCCTTTGATGTCAGTGATTGCCTCTCGGAGAACTTCGTACTGGCACCCAACGGCGGTGCGGTGGCCGACATTTACAATTCGCGCTACGGCTGGGGATATTCGACCGGTCCGGCGGGTCCATCGGAGATATTCGATCTTCGATTCTACTCGAGTTTCTTCCAGAGCGAGACACTGAATTTTGAAGTCGGAAAAGTCAACTGCATCTCCAAACACGCTTATCGCAACAGTGCCTTCAATCAAGCAGTCTATCGCTGGTGTTATTACGAATTGAATCTGCTGGGCGATCCGGCGCTGGCGATGTGGAGCCGGACTCCGTTGACCCTGACCGTGACCCACCCGGGCGCGATCGGCCGCGGTGTCCAGAACTACACGGTTCAGGTCCGTTCGAGCGGCAACCCGCTGGCCCGGGCCACCGTCTGTCTGTGGAAAGGCGATGAGGTTTATGCCCGCGCCGCCACCGACGCCACCGGGAACGTAACCCTGGCCATCAACCCGCTCACCTCCGGTCCGTTGTTGGTCACCGTGACCGCGAAAAGCCATCTGCCATACGAGAGTTCGGCCATGGTCGGCATTGCCGAAGAGAAAGTAGTCGCGCCGTTTGTCCGGTCGATCGGCCTGGTCTCTAACCCCATGCGAGGCCGCGTGGTCGTCAACTACTCCCTGCCAAATCAAGAGCTAGTCGGTATCCGGCTCTTTGATGCGGCGGGCCGCCAGGTTGGCCGCGTCGCGCACGGGCAGTATCAGGGTATCGGACAGATCGTCTACCGGCCGCAGGGTCTAGCCAACGGTGTCTACTTCGTTCAGTTCGAAACCGCTTCGGGCACGACTACTCAAAGCGTCCTGTTCATAAAATAGCGACTCTTTTGAAACGAAGGGCCAAGACTTTCGTCTTGGCCCTTTTTTTTTACTAATACGGCTCAGTGCCCGCGGAGAAGGTAAATACTACTGGCATCCGTTAGTCGGAAGGGCACTAGATATCGCCGCGCACCTTGAGGCAGGCATAACCGTCGGCCCCGAGTAAAAACCTTACGATCTACAACACCTTTCTAATCTTCCCCGGGCTTGAACAGCCCCTCGCCTTTCAGCGCCGGGGACGATTCGGCCAGAGGCATTGACTTCAGGGAAGCCATAAGGCCGCGCATCTCCCCCACGAGTTTCTTGCAGTCGCCGTAAGCATTCTGGACCATGGTCGCACCGCGGGCCACGCTGTTCTCAAGCGTCTTATCGATTTCATTCAGGCTCGAGTCGATCTTGCGCAGATAGTGCTCCAGGTTTTCAACGTCGATGGACCGGGCGAACTGGAGATGCAAGTTGTACAGGGCAAGGACGTACGGAATCGTCATGCTGTAGGGCATGAGAATCACGCTTTGCTGGAAGGCCTCGACATGTGCCTTGCGGCAGGCCGAGAAGACCGCATCGGGAATCGCCGCAATCACCTGGTGCGTCGTCGTCGCCTCGTCGATGTACTGCACGACTTCCTTGACCTTTTTCTTTAATTCGTTTTCAATCTCCCTCTCGATCTGCTTCCGCTTTTCAACGTCCGTCTCCTGGTTCAGCCGCTCCAGTGATTCCGCCGCCATCCACTTTGAATCAATCGGCAGGCGCTTCTTGTTGGGCAGAATCAACGCGTACTCGACCGTCTTGCCCTTGACCTTGAAGTTGTATTCGATCATATCCGGCGGAAAATGCTTGAATGCCTCGTGGAGGACGTTTTCACCGGACTTGCCCCGGGAAAAACTGCCGATCAAAACCCCTTCGATGCGCTGGGTTGCCTTGCGCAATTCGTCGTCAAGCTGGCGGCGGGCTTCATACACGCTTCTCAAGTGATCAATGCCTTCCTTGGCCTTGGCCAGGTCTTCCTTGACGCTATCCTTGAGGCGTCCGGTGGTCTCCACGACTTTGGTCTCGACGCCCTTGAGCGCGCCGTCAAGATTGCCCACGGTCTGCTGCAGAGTGGCCTGGGCGGTAACCATGGAATCCACCTGCGTCTTCAGACTGGCCACATCCTGCAGCGAAGTCAGGAGCGGCGGGATGACCTTGTCAAACCCGGTGTCGGTTGGTTTGGGGCGCAGCACGATTACGAGCAAGATCACCAGCAGAATGACAACCAGCCCCAGCAGTATCAAGTTAAGCATCATCACCTCGGATGCACGCTAGTGCCGCACCAGCTTTTTCTGCCAACAAGTGCTTCGCCGCTTTGCGGTGCGGCACTTCCGCTAGGGGGCCAGCCCCCTTCGGCGCTCGTCCTAAGCACCGGACTCGCTGAGCACCCCCGGGACATGGCCCTACCCCCTCAGTGCCCTTCGGAGCAGATTAATACTACCGGCCGCGTCAGTTGGAAGGGCACTATACATGAAACTCCACCACGTCCTGGTCCGCCAGTACGTGGCTCTTTTCTACCCGCAATCCATTCAGCGATTGGTTCCACAATTTCACGTACTTCAGGCCGTGGGAAAAATCCTTATGGATGCGCTCGGCCGTATCGAGCACGGTACTGCCTTTCTTAAGAATGACCGGGTCGCGCCGTTCGACCGGTTTACCCGGGGCTTTCGTGTAGACACGGATGATGCCGAGCGATTCAAACAGGATGCGGCGAAACTGGTCGAGCCCGGCCCCACTCACCGAGGAGATCGGGTGCAGCTTGAAACGGTCACCGTAGAACTCACCGAGCTCCCCGATCCGGGCGGCCGCATCGGGCAATTCGGCCTTGTTGCCGATCAAAAGGCACCTCTTGGCTCCGGGGTCCGCGGCGCCAAGCTCGATTCTCGCCTCCTTCAGCTTCTCGAGAACGAGCTCGGTATCCTCGACCGCATATTTGCTGCCGAGGTCGCCGACCAAGACGACTATTTCACCGTTGCGGATGATACCAAAAACCCAGGGGTCAACGCGGTCCACACCGATCGATGGAAGGTCGATCAGCTGAATCTGGACATCTTCGAAAGGCACCATGCCCACGACCGGCATCCGGGTCGTATACGGGAAATCGCTGACCTCGGAACGCGCGTTGGTCAGGGAATTGAGCAGCTGTGACTTGCCCGAATTGGCCGGCCCGACCAGAACCGCCTGCCCGGCCCCTTCTTTAGGGATGAAGTAGTCAAGGCCACGCTTGGCCGCGGGTTTGTGCTGGATCTCCTTAGTCAGCCGGGAAATCTTGGTCTTGAGATCGGCCTGCATCTTTTCCGTGCCCTTATGCTTGGGAATGACCGTCAACAGCTCTTTGTAGATGGCAAGCTTCTCCTCCGAGGTCTTGGCGGTTCTCAGCTTCCGCTCGGTCTCGATATACTGAGGAGTCAAATTAGCCGGCATCGACCCCTTAGTGGATGCCTACAACACTCAGGAGGAAAGACAGCCGTCCGATCAAGAGCGAGACTCGAGCCATCACGGTGTAGCCGAACGATGCGCCGAAACCGATCATCAGGAACACAATGCCCATCTTCGAACCGATCTTGACCGCCCCTTTGTGTTCAATCGAGAAGTAGAAAAACAGGATCACCGACAGGACGCCCAGGAAGATGCAGATATTGTTCAGCGACTGGATCAAGGTCTGTCCGGGACTGGCCCCGATCGAGAGGAGCGGCAGGAGCGTGCCCTGAATCTGAGGAATGATGAAGCCTTGCACCGCGGCGGTAATGCCCAGACCCGCGGCCATGCCGACGGTAAACGATATCGGCCAGCGCGATATCCAGCTGATCTTGGAAATCCATCGCATGATCATCATCAGTCCGAAGACCGCCGGGATCACCAGAATCCATTTCTCCAATCCGCTTTGACGCAGGAATTCGTCGATCAACATCGGCTTCACGTCGAATGCCCAGACGTAGATGACCCAGTAACCGGCCGACACGCCGACGTAGAGATGTTCGGCGAATTTATAGAGCGGATTGTCCCGGTACAGGAAGGAAAAAATGGCAATGGTCAATCCGGCTGCAATCCAGGTTCCAATCAAATTCATTGTTTCCTCCTGAGCACGAAGTAGCCGACGTTACCCAAGATGATGAACAGCAGAATCATGAGGTGCGCAAATGACTGGGCCGGCATGCCGAAAGTACCGGTCTCGGCTTTGCCAACCAGGGTCTCATATTCGGCCGCGCCCTGCAGACCGCCGATGATGCCGGTGAGCTGCCCAGCCTGTAAGTAGGGGTACAGCGCCGGCGCGACGACGCCGGTTACGCCGGCAAACATCTTGACGCCGAATCTCGACACAACATACTGGAGCCAGTACTCGGCCGACAGGCCGTGGGCCAGACTGATAATGACCGCGATGTCGTTGTAGTTGTGAATCGTTCTCATCATCGGAAAGCTGTCGATGGGAACTTCCTTGTAGTCGGTGGCAAAGAAATCGCGAATCTCGCGCCCCATGCCGAGCATGACCGCCACCCCGCCCGGACGGTAGCCGATATTGACATAGTCGACCCCGTAGACGGCCCTCATCTCTCTGCTCACAATGTCAAGGTCGTACTGGGCAAGCGGCAGGCCGATGGCCAGCTGTCCGGTGTAGAGCACTCTGAGCTTCTTGCGGAAGCAGTGCCGCAGGATCGAACGGAACATCGGCGTCAACTCGGGCGCGCTCGTCGCGTCGTAGTCAATCGAGATCAAAACCACCGAACCCGGCGCCAGGCCCTCAATCGTTTCGTAGGCGGTCTCCACCTCGCTGCTGACGCGGATCGGCATCTTGATTTTCAGAACCAGCGGGATGATTACGACCAGACCAATCGCCAGGTAGATGATCCGGCGGTCAATAGTTGAGAGGAGCTTAAGAAATCGCATCGTTCCCCCTTAGGAAAGGTAGGTGCGCTCGATGCCCAGGATAATACGCAGGGACATCGCCACAAGACCGAGGTACATGCCGATCTGAATCCCGCGCTTGGCGGCAAGCTGGGGCACATTGAGAATCCAGTCGGAAATGACCGGAAACCCATCCCACAGCATCTTGCCCAGCGGGATGCGCCCGATCATGACCAGCGCCGCCGCCACCAGGAGGAGCGTTGCTTCGAGCGTCTTGGCCCGAAAAGCGCGATAGGCGGCCGAGGCGATGAAGAAAGCAAGCAGGGCGAACATCGTGGCCTGGAGCGGCACAATCATATGCATGTAGGCATACATGAACGAAGACTTCACTTCGAACGGGGTTCGATACACAATCCATGATTGGAAACCCGTCACCATAATCAAGGCCAGGCCGAAGAGCAGAACGAAGCTGTACAGCCAGCCGGACTTGCGCTGGCGAATCTTCTTCAGGTTGTACTTCACAAGACTGTCCAGCCCCAGCACCATCGCGAATCCGGCCACGATTGCATACCAGATCAGAAAACGCTGCTGGAGTCCGCCGAAGGGCGCATGGGGAATGAAGAAAGTGACGACACAGATAACCCCGGTGACGAAAGTGATGATAAGCGGAACGTCTCGTTTCACAGAACCTCCATCGATGGCAAAATGCCTAAATACCTAGACACCTAAATACCTAAAGACCCTGAATGCAAGATACGCAAATGCTTAAACAACAAAATGCCTAAAGAATGACAATGAACATGCCTCTTCTTCGCCACCTTACGCCTTCGCTTTGCCAGCGCTCAAGCTTCTTTTCACGTTGTGAACTAGAACGTATTGAACAGGCTTACCAGCCGCTCGAACCAGGCGGTCGGCGCCGACACACCGTTCTGACTCAGAATGACGGCCGCCGTGCCGAAGAGCGCGGCGCACACGAGGAAGACCATGATCAAGGCCTTACTTACATCCTCACCCTTGAGACTTCCCAGCATCTGGGGTTCGGGTTTCAAGTAACAGGAGGCTGCGTACATCTCTTCGCCGATCAGCGTGTAGTCGCAAGCCGCAATAAAAAAGGGCAATTGGTCGATCGACACCGTACCGGCGATCTGGATCGCCCCGACCGAATGGCCGGTTTCGGCCAGAATCAGTGACTCGGCGAAGAAATACCCTTGCCAGAATACCGCGCCCGGCTTCTCGCGAACCACAATGCCGTCCACGCCCGCCGCGTAGCCGAACTGGTCGGCGGTCAAAAACGGGATATCCCGCTCGTCATACAGATCGGGACGACCGGCTTCGCTGTATGCCTGCCGGATCGTCTCCTGGGCGGCGGTCATCACGATCGGATCGTAGTGGGGGTTCAAGAGCCGTGTCGCGTACTGGGCACATCTTTGGGCAACACGGTGCAGAATCGATAAAGCCGCGATCGTCCAGACTTCGTTCAAGTAGCCCAAACCAAAGGAGAAGAGTATCGGGCGGCCCATTTCGGTCGACCGGCCCACCGCATCGTCGATGGCGTCGAGGCCCGCGATCCGGCGGATGAAAACCTTGCCGCCCTTCCGGGCCCGGCCGATGTAGTAGATGACCAGGGCACAGACGATGACAGTGATAATGAGGACATTGAGTCGGGCGGCGTGAAACCACTGGGCTCGCGACTGCACCGGGCCGACCGTCTCCGAATCGTCAGCGCCGACAGTATTCAGCGCCCGGACGTAGTAGTAGAGTGGTCTACCGTCCTGTACCTCGCCACTGTTGTCTTCGTAGCTGGTCTTGCCCGGCGTGGCCAACCCGATGGTCTTGAACTCACCGCCCGGCGATGAGCCCCGGTAAATCTCATAGCCTTTGAAATAGGCGACCACGCCCGAATCGGCCGGACAGGCCGTCCAGGTGATGGTTATCGAGTGCCCCTCGTCATTCGGCGTATCTTTGACCGTGACATCGGTCGGTGGCTGAGATATGAGGCCGATCAGTAAAATCAATTGTACCATTCAAACCTCCATTGAATCCGCAACCTACGAACGCTCAACCGCAATCTTGCCCGGGGCCGGTGTCGTGACCCCGGCCCCGGCCAGGAATTCCTGGACATCTTGCTTGACAATCTCGGAGAGCCGCGGATATCGATTCTCCTTGTCGGCGGTCAACGCGTCATGAAGATATTTGACACCGGCCGGGACATAACGGATGTAGCGCTGCTTCTCCTTGATGGTCGAAAGATAGGCGAACGCACCAAGCGCCTGCATGTTGCGCTGGAGTCCGGCCCGGGTGAATACGTCCGCAAATCGCTCCGGCTCGATTTTCACGCCCTTGATCTTGACCAGGTAGTTTAAGTAGAAATCGACCAGCTGCTTCCGGGCATCATCCTTCAAGACGACGTAAGCATCCTTGAGGATTGATGCCAAGTCGTATGCCAGCATGCCCTGCCGGGCACTCTGAAAATCGACTATCCGCACCTTGCCATCCTTGATGAAGATATTTTGAGATTGAAAATCACGGTGCAAGAAGTAGTACGGTTCGTCAACCAGGCTTCGCGCCAGGTGCTCGAACTCCTTGTCCAGTTTCCGGGACCGCGCCGGCTCGATGCGGCAGAATTTTTCCAGAAAGTACTCCCGAAAATAGTTCGTCTCCCAGCGCATCGTCGCCTCATCGAACTTGCGCTCCCGCACCGGCGCGCAAGCCTCGAACCCCTTGTGCCCCTCGACCTGTAACTCCGCCAGGAAAACCACAACTCCTTTGTAAAGCTTCATGATGTCATCGCCCTTGAGCACACCTTTCACCAGGTACTCGACCGAGTGGTCGCCCAAGTCCTCCATCAGAATGGTCCGGCAGGCCTCGTCGGCATGATAAATCTCGGGGACGCCCAGCTTTTTACCGTTAAGGTACTGGTGGATCTGCAGGTAGTTCGTGAATTCCTTGTCCAGCGGATCGGAAATCATCAGCATCATCTTCTTGTCGTGGTCGCTGATCCGCACGAATTTGCGGTCCGACCCGCCCGGGATGATACGGAAACTTGAGTCTCGGGACGGCCGGAACTTCTTGGGCAAGGTGCCGACCACTTTCATGACTGTGTCTCGGAGAGAGAGAATCACGGCCTGTTCCATGTCGCCTAACCCGCCCGTACCTTCCAGTCCGGACCGATCACGCAGTGGGCATGTTCCTCGCCGGCCCGTATCAGCGTATGGCTCAAGACCACCGAATCGCTGACCCGGGCATCTTCAATCCGGCTGTCGTGACCGATACTGACAAAACCGCCCAGCCGCGCCTGATCGGAAATCAGCGCATTGCGACCGACGAAAACCGATCCGGAAGGCAGTTCGTAGTCGACCAGGACCGGTTCACGGCCGACCAGGATATCACGGTGCAGGCCCAGGTAATCATCGACCGTCCCGATATCCCGCCAATAGTGCCGGCGCGCGATGAAACCGGCGATCTCGTCGGAACCTTCCGAAAGCAGGGCCAGATAGATCTCCTTCATGTCGCAGAACTGATCCCGGGGCAGTCGGTCCAACAGCCGGCGCCCGGCAATCGCGACCGCCGAAAAAGCCAGTTGACGATCGCCTTTCTCCTGTTTTCCGGCCTTCCCCTCGATGTCGGTCACCCGGTTATGCCGGTCCACGGCCACCTTGTTGAACTTGGGATAATCATGGAGGATCATCGTTACCAGCGGCTTGCGCGTGAGGTGAAAGTCGAACGCTTCACTAAGGTTAATATTAGTCACAATGTCGCCATTGTAAATAACAAAATTGTCCTCCGAGACGTAGCCTCCAAGACCGCCGACGCCGCCGCCGGTGCCCAGGATCGAAGGCTCGTGATGCACCAATATCTCCATGCCGAACCGCCGGCGGTCCGCCAGAAAATCCTCCACCGACCGCGCCATGTGATGCGTGTTCAGGGCGATCCGCGTGACACCGTGGTGCTTCAGATAATAGATGGTGTTAGCCAGCAGGGGACGGTCAAGAACCGGCAGCATAATTTTCGGGATATGATCGGTCACGGGACGCAGCCGTGTGCCGTATCCGGCGCCGAGGACGATCGCCTGCATCGAACCGCCGGCTAACTGTACAGCAAGCGGCGCTTTGCTTCTTTCTTGAACGCGCCGAGCTCGGCCTGCCAGCGCCGTTCGATCGCTGGCAACGGCGTGAGCTTTTCAATGTCGCGGCGCAGTACGGCATTACCGGCCAGAATGTCAAAGGGCCGTCGGCGCCTTTCGTCTTCATACGGCGGGCCAAGCCAGGCGAACTTCTTGGGGTAGCCCTGCCGGATCGCGCACAGGACGGCAACCGCGGTCAGCACCGGCTTGAATCGCGCCCGGTCGGTGATATGAAGCTGCAGGCCGCCGCAGACTTGGCCTTTGAATTTGTGAAAGGTCGGGCGAAAAAAGATGGGCCGGAAATCGACTCCAGCGAGACGATACTGCCGAAGCGCGGTCTCGATCTCATCGGGATCAATCCAGGGGGCACCGAAGATTTCAAAGGGCCGGGTCGTGCCCCGACCTTCCGAGATGTTAGTGCCCTCAAGCAAACACATGCCGGGGTAGACCGTGGCCGTATCCAGGCTCGGCATGTTGGGCGAGGGCATCACCCAGGGCAGACCGGTCTGGTCAAACCACATTGACCGGCGCCAGCCCTGCATCTTGATGACGGCAAGATCAAGGCGGGGCAGGTACTTGGCCTTGATAAACAGCGCGAGCTCGCCGGCGGTCAGACCGTGGCGAATCGGGATCGGGTGAAGACCGACGAAGGATCGAAAAGCCGGCTCGAGTACCGGACCTTCGAGATCCCGGCCGTTGAGCGGGTTGGGCCGGTCGAGCACGACGAAACGACGATCGTGGGCGGCGCATGATTCCATGGCCAGAGTCATGGTCCACACAAAAGTATAGAAACGGGTACCGATGTCTTGAACGTCGAAAACCACCGCGTCAACGTCTTTGAGCATTGCCCGGGTCGGCTTCTTGTGCCGTCCGTACAGACTGAACACCTTAAGCCCGGTGCGCCGGTCAAGGAAGCCGTCCTCCTTGATCTGGTCCTGGCTGGCACCCCACAGGCCGTGCTCCGGAGCGAACAGCGCGGCAATAGTGAAGCCGGTTTCGCCGAGGACGGTGACGGTGTGCTGCAACCGGGAGGTGACCGATGACGCATTGACGATAAGGCCGAGGCGCAGGCGGCGTAGAGATTCCTGCCCCTGCCAGGTTGCGACTTCCAATCCAGTTCGGACCACGGTCTATTATACAACAATATCCAGCAAGGTCAAGAGCGAGCCGGCCGGCATCGCAAAGAAAAGGGGCGGCTGAGCCGCCCCGCAGATGATGATTCAGCGATGATGCATCGTCACTTGACGACCACAAACTTGAGTTCGGCGCGTTCTTCCTCGGTCTCGAGTCGGACGAAGTATACGCCGCTGGCCAGGCCCGGCGGCAGCATGACGCGGTGATCACCGGCGGCCTGCTTACTTTCAAGAAGGCGGCTCGTCAGTCTGCCGGAAGCATCGAAGAGTCTCAGCGAGAGCCTCGTGCTAACCGGCAACGAATATGTGATGGCCGCACCGCGGCGTGCCGGATTGTGACTGATCCGGAGCAAAGCCGACGGTTGCCGGCCGGCCACCCCTTGCTCGGCCACCGGCACGACATGCTCCCAGAACCACTTTGCATCACGGGCGCGCCGGACCAGTGGAATCGTATCGACATAGTCGAATTCCGAGCCGATAACCGCAATGACCATCTCTTCTTTCTGCCCCGGCGCCAGGTCAAAAGGACCCGAGCACATGATGAACCGCTTGTCGGCCGGACCGGGATCAATCGTGTCAAATGGCTCGTACTGCCCATTCTGGTAATTATAGCCGGCCATTGTCTTGTAACGCGCCCAATCGCGCGGCGGGTCGATGTCAATGGTAAAAGCCTTGAATGCCGTCAGTCCGAGATTCCTTGGCGATTTTATCAGAAGCATTCCCACTGCTCCCCAGTCCGGCACCGGCAGGCGGTTGGTGGTGTAGGCCAGCGCCTTTACCGTGTCACTGATGGCCGGGAAGTAACGCCGCAGGATCACCCCATTGACATCGTCTGAAGCGTTGCCAACATCAGCATCGATGCAAATGCCCGCGTACGTATTCCGCATCGTATAAGTTGTGCAGTTCTTCACTTCATACTTGAGAAAAACGACATCTCGTACGAGCCAGAAGGTATTGGCATAACCGGTCTGATAGACATCAATGCCGATCGGCCGGGTGTCATTTGGGGCATGCACGGCTGAATCGACATCACTATAACAGGCCCAGGTGACCTCGACGGCAAGCGGCGTCCTCGGAGCCATGGGAAACGTATCCGGATTGGCGGGCCAGTCACCCGGATATTTATATACCCGGACAAACGGATTGGCATGACCACCCACTCCCTGACGGTATAGGCCCGGACCGTATTCATTACCGCCGCTGTTTGGATTGTAGCCGACCGAAACCAGCGTATCGCCGTTCGGGGCCAGAGTCCCGATCCATGGCCCGGCACCAAAGATGTAGTAGTGCCCGGAATTGATCGGCCACTCACCGCCTGCCTCACTACCGCCGGTCTGACCGAACTCACCGTAGTTGGTCACCGGCAGTTTCCATTGGTTGGCGGTATGGTTCTTCAGGTCATAGTCTCCACACAGGATTGCCGCAAGCGCGGCAAGAATCACGCAACAACGTCTCATCTTTCCTCCCTTTTGTTTGTTGCCTCGGTCTGGTCGATTCGCCACGGCCGGACAACGGCCGATAGACCGTGCCGCACCACGACTGTAAGACAATAGTACTCCATAGTGTCATGTCTCACAAGTTCGTTTACCGAAGCTTAACGCTATGGACACGACACTTCCAAGGGGCTCCGCCCCTATGGCGTTCCCCTGCACTTCGTTTTGGGTCACTGCTACCCCAAAAGCGTGGGGACGCTTCTTCCCCACCCCCCTTCAGTGTGCTGCACATGAGCTTTTTTGCAGGTATGTTACTTATGAGACAACACACTAGCCACCTCCAGAATAGGATACCCCTAATCCTCACAAAACCCTCACAACCACGATGAAACATCGTCGATTACCCCGTTTAGACTTCCTGTCTAACGGGGCAGGCCGTGATGAAACATCATCGATTACCCCATTAGATGTAATAAGGAGCCCATCTAACGGGGCAGACAGTGATGAATGACTGAGCTCCCTCGCTGCGCTCGGGACGCACACGGCAGCGGATTACAGTGATGAAAAACGTTAAGATCGTTTATAACGTTAGAACGTTTCATTCGTTAGAACGTTCGGCATCTGATTTTCTGACCGCTGATATCCTGCCCACTGATACCCGGATATTCTGATATGCTTGCCTTCGGCTGCCTTCGGCATCCGTCGTCTCACGTCCCTCGTCCTAGTGAGCGTAGCGAACGGTCGTCCCTCGTTCTTGCCCCGCCCCTGCCCCGTGCGCTATTCGCCTTCAGTCTCGGTGGTCGGGCTTTTCGGTTTGGCTTTCTTCTTCAGACCTTCGGTATAGGGTATCGGTGTATACTTCACACCCCACAGGCCGGTTCGGCCGTGGGCTGAGAATGTACCCTTGCCCCAGAGCAAGGCTTTGCCGGTACCCCGCGCATTGATGATCAGGTTCTTACCGGACAGGGACAGACGCAGGTCTTCCCCTTTGGCTTCGGCCGCGCCCTTGAAGCTCAGTATCAGCGTCCACTCGCCGATTGTCTCGCGGACCACATCACCGGTCGTAACGAGTTC
This sequence comes from uncultured bacterium, assembly GCA_964354155.1. Lineage (GTDB taxonomy): Bacteria > Hydrothermota > Tepidihabitantia > SM23-42 > CAYGYG01 > CAYGYG01. The sequence goes on along the minus strand of CAYGYG010000010.1, from coordinate 59,120 downwards.
ACCATCACCTTTGTACCACAATGTCCCCTCGCCGTCCACCCTTATCGCACCCGAACCCCTGAGGGTCACCAAGCCGTTGCCGGTTGCGGTTAGTTGCCCTTTGCCGGCGATCTTGGCATCACCGGTCTGGGCCAGCAACCAACCGCCGGCCGCGGCAATAAGCAGTACAATCCGGTCGATTCTCATTCCTTTTCTCATGGTCTACCTCCTTGCGTCAACCACGGATCGAGAGAAAGTGTACCCAATACCCCAGCCTTGTCAAGGGGTCGTTAAGCACCGATCGCTGCCGTGCAACCCCTCTTGACATCAGGTCGTCGACGAATAGAATGGAATCAACTGCGCCGAGTTCCAGCGGCGTACCCTGCAAGAAAACAATGGAGGAATGAATGGAGCCAAGAGTCGGCCGCACTCTGATTGCAGGCCTGGTCTTGAGTGCCGTGCTCGGCGCCGACACGCTGCGCCTGGTCACGGTCAACGTCTGGTCCGGGCTTGACTACAAGGGGTCTTTCAAGATGGGCGAGTACGAAGATAGGTCAACCCGGACGCGGCGCATCGAGATCATCACCCGCCAGCTGAAAGAACTTGATGCCGACGTGATCGCGATCAACGAAGCCAACAAACTCCCCGGGTATGCACGGCGCCTGGCCCGGGAGCTCGGGTATGATTACGTCTATCATGTTGGGGTCGGAGGCCTTCGCGCCGGCTGCATCGGCCTGCCGACCAACTTGCGCGAAGGTGACGCCATTCTGGCAAAACGCGCGCGCCAACTGAAAAGCGCCGGCCGTCTCAAGCTGTCCGGCGGCTGCGTCGGCAACTTCTTCACCCTCCATTTTTCGGATGCAACCCAGATCATCGGCGCCCGCATCGTCATCGGAAGCAAGAACGTGTACGTCTTCAGCACCCACTGGCACGCATCGCCCTTTATGACCGAGCATTATCTGTCGCACCTCGACGAACAGCTTGCTGCCGGCAAGATCGACCAGGAAACCTACGACCGGCGCCGCGCCGAGGCGACGGAGGGCGCGAAGTGGCGGCACGACGAGGCCCGCCGGACGGTTGCCTTCATTGATAAGGTTGCCGGGCACGACATCGCCGTCGTGATGGGTGATCTTAACGCCCTGGCCGACGCCGAGGAGATTGCTTTGCTGAAGGAGGCCGGTTTTGTCGACGCCTATGAGAAAACCGGTTCCCCGCCCGGCTACACGTATGATGATTCGGTCAATACCAACATTACGCTTCAACAAAAGGTTGAGCCCGAGAGAAAACACCAGTGGCCCGGCCGCAAGAGGATCGACTATATTTTTGTCCGGGGCAGTGATCTCGACATCACCGACGCCCGGGTCGTCATCAACCAGGAAATCGACGGCCTCTTCGCCTCCGATCACTTCGGTGTGCTGACCGAGATCCTGATCCGGTGACCAAATACAGAGAGGAGAGAGTGGCGGAGGAGGGACTACATGAAGTAACTCGGAACGCTGATATTGAATGCTTCGGGCCGGAGAGACTTTATGATCCAGCGCTTGAAGCCCCGGGGATCCCGGTATTGCTCAGCCAGATCGATCACCGCGCCGTCGACGTTTTCGCCCTTGTCATTGAGCAGCAGCTTGACGGCGGGACGGTCGAGTGACGTGGAGTTGGCCCGCACCACCAGCCCAACTTCGCCGGAGCTCAGCTGAACCAAGGTCCCGATCGGGTATAGACCGAGCATCTTGACAAAGAGCTTCATCAGGGTCGTATCGTAGAAGACCCCCCGTTTCTGCCACATCAGCGCCAGCGCCCGGTCGGCCAGAAACGGCACCGGCTTGTAGGGGCGTGAAGTGGTCATGGCGTCATAGGCGTCGCAGATCCGCACGACCCGGCTCAGCAGGTTCGCCATCCGGCTTACCGGTCCGGTCGGATAGCCGCTCCGGTCGGCGTTGACGTGATGCTGGAAAGTGATCACCAGCGTGGCCGCGGTATTGTCGTCGAGGTGACGGAGACTGAGTATTTTCTCAAGGCCGAAGACCGGGTGGCGTTTCATTACCTGCCACTCTTCATCACTCAACGACCCAGGCTTGGTCACGATCTCCTTGGAGATATCAGTCTTGCCGATGTCGTGGAACAGTCCGGCCATGCCCAGGTACCCGAGCTGAAGCCGGCTCAAACCCAGGCGTTGTCCCATCGCCAGCGCCAGAATGCTGACATTTACCGAATGGTTGTACGTGTACTCGTCATAGTTCTTGATGGTGGCAAGTCCGAGCAGGCTGTTTTCGTCTTCCGAGATCGTATTGACCAGCGAATAGACGGTACGCTTGACTTTCTTGCCGCTCGCCGAACGATGGAATTCGACGCTTTCCATGATCTCGCGCGTTGTCAGAATCGACTTGAAGTACGATTGCTTGGCGCGCTCGCGGTTTTCCAGAAGCTCAAGCCGCGGGGCGGCGCCCGGCACGAATTCATCAGCCTCGACCGTTGCGACGCTGGCGGCGGCAAGGCGGCTTTCGAAATTCGCAAAGGTGCGTTCTTCTTCCGGGACCGCAGTGTTGACGGCGTAGGCAACCTTGCTTAGGTCCTCCAGCGTGGTCCCGGGGTTGAAGGTGAGCGCTTCGATACCCCAATACTTGTAGGTCTCAACCATAAAATCGATGCCGGCGAATCCCTCGATGTCGATGCGAATCCGCTGCTCGTTGAAGAACATGTAGTCATGGATGCGATGAATCTTCAAGTGCCCATAGCGGGGCATGATCCGGTTGACCGCCGCCAGCAAGTTCTGCCCGGCGCTGATGACTGATTCATTGTTGGCGGCATGGATACGAGTTGTCTTCAAAAAGATGTAGAATAGATTGACCAGCAACCGACCTTCGTTGACCAGTTCCTTAGGATTGCTCATCTTTTCTCCTGGTCAGGACCACTGCCTGGGTACATAGCTCTCGCATCCTTCGATTACGGCTCGCTAGCCCGCCTTCCAGCGCCTGGCGCGCCTTCTCGTCGTTGATGCGGGCCAGGGAAAAGGCCGCGATCTGACGCGCTTCCCACGTTCTCTTGGAGGGAAAGAGCGCCCATTTCTTCAACATACCTCGCAGGAGATCTACGACCCGGTGCTGTCCGCAGTCGGCCGCCGCGTAGAGAAACGCCCGCCGCTCCTCGACTTCCTTCTGACTAAAACGCTTGTCGGCAATGATCGCCATGATCGGGTCGACGAAAAAGCCGTCCTTGGTTTCGGCAATCTGTCGCAGTGCCAGCAGCCGTATATCGAATTGGGGGTCGCGGATCGCCTCGGTGAGGATGTGCCGGATTCCCTCCCAGCGGACACGGACCACGCTCTCGATCAGGAAACGGCGGAGTTCCGGTTCGGGACGTTTGAGAACTCCCTTGAGCAGTTCAACCGCGGGTGCATCGCCGATTTCCTCAAGAATCAGAATGGCGTCCTGCACCTTGCCGTGATCGGGGGCTTCGAGCCGCCTCGTCACCGGGCTCTTATCGTCGGCGGTCAACCGGGACAGGGCGCGAATGACAATCTGGCGCCCCGGATTCTTGGTCAGATTCTCCAACAACCGGAAAAGCGGTTCCACGACCTGCTTGGATAGATGAGCGAGGAAATCTTCGATCTCTTTGTTGCCTTTTTCCAGCTCCTCGGCAAGCGTGAGGATGACTGACTCAGTCTCGAGCCGGGCGAATATGTTGAGCACAAGTTTCGTGGTCTTAAGGTCGACCTCGCCGACATAGTCAGCCAGGTTCTTAAGCACATAGAGATAGCGGCTCAAAGCCGCAAAGCTTGACCGGGTTAGGAGATTGAAGACCAGGCCCGGCGACCCATCGATCAAACGGCTCTTTATCGCCTGGTCTTCGCTCGACCTGAGCACGTGCTCGACGATATCGACTAAGTCGACCGACATCCCTTCCTTCTCAATGAGCCCCACTTCCTGCTTCAAGAGGTCGATTTCCTCGGGTTGGAGCTGCAGCTCCTCAAGGGGAACCTCGGCATCAGGCGGTCGGTCAACATCCACGCCCGGAGGCTCTGGGGTCTTCTCAAACTGTTTGAGCTCAACACTCTCCGGCGGATGGAGCTCTTCTTCAGCCTCCCAGTACTGGACGTGGGGCAGGTTTTTTTCCCACAGCTTGGTCACCAGGTCGTCTTCCTCAGACTCGCCGAAATCGACGGTGAACAGCCGCATGACCTCCAGTGCTTCATCCATTGAAAGCCCCGGCTCAAAACCGATGCCTCTCAATCCGTCGCGAAACAGCTTGAAAGCAAGGCTCGTGTTTCTTTCCAGGTTCTGATAGACAAGGTTGTCTTCATAAAACAGCTCAAACTGGCCGACCCGGAGAATCAGGTTGCCGTTCTGGGATAAAAATTGTGAGAACTTACTGTAGAATCTCTCGACCGCCTTGACGGCCGACGGGTGGTGCTCGTCGTACATCTGCGATATCTTGAGGGTCTTCTCAAACTCGGTGATGATCGCCTGGGCGGCCTGTATTCTCTCGGTGTCAACTGCCTTATCAGCCATCGCCGAATTCTACAACAATAACCTGAAATGTCAAGGGCGTGTTGCGGCCGCCCTGAAAAAGCCGTTCCTCGCTCTGGAAATCACGGTGATAGCGTCACGGTGGCCGTGATGTTTCCGTTGAGCAATTTGGTGTTGACTTCGGCTTTGTTTTCAATATGATATACAGCTATGAGCAAACTAATCGTCGATGTCGAAAGAATAATCCAGCAATACGGCAATAAGTACAAAGCCATCATCGTCGGCGCGAAAGAGGCCCGCCGCCTGAAGGAACTACAGAGGAAGCATCTCTTTGATACAAGTACGGACCATGTCATTGAAGCGCTGAAAAGACTTCTCGATCGAAGGATCAAGTATCAGGAAAAATGAGGCAAGACATTGAACCATAAGGTACTACTTGGTATCACCGGTTCAATCGCCGCCTACAAGTCTTTAGACCTTATCCGCCACCTGACCAAAGCCGGGGTTGAAGTGGCGGTCGTCATGACCAGGAATGCAACCCAGCTTTTGGCCCCGCTGTCCTGTCAAGTCCTCACCGGGAAGAAAGTCATCGTCGAGTCATTCGACCTCCAGGAGACGGGTATGCACCACATATCATTGTCCCGATGGGCCGATGTCATGGTGGTGGCACCGGCCTCAGCCAACCTCATCGGCAAGGCGGCATCGGGCATCGCCGACGACCTTCTGTCCACCCTGCTCCTGTCATGTCCGGCGCCAAAGCTGCTGGTCCCGGCAATGGACGAAGATATGTGGCTGAATCCCGTGGTCCGGGAGAACGTTAGCAATCTCGTCCGGCTCGGAGTCCAGTTTGTCATGCCCGCTTCCGGCGAACTTGCTTCGGGACGCGTCGGCCAAGGCCGGTTCCCGCCGCTGTCTTTGATCTATCACAGGATTATAAGCCTGCTGGAAAAACGCGCTTCGGTCGCGGCCAAGGCCTTTTTGATCACGGCCGGACGCACCTATGAGAAACTCGACCCGATGAGAATCATCACAAACCGGTCATCCGGCCGGATGGGCAGGATGCTGGCCTACGCGATTGCGAGCCGCGGCGGTAAACTCAAGGCCGTTTTTGGCGAGACGACGACCGAACTCCCCGAGGTTCCGAACTTGGTCCGTGCCTTTGACGCGGCCGCCATGGAGCACGAAGTGCTTGCGGCCCTGCCTGATGCCGACGTCCTCATCATGGCCGCGGCGGTCGGGGATTATCGGCCGGCGGTCGTTCATGACAATAAGATCAAGGGCGAATCGCTTCAGATCACGCTCTCAAAAACCCCGGACATCCTGAAGCGGGCCGCCGCCGTAAAGAAACCCCACCAGATCTTCGTCGGCTTCTCGCTGGAAACCGAGGACGCGGCGGCGCGCGGCCGGGGCAAGCTCGCGGCCAAGAACCTGGATGTTATCGTGGTCAACGACCCCTCAAGCGTCGACTCTGACGATGCCGAAGCTCAGTTCCTCTTCCGGAACGGCTCGGTCCAGAACCTCGGCCGGCTATCCAAGTGGGAACTCGCCAACCGCCTGCTCGATGAATGTATCAAGCTTTAGAAAATTCCTTGCCCAGCGGGCCGAACTCGGGGAAGAGTACTTTCTGCTCCCCATCGCGAGAAGCGATCAGCTGCGCCTCAAGATCGCCAACTGCTCCAGCTGCCGCCTTAAGCAAGGCCGGACGCACGTTGTCTTCGGCGAAGGCAGTCTTGCCACGAGGCTGCTCCTTGTCGGTGAAGCCCCCGGCTACTATGAAGACTTGAGCGGCAGCCCTTTTGTCGGCGAAGCCGGCCAACTCCTGACCGAAATTTTGAACACGCTCGGCATCAAGCGCCGCGACGTGTTCATAACCAACCTCGTAAAATGCCGCCCCCCTGAGAATCGCGACCCGCTGCCGGACGAAGTCCTCTGTTGTTCGCCTTTTCTTGAGCAGCAACGGCGTATGATCCGGCCCGATGTTCTGGTCACGCTCGGCCGTCATGCCAGCCAGTACTTGCTCAAGAGCAACGCCGCGATGAGCAGCGTCCGCGGGCGGGTTTTTGACATGGGTGACTACAAATTGCTCCCAACTTTCCATCCTGCCTACATCCTGCGTAATCCCGCGATGAAGAAACATCTCTACGAAGATATCCGTTCGGCGGTGCGCCTGATCGAGCAGAATGCGTCCCGCAGTAAGATTTCGTGATGGCCGAAGAAAAGCGCGTCCCCCCCCATTCGCTGGAGGCCGAAACTTCGGTCCTGGGCGCATTGCTCATCGATGCGAGCAACATCCCGAAGGCACTTGAGATCATCAACGAAGACTGCTTCTATTCCCCGGTGCACCGCAAAATCTTCACCGCCATCGTCTCGCTGCATCAGGCCAGCGTGACCCCGGACCTGATAACCTTGAGCAACGAACTGAAACAGATGAAAGAGATCGATGCCGTCGGCGGCATGCCCTTTCTGTCGTCGCTGCTCGAGAATGCCCTGGCAATCGCGAACGTTGAGCAGCATGCCCGCGTCCTCCTCGATAAGTATGTCAAGCGGCGCCTGATTCAAGCCTCGGCCTCGATCATCCAGGAGAATCTTGACGACTCCCAGGGCGCCGGAGTGCTGGTTGACCACGCTCAGCACATGATTCTCCAGATCAAAGAGAAAGGAATCAGGAGAGAGGTCGTAACGATCCGCTCGGCGATCACAAAAGTCCTTGAAGATGCCGAGAAGATGCGGGGCCATCAACGCCACATCACCGGCGTTGAAACCGGCTACTACAAACTCGATGATCTCACTTCGGGCTTCCAGAAAGGAGATTTCGTGGTCATCGCGGGCCGGCCGTCGATGGGCAAGACCGCCCTGGCTCTGAACATCGCGACGCATGCGTCGGTCAAGAACCAGGCCACGGTCTTGATCTTCAGCCTGGAAATGTCGATCACCGCCCTGGTCCAGCGCTTGCTCTGCGCCGAGGCCTCCATCAAGCATCGCGATTTGAGGGGCGGATTCCTTTCGAACCGGGACTGGACCAACCTCGCCAGTGCCGCCGGCGCGCTCGCCGAAGCACCGGTCTTCATCGACGACAGCGCGGCAATTCCCATTCTGGAACTCAAATCCAAGGCGCGACGCATCAAAGCCGAAACCGACCTGCAAATGGTTATCATCGATTACCTCCAGTTGATCAAGGGCTTCGAAGGCGGCCGCTACCCGGTCAGCCGGCTGCAGGAGATAACCGAAATCTCACGGGAGCTGAAGGCGCTGGCCAAGGAACTGGACGTGCCGGTAGTCACGCTGTCTCAGCTCTCGCGCATGCCGGAACAGCGCGAGAACAAACGGCCGATTCTCGCCGATTTACGCGAATCCGGCGCGATTGAACAGGATGCCGACGTTGTCCTCTTCATATTCCGGGAAGAGCTCTACCAGGCCAAACCTGAGAACCGCAATCTGGCGGAAATCCACCTGGCCAAACAGCGCAACGGCCCGACCGATGATTTCAAACTAACCTTCATCCCTGAGTTCATGCGGTTTGAAAACCTCACGATCCGGGAGGAACCGGCGCCGGAATCAGTCGAAGAAGATGCTGAGAGTTATTAAGGAAATCGCCGGCTTCATCTCGTTTTTCGGCCGCTCGGTTTTCATCCCCTGGCGTCTCGAAAAAACATTCGGCCGCGTCGTCAAACAGATCTATGCCCTGGGTTTCAGTTCGATCCCGTTGATCGTCGTCATCTCGGTCTTCGTCGGCATGGTCTCGGCGGTCCAGACCTGGTATCAGATGACACGAATGATGCCCAAATACCTTCTGGGCACGACGGTGGCCCGCATCATCATGATCGAGCTCGGGCCGGTACTGACCGCGCTCATGATCTCGGGCCGCATATCGTCTTCGATGGCGGCCGAACTCGGAACCATGAAGGTAACGGACCAGATCGACGCCTTGCAGGCGATGGCCATCAATCCCCATCGCTTTCTGGTCCTGCCGCGCATTCTGGCGACTTTCATCAGCCTGCCGATACTGACGGTCTTCTCCGAATTGGTCGCCATCGGCGCCGCGGCCTTCTTTGCCCACAACTTCATCAATGTCAATTACACGTCGTTCGCCTACGGCATCACGCGTTACTTCTTCACCCGCGATTTCTTCGGCGGACTGACCAAATCGCTCTTCTTCTCGCTCGCGATCGGTACCGCCGGCTGCTATTTCGGGTTCCGCGTGTCCGGCGGGGCCAAAGAGGTCGGCCGCGGCGCCACGCTCGCGGTCGTGACCTCGGCCATTCTCATCCTGCTGTTTGACTTCGCGGTCGCGTTGGTGTTCTTCTCGTAAGAAAGATGATGGGCGCAAGACAGAAACGAACGATCAAGGTGATTGGAAACAATGATCAGCGTTGACCAAGTCTCCAAGCGGTTTGCCGAAAAAGTCGTGCTCGACCGCGTCAGCTTCGAAGCCAAGGACGCCTCCAACCTCGTGATTCTCGGACCGACCGGCACCGGCAAGACGGTACTCCTCAAGATCATTATCGGCCTCCTGCCGCCCGACCAAGGCACGGTCGTTCTCGACGGGGAGTGCGTCCAGAACATGGATGACATCGAGTTGCTGGAAATGCGCAAGCAAGTCGGCTTCTGTTTCCAGAGCGCCGCGCTTTTCGATTCGATGACGGTCTACGAGAACATCGCCCTCAGCCTCGAAGAACATACCCCGATGAAACCCAAGGCAGTTCAATCCCGCGTCATGGAGATCCTCGAGCTCGTCCGTATGAAGAACAGCGAAGATCTCTATCCGCGTTCGCTGTCCGGCGGCATGAAGCGGCTGGTGTCCATCGGCCGGGCCTTGGCCCTGGATCCGAAACACATCCTGTACGATGAACCGACTTCCGGCCTCGACCCCGATGCCACCGGCCACATCTGCGACGTCATGAACGCGCTGCGCGACCACCACGACAAATGCAGCATCGTGGTCACGCATGATCTTGACAGCGCCCGAAAAGTGGGTAATACTATAATGATGTTGCGCGGCGGCAAGCTGACCAAAGCCGACCGTGATCTGGGAAAACTATATGCCTAAGAAAAGACCTGAAGGACTTCTGGTTTCGGTGTTCGTCGTCATCGGCGTAGCGGCGTTTGTGATCCTCTTCTTCGGACTGCGCGGCAAGATCGTGGGCACGCGGACCCGCATCAACGTTCTTTTCCAGGACGTGAGCGGCCTGAGGATCGGCGACCCGGTCTATGTGCGCGGCGTCGAAATGGGCAACGTGCGCCGGATCGAACTCCACGGCAACCGGGTGCTGGTCGTCCTGGGCACCGACCCGGGCCTTACGATCCCGAAAGACTCGCGCCTGCTGCTCAAGGTCGGCTCCTACTTCGCGGGCGAAAAGTACGTCAAGATCGAACTGGGTTCGGGCGACGCCGCCACCTTTCTCGACACTTTAGTCGGAATCGACGAGTCATTGTCCTTTGAAGTCATGCTGGCCGACCTGGGCCGAAACCTCGGCAACATCAACTTCGATTCGCTGGGGACCCAGCTCGGACGTGAAGGCAAAGCCCTCATCGCCGGAATCCAGAAAGACCTCAAAGGGAGCTTCTCCCCCCTCTTTGCCTCTTTTGACCGTGTGGCCGGACTTACCGACCGGGTCGACAGCCTGTTCAGCTTGCTGAGTGAGCGCGATGGTACCGTATCCAAGCTCGTCAACTCCGACGAGCTGTACGTGGAGATCATCGCGACCAACCGGGAACTGCGCGCCCTGATCAAAGATATCAAGGCCAACCCGAAGCGGTACTTCACCGTAAAGGTATTCTAGCTCGACCGGGGTGCAGCAATCCCTCATTTCTCTTTAAGAATGGGCACCAAATCCCCCTCTTTTCCCCCTTTAGTAAAGGGGGACATAGGGGGATTACCTCGGCGAGTTCCTTCACTTCGTAGAGGACCCCGATTAGATATTCGGCATATCTAACGGGGCACACGGTTGAACTGTGCCTGTGGAAAGTTATTGATGCCGTAGGCGGCGGGGTCGACTCAGGATTGCCAGATTCGACTTCAAGAGATTTTCCGAAAGGAGTGCCATGGACTTGAAGGAATACATCCGGGAAATACCGGATTTCCCGGCACCGGGCGTGTTGTTCCGTGATATCACGCCCCTGCTGAAAGCGCCCAACGCGTTTCGCTACACGATCGACTCGCTCGTCAACCAATACAAATCGCACCGCGTCAACACGATTGTCTCTATCGAGTCCCGCGGCTACATCTTTGGCGGCTGTCTGGCTTATCACCTTAATGCCGGTTTCGTGCCGGTGCGAAAACCCGGCAAGCTGCCGGCCGCCAAGCTGTCGCTCGAGTATTCGCTCGAGTACGGTACCGGAGTGCTGGAAATTCACAAGGACGCCATCACCCCCGGTGATACGGTTCTCGTTTTCGACGATGTGCTGGCCACCGGCGGCACCGCCCGGGCGGTGTGCAAGCTCGTTGAGAAACTGGGCGCCCGAATCGCGGCGTGCGGGTTTTTGATCAACCTCAGCTATCTTCAAGGGCGTGAAAAGCTAAAGGAGTACGACGTCTTTTCCCTGATGGAATATTATTGACCGTCTCAGAAATGTGTTTACGAATATCGCGAATGACAGCAAATGAGTCGAAAACGGCCATTGTTGGTAGATTCGTGCAATTCGGTATCATTCGAATAATTCGTTAACCGATGATCTGTCAGTATATTAATGAGATTATCGGTAGCGACGCAGCGGCCCGGCGCGAAGGGTTACTGCTTCGGATGCGCGATGATCAGCCGCTCGACCCGGGACACCTTGTCCTGACCGTCGGCCCGCCGCCGGCTGGCCCCGAGCTTGACCAAGTACACGCCGTTGGCCGGCTCTTGCCCGTCTGAATCCAGACCATCCCAGTACACCTTGTTGAAGCCGGCCGTTGCCGTAACGTGGTCAATCCGACGCACCAGCCGGCCGGCAACCGTGTACACGGCCAGATCGACGATCGCACCGACGGAAAGGTTGAACGTGAAGTACCCGTCCCGGCGGACTGGATTGGGATAGACCAGGAAGTCCTCGACCGCAAGGCGTTCTTCAACCGCGACCCTCAAACCGAGTCTCTGTTCGGCCCGATTGTAATTGTTGTCACTGACATAGACCGTAATCGTATCACTGACATCGGGGAGGGTTAGATTGACCGTAAACCGACCCCGTTGGTAGCTGTCCATGTCATAGTTGAAGTAATTGCGCAGATCAAACAGTTCGTTCTTGTCTTGATTGACGTACAACCCAAAGCCCTGTTGTTCGTTCTCGGGCGGGTCAAGGAGATTGAGACCGCTGGCATCCTCGATCACACCGGTCAAGACTAAGTTCTTCTCGACCCAGTCCCCGTCCACCAACTTCCTTCCTCCAGCATAGAATTCGAGCTTAGGCGGCTCGATGTCGCCGGAGGGAATCGCCAGGCCCCGCAGCGGCACCGAATCAAGCCGCATCGACCGGCCCTCGTGGTACATGCTGAAGCGCAAGACCGGCAGGTGCCGGGTTGCATACCGGGGCGCAAGGAAGTAGATGCTCTCCCGGCTCGTGACCCCCCGGAAAAACGGCGGTCCATCAACGCGAAAATCGAAGATGTCGACAATACTGTCGTTATGCAGCACGGGGTAGTGGACCATTCCGTTGAGTGAATCCCGGACCGAGGCGGAGACAAAGTACTCTGGCTCGCTGCACTTGAGCAGACCGCGGCTCAAAGGCCGCAGGGTCTCAGGCACGGTTGCCATGCCGACCCCTCCGACCGGACGGTTCAGCGTCACACCCGGATCGCCAAACAAGCAGTAGTTAACGCTCGCCCGCGCCGAAAGCTTCGCCGCGTAACAGCACTCGCCCATCGTCATGCTTTGGTTGAAAATATTGTCGAACATGAAATTGCCGAGCGGAACGTTTTCTTCCGGAGCCGTGCCGCGGGTCGCACCGTAGGTACCGATGGCCCCGCCGGCTCGGTTGACGAATTCCTCGGCGATCGATTCATACTTCGAATCGTCGAACCTCCCGCCGCTGCAGGTCCCGTAGTAGAAGAAAAAATTCCTCGGTCCGTTGTTGACCAGATTCACATCCTCGCCAAAGAAGGCGCCTTCGTGCGCGAGCTGATGGTTGTTGCCGTGACCGTAGTACGCGCCGCACAGGGCGCCCTGGTTCATGGCCGCCAGAAAATCGAGCCTCGACTTGGGCTTCTTGCCGCTTTCGTTGGGGTAGACATTCAGATAGATCTTGGCGTAGTCGACGAGGGAATCGGGGATGAATGTCATCAAGGTCTCGCAGTCGGCCGAGTGCCGCCACAAAGAGTACCATTCAAAACCCAGCGGACTCCACTCATCATCACCGAGCAGAATGATGCGTTTCGTCCACAACCCCAGGTTGGTCTTCCGTTCGTAGTCGAGGATTTTCTTAACCGACTCACGGGCGCTGTGCCGGCTGCGGACGTTGAGACGTCCCACGACCATCTGAGGAAAGTTCTGAAAAGTAATAAACCAGTCGTCGTAACACAGATTGTTCTGGGGGTCAAAGATATTGTCGCCTGCCTGTGACGGCGGCAAGAAGCGGTTCGCCTCGGGCAGCCCGATATTGTTCTTGTAGTCGTAACTGCCGTCGCCGACGAACAGGACGTATTTCGGCTTCGGCTGCCAGTTGCGCCAGACATAGTAGAGGAAGTATTTGATCGCCGCTGGCTCTTCCTTGCCCAGACCGAAATCGTTGTATATTTCGCTCAGCTTGACGACCCGGCACGAAAACTGCCGCCGCCGCCATTCGAGCAGGGGCCGCATCTGGTCATAGAACTGGTCGTTGGTCAGGATCAAATAGTCACACCCGTTCGTCTCCTGCCGTAGATGACCGACCCGGACCGGCTCGAGCCGGGGCCGGTACGCATGGTCAATGTCGGCCAGGTGCAACAGGCTGATGCTGTCAACCCGGTGGGTAAAATTAAGGGACTCGCCCCGCACTTCAAGATCATGAATCAGCCGGGGTCGGCGCGGGTCGGTGACGTCAAGCACGACCGGCGGTCCGGTTACCTTGCCCAAGGCATAGTAGTACTCGCCCGGCTCGACCACCAAAGAGTAGCGCGGCGATTTCAATTCCGGGCGGGTCGGATAGTTGAGCTCAAAATAATCAAGGTAGGTGCTGAACGTATCGTTACCGAACCGTTCCAGGTCAATCCTGATCATCCCGGAGTCGCCGTAGAAGGCTACCGGCCGCTTGAGGAACAAATCCCACCAGAACCCAGCGGTGTCACAATAAAGGGAATCGTTGTAGAAAAGCTTGAGCTTGAAGCTCTTGCCAAAGGCCAAGATGCCGACTTCGATCTCGCCGACACCGTCGGCACCAGGATGGCTGATCGGGAAAGACCAGGAACCGCTGCCCGTCACCGACATCACCTGCCAGGCCCAGCGCAGTCCGGAGCGTCCCGGGTTCTCGTGCTCTTCTTCGATGTGGACCGGCGTGCGCAGACGCCCCAGCAAGGCACCGCCGGCCGGACGACCATCAACCCGCGCCAAGCGCTGCCCGGGCTTGCCGCCGTAGGTGAGCCAGTAAAAACCCGACCGGTCAAAAGGGTTGTTGACGTGGCCGATCGTGTCCCCCGAGGCAATGATGACATGGCTTGCCGGAAATGCGTAGAAAAGAAGATAGTCACCGCGATTGAAGACGCCGTCTTCCTCGCCGTACACGAGAATTGGAACCTCGACCAGCGAATCGAGCAGGAGTGAGTCAATTGTATTCCCGCCGAGCGTGTCAAAACCCGGCGTATAGATCCGCAGCGTCCGCGGGTCAAGCCGTCCCGGGTCGGACACAAACTTCTTCAGTTGGTCATAGTCAATCCGGTAGAGACCTTCGGTGTCAATCGCCATCTTGAACCAGAACGGCATATCGAAGAGCGGTTTGATCCGAAGCGGCGTCTGGAGCACACACCACTCCTTCGCTTCACGGTAATTGAGCACTAGATGTTCGTAGAGGTTGTCGAAATTGGTCGTGCGCCGGACCGTCTGGGCCGGATCGTCAAAGAGAATCCTGAGCTTAAGCCGGGAAGAAACCAACACCTTGCGTTCGATGGGATTGTACCTGACCGGGTTGACCTTGAGGCTGACTACCCTCAAGTCGCGCCAGACCGATGGTTCAGTTACGGCATAGAGATCAGGATAGTAACGGTTCTGACCATAGATCGCCGGGTCGGGCGTAAAACTCGTCCTTTCATATGAAAAGTAACCCTTGGGCAGGACGTCGGCCGGATAACTGCGCGTCTCTTCTTCAACGACCTGGACTTTGATTCCGCCGGTCTGCGGCACCCCAATATAGTAAGCCAACCCCGGCAGGTTGGGTGCACCCACGGGATTCGTATACAGGCCCTGCGGCAGGCTGAATCCGTTCTCAGCGGCCGATTCGATATCCAGGCTGATCTCTAAACCGCTGCTGCCCAGCGGCTGGTACGTCATGCCGACCAGGAAGATCAGGCAACATAGCATGGTTTTAACCCCTTAGGATACGGTCAAGGTTGTTCAAAACCTCGTTCACATTTGCCGCATAAGTGATTGGGACCGGCTCGGTAACTGAATCTGACGCCAGACGCCAGGTGCCAAGGCCGATCACCGGCACGCCAAACATCAAACAGTACGCGATTTCAGACAACGTCCCGTACTTGCCCGAAATGGCGACCGCGGCATCGCAGCTGCGCGCGATGATGACATTGCGCGCCTGGCTCAAACCGGTGACGATGCGGATATCAACGTAGCTGCTGGCATCCGATCGCTCGGTGCCCGGTAATATCCCGATCGTGGTTCCGCCTGCTTGCTTGGCGCCCCGGCAGGCCGCCTCCATGACCCCGCCGAGCCCGCCCGAGATCAACAGCGCGTCCCGCTCGGCGATACCGGCGCCCACGGCTTCGGCATCCCGGAGAACCATCTCCTCGGCTTCGGACGCGCCAATGACCGCAACGATCTTCTTTCTCATTGTCCGCGAATTCCGCAAACTTCTCTCCGAGACACCCTCGTGGACTTCGTGACGACTGGCCATGAGCCATTCGCCAACCGCAATGAAAATCGGGGAGACTGGATTTGAACCAGCGACCCCCTGGTCCCGAACCAGGTGCGCTTCCGCTGCGCTACTCCCCGGGAATTTCTTTTCACCATCCCTCTTTGCCTAACAGCGGCACGAAAACACAGTCGAAGAACTCCTTACGTGTGACGTGCCCCTTGTGTTTCCGGACCGAATTGAGCCTTTGCACACCGCCCCCTCCGACCGGTATCACCATGATGCCTTCATCGCTCAACTGATCGAGAAGCGGCATCGGCAGGCTGGGCGAGCCGGCCGTTACCATGATTCGGTCAAAAGGCGCGAACTCCGGCCAACCCAAGCTGCCATCGCCGACGCGGAATGCGATATTCCTGTAACCCAGCCCTTCGAGACGCTCACGTGCCCGACAGGCCAACTCAGAAATCCGTTCAACCGTGTAGACACGGTCGGCGAGTTCGGCGAGAATCGCGGTCTGGTACCCTGAGCCGGTCCCGACCTCAAGTACCGTCTCCTTGCCCTTGAGATCCAGGCACTCGGTCATGGCGGCAACCATGTACGGTTGAGAGATCGTTTGCTCCGCGCCGATCGGCAGCGGGAAATCCTTGTAGGCCTGACCAATGAAGGCGTCGTCGACAAAGCGGTGCCGGGGAACACGCGAGAACGTTTCAATGACTCTCTTGTCTTGCACACCCCGGTTCACGATCTGGGTCTGGACCATGGCTCGCCGGACCTGGACCCATTCATCAATATCGATATTCTTCACTCGACAAAGATACTCTGAAACCGTAGAAGTGTCAAGACGCAAAATCAGCCCGAGCTTTTCAATTTCCGTTCGTTACAGAGCGGCCGGCGCTTGAAGCTCTCTTGATAATCGGCCAGGAGCTTCTCGGCCGCCGGCGCGTAGTCCAGCGTCAACCCAAAACGAAAAAAGGCCGCCAAAGCCAGATCCGGGTCTCGCTTGTCGAAAACCTGCAGAATCGCCTGCATCAAGCTTGACGCACTGCCGACATAGATGGTCTCCTGCAGAATGTCGGCAAGCTCGAACACGCCCGAGTAGTCCGGTACGTTCTTTATTTGCTCCGGGATCAACCGGCGCCAGGGCCCTTCAATAGGCATGCGTTGATTATATGGAATCGGCCCGAATAGTCAACTCTTCTTTTCGAGAGCTCTTTCTCTCTTGACTTTCGCGGGCGGTCGGCATAAGATAGTGCATAATCTAAGGAGTACTAATGGCTAAAGATCCAGTCTGCGGCATGGAAGTGGACGAGAAGACGGCGGCAGCCCAATCGACTTACAACGGGAAAACATACTATTTCTGCAATAAGGCTTGCCAGAAGGAATTCGAACGCAACCCGGAGAAATACCTAAAACCTTCAGGCAGCAGTGGCAGTTGCTGCCGTTGAGGTCGAGCCCCCGGTTTCAGCCCTAGACGGCGCCGCGAATCAGGCCGGGACGGCCGAGCCCGGGTCTTTTCCGTCAAGACCGTTGACTAATCCTCGAATATCGATACAGTTGGCATGTGACGATTCTCGGTATCGGTATCGATCTTGTTGAAGTGCACCGCATCCGTGAAGCGTTGCATCAACACCCAAAAATCGCCCCGAAACTCTTTACCGATCTTGAGATGAAATCATGCCAGGGCCGGGCCTATCAATTCGAAGAGCTGGCGGGTCGTTTTGCGGCCAAAGAAGCGATGCTCAAGGCCCTGGGCATCGGCTGGCGACGCGGCGTCAAGTTCAATGAAATCGAAATCCAGAACGAAGCGAGCGGGAAACCGTGCTTGCGCGTCTGTGGGCGCGTCAAGGAGTTCGCCGACAAGCTCGGCGTCGGCGATATTTTCTTGACCATCTCCCACACGAAGTCCACGGCCACGGCCCAGGTGGTTCTGGTCAAGTAGCAGTTGCCGCATCCCGGTCTCAGGCCGGGCGGAAAATCATCAAGACGATCCAGAACAACGCGGCGACGGCGGGCAGGACCTTGAGCAACATCTCGCCCGGCGTGAACATCCTCAGGAAAACCGGCATCGCGTCACGCTGCCGGGCCATCGTAAGGTAGACCCGGTCGGCACCCGGCAGGTTATTCTCGATTTCCATCAGACTGCGCGAGCTGAAGTTGTAGTTGGCCAGGACCGTGCCCCCGCACACGAACCAGGCCACCGCCGTGAGAATGCCAAAAAGACCCAGAATAACCTTGAACCAACCGCCGTGGGCCGCGGCAAATGCAAAAAAGAGAACGGTATGGCCGATGAGAAAGAAACCCCCGGTCATCACCACCAGTTTGGACTGCGTGGCGAAGAGATTTTCCATCCTCTGATACTTGTCCAGGGGCACCTTGGCTTCACTCATGATACCTCCTTCTTAACAATGAACACCGCAGTTGTCTCTCTACGAGACACAATCGTGAAAACATCGTGACCACGATAAACCGGATTCTTCAAACTAGAGTATCGGAGATCTTCCATTCCGACATCAGTATAATCGACATCCCACTTCAAGGCAACACCTTTCTATGACTCTCTCCGATGCTCATTCTGTCTCTTGAGTCGGTTGGGTCATTGCATCCATAGCCTCGAGAGAAATAGTTCCCAGGACAGCCCGATGAAGCAGGCAGCCGAAGGCAAGGATATCAGGATATCCGGGTATCAGTGGGCAGGATATCAGCAATCAGAGTATCAGTATGAATCCGCTGTAGTCCCTCTGCATTAAGACTGATCTGATCTGCTGATCTCCTGATGCGCCTTCAACTGGTGCTCTGATAGGCTGGTCTGCTAAATCCCCTCTCTCTGCTCTCTTTCTACTTGCTACTCGCCACTCGCTACTTTCGACACTCATCACTCATTGCTCCGCATTTTGAAGGGTGCGTCTGCTCCCGCGGCTCGAACATGCCCTATTGACAAATGCCCTTTTTCTGAAGAGAATGAAGACGTGCGGCTATTGTACGCCCTAACTGCAATCGCTCTGATAAGTTGCGGCCGGGGGACAACCCGGGCCGATGATTTCACCACCCTGCGGAACACGATGGTGCGGGACCAGCTCGAGGCCCGGTCCATCCACGATGCCCGCGTACTCCAGGCCATGCGCACGGTACCCCGCCATCTCTTCGTGCCCGAACCGCGCCGTCTTCTGGCCTATGAAGACTATCCCCTGCCCATCGGCGAAGGCCAGACAATCTCGCAGCCCTATGTTGTCGCACTGATGACCGAGGCACTCATGCTTGACGGCCACGAGAAAGTTCTGGAAATCGGCACGGGTTCAGGATATCAGGCTGCCGTACTCGCCGCCGTCGCGCGGGAGGTCTATACGATTGAGATTGTGCCGTCGCTGGCCCAGCGCGCCGAACAGACCCTTCAGGCACTCGGTTACCGGAATGTTAAAGTCAAAAGCGGCGACGGCTATCTTGGCTGGTCTGAATACGCGCCCTTTGACGCGGTCATCATCACTTGTGCGCCCGAACGGCTACCCGACAGCCTGGTACGGCAGCTTGCCGAAGGTGGCCGGCTGGTTGCCCCGATCGGGCCCGAAAACGAGACCCAGGTCTTGACCCTCTTTGAGAAAACCAACGGCGCGTTGAAGCGCACGCCCATGACCCCGGTCATCTTTGTCCCGATGCAAGGGCTGATAAAGAAAAAGGAATAGATGGCAATCATCGTTCTCAAATTCGGCGGCACATCGGTCGGCACAACCGACCTCATTAAGAAGGCGGCCCGCAAGATCGCGGCCTTGCACCGCCGGAACCATAAGGTCATCACCATCGTGTCCGCGATGGGCCACAGCACCGACCGGTTGGTAACGCTGGCCCGAAAGATCACCACCTCCCCGCATCAGCGCGAGCTCGATATGCTCCTGACCGCCGGCGAGCGTATTGCGATGGCCCTGCTCTCGATTGCCCTCCACGACCGGGGCGTGCCGGCAATGTCCTTCACCGGCTCCCAGGTCGGCATCATCACCGACGAAAGGCACAGCGATGCAAGAATTCTTGAGATCAAAGGCGACCGAATCCGCCAGGCCCTGCGCCAGGGCAAGGTGCCGATAATCGCCGGATTCCAGGGCGTCAGTCAGAGCCGGGAGATAACCACGCTCGGTCGGGGCGGATCGGATACGACCGCGGTGGCCTGCGCCGTGGCGTTCAAGGCCCGGCAATGCCGAATTTATACCGATGTGGACGGAGTCTACACTGAAGATCCGCGGGTTTTTCACGATGCCCGCCTGGTCCGGAAAATAACCTACGACGAAATGCTGGAGCTGGCGACACGCGGCGCCCAGGTGCTCCATCCCCGGGCCTGTGCCATTGCGGCCCGCTGCAACATGCCGGTCCAGGTGCTGAGCAGTTTTACCGGCCGACCCGGGACGACTATTACCAAAGGAGAGAAGATGGAGAAGCCCATTGTCCGGGCAATCACCCACGACACCAGACTCGTCATGGCGACTCTGGAGTCGGTACCCCGCAATCCCCGTGTCCTTTCCCAGATCATCACCGAACTGGCCCACTCCGGCGTACACCTGCGATTCTTCTTCCACGGCATATCAGAAGCGGATCGCTTCGACCTATCTTTCATTCTTCCCCTCGAGGACCAGGCCCAGGGATATGCAGTGCTCAAGAAGATCGCCGGCCGGCTCGCCGCCCGGCGCCTGCGCATCAAGAAAGGAATCGGGGCCGTGACCCTGGTCGGACCGGGCATCGGCTCATCGCTTGAAATCCTGACGAAGCTGCTTGACGTCCTCAGCCGGGCCCGCGTTCACATTGAAGCCGTCACCACCTCCTCGATCAGCGTCACGTGTTTTGTCGAGCGCCGCAAACTCTTCCCGGCGATCCGCCGGCTGCTCGCCGGCTACAATCTCAAGCGTCGATCCGCGCCGGACGCTCGAAGGCTCAACCGGGAAAGGAGGCGATCATGAAAAAGATGCTGGCCGCAGTCCCGTTCACCTTGATGCTCGTCTGCGGCGGTGAAAAATCAGTCAAGATCGGAGCCGCCGGGCCGATGACCGGCGATCAGGCAAAGATGGGCCAGGATATCGCCCATGGCGTAACCCTGGCGGTTGAAGAATGGAACCAGCAAGGCGGCGTGCTCGGCAAGAAGATCGTTGTGGTCGTCGGCGACGACCGCCGCGACCCGCGCGAGGCCGTCAGCGTCGCCAACAAGATGGTCAACGAGAAGGTTGTCGGTGTCGTCGGCCACTTCAACTCGTCATGCTCGATTCCTGCCGCCGAGATCTACCATGAGTACGGCGTCATTCAAATCACTCCCGCTTCGACCAACCCCCAGCTTACGGAACAGGGCTTTCAAACTACTTTTCGCGTCTGCGGCCGCGATGACCAACAAGGCACGGTTGGCGCGCAATTCGTCCTCGGACATCTGAACCGGAAACGCATCGCGGTTCTGCACGACAAGACGACCTACGGCCAGGGTTTGGCCGACCAGTTCAAACGCAATGTCGAACAGGACAGCACGGTCCGGATCGTCGCCTACGAAGGTGTCATCCAGGGCGACAATGACTTCACTGCGGTGCTCACGAAAGTACGGCAGCAAAAACCGGAAGTCCTGTACTATGGAGGTATCTATCCTGAAGCCGGCCTGCTCATAAAACAGATGAGACAGCTGGGACTCAAGGCGGTCTTTGTGTCGGGCGACGGTGTCATTGACCCGGAATTCATAAAAATCGGAGGCGAGGCCACGGAAGGCGCCTACTTGTCCTTCAGTCCGTCGATTGAAAAGAAATCGAGCGCCAAACATTTCCTCGAGACGTACCGCGTGCGGTACGGCGACCCCGGGCCCTACTCGGTCTATGCCTACGACGCGACCAACATCATCCTGCAGGCCGTGAAGACCACCGGTGGAACGGAAGTCAAGAGCGTGGCCCGGGCGATTCACGAAATGGAGTACGAAGGCGCGATCGGCCGCGTCCAGTTCGACGCGAAAGGCGATGTCCTCGTCGCACCCTACATCTTCTGGGTCGTAAGAGAAGGCGAATTCGTACCCCTTGAGTAACCGCACGCTTCTTGCCTTCGGCTGCCTTCGGCATCGATTACGGTGATAAGAAAACACGATTACAGTGATGAATAACTGAGCTCCCTCGCTGCGCTCGGGACGCACACGGCAGCGGATTACAGTGATGGGCGCAAAGCGCCCTCGATTACGGTGATGAGTACGACGGATGCCGGAGATATGACGTCACCGATTCTTCCATTACTCCATGTCTTCATAATTCCATCACTCCAACACTCCACTATTCCAATATTCCATCCGTCAACGCGTCCCTCGTCCGAGTGAGCAACGCGAACGGTCGTCCCTCATCCATTGCCGGTATCCAACGTAGGGCCGGGCGGCAAATTAATATTGACGAGGAGGGCTTGTTGGCTATAATTCGTAGTTGTACTGATTCGTTAAGATCACGTGTCGGCGGCCGGGACGGTTGACGGTGTCAGACGGCCTACGGCCTGGCACAAGAAAGAGCATAATTATTAAGGAGGCTAGATGAAAGTAAGCAAGTTTGTCGGTGTCATGCTCGGTATGTGTGTCATTGCCTCAGCATACCAGATATCAATGTATGGTAACCACGGCCTGTTCAAAGTAAAAAATGCCCAGCCCCACAACATGGGCATGTTCTCTTTCAACATCCACCCTGAGTACTACTATGAAGACGCCAACAAGGACACGGTCATCGGCAGCTCGACCATAACCTTCGCTGATAATCGTCACTTCCCGCGCCTTCACACCGGGTTGTCTTATGCCATCATCGATTACATCGAGATTCGCGGCCGGGCCGACCTTTTCGGCAAGTGGTACGAACAGATGGATGACCAGATGGAGCGCGGCGATCCCTCACCGCCCATCTGGTTTGAACAATGGGAGATCGGCCTCAAGGTCGGGTACCCGGTCATCATCAATGCGAAAACTCCGACCATCTTCGCAATCGGCGGTGAGACCTATGCCGCCTGGGCGCCCCAACTGCCCCGAGAATGGGGCAATCCTTATGACAAGGATAAGAAGTTCTACAGCCGTTACCATGCCCGAGACGGTTCCGGTTTTCCGCCCTACCTGCCGCATGACCGGGACCTGGCCGGGGTAGGACTGATGTCTTACCGGATCGGTCCGTTTGCCGCCCACGCCAACTGTGGTCATTTGAGCACCGGTGCCGACCAGTTACCGGAGCCGAATTACGTCCGGCCCGAGGATTTCCGGACGCGTCCGAACTATCTTGTATTCGGCGGCGGGATCGAAGTCATCCCTTCGCCCTACATCAACATCATCTTCGAATTCCACGGACGGGCCGACGAGAACACCTGGGACGATTCGGTTCTCATAACACCGGGTATTCGGCTCAATACCGGAATGACCAGTATCGACTTCGGCTGTGATTTCGACATCAATGACCAGGGGACCTGGAACGCCTTCTTCGGCATCTCGGTCTCCGGCGACTTGATTCAGCCGCCGCACATTCCGAAAGCCAAGATTGCCGGGCGGGTAGTCGATGCCGAGTCGGGCGACGCGATTGCCGCCGACCTTGCCTTCCCCGGATCGACCGTGGCCACCGTGAAGAGCGGCGCCAATGGTACCTACGCGGTCACGATGCCGCCGGGTAATTACCGGGTCCACGCGGAAGCTCAGGGGTACAAGTGGAAGGAGAGGACTCTTATCTTAAAAGACGGCGATGAGATCGTCGTCGACTTCGAGCTGAAAAAGAGACTGCCCACTCAGATCACGGGCAAGGTTTTCGATCCGGCAACCCGAGCCCCGATTACCCTGGCCGACATCACCTTCCCGGGCACGTCGATCGAAGCCACCAAGACCGACCCGGAAGGCCTCTACTCGGCTGAGGTTGTGCCTGGTTCGTACCGGATCCACGTCGAAGCCCGCGATTACCGGCCGGACGAAAGGGTGATCGCGATCAAGGAAGGCGAGAAACAGGTCATCGATTTCGAACTGACCAAGATCGGTGTGCCTCAGGCGACGATGACCGGCAAGATTGCCGACGCCGACTCTCTGACGCCGGTGATGGCAACGCTGTCGTTCGTCGGAACGACGATCAAGCCCGCGGTACCTGAGCCGACCACCGGCATCTACAAGGTGCTCGTGCCACCCGGCACCTACTCGATCAAAGTCGACGCCGAAGGCTACCTGCCGCAGAGCGCGCCGGTTGTTCTGGCCGACGGCGAAACCAAGATCCTGAACTTCTCGCTCAAGAGAATCGCCCGGCCCAAAGTCGGTGAGAAAATCGCCCTCAGAGGCATCTATTTCGACTTCAACAGCGCAATCATAAAACCGATGTCCTATCCCGTGCTTGATGACGCGGCCAAGACGCTCCTGGCCTATCCGAAGATGCGCGTCGAGATCAGCGGCCATACCGACAGCATCGGCAGTGATTCCTACAACCAGCGCCTCTCGCAGATGCGGGCCGAGTCAGTCCGTAACTACCTGGTGCAGACGCACGGTATCGATCCGTCGCGTATCATCGCGATTGGCTACGGTGAGAGTATGCCGATTGCCGACAATCGAAGCCGGGCCGGACGCGATCAGAACCGGAGAATCGAGTACAAAGTCCTGTCCATCGAGTAACGAACCCACAAATGAAAAGGCCCCCTTGTCCAAGGGGGCCTTTTTTTATGCTGACTTGTCTAAGCTGAGGGTATCGAAGCCGCCGTCTTCTTCATCCATTCGGTGGTGACGGATTTGGGGCGCACCAGCGGCATGCCCAGGGCGCGGCTGAGCACCGCCTGGGCGCAAACGCCGAGCGCCCGGGATACTCCGAACAGAACCGTGTAGTAGTCGAACTCCTTGAGACCAAAGTGGTAGAGCAGTGAACCGGAAGCAGCATCCACGTTCGGCCACGGGTCCTTTGCCTTGCCTTGCTCCTTGAGCACGGGCGGAACAACATCGAAAACCAGGGCGACGAGCTGAACAATCGGGTCGTCGGAACAGACCCGCTTGCCGAACTCGAGGAAAGCGTCATACCGGGGGTCGGTGATGCGGAGCACCGCATGACCATAGCCGGGGATGACCTTGCCCGAATTGAGCGTGTCCCACGCGAACTTGCGCAGGTCATCGGCCGATGGCACTTTGCCGCCGAATTGCTTCAATGAATCCAGAATCCAGCCCAGGCACTCCTGGTTGGCCAGCCCATGGAGCGGACCGGCCAGGCCGTTCAGTCCCGCCGACAGCGAGTAATAGATGTCCGACAGCGCCGAATTCACGGTGTGAGTCGTGAAAGCACTGACATTGCCGCTCTCGTGGTCACTGTGCAGGACCATGTACAACCTCATCAGGTTGGCAAATTCGCCGGTGGGGTCCTTGATCCCCAGCATCCAGGCGTAGTTGGCCGCCCAGTCGAGTCTCGGGTTGGGTTTGACCCGGGGGCCCTTCTTGTAACGGCGCCGATAGACGGCCGCAGCCAGGGCCGGAAGCTTGGCGATGATGTTGAGACTGTCTTCGAGGGTTGATTCCCAGTACTGTTCCTTGCGCATCCCCTTGGTGTAGTTCTTGCGGAAGAGCGACTCGCGCTCCAAAACAAGGACCAGCGTGTTGAACATCGCCATCGGATGCGAATTCAAGGGCATCGCGTTGAGCACTTTCCAGACGTAGTCCGGGACTTTCGACCGCTTCCTCAATTCCACCTGCAAATCCTTAGCCTCGGCTTCGCTGGGCATCGAACCGGTCAGCAGCAGCCACAGCACATCCTCCGGCAGTTTCTTGGTCAATTGTTTAACCGGGTAGCCGCGAATCACCAGACCCGTATCGGGTTCGACCAGCGACGTATCACAAACCAAGCCCTTGACGCCGCGCATGCCGCCGTAGGCCTGCTCGATCGTGACCTGGGAAATGACCTTCTTGCCGTGCTCCTTGACCAGGCTACGGATCTCTTCCTTCAGAGCAGGGATCTGCGCATTCAGTTTTTGCTTCAACAGATTTGCCATCGTCTCACTCCTTTTTTGCGCTTACCAGCATTGTCTGTCGTGTCATTAAACTCATTTCAAAAAAGCGTTCAGGGTCGATAACCGCTGAGCGGTTATTACCGAACCTCCTCCGGTTCCAGAATCTTGTGGGTTTGAAACCCGGCTCAGTGGTCAATGTATTATATCCAGGGGGCATCACTTGTAAAGAAAAATCGCAGGCAGGCACCCGGCATCTCCCGGCTCCGGACGCCTTCAATCGTCCATGTCGTTCTCATCCAACCCGAAGTAGTGACCCACCTCATGTATGATGACTTCCCGCACCAGCTTTTTTACCGCCGCCGGATCCTGGGTCACCTGCTCGATGCTGCCTTTGTAGATAGTTATCCGGTCCGGCAGTACGTTGCCATACCAGCTGGTTCGCTGCGTCAGGGGGACGCCATGATACCGGCCCAGGACGAGTTGATTGCCCTCGTGCATCGTACCTTCCGCAACTTCAAGCCCGACATTCTCGATTTTCTTGCGGAATGGACGAGGCAGTCCGTCGAATGCCTCAAACACCAGTTTCCGGAACAGTTCGAGTTCCACGCCTGATGATACTCTCGGACCAAACGGGTGTCAAGCCAAAACCAACTGATTTCTGAGATCACAGTGATGATAACCTTTGAAATATCATTGTCATCCTTCTGGCATTCCGCCTCAGGCGGACAATCTTTAAGAGCAACGAACTGCTCTTTCAGAGCCCTCATTTCTTAGCCCTTGACTTTGCCGGAAATATTAATAGAATCATATGAATGTTCTCAAAGATTGCTGATGCCATCGCCGATATCAAGAGGGGTCGGGTCATCATCGTCGTCGACGACGAAAATCGGGAGAACGAAGGCGATTTCATCTGCTCGGGTGAGCTGGCAACTCCTGAAATTATAAACTTTATGGCCAGACACGGACGGGGACTCATCTGTCTGGCGATCACCGGCAAGAGACTTGACGAACTCAGCATTCCGGCCATGGTCGCCGAAAACACGGCCCGGCTCCGAACCTCGTTCACCGTGTCCGTGGACGCAGTCAAAGGAACGACGACCGGCATCTCGGCCCACGACCGGTGGCTCACCATAAAGACCATCTTGAACCCCAGGTCCCGACCCGAAGACCTGGCCCGACCCGGACACGTCTTCCCGATCCGGGCCCAGCAAGGAGGTGTTCTGCGCCGCGCCGGCCACACCGAAGCCGCGGTCGACCTGACTACGGCGAGCGGCCTCTATCCCAGCGGCGTCTTATGCGAAATCATGGATTCGGACGGAACCATGGCCCGCTTACCCAAGCTGCGGAAGATGGCGCGCCGGTTCCGGTTGAAGCTTATCACCATCAAGGACCTGATCGAATATCGGCGCAAGAAAGAAAAGCTTATCCGGTGCATTGTCGAGACCGTACTGCCGACCAAGTTCGGCCGGTTCCGGCTCTTGGTCTACGAGAGCGTTCCGGAAAACGATCATCACCTCGCCTTGGTCCTGGGCCGCGTTGCCGGGAAGAAAAATGTGCTGGTTCGAGTCCACTCTCAATGTCTGACCGGCGATGTCTTCGGTTCCCTGCGGTGCGACTGTGGAGCCCAGATGGAAAACGCTCTGCGACGGATTGCCGGTGAAGGTTGCGGCGTCTTTGTCTACATGCGCCAGGAAGGCCGGGGCATCGGCCTGCTCAACAAGCTCAAAGCCTATGTGCTGCAGGACAAGGGGCTGGACACGGTCCAGGCCAACCTCGCGTTAGGGTTTCCACCGGACCTGAGGGACTACGGTATCGGTGCCCAGATCCTGGCTGACCTCGGTTTGTCGACAATCCGTCTTCTGACCAACAATCCCAAGAAGATCGTCGGCCTTGAGGGCTATGGTTTGAGAGTTACCAGACAAATCCCGATTTTTGTTGCTCCCAACAAGATCAACCTGAAGTACTTGAAGACGAAACGTGACCGCATGGGGCACCTGCTGCCCCCCCTAAAGTTGTCACCTCAGGAAAAAGAACAAAAGGAGGCCAAGCATGAAGGAATGGCGAGGCGAGTTTGTCGGTAAGGGCAGGCGTTTCGGACTGGTCGTTTCGCGATTCAATGAGTTTGTCTCGAAAGGTCTGCGCGATGGTGCGATTGACTGCCTGACCCGGCATCAAGTCGACGAGAAAGATATCGAGGTCTTCTGGACCAGCGGTTCCTTTGAGATCCCGCTCGTGGCCAAACAACTGGCGAAGTCCAACCGGTACGACGCCGTCATCTGTTTGGGTGTCGTGATTCGCGGCGACACGCCCCATTTTGACCTTATCGCCGGCGAAGTCGCCAAAGGCATCGCCCAGATCAATCTGGAACTGGGGGTTCCGACCATGTTCGGCATTGTTACCGCCGACACGCTCGAACAGGCAATTGACCGGGCGGGCGCCAAGGACGGTAACAAGGGCTGGGCGGCGGCACAATCCGCGATCGAGATGGTCAACCTGCTCGACAAAATAAAAAAGAAGTAACAACGTGATGCAGCGGCGGATGGCGCGCGAGCTGACGCTCGAGGCCCTCTATCGGTTTGACCTGACCGGTGAGAATCCGTCGTTGCTGATTGAAGATATCCTGGCGCGAAAGAAGTATCCGGCCGAGGTGAAAGAGTTCGCCCGCAAGTTGATTGAGGAAGTCTACCGGCATATCGACGAGATCGATGATACGCTCAAGAAAAAACTCGAGCACTGGGAGTTGCACCGGTTGGCCAGCATCGATCGCACCATCCTGAGAATCGGCTGTGGCGAACTCGCCTATTTCGACGATGTCCCCTTCAAAGTGAGCATCAATGAAAGTATCGAACTGGCCAAGAAGTATGGCGACCATGATTCGGGGAAGTTCGTCAACGGGATCCTTGATGCCGTGGCCCGCAAGCGAAGCAACCGGCCTTAATGAAGATCGCACTGATTTCAGACGTTCACGGCAACCTTGAAGCCCTCGATGCCGTGCTGTTCGACATCCGGGAACGCGGCATCAAAGATATCGCCTGCCTGGGCGACCTTGTCGGCTACGGCGCCAACCCCAACGAGTGCATCGAGCTGATCAACGGGCTGGCGCACCCGGTGATCGCCGGCAATCACGATTGGGCGGTACTCGGAAAAACCGACTATTCCAACTTCAATCCGGTTGCCCGCGCCGCCGTGGAATGGACCAAGAACAATACGAAAACGAGGAATCTCGAGTATCTTGCGGGCCTGGAGTTAGTCGCCCGACTGAGAAAGAAATCAATCCGCCTGGTTCATGCCACCCCCAAGAAGCCCGAGGAGTGGAACTATCTGTTCGATCTGGCCGATTTCCGGGAGCAATTCCAGTTCTTCGACGAACCCATCTGTTTCATCGGACACTCCCATGAACCACTCTTCGTTAAGATAGAGGAAACCTCGGTCCAGCTGGTCAGCGGTAACCCGCTTTCCGTCCGGCAGGATTCCCGTTACATCATCAACGTGGGCAGCGTGGGCCAGCCGCGCGATCTGGACGCCCGGGCCAGCTACGCGGTGCTCGATGCTGCTGGGCCAACCGTAGAAATCGTCCGCCTTACCTATGACATCCCGAAAGCGCAGAGTAAGATTATGGCCGCGGGACTGCCCGAGTTTCTTGCCATGCGCCTGGCCCGGGGGCAGTGAGTGAAACTATCGGTCAACATCGACCATGTCGCAACGCTGCGTGAGGCCCGCAAGGAATCATTCCCGGATCCGGTCCGGGCCGCGGCAATTGCCGAGCGTGCCGGCGCCGACGGCATCACCATCCACTTAAGGATGGACCAACGGCACATCAAAGAAAGAGACTTCCGGCTGCTCCGGCGAACCGTCAAGACCGAGCTTAACCTCGAGATGGCTCTAACCGAAAGAATGATGCAGTTGGCACTCGGGGTCCAGCCCCATCGGGTTTCGCTGGTCCCGGAACAACCCGGCGAGATAACTACGCAGGGCGGCCTCGACCTGCTTAAGACTCAAGAGGTCGCCCGGCTGTCCATCAAGCGACTCAAGGCCGCGGGCATCAAAGTAAGCATCTTCATCGATCCCGCGCTGGCCCAGATCCGGATGGCCCGGAAACTCGGCGCCGACATGATCGAGATCAACACCGCCCGGTACGCGACGCTAAAAAACCGTACCGCGGAGGCCCGCAAGATCGCCCGCCTGGCGCGGGAAGCCGAGCGGCTTGGCCTCTGCGTCCACGCCGGCCACGGTATTGACTACAAGAACATCGTGCCGCTGCTTAAGATTCCCCAGATTTCCGGATTCAGTATCGGTTTTTCAATCGTCGCCCGCGCCGTCTTGGTCGGTCTGCCCGCCGCGGTCCGGGAGATGAAAAGGGTGATCACCACCTACCGTCCGGATTGAGCCCCCTACCCTCTTTCAATTCTGGTGCCCCGTGGCGCGAGCACGGTGCGCAAAACGATTAGGTCCTCTACTCAACTTTCACAAGCTTACGGGTCATCACTCTGTCGTCTGATGCAACTCGACAGAAATAGACGCCAGCTGGGAGAACACGACCAGCGTCGTCGTCACCGTCCCAGTTGACCGCAAGAGGTGACCCGGCGACACGGGATGCGGGTGGACGAAAGGTCCTGACACAGCGACCCGAGACGTCGAAAACCTTCAACGATGCCCGCGATTCGGCATTCGGGATGTGGAACTTCATCACTACGCGCTGTCGGAATGGATTGGGCTCGATCGATAATTCTGCTAGTCGCGGCCTGCAATCCGCACTCTGCATTTCGTCTATTTTCACCGGGGGCATGAGCATGCCCCAGACACGCAGCGTATTGGCCGGCCGATAGTTTATGGAGTCGGTCCAGCCCGAATAGGTCACGAAGACCCGATCACCCGTTCCGTGGGCGGCAGCCGGCGACACCTGACTGAAAGGCCGAGCAACAATCGAGAACGAGTCTACCACGACGCCGGTTGGATGAATCCTCGCGCCCCGCAAATCACGTGATCGCTCCCACGCGCACAGATAGTCGGTTCCGTCAAACGTCAGCACCGGATTGTACTGGCCAACTGAACTCGCGGAAATGATCAAACCTGCAGTATCAAGCACCGTACCTGCCGTGCTCACTCTTGAACCGATGATGACATCCGGCCACTCGGCACACACTACGAAGTAGTTGACCTCGTCAAAAGCAACCGACGGGCTCATATGTCCGGATTGTGAAGCTGAATCACAGACAAGTATTCCACCAGGATCAAGGATGACGCCTGTCTTCGTCACCCGGGCGCCAAAAATCTGCGCGTATCCGCTGGTGTCACGGTAATCGCACCAGACAACCAGGCAATTCGTACCATCCGACGCCAGCGCGGCGTGTTCCTGGTCTTGAGCAGCAGTGCAAATCGGAATCCCCATTGGGTCAACGACAACGCCAGCCGGCGATACCCGAGCCCCGTATATGTCACCGTCCAATCCAATATACCGCATCCATGTCACCAGGTAATTGCTGCCGTCAAAGACGACGGCTGGCCAATACTCGCTGAAACTGCCGGCAGAAATCTGGATGCCGTTCGGATCCAGAACCGTGCCGTCTCGCAAAACCCGGGCCCCGTAGATGTCGTATTGGCCACCGTTTCGCGCGTCTTGCCAAACCACAAGGTACTCACTTCCGTCACAGGCAATCGAAGGATGGCTTTGGTAGAACGTCCCTTGAGAAATCGGAATACTGCGGGGATCAAGAAGAGCACCAGCTTCAGATACACGCATTCCATAGATATCGAACTGGCCATTGCGCCAGTCGCGCCCATCCTCCCAGACAACCAAGTAGCTGGAACCATCAAAAGCGACCGAGGGCCCCTGTTGGGCGTTGGCCGCGGTAGATACCACCAACCCGGTGGTGTCAAGGACAACGCCATCAGTTGACACGCGCGCGCCGAGGACATCATAGTTCCCCCATACGACCAGATAGTCTGCGCGGCCAAAGGCCGCCGAAGGATAGCTCACGCTGCCAGCCGATCGCGCGATGACAATCCCGGTCGAATCAAGAGGGATGCATGCCCTATTCACCCTGGCACCAACCACGGCACAATTGGTCACGATTCGATCTTCCCAGGACACAAGGTGGTTGGTGTCGTCGAACACAACAAAGGGACGATAGGCTGACGTATTGTTCAGAGATAGTAGGTGGCTTGGCTCAAGGACTACGCCCGAACGGCTGACCCTCGTTCCATAGACATCCTGGCCGGCGGCTGCCCATACGACGAAATAGTCTGTGCCATCAAAATCAGCCGACGAGGTCTCGGCGTTCCCTGACGTGGCCGAAATCCTGAAGCCCGCTGGATCAAGAACCGCTCCCTGCGCAGAAACCCTGGCCCCGTAGATGTCGCCGCCGGGGTGTATTCGACCGTCGGCCCATATCACAAGACAGTTCGAGTCACTCGCCGTCACCCGCGGCCACCATTGATTCTGCGGGGTCGCCGATATGACAACACCGTTCGGATCAAGAACCAAACCACCGAACGTGACGCGAGCGCCATAGATGTCGCTACTGCCGCTACGTAAGTCACTCCATACGACCCAAAAGCTCGTGCCGTCAAAAGCTACGTACGGTGAACTCTGCGAACCACTTGCCGCCGTTATCACGATACCAGCGGTGTCGAGCACAACGCCATCAGGTGTGACGCGAGCGCCGTATATGTCTCCCTGGGCATTGTTGCGGAGATCAGCCCAGACGATCAAATAGTGAGTCCCGTTGAAAGAGACAACCGGTCGATATGGCCAACCCGGACAAGGCACGGTTGAAGACACAACAATACCAGCAGAATCCAGGACAGCACCGGTTTGGCTTATCCGTGCCGCGTAAATGCCTGATTTGTTCCGATTATCTCTCCACACCGCAAGGAAGTTGACACCGTCAAAGGCAACGGTCGGCGTCTCCTCGTTCGGAGGCGAACCGCTATAGACGATGCCCGTATCGATGAGAAACTGCGCCGCGTTGCCTGCCACGAATGCACTACCGTGCACGGTCTGTTCCACCGAGTTCTGGACATTCGGCAATGGCCGGAAATCCTGGGCAAAGACAACAGAAAAAAACCCGATGGTCAGAATCGAAAACCACCCCTTTAGTTCGGTGAGCATACTTCCCTCCAGTTCAAGTACATCACTTCATCGGCCTGTCCGTCCGATAATTATAAGCAATGCGCCCGGCGCTGTCAAGAGAATTCACGTGACCTCCCAAGGACAGCAGCTGCTCCTGCAATGTGCCGACCGAGACGCGGGGATGAATTGAGTGGACCTAACGGAATATTTCGCGGCCTTTGCCGACGATGCGGTTCAGTGCTTCTTTGAAGTAGTTGGTGGAGGCCACAACATGCTTGGGAATCTGCTGACAGTAGTATTCCCAAGACCTTCTGATCTCCGACCCCAGCAGTTGGGCCAAAGTCCCCTCACGCAGCCCCTTTTCAACCTTGTCTTTGTGGTACAGAACGAGGTCTGAGGCCAGCACCTTGGCCAGACGACGGGCCCGTTCGTGCCAGCGCTTATCTTCTTCGGAAAGGCCGGCATCGATCGGCGGTTCCTCTTCGGGCTCGGGCCTTGGCTTGGCTACGGGCGGTTCGACCCGCGGTTGTGGTTTCGGCTCGGCGACCGGGGGCGGGGGCGTGACCTCGGGTCTACGTTCCGGGATGACGACTTGCGGCGTTTCCGGCTCAGCTCGCCGGATAATCAAGACACCGCCGCACTTCGTGCATTTTGCCTTTGCCCCCTGGGGCGGTATCTTACGGTCATCAATGTTGTATTTCGCCTGACACGTTTCACAGGTAATGATCATGGGACAATTCCTCGCCAGAGCCTTTTGCCCTGCCGCCTCAATTCCCCCAAGGAGCCGGTGTTCCTAATCACGATATCCGCTTTCCGGCGCGCAGCGCCGGGTTTCATCTGACCACCCAGCAACCGGTGTGCCCTTCCCCGGGACAAACCATTCTTGACCAACCGCTGCTCCTTGAGCGCTTGGGGTGCGGTCACCAGAATCGTCCAATCGAACCATGGCTCGATCTTCCAGTCGAAGAGCAACGCCGCGTCCAGTACGACAATCCTTTTCGGACACGACCGGATGCGCTTTCTGATCCGAAACAGAAGCTTGGGGTGGACAACGCGGTTGAGGTAGCGACGCTGCCGGGGATTGCTGAAAACCAGCCGGCCCAGGCGGCTTCGAATCACATCACCGCGCCCGTCAATTATACTCCGCCCGAACCTCTTGACAAGCTTTTCTTTCACCGATTCCTGCCTGAGAACTTCCCAGCCGATCCGGTCGGCGTTGATGACTCCGGCCCCGAGATCTTTGAAGACCCGGGCCAGTTCCGACTTGCCGGAACCGGCGTTACCGCCGATGCCGATCACAATCTTACCCTTTCTTGCCATCAAGGGCCTTGATTAGTTTCGGCACCACCTCCGAGAGATCGCCGACAATGCCGTAATCGCACACCTTGAATATCGGCGCCTCCGGATCTTTGTTGATCGCGACAATGAACTTCGAAGACTGCATGCCCACCAGATGCTGAATCGAACCGGATATCCCGACCGCGACATACAGGTCAGGACATACGGTCTTGCCGGTCTGGCCCACCTGATGCGAAAACGGTATCCAGCCGGCATCCACCGCGCCGCGCGAAGCACCCACCGCACCGCCCAACCGCGCCGCCAGTTCCTCAATCAGTGTGAAATTCTCCGGCCCGCCCAGACCCCGGCCGCCCGAGACAATCACATTGGCCTCGGCGATGTTGACTTTCTGGGTCAGATCCGGGATATATTCGAGAAGCCGGGTGCGCGAGGTCAAAGTCCGGGGCCTGATCTTTACAATCCGGCCGGTTCGATTGGGGTCCGGTTGCCGGGCCTTCATCACCTTGGGGCGTACCGTCGCCATCTGCGGGAAAGTGCGGGGACAAATGATCGTCGCCATGATGTTGCCGCCAAACGCCGGGCGGGTCTGCATCAAATGCTTCTTCTCGGGGTCAATCTCAAGACCGGTGCAATCCGCGGTCAGTCCGGTTCTAAGCCGGATGGCAAGCCGGGGCAGCAACGAACGACCGACCGCCGTCGCGCCGGCAATGATAATCCGCGGGGAATGAGCCCGGGCCAGTTCCTCCAGGATTGCGGTGTACGGTTCGACCTGGAAGGGCACGGCGGCTTCATCCTCGTAGTAAAAGACTGAGTCGGCGCCCATGCGCACCAGCTCGGCCGGATCGTCGGCCTTGCCGATAAGAACCGCCTGGACCTCTTCGCCGAGACACCGCGCCAACTCCGCGGCAACGCCGATGAGTTCGTACGCAACTTTCTGGATAACGCCGCGCCTCTGTTCGGCGAACACCCACACATGCCTGGCCTCCCGGGGGCCGGCCTGCGCCGCGGTACGCTCGATCGATAGCGCCGCCTGCGGACAAACGTCGATGCAAGCCGCGCACAAGTTGCACTGCTCATCGACAACAAGCCGGCCGTCGACAATCTCGAGCGCGCCAAAAGGACAGGCCGCCAGGCATATCTCGCAAAGGTTGCATTTTCCCCGATCGATGTCCAGCGCCATCAGTCAACTCCCAGCGCCTTTATCCTCACCGCGCACCGCGCGACTCCTTCATCGACTGCGCCCTGCCAAACCTCGCCCGCCTTCTTGACACTTGGTGTGAACATCTTCACGACCCAGGTCGGCGAACCATCGTAGCCGATGAATCGTTCATCAATCGCAAAGTCACCTTTACGCCAGGTCAAGATCGGGGTTTGCTTGGCCCGAAGACGTCCGCGCAGCGATGGTATCCGCGGCTCGTTGATCTCCTTCACGACGGTGAGCAAACACGGGAGCGTCGTCTCGATCACCTCGTAGCCGTCTTCGGTTATCGTCTCAACGACCATCTTCTGCGCCGCTTCGTCGACCTGCCGGATCTTACGGACAAAGGCAACGTGCGGTATGTCAAGCCACTCGGCAATACCCGGTCCGACCTGAGCCGTATCTCCATCAATCGCCTGTTTCCCGCATAAAACCAGGTCAAACTGCCCCAACCGACGCAGGGCGGCGGCAAGCGTGTACGACGTTGCCAGCGTGTCGGCCCCGGCAAAAACACGGTCGGTCAGCAGGATCGCGTCGTCCGCGCCCATCGCGATACCTTCGCTCAGGGCACTGGACGCCTGGGGCGGCCCCATCGTTACCAGCGTGACGGTACCGCCGGCATGTTCCCTGAGCCGGAGCGCTTCTTCAATCGCGAAAAGATCGAAAGGATTGACGATGCTGGGTACGCCTTCGCGGATCAAAGTATTGTTTTTGGGGTCGATTTTTACGTCGGTCGTGTCCGGGACTTGCTTAATGCATACGACGAGTTTCATTTCTTGTCAAAACGCCTCACCGCCAGCACCGCGTTGTGACCGCCGAAACCGAAGGAGTTCGAGACGGCCACTTTGACCTCAAGTTTTCTCGGCCCGCCCCGGACGAAATCAAGATCGAACCCGGCTTCGACTTCATCGAGGTTAACCGACTGATGGACGATCCCGTCCCGGATTGACAGAAGCGTCACGGTCAGCTCAATCGCACCGGCGGCACCGAGCAGGTGTCCGGTCATGGATTTTGTCGAATTGATCGCAATCTGCTTGGCGTGGTCGCCGAAAAGATTCTTGATCGCCAGGACTTCGTACCGGTCATTGAGTTCGGTCGACGTGCCGTGGGCATTGATGTAGTTGACTTCGGTCAGTGGGGTGTTATTATCGGCCAGCGCCTGTTTCATCGCCCGATAGGCACCTTCCCCTCCCGGCGCCGGGGCGGTGATATGGAATCCGTCACCGCTCATCCCGTAGCCGATAATCTCGCCGTAGATACGCGCGCCGCGGTGCAGTGCATGCTCAAGCTCCTCCACGACGATGATCGCCGACCCCTCCCCGATCACGAAACCATCGCGGTCCTTATCAAAGGGGCGCGAAGCCTTTTGGGGTTCGTCGTTGCGCTGGGAGAGCGCCCTCATGTTGGCGAATCCGGAAACAGCAAACATCGTTATCGGCGCCTCGGCACCGCCGGTGATGATGACCTCGGCATCACCGTACGCAATCAGCCGGTATGATTCGCCGATCGAATGGGCACCTGAAGCGCAGGCCGATGTCACCGTGAAATTCGGTCCGCCCAGTTTCCAGTGGATCGACACCATCCCCGAGGTCATGTCGGAAATCATCATCGGTATCAGAAACGGCGAAACCCGCCCCGGTCCCTGCTGGATGAATTTGGTGTGCTCGGACTCCCAGACGGCGATGCCGCCGATGCCCGAACCGATAATGACACCGGTCCGCGTGCGGTCGATCTTCTCGAAGTCAAGACCGGCATCTTGGATGGCTTCGTGCGACGCCCACATCGCGAATTGCACCACGCGGTCCATACGCTTCAGTTCTTTGGGGTCGAATTTGGTCTCCGGCCTGAAATCCTTGACTTCACCGGCGATCTTGACCTTGAGATTGGCCGGGTCAATATTGGTCATGGTCGTTATGCCGGACTTACCGGCCAGGATGTTCTGCCAAATCGTCTCCCGGTCCTGACCAAGACTGCAGATCGCCCCGAGGCCAGTAACAACAACACGCCGCTTCATCTACTTGCTCTTCAGCTTCTCTTCGATGTAACTCGTGGCCTTGCCCACGGTGTCGAGCTTCTGGGCCTCTTCCTCGGGTATCTGAAGATTGAATTTCTCTTCAAGGGCCATGATCAGCTCAACCGTATCCAGGGAGTCCGCGCCCAGATCTTCAATGAACTTGGCTTCGGCCGTGATCTTCTCCGGCGGAACATGAAGCTGTTCCACGATTATGTTCTTAACATCATCCATCAGAGCCATTTGGCCTCCTTTTCGTTGGATTATTCTAAGCCATCACCATGCCGCCGTCGACCACCAGAACCTGTCCGGTGACATAGCATGAATCTTCGGAAGCAAGGAAAAGCACGACCCGCGCAACGTCCTCAGGCCGGCCGAATCGATTCAAGGGAATTGACTTAAGATAGCTGTTTTTCGCCGCTTCAGGCAACCCCCTGGTCATCGGGGTCTCAATGAAACCCGGAGCAACCGCGTTGACCAAAATATTACGCGACGCCAGCTCTTTCGCGCAGGACTTCGTGAAGCCGATAATTCCGGCCTTGGACGCGGCGTAGTTGGCCTGTCCGGCATTGCCAGCAAGACCGATGATCGACGAGATGTTGATGATGCGGCCGTAGCGCGCCTTCATCATGTGCTTAGTCGCCGCCCGCGTGAAGAAAAACGTCCCGGAAAGATTTATCTTCAGCACCCGTTCCCAGTCTTCGTCGGTCATACGCGGCACCAGGGTGTCTTTCGTGACGCCGGCGTTGTTGACGAGAATGTCGATGCGCCCGAATCGCTCGATAACCTTGCCCACCGCCTCATCAACTGCCTTGCTGTTTGAAACATCCACTTCCAGCGCGAACCCCGCCGAACCAATCTCCCGCGCAACCCTTTCGGCACCGGCGGCGACTACATCGCCGACGCCGACTTTTGCACCCTCGGCGGCCAGCGTTCGGGCAATCTCCTCGCCAATGCCCGAGCCGCCGCCAGTCACTATTGCCACCCGGTTGTCGAGTTTTCCCATAGCAGAACTGTAATTTTATCCGAAACCGACGTGATGTCAATTCAAAAAGCGGGTAGCGGTCGTGGCAATCCTTCACTTTCTCTAATAAGGGCAACAAAATCCCCTCTCTTCCCCCTTTGATAAAAGTGGGTTATAGGGGGATTGCTTCGGTGAGCCTTTCCCGGACGCACCATGGTGCGTCCCTACGGAGCAATGACACTTTCCTTGGTGCTTTTATTTTAGTGCTTGCCTCCGGCATCGTCGGTGCGTATAATTCAGACGCTGATGAATCGAACGCTCCTTCTTAGGCGCCGGCATGAGTAGATCGAGCCCGGCCTTCATCCTTTGTCTAGCGGGACTGTTCATGCTGCAGGCCGCCCATGCCGGTGCGATCCGGGGTTTCATTACCGACATAACCAGCGGTGAACGAGTCCCCTACGCCAGCGTCTTCCTGCCCGGCACGTCAACCGGCACGATGGCCAATGAAAAGGGCTATTTCTATTTGGGCAACCTGCCCGTCGGCAAGATCACGATTGCCATTGGTTCGGTCGGCTACGAAACTGCCCGGCAGGACGTGTTGATCGACTCAACCGGGGTGTTGTCGGTGGATTTCGAACTCAAACCGGTCACCATCATGATGCCCAAGACAACCGTCTCGGCCCAGCGGCAGCGTTTCGAAAAGGCTGTCGAAATCAGCCGCGTTCAAATAAGAGGACCCGAGACCGGGCCCATCCCTAAACTGGGCGAGGTCGATCTGTTCCGCGTTATTCAATTGCAGCCCGGGGTCGTAGCCGCAAGCGATTTCTCGTCGAAGTTGTATGTGCGCGGCGGCAGTCCGGACGAGAATCTCGTTCTCCTGGACGGCATAACGATCTTTAACCCGTCGCACTTCGGCGGCGTCTTCTCCTCGTTCATCAACGAGGCCGTGGCCGACGCCGTTCTGTACAGCGGTGGTTTCCCGGCGCGCTACGGCGATCGTCTCTCTTCGGTCCTAGCGGTCACAACCAAAGAAGGCAATCGTAAGAAGTTCACCGGTCAGGCCGGCCTGTCGATGATAGCTTCCAAGGTTGTCATCGAGGGCCCGATCCCCAAAGGCTCGTTCCTTCTTGCCGGCCGGCGGACCTATATCGACCAGGTAATCAAGCGCCTGCCCTACATAAAAGACTACACCCAGGACTTTCCCGATTATTACTTCTATGACTTCATCGGCAACGTCAATTTCAACCCCGGGATTAGCACGAGACTCAGCGCGTCGGGCCTTGGCGCGGAAGATGTCCTGCATTATCGCGAAATGGACCGCCACAATCAGGAGACCTTTTCGGTCGACGTCGTCTGGGGTAACAAGGGGGTATCAGGCCGGGTTCGCCAGGTGCTCTCGCCCAAGTTCTTCGGCGAATTCACCGGTGCCTTCAGTACCTTCCTGGTCCGAGTTGACTTCAATGAGAAAAGAAAGATGGTCTACCGGATTCGTGACGCAATCGACGACTACTCACTCACCGGCGAGTTCACTTACTTCTGGCGCAGCAACCATACGCTGGAATTCGGCATCGCACCCAAACGGATGTACTTCAACCAGTTCCTGCAGTTTGACACGCTGGAAACGAAGACCGACGACACGGTGGATCTCGTTTCCGGCTATGTCCAGGACCGATGGGAACTGGGCACGCGCTTCTCCCTCCAGCCCGGGTTGCGGATCATCTACTACCGACCACGACCGGTCGTCCTCGGCGACCCCCGGATCGGGTTCAAGTATCTTCTCACCGAAGATATCGCGGTCAACGGCGCCGTCGGCCGCTATCATCAATTCCTGGGCGTAATCAACAGCCAGGAGGAGCTGCTTTCGGTCTTCGATTTCTGGCGTCCGGTGCACGAAAAGAAACCGATACCCGTTGCCTATCACACGATCCTGGGTGTTGAGCGGTGGATTTCCGACATGATGAGCGTCAACATCGAAGGCTACTACAAGTTCTACGACCGGCTGCTCATGTTGCGGCGTAATGAAGCGTTTGCCAATCCCGAGGACCTGGCCGCCGGTGACGGTTACGCCTACGGCCTGGATCTTCTATTCAAGGGTACAGCTTCATGGCTCTCGGGGTTTGCCGGCTACTCGTACGGACAGACCACGCGCCAACTGGGCCGCGAAGTGTATCACCCGAAGTACGACCGCCGCCACAATCTGAACCTCGTCATCGGGTTCAAGAAAATCGTGGGCTTTGACTTCAACCTGCACTGGTCTATGGGTACCGGTTTCCCCTATCCCGGTCTGATTGCCAAGTATCAGCACTACTATCACGATTTCGGCGGTGATTCACTCGCTTCATCCTGGAGCTACCTGGAAGGACCTCGGGACGCGCATCGCCTGCCGACGTATCACCGGCTCGACCTGAGTATTCAGAAAGGGTTTAGAATCCGCAAAGTCACCGGCTCGGTCGCTTTGGATGTCATGAATGTCTACAACCGCAAGAATGTCTGGTTCTATCGTTGGGAGAGCGACAATCCCGAGCGCGAACCACCCACGAAGAAACCCGTAAACATGTTGCCCATCGTCCCGTCGGCCGGGGTCACCCTGTCTTTCTAAATGAAATACTTCATAGTCGTTGCCTTGGCGCTACTGGCCTGTGAGAAAACACCGGGCGAGGAATATGATCCGAAGCTCAACATATTCTGCTTGCTGACCCCAGGTTCGGGGCGACCCCAGGCCACGGTCTCGCGGACCTTCCGGATTGACGAGATCGTTGAATCCGCAGTACTCGATGCTGAAGTCAGGCTCATGAAAGACGGTGCCGCTTATGTTTTCGAACTCATCGACACCATGGGTAACTACCGGTTGAAAGACCCCATTGACGTTATGAACCTAGGACGGTACCGTTTCGAGGCGGCTTCGAGCGCCTACGGTACGGCCTTCAGCCAGACCACGGTCCCGGGGGCCTGGGCGATCGTTTCCCCGGTCTCCTTGGACACCCTCAATATCGAAGACGGGCTTTGGATCAAGGGCAGTGTCTCGGCCGCGGCAAAAGGATACCGTTTTGAACTGCTGCGTGACGGCTGGTCGGAGCAGAATTTCTTTTATGTCGATGCCGCCGAGCTGGCATCGGTGGTGGTGGATGACACTTTCTACCTTTACTGGGGAACGTTCTTTGAGGCGGGGCGTTACACCCTGAAGGTCGCGGCGCTTGACACCAACGCCTTCCTCTGGCTACGCAAGACGGAGTGGGGCGGCTACAGTGATTCCTCGCTGATCGACGGCGGATTCGGCGTTTTCGGTTCGATGGTTCCCAGTTCGACCATCTTCTACGTAACTGAAACACGCCGGGGCGCCAAGGCCAAAAAGCCCAATCGTGCCGAAAGCCGGGGCATGTCGGGCGGCCTGATCACCCGACGTCTGACTCAGAGACCTATCTGGTGATGACGATCTTCTTGCTGACTCGACTCCGATCGGTCAGCAATTCAACAATGTAGACTCCAGCCGGCAGTCTCTTGCCCTGGTCGTCCCGGCCGTCCCAAGAAATCACGGCGGGTCCCGACGCGATGGCAGCCAGGTCAAAGGTCTTCACCAGCCGGCCCGACCGGTCGAAAACTCTGAGCCCCATACTCCGGGCACCGACCCCGGGGTTCATAGTGATCCGCGCCGGCCCGGCGAACGGATTGGGCAAGACCTCAAGCGATGCGCGGGCCGCGGCCGCTTGTGCCAGCCCCTCTTCGCTCACTTCGGTCTGATTGCTGAACAGGTAGTTGCCCACGGCACGGGTCCAGTTGGTCACACCGAGGTCCGGACTGCGGCTGTACGTATAGCGGATCTCGATGTTATTGGTGCCGACCGGCGGTGCATTCCTGAAAGCAATCCATCCGGTCAACGGATCATAGCAGAAGTCAGCCAGCGGAACCGGATTGTTGTTGACCCGGACTTCAGTGAATGACTGGATCGGATGGTAGGTGAAATAAAAGAGCTTGCGGGTTCCGTTGCCGCTCCTCAAGTCACTGACCGGGACAACAAACCGTCGGCGCACATCGTTCCACATTACGGTTTCACAAACGAGATTGCTGCCGCCGTTCCAGGACCAGGCCGGAGTGGTATTGAGAGTACCTCCGGTGTTTTCGAAGACCGCGACCGGTTCCCACCATCCGCCCGCGGCAAGGTCAAGCCAGCCATCGTTGTTTGGATCGCCCCATTCAACGCAGGAAGAATATTGTCTCGTTGTCCAGGCCGTAAATGAGGCATTCGTCTCAAGGGTGCCACTGATATTCTTAAATACCTTAATACTATTCGGGTCGCCAGTCTGTGCATTTGATGCTACCGCCACATCAATCCAGCCGTCTTTATTATAGTCTCCTACGGCAAGTCGCAAAACCCAGCCCACGGTTGTATTCGTCCAGGATGCGGTTCGTTCTAAGGTTCCACTTATATTTCTGAAGACCGCAAATTTCCTGCGATAACCAACAACCAGATCAAGATAGCCATCGTTGTTCAAATCGGCCCAACGGCAGGCATCACCGGCTGAATCATCGATCGATGTCCAGTAAGGGTTTGTCTCGATTGTTCCAGCATTATTCCGATAGACCCGGGTTGGCGATCGAAGCCCTGAGTAAGCATCGCCGCACGCCACCGCCAGATCAAGATCGCCGTCTAAGTCTACGTCGCCGAACGAACAGTCGAACGCGTTGTATTGGTCGGTTGACGTCCACCAGGCCGTGCGGTTAAGACCAGTACCGGTATTCCGGTAGATGCGCGTCGGGCCCTGATTCCCGCTACCGCTGCCCAGGTAAGCAACCGCCATATCGGGACGGCCGTCGTTGTCGACATCACCGATGTAGAGGTGAGAAAAATAACCGGTCTCCATCGAACGCCAGCTTGCGGTTGCTTCGAGCGTGCCGCTTACGTTGACGTAGATCGCGTTGGTGTTGGAAGCCATGTCATTACCGTTGCCGGTGCAAAAATCGACCCAACCATCCATCGTTACGTCATAGAGCGCACCGCCCGTCGCGTAGTCATTGTCCACCGAAATCCACGACGGCGTTGCGGGCAGGGGAATTGCCCCATTCATCAATCCGGCCATTGCCGCCGACATCAGAACGGAAAGGATTGCCTTCATCATGCCTCCTAAATGTTAGCACGCAATTGTAGCGGGCTTCGGGATAAAGTCAAGGAAATAAAAATCGCGGCCGACGGCGGGCCGATGCTGAACCGTACTACATTCCAACGCCGACCGTCAGGGCGTTGGTCTTGGAACTCAAATCGGCGCCGAAATCGACAAAGAGACCACGGAAGGCAATCCCCGCCCCCACCGTATACCTCACATCTTCATCCTGCTCGAAAATCGCGCCGCCGCGGGGCAAGAGCTCGACCGGGCCGATTTTCCAGTTCAGCTCCGCGCCGCCGTGGAAAGTCAGATCATTGCCGGCCTTCTGGATATCCACCAGGATTGACACCCGCTCCACGTTCAGAGCGCCGCCGACGCGGGGAATGAAATCGATCTTCTCAGTCGATCCGACGGCAAGGTCGTGCCATTTCATCCGCGAATAGACGTCCTTGAGCATGACCCCCATCTGGAAATTTTGAGCTCGAATCAGAAAACCGGCATCAAACCCATAGCCGTCCCCGTCGGTTACGGTGTAGTTCGGCTTGAAAAACGCCGAATCGGTATAGGACCACTCGATGTTGCTATAGCTACCCCGCAAGTATTTCAAGTTGAGGCCGATCAAAAACGGTTCGCCTTCGGTGAAAGCGGCATTGGCGGTGCGCGAGGTGACGGTCACCAGGTACGTCTCGACTTTGTAGCGCTCATCCTGCCATGATTCTGAGCGGACGTCACCGGTATGCTCATAGCGCCGGGCCGAGGCTAACGCCAGGTAGGTCAGACAAAGCTCGGGCAGAATCAGCGAAAGACCTTTGATCCGACCCAGACTGTCGAATCCGACACCTTCGTAGTGCGTCACCAACAGTCCTTGCTCGGCCGCGGACAGGCTCGCCGGGTTGTAGAAGATGCTGGTCGGATGGGCAGCCTGAGCGGTCACCGCGTAACCCAGGGCCAGCGGTTTTCCGCCCGTCTTCAGGTCGTGGTACGCATCCCTGGGCAGCAGCGCTACGACGATGAGTAGAAGCATCTAACCTCCCTTTCGGAACATCCGGCCAACCACCCCGCGCGGCGACTATCCGATCAA
This sequence comes from uncultured bacterium, assembly GCA_964354155.1. Classification (GTDB taxonomy): domain Bacteria; phylum Hydrothermota; class Tepidihabitantia; order SM23-42; family CAYGYG01; genus CAYGYG01. Next base: position 15,074 of record CAYGYG010000010.1, on the reverse strand, counting down.
TCCCTTGTAAAGGTCAAGCCGGCGGATACGTACCGGATGGCGCAGCTTCTTGAGGGCCTTGGCTTCGAGTTGCCGCACCCTTTCCCGCGTAATGTTGAACATCCGGCCCACCTCTTCGAGCGTCTTGGGGCACCCGTCGTTGAGACCGAACCGGAGCCGGATTATTTTCTCTTCCCTCCGCGACAGGCTGTGCAATACCTCAGAGAAGCGGTCTTTGATGATCGCCAGTGCGGCTTGACGGGCCGGCGATTCGACTCTCGGATCACCGATGAAATCACCGACGAAACTCGATTCCTCGTCATCGATAGGCTTGTCAAGCGATATCGGGATGAGCGAAATATTGTGCGCCATGCGAACCTTTTCGATCGATATATCAAGCCGACGTGCTACTTCTTCGGCAGTCGGTTCACGGCCCAGTTCCTGCACCATGTCGCGCATGGCCCGGGCGACCTTGTTCATCGTATCCAGAACATGGGCCGGTACGCGGACGGTACGCGCCTGGTCGCCGATGGCGCGGTTGATGGCCTGACGAATCCACCAGGTGGCGTAAGTTGAGAACTTGTAACCTTTGCGGTAGTCGAATTTCTCCACCGCCCGGATCAATCCGTTATTGCCTTCGCCGACCAAATCCGAGAAATCAAGACCGCGGTTCACATAGCGCTTGGCAATGCTGATGACGAGCCGCATATTGCCTTCGATCATCCTTTTTCGTGCCCGGCTGATGACATCCTCCCATGAATTAATGACGACCAGGACATTGCCGAAGCCGTCTTTCCGGGCCCTCAGCATCCGCTCAATCTGGCGCTTGCGCCGCTTGAACAGCCGGATGATCTTCGAATCACTGCCCCGCATCAGCCTGAGCCTTTCGTTGATCTTCTGCAGCTCGCCGACATGATCCTTGAAGTGCTGGATGATATGATTCATGACGCTCGGCTGCAGCGAAAGCTGGGAAGTCTTCTTCAAGATCTTCTCGCGTTTTTCGAAGATCTTCGCCTCGGAAACGCGATGGCTCTTGTCGCCCAACATCGAAATCAGCGAGCGCAGTTCGCGTTCAATCGCCTTGACGCGTCGGACGAACTTCTGGCGTTCCTGCCAGAGCGTATGCTTATTGAGCAGCGCCTCGAGCTCGACCCGCGACACTTGGTCGAGTGTTTTCTTGCCGGCTTCGACGAGCCGGCAGTACTCCAAGAGGAATTCAAGAATCCCGGAGAAATGAAAGATCTGCCGCTCGATCATGCGGTAGCCGGTTTCAATCTTCTGGGCCAGTTCGGTCTCTTCTCTCTTGGAGAGCAGTGAGTAGTGCGCCAGTTCCTTGAAGTAGGCTCGGATTGGCTCTTCGGCCCGGGTGATGATCGTCGGCTTCTTCTTTACTTCGGGCACGACCTCTTCGGAGTCAACGATCTGAATGCCCTTGCCGGAAAGCTGAGCCAGGATTTCGTCAATCTGGTGAGGCAGGATGCCCTCGGGCAGAATCTCGTTGATATCGTTGAGGGTCACATAGCCGGTCTTGGACCCTTTGGCTACGATCTTATCAATCAGTTCCTTGTACATAGACCTCCAGTGCCTTCCGCGCCGAAAAACCACTGTGCCAAAACGACTTTCGAAACAACGACCGTACCGCCCATCATAAAAACTCGCGGCCGCTTCGTGTTGTCAAACCATGCATTACCGATAGTTGGCTGCTGGGGCTAGTCCTGACCTGACAAGCCAGAACATAGCGTTTCGAGTGACTCATTCTGTATCAAACGGCAAAGCCGTGGTGTACTTAGCTCAACTTGGAGCTTAAGCTTCATAAATACAGAACAACCCCTCATCAACGAAGATATAATATAGACAAACTCCGGACGTATTGGTTTACCCACTTGATCAATCAGAAAGAGAATTTCTTGATTTCCAACAGCCTTCTCTGGTACTCCTGGATTGCCTTTTCGTCCTTGTTGCGGGCCGCTTCATTGAGCAGTTTCTTGATCCGCTTCTCCTCCCGCTGCTGTTTGAACTTCTTGACCATCCGGTCAAAGGCCAGGCGATCGATCTTCTCTTCGCTCACCCCAATGTCGATAAGAGACTTCCTCTTCGCCTCGTCTTCCAGCAGCTCAAGCGCTGAGTTGAAGTCCACTTTGGCTCGGCCGGCAAGCTCTTTGAACAGCCCGGCAATCTGCTTATCTTCAAAATCCTCATAAGTTAACGTATCCTTCGCAATTGCAAACAATTCCTCGGACGCCAGCGCGCGCGCCAGAATCATCATTTCCAGTCCTCGCTCCGCAGGTTTTGGCGGCGCGACTTCTCTTTTCTTGCCGAGGATCTCTTTTTTTAGACTATCTTCCGATATTTCAAATAGTTTCGAAGTGTGCTTAATGTATTTCTCGAACCTAATCGGATCATTGATCTGACCCAGGATCTGCGCGATCTCCTTAATCAGGCCGATCTCGTCTTCAAGACTCTTGCAGCTCTTGGCTTGCTTGTAGAAATCGAGAAAATCGACGGCCGATGTCACCAGCTGATTCACCCCGGCGGAGCCTTTCTCCCTGATGAAGGAGTCGGGGTCCCGGTCACTCGGCAAACTCACAACCTTGACCTCAACCTGCGTGCTGATGAGAAGACCGATGGCGCGCAGGGCCGCTCTGATTCCGGACAGGTCGCCGTCGAAGAAAATACTCACCCGCTTGCAGAAACGGCTCAGAAGCCGGGCCTGGTTCTCAGTAAAAGCGGTGCCGAGCGGGGCTACGACATTGAGAATTCCAGCTTGAAAAAGGGAGATGTGGTCGAAATACCCCTCGACCAGCAGAACCATGTTGGCAAGCTTGATCGAATCCCGCGCCTGATATAACCCGAAAAGCCCGTCGCCCTTCCTGAAAACCGGGCTCTCGGGCGAATTGAGGTATTTAGGTTCATTACGCTCATCGATACGGCGACCGCCGAAACCGATCACCCTTCCGCCCAAATTGAAAATCGGAAAGACGACGCGGTCGCGCATGTGCTCCCAGGTTCGATCCTCGGTGACCAATCCAACCTTGATCAGTTTTTCGACCCCAAACCCCTGCTGTTTGGCCGCCCGAGTAAGCCCCCCGCCGACCGGTGCATAGCCTAAGCGGAACTGTTCGATTGTCTCCCGGGTTACCGCGCGGTGCGTGAAATAGCTGTTGCCCCGACGGCCCAAGTCCTTGGCAAGAATCGAGTGGAAGAAAACGGCGGCGAATTCATTCGCCGCGAAGTACTCTTCGTACTTGTCCAAAGCCACACCGCGGGTTATGCTGATCCCCACCCGCTTCCCCAGCTTCTCAACTGCACTGGGGAAATCAAGATTCTCGTACTTTATGACAAAGGCGAGCGCGTCGCCGCCGACCTGACACCCGAAGCAGTAGAATATTCTCTTCTCAGGGTTGACATAGAAGGAAGGGTCTTTTTCGCTGTGGAATGGGCACAGGGCACGCAGGTTCTTGCCGACTTTTTTGAGCGGCAGATACTCGCCGATGAGCTCGGCGATATCCGTTTTTTCCCGGATCTCTTCCAGTTGTTCCTTGGTGATCATTTCAGCTCGACGACGGTAACGCCGTCACCGCCCTGCCCGGCCTCGGCCGGCCCGAAGGACTTGACCTCTTTGACGCCTTTCAGGTAAAGCGCAACGGTCCGGCGCAAGATCCCCTGGCCTTTGCCGTGCACAATCCTTACCTGTTTCTGATTGAGACAGATCGCGTCATAGATGAAGCGCTCGAGTAGCGGAAAAATGTCATCGCGGTACTTGCCGCGAACAAAAAGCTCAGGCACGAATTCAACCGGCGTGCCCACCGGTTCGGCCTTCTTGTCCGGCGTCTTCGCCTTCTCTAGATCTTCCGGCCCCAGCCACATCTTCATCTTCTCGGCGGCCACCAGATACTTGCCGTCCTCGTAAGCTTGCACCTCGCCCTGAAGATGGTAGCGCGGCGCGTAGACCGTTTCACCAATGGCGGGGTTGTACGGCTCGCGCCGGACCAGGTCTTGCTGACTTGCGGCGATGAACGCCTCGGCCTTCTTCACCGCCGGCTTGGACGCCTTTGTGGCTTTCATTTCCCGAACCAGAATCGAGAATTCCCGCCGTTGCTTTTCGACGAGTACTTCAAACTCCTGGCGCATCCTCTCGCTTTCCCGCCGTGCGCTTTCGCCCAAGCGCACGCTCCGGTCCTCGTATTCGCTCTTCATTACGGCCAGCTCTTCGCGCAGACTCTTGGCTCGGCTTGACTCAATCGCCAGCTGTTCGAGTAGCTGGTTGAACGAAGAGATTGCCGGGTCAAGAAACTCACGTGCCCGCTTCAGGAGTCCTTCGGCAATACCCATCTGGGCGGCGATGTTGAGAGCATTGCTGGCCTGGGGCAGATCCAGAACGAGCCGGTAGGTGGGCCGCCCGTTGAATTCCATTCCGGCATTCTTCATCCCGGACTTGGTCTGGACGAACATTTTCACCTTCTCGTTATGGGTGGTCGTGAAGAGAAGAGCATGGCGCCGTTCGAATTCCTCGAGCAGGGCACAGGCGAGTGCGGCGCCCTCGTCGGGCGAAGTCTGGGACAGAAATTCATCCAGCAAGACCAGGCTTGTGCCGCCCGCCTGATTCATGGCCTCGCCGACAACGGCCAGATGTGCCGAAAAAGTCGAGCGCGCTTCTTCAATGCTCTGTTCGTCGCCGATGTCGGCAAAAATCTGAGAGAAAACCGGGAGCATGGTTCCTTCATCAGCCGGGACCAACAGTCCGGTCTGATTCATCAAAGACAGCAGCCCGATGGTCTTGAGCGCCACCGTCTTGCCGCCGGCATTGGGACCGGAAATCACAACCACCGAGGTCGAACCGTCAAGCTCCAGGTCAAGGGGAACGACTTCGCGATCATCCCGACAGACGGATACGAGGAGCGGATGCCGTCCTTTCCTGATTCGAATCCTGCGCCCGGCGCCGAGCACAACCCGGTGGGATCCGGTCTGTTCGGCGAAACGGGCCTTCCCGAAAATGAGGTCGAGCCGGCTGATGCGAACGATATCCTGCTCGATCCCATCGATCCGGCCCCGTACGCTTTCGGTCAGCTCGAAAAGTATCCGCCGGATCTCCTCCTGTTCCTCGATGGTGAGTTCGGCGTACCGGTTCTGCTCGTCAATCGTTGTCAAAGGTTCAACGAATACGGTCTGACCCGAAGTTGATAAGTCATGCACGATGCCCTTGATCATGCTCCGGTGGGCGGCCTTAAGCGGAATGACATAGCGGCCTCCGCGCACCGTTATGTTCGTATCCGAAAGCAGTCGTTCGTTTTCCTTGACCGTGGCCTGGAGTTCCTGCTGGATCACGCGTCGCGTCTCGTTCATCGATTTCTTCAGGTGAACCAGGCGCGGCGATGCATCAGGCCTGAGCTCGCCGTCCTCGCTGAAAACCCGGTCGAGATCGCCGAGGAGCTCCCGGTATTCGTTGAGCTCGGATGTAATGCCTTTCAGCAAACAAGTGCCCAGTTTCGCCTTGACGTTCCTGACTCCCGCCAGGAACGGCCGCAGTTTTTTGAAATCATCGCCCCCCAGACAAGATTCCGGGGAACAAATCTTGCCCCCGAGTTCGTCCGGCTCAAATGGCTGGTAGAACTCTACCGTAACCCCGCTCTTCAGTACCTCCTCGACTTCGTCATGGTCACGGGCGATCTCGGCCGGGTCTATCTTCTGAGTTAGTCGGCGGGCGAAATCCCGGCCCAGCCCAGTCGAGCAGCACTCGGCCAGCTGTTCTAAAACCTTGGGGAATTCAAGAACTTCTAGGGCGTGCCGATTCATCGTTCAATGATTGGCTCGATCTGCTCTGGCCAACGCGTGAAAAGTCCTCCGAAAAATATCAGCTTATGGTTTGGGACGGCTCGGACGTCGGCAAGACAACTAAACTTCTTCTTTCATCTTGCGGAACTGCTTTTTCCGGGCGGCGATGAGCTTCCTCTTCCTCTTCTGGCTCGGTTTCTCGAACGTCTGGTGCTTCTTAATCTCTTTCAAGATACCAGCTCGTTCCACGGCCTTGCGAAAGCGCCTCATGGCGTTCTCAAACGATTCGCCATTATAGACGACAATACCTGTCATAGGGCTTTAGAGCCTCCTTTCATGACCACGGTAGTCAGTATACCAAAACCATCCGAAATGTCAATAGAAAGAACGATTCAGACAGATTGGCACGGATGCAGACGGATACTCTTGCCTTCGGCATCTGATCTTCTGCTACTCTGATATCTTCCCACTGATTCGCCGATCGTCTGATCCGCTCTCTTTCAGCTACTTTCACCCCCGCTCCTCCGCACCCCTGCATCCTTTCTCCCATTCCCTGCGCCCTTGGCGCTGCCCTCTTTCCTGTGCCCTGTCCCCTACTCTATCACCCCGCCCCCCACCACCAGGTCGCCCTGATATAGGACCACGGCCTGACCCGGCGTGATCGCCCATTGCTTTTCGGTGAACTGAACCGATATCCGGTCCGTGGCCATGACCGTGACCCGGGCCGGTGCGGGTTTGGACTGATACCTGATCTTGGCGGTCACATCCAGTCCCGCCGGCAGTTCGTCAAAAGCTATGATATTGACTTTCTTGGCTTGCAGCGCGGTTCGATAGATATCGGCTTCCGGCCCCACCACAATCGTATTGTCCTGCGGCCTGATCTCCAGCACATAGTGCGGTTCCGGGCCAGGCAGGCCCAGCCCCTTGCGTTGACCGATTGTGTATGAACCGATCCCCCGGTGATGTCCGATCACCGCACCCGATCGGTCAACGATGTCGCCTGCTGTGAATGACTCCGGAATGTGTTTCTTTAGGAAATCCGCGTACCCCCGCTCATCGATGAAACATAGTTCCTGACTGCCTTTCTTCCCGCTCACCTTGAGCCCAAACTCCCGCGCCATTTCGCGCACCTCGTCTTTGGTGTATTCCCCGACCGGGAATCGGACGTGGGCCAGTTGCTCCTGTTTCAGGGAATAAAGAAAGTAGGTTTGTTCCTTTTTCTCGTCAATGCCTCGGAGCAGAATATGCCTTGAGCGCGACCGGTCATAGTCAAGTCGGGCATAGTGTCCGGTTGCGACATAGGACGCGTCGAATTCGCCGGTTTTCCTGACCAGCCAGCCGAATTTCATGAACTCGTTGCAGCGGATGCAGGGATTCGGCGTGCGGCCGCTCCGATACTCGGCAATGAAGTCGTCGATTACCTGCTTTTTGAACTCCTCACGGCAGTCGAGCAGGTAGTGTGGAAAACCCATCCGGTTGGCAACCTGGCGGGCATCTTCGACCTCGCGCGGTGCGCAACAACGGCCGCCGTCGGTGAGTTCATCAGGCCAGAGGTGCATGGTGACCCCGACGACATCGTAACCCTCCTCCTTGAGGAGACAGGCGGCGGTCGATGAATCGACGCCGCCGCTCATCGCCACGATGATTTTGCCGAGTTTGCTCATAAATCGAGGGGAGTCGGGCGGAAGGCTCTTCGGTGAATCCCGGGCGGCTCGCTACTTCCTGACTTTCAGGAAACGGCGCTTGCCGACCCGGATGACCCGTTCTTTCTGCAGGACAAGCTCATAGTCCGGACTGGTGATCCGGTGACCATCAATATCCACCGCCCCTTCTTTCAGTTTGCGCTTTGCCTCACTGCGTGACTTGAAAATTTCGGCTTCAATCAGCAGTTCCACGATGTTGATCCGGTCGGCCGCGACTTCATACTCCGCCATCGTCTCCGGCACGCCTTTGTCCTTGAAAACGCGGTCAAATGCCGTCGCCGCCTGCTGCGCCTGCTCGCCCGAGTGGTACATCCGGACGATAGTCTTGGCCAGGTCAAACTTCACGTCCCGGGGATTGGTCCTGGTTTCGGCCAGTTGCCGGGCAATGTCGGCCAGCTTGTGCGGAAACAGATCGGTGCCCAGCTCGTAGTACCGCATGATGAGGTGGTCGGGAATCGACATCAGCTTGCCGAAGATCTGCTCCGGTTCTTCGGTAATGCCGATGAAGTTGCCGAAGCTCTTGGACATCTTGCGGACGCCGTCGAGCCCTTCAAGCAGGGGCATCGTCAGGATGACCTGGGGCTCCATGCCGACCTCCCTCATGAGCTCGCGGGCCACGATGAAATTGAATTTCTGATCGGTCCCGCCGATTTCCACGTCGGCATTGACCGAGATCGAATCCTGCGCCTGGAACAGCGGGTAAAGGATTTCGTGGATGTAGATCGGGATACCGTCTTTGTAGCGGAGCGAGAAGTCGTCACGCTCCATCATCCGCGCCACCGTGTACCGGGATGCCAGACGAATGACCATGTCGGCGTCCAGTGCCGCCAGCCACTCGCTGTTGTAGCGAAACTCGGTCCGTTCCGGCCGCAGGATCTTGAAAACCTGCTCGCGGTAACGGCCCATGTTCCGCTTGATTTCGTCATCGGTCAATTGGGGCCGGGTCTTGGAGCGCCCTGATGGATCCCCGATCTTGCCGGTGAAATCACCGATAATCAGTACGGCGGTGTGGCCCAGCTCCTGGAACTGACGCAGTTTGCGCAAAACCACGGCAAAACCAAGATGGATGTCCGGGCCCGAAGCATCGATGCCGAGCTTGATGCGCAGCTGGCCCTTGCGCTTGATCCTTGCGACCAGCTCTTCCTCCTTGATTATTTCAACGGCGTGTTCTCGGAGTACTTTGAGTTGATCTTCGGCGTTCATATTTGCCCCCATTCCTGGCATGGCCTATTGATGGTCGGGGCAGTTCCCGGTGGTCGAGCACCCGGATGGGTCTTGGGCCGACCGCAAGCTACCAGGTCGCTTTTCGGACACCGGGCAACTCACCATTCAAGGCGAGTTCTCGGAAACAGAGGCGGCAGAGACCAAACTTTCGGTAGTAGGCCCTCGCCCGACCGCACCTCTTGCACCGATTGTACCGGCGCACCTTGAACTTTGGCGCCCGCTGTGATTTTAGAACTAAACAGAGTTTGGCCATTGCCCTATCCTATACCTTAGTCTTGACCGCACTTGCCGGCGGGGCAGTAAACGGCATGCCCATTTCCGCCAGCAAGGCCTTTGCCTCATCGTCGGTCTTGGCGGTGGTCACGAATGCGATGTCCATGCCGAAGATCTTCTTGACCTTGTCGTATTCTATTTCGGGGAAGATGGTCTGCTCGTTCAAACCCAAGTTGAGATTGCCGCGTCCGTCAAAAGAGTCGGCACCGAATCCGCCGAAATCCCGGATCCGCGGCGCGGCGAAATTGACAAAACGGTCAAAGAATTCATACATGCGCTTGCCCCGCAGTGTCACCTTGACGCCGATGACCATGCCCTTCCGGATCCGGAAATTGGATATCGCGCGCTTGGCCCGGGTCGTAATCGGCGCCTGACCCGAGATCGCGCCGATGTCATCACGGACGATGTCGACGATCTTGGGGTCGCTTACTGCCTCACCGAGGCCGACATTGATGACGATCTTGTCAAGCGCGGGAACCTGGTGCCGGTTCTTATAGTTGAACTGCTTCATCAGGCTCTTGATGACCTTCTTGCGGTATTCTTCCAAAAGTCGCGCCATCTAGTCGATCGTCTCCTTACACTGGTTGCAGACTCTGGCCCGGTGGTCACCCACTTTCTCGCGATGGGTTTTGACTCGCTTGCCGCACTTGGGGCACAGCAGGGCAAGATTGGACACATGGATGTAGCCCGGCACCGTGATGATCCCGCCCGGCTTGGCCGCACTGCGTGCCTTCTGGTGTTTTTTGACGAGATGAATCCCTTCCACGATCGCCCGGTTCTTCACCCGCGCAATCTCAAGCACTTTGCCCCGCTTGCCTCTCTCGTTGCCGCCGACGACGATCACCAGGTCGTTCTTCCTGATATGCATTGCTACACTACCTCCGCGGCCAGTGAAATGATCTTAGTAAAACCGTGTTCCCGCAGTTCCCGGGCGATCGGTCCGAAAATACGCGTGCCCCTGGGTTCGCGCTGGTCGTTGATCAAAACGCAGGCATTGTCGTCAAAACGAACATACGAACCGTCATCGCGCCGGTATTCCTTCCGGGTGCGAACCACAACGGCTTTACCCACTTCACCCTTCTTGACCGGCGCATGGGGAATCGCGTCCTTGATGGTGACAACGACGATGTCACCAATGCGGCCGTAGCGGCGACGCGACCCGCCGATGACCCTGATTACCATCGCGACCTTGGCGCCGGTATTATCGGCAACCACGAGTCGGCTAAAATCCTGGATCATTCCACGCTCCGCAGGACTCGCCAGCGTTTAAGCTTCGAAAGCGGCCGGGTCTCTTCAATCATCACCCTGCCGCCCACTTTGGCAATACCCTTTTCGTCGTGGGCGTAATGCTTGGTCTTCTGCCGGACATACTTCTTGAATCGAGGATTCAAGACAAGCCTCGACGTGACGACCACAACCGTCTTTGTCATCTTGTCACTTGTCACTATGCCGATCAGTCGCTTTCGCATCCTTCTTTCCTTTCTCTTTCTCTTTCTTGGATTTAGCCTCGAGGAGCTTCTTGATTCCTTTTTCATCCTCGGTGAGAATCGTCATGACCCGCGCCAACTCCCGGTGCAGGGTTCTCAGCCGCAGCGGGTTAGGCAGCTCGTGCGTCGCCCGGTTGACCTTAAGGTTGAAAAGGTCCTTCCGCAGCGAAGCCAAATAGTCGATCAACTCCGGACGCGTCTTTTCCCGCAGTTCAAAAACCTTCATAAGTGAATCCTTCGTGACGCTTGACAATCCTGGTCTTCATCGGGAGCTTGCTTGCGGCCAGTCGCAGCAAGTTGTCCGCCTCACTGTCATTGACACCGTAGACTTCGAACAGAATCCGACCCGGTTTCACCACGCACACCCAGTACTCAGGTGCGCCCTTGCCCTTGCCCATGCGAGTTTCTGCCGGCTTCTTGGTCACCGGCTTATCCGGGAAGACCCGCAGCCAGAGCCGGCCGCCCTTCTTAAGGGAATGGCTGATGGCCACCCGCGCCGCTTCGATCTGCCGGGCGGTGAGCCAAACGGCTTCGAGCGACAGCAGTCCGTGCGTGCCGAACGCGATTGTGTCACCGCTCGTTGCCTTGCCTTTGCGGCGACCGCGCTGCTGCTTACGGAACTTCACCCGCTTGGGCATCAACATTAGTCAACGCCTCCCTTACAGATCCACACTTTGACTCCGACCGTACCGTAGATCGTGAAGGCGGTAGCCCGGGCGAAATCGATGTCGGCCCGCAGCGTCTGGAGCGGCACCTTACCCTGGGGTACCCACTCGCGGCGGGCGATCTCCGACCCGCCCAGCCGGCCCGAGCATGCCACCTTGATGCCCTTGGCCCCGATCTTCATCGCCGAAATCACGGCCCGCTTCATGGCCCGTCGGTGTGAGATGCGCTGTTCGATCTGACGCGCGATCGACATCGCTACCAGCATCGCGTCAAGCTCGGGAATTCTTATTTCTTCAACGTTGACCGCGATTTCCTTGCCGATCAGGCTCTTCAATTCTTCGCGTAGTTTCTTAATCTCCTCGCCGCCCTTACCGATCACCCGGCCCGGCTGGCCGGTGTGAATGGTGAGCGAAAGCTTGTTGGGAAGCCGCTTGACTTCGACCATCGACACCATCGCCTGAGAAAGACGTTCCTTGAGATACGACCGGATTTTAAGATCTTCATGCAGTGCCCCAGCATAGTTGCGCTCGTCAAACCACTTCGACTTCCAGTCCTTGGTTATGCCAAGTCGGAAACCAAGCGGATGTGTTTTCTGTCCCAATTATCCTCCTTTCTTGGCCGCCGGACTGCGGCGGTCGACGGTGATCGTAATGTGACAGGTCCGATGGCGAATCATGTGCGGCATCCCGTGGGGAGCCGCCTTCCACCGCTTGAGCATCGTCGCGCCGTCGGCCGTTGCTGATTTCACGAAGAGATCATTATCATCAACCTTAATTTTGCCCTCTTTGTTCTTCAAATTGGCGATTGCCGAGTTCAGCGTTTTGAGCACCGGGATTTTGGTCCGGCTGTGCAAGAACGCCAGTGCGTTGCGGGCGTCAATGACGGCTTCGCCCCGAATCAGACTCAGCAGCCGATTGACCTTGCGCGCCGAGGCCCGCTCGTACCTCTTAATGGCTACGCCCGGCACCTATCCCTCACCTTCGGCCGCGCCTTCTTCTTTCTTCTCCTTACGGATGCCCGAGTGACCGCGGAAAGTACGGGTCGGCGAAAACTCGCCGAGCCGGTGACCCACCATGCGTTCGGTAACGTACACCGGTATGAAGCGGTTGCCGTTATGAATCGCGATCGTATGGCCGACGAATTCCGGCGGGATTACCGAACGCCGTGCCCACGTCTTGACCGCCCTCTTCTCGCCGGTCTCGGCCAGCTTGAGAATCTTCTTCAGCAGTTTGGCATCAACGTAGGGTCCTTTCTTCGTAGAACGCCCCATGCTATTTTCTCCTCTTCACAATGAACTTGTTCGATACCCGCTTCTTCTTGCGGGTCTTCCGCCCCTTGGTCAACCAACCCCAGGGTGACGTCGGGTGACGCCCGCCGTGCGAGCGTCCTTCGCCCCCGCCCATCGGATGGTCCACCGGGTTCATGGCAACGCCCCGAACGTACGGACGAATGCCCATGTGGCGCATCCGCCCGGCCTTGCCGTAGACAATGTTGATGAAATCGCCGTTTGAAACCCGGCCGATCGTGGCCATGCACTCCATGTCAAAAAGCCTGATCTCGGCCGAAGGCAGCTTGATATGAGCAAACTGGCCTTCTTTGGCCAGAATCTGGGCCGCCAGGCCCGCGCTGCGGATCAGCTTGCCGCCGGTGCCGGGGAATAGCTCCAGATTGTGGATCTCCACGCCCACCGGAATGGCCGCCAGGGGCATCGCATTGCCGATTTTGATCGGGACATCACGACCCGCGGTGACTTCATCCCCTACTTTCAGGCCGTCCGGCGCCAGGATATATCGCTTCTCGCCATCCCGATAGGAGATCAAGGCAATCAAGGCGTTGCGGTTCGGGTCATACTCAATCGTCGCCACCTTGCCCGGAATGTTAAATTTATTACGGGAGAAATCGACGATTCGATAGCGCCGTTTGTGGCCGCCGCCCCGGTGCCGCATCGTTATCCGGCCCCGGTTGTTACGGCCGCCGGTCTGCTTGACCGGAACACAGAGTGGCTTGTACGGTTTCGTCGTACTGGTCTCAGGACGGTTGGTCGTATAGTACCGCCGCGCCGGCGTCGTTGGTCGATAAGTCTTGAGCGGCATCCTATACTCCTTCCACCAGGTCGATTTTGAAGCCGTTCTTCAAGGTTACGGTCGCCTTCTTCCAGTCCGGCTTGCTGCCGACACTGTAGCCCATCCGTCTCTCCTTGCCCCGATAATTGCAGGTCCTCACGGCCTTGACTTTGACGTTGAACATGGCTTCGACCGCATTCTTGATCTGATATTTGTTCGCGTCGCGGTCCACTTCAAACTGATACTTACTGCTCTCTTTGAGTAAGGCTGATTTCTCGGTGATTATCACGCGTTTGATCAGTTTGTCGAACTGCATCAGCGCTTCTCCAGTTCGGCGCAGGCGCCCTTAGTCACAATCATGTACTCGTTGCTCAGCACCTGCAAGGCATTGACGTTCACCGCCGCGGCAAAAGTCAGCTCGGGCATGTTGCGACTGGCCCGTTTTGCATTTTCGTCCGCCTGTTCGGTGAGCAGCAGCACTTTCCGCCCCGACAGGTTCAGCTTCTTCACGAGACCGGCCAGGACTTTGGTCTTGGGTTCGGCAACGACGAAGCCGTCAACGACCATGATCTTTCCGGCGAAAGCCCGGTCACTCAATGCCATGAGCAGTGCTTGATGACGTTTCTTCTTGGGAATCTCAAGGCGGAAGTCTCTGGGCTGCGGCCCGAAAACCACGCCGCCGCCCACCCAGATCGGGGAACGGATGCTGCCGTGCCGGGCGCGGCCGGTGCCCTTCTGACGCCAAGGCTTGCGACCGCCGCCCCTGACTTCGGCGCGGGTCTTGGTCGCGGCCGAACCCTGCCGCTGGTTCGCCTGGTAATAGCACAGAACCTCCCAAAGCAGGTGTTCATTCACCTTCTGGCCGAAGACCTTCTCGGCAAGGGAAAATTTGCCTAAGACGCTGCCGTCCATCGAAAAAAGCTTAGTTTCCATCTTGTTTTGTGATCAGAACAAAACCGTGGTTGGGCCCCGGGATGGCCCCTTCTATCATCACCAGGTTCTTCTCGGGATCAACCTTGATGATCTTAAGATTCTTGATGCTGACCCGCTCGTTGCCATAGCGGCCCGGCATTCTATGGCCTTTCCAGACTCGACCCGGGTACGTGTGCTGACCGATTGAACCCGGGCGACGGTGGAAGCAGGACCCGTGGGTGGCCGGTCCGCCGGCCCATCCCCAGCGCTTGACGCCGCCCGCAAAACCACGCCCCTTGGTGTAGCCGACGACCTTGACCAATTCACCTTCTTTGAACACCGAAACGTCAAGCCGGCCGCCCAGCTTGAACGGTGCCGGATCAGTGACCCGAAACTCGCGGAGCGCCGCGACCGAGGCAACATTGGCCTTTTTCAGCCGACCTGCGGTCGGCTTGTTCATCCGCTTCATCTTGCCAAAACCTAACTGGACTGCGCTGTAGCCGTCATTCTCAACGGTCTTGACCTGGGTTATTGGACAGGGACCGGCTTCAACCAGCGTCACCGGCACAAGTCTGCCGTTGGCCAGGAAGCAGTGATCCATCCCCAGTTTGCGACCGATCAAACCGATCATAATGATTTCACCTCGATATCGACTCCGGCCGGGATTTCCAGCTTGTTGAGCACGTCAATGATGTCCGGTGTCACATCGCTGATCTCAATGAGTCGCTTGTGCACCCGCAATTCAAACTGCTCGCGTGATTTCTTGTCGACGTGGGGCGAACGGAGGACGGTAAACAGTTTGTGTCTCGTGGGCAGTGGAATCGGACCGGAAATCACCGCGCCAAAACGCCGGGCGGTCTCGATGATTGCTTTAACCGACTGGTCCAGCACGCGATGGTCATACGCCTTCAGTTTGATCCGCATTCGATTGCTCATGGTCACTCGATGATTTTAGTTACGACGCCGGCGCCGACCGTCTTGCCGCCTTCGCGGAT
>CAYGYG010000009.1:0-110133 GCA_964354155.1 uncultured bacterium | reverse complement strand
TCGTCCGGGTCAAGTACGGCGGAGGCGGCGACTGGTACAACGGACCCACGTCGCTGCCCAATCTATTGCGTGCCGTCCGGGAACGGACAACGATCAAGACTGCGGCGCGCGAGGTCGAACTGAGCCTAGTCGACCCGGTGCTTTTTGACTACGATTTCCTGTACATCAACGGTCACGGCAACATCGCCTTGAATGATGATGAAGTGACGATGCTCCGGCGCTTTCTTATCAACGGAGGATTCCTCCTGGTCAACGACGATTACGGCCTGGACAAGTCCTTCCGCCGCGAAATCGCCAAGGTCTTCCCTGATTGTGACCTGGTTGAACTGCCTTTTTCTCACCCGATTTATCATACCTTATACGATTTTCCAAACGGCCTGCCCAAGATCCACGAACACGACAACAAGCCGCCGCAAGGTTTCGGCATCTTCTATGCCGGAAGGCTGGTTGTCTTCTACGCCTATGAGTCTGACCTGGGTGATGGCTGGGATGACCCGGACGTGCACAAGGATCCGCCCGAAAAGCGTGAAGCGGCTTTGAAGATGGGGATAAATATCGTTCTCTACGCACTGACGAACTGAAAACCCGATTTCGACCGTCAAAGCGGGAAATCCGCAACGATGTCGCCACCCCGGTATCCCCAAGTAACAACCCTCGTAGCATTGTTCAGAGTTGATTCCCGACGGCAATCGTGTATAATCGACTCGTGCGCACAACATCAGGGTATCTGAAATGCGCTTCGTGCACCGAGCAGTACTCGCTTGATGAACCGATCTGGCGCTGCGCGTGCGGCGGAGTGCTCAACATCGAGCTCGCCCAAGGCCTGACACCAGCCCAGCTGACCCGGCGCACGCCGACCTTATGGCGATATCGCCGGTCAATACCAATGCGTAACGACTCCAGCATCGTTTCGCTCGGCGAGGGTATGACTCCCATCATCCCGGTTCGCATTGGCACAAAATCGGTCCTGGTCAAACAGGACCAACTCATGCCCACCGGTTCGTTCAAAGACCGGGGTGCTTCGGTTCTGGTCAGCAAGGTTAAGGAATTGGGCATCAAAAGGGTTATCATCGATTCCAGCGGCAATGCCGGGTGTGCCGTTGCCGCCTACTGTGCGCGAGCCGGCATTCAATGCACGGTATTTGTACCAGCCGACATCAGCCCGGCCAAGCTAGTTCAGGTCATCGCCTACGGCGCCAAGGTCATCAAGATCAGTGGCTCCCGCGAGGCCACCGCAGCCGCGGCTCTTGAGGCTGCCCGTCGCACCTATTATGCCAGCCACTACTGGAATCCGTTCTTCTTCCAGGGCACGAAAACCCTTGCCTTTGAAATATGGGAGCAGCTCGGCGGGCGGGCACCCGATGCACTGATTCTGCCGGCGGGCAACGGCACCCTGGTGCTTGGCGCCTACATTGGATTCAATGAATTGCACCGCAACCGGCTAATCGCGCGGTTGCCGAGAATCGTCGCGGTGCAAGCGCGTAATTGCGCTCCTTTGGTCAAAGCATTTCGCGAGAACCTCATGATTGTGCCGGTGGTCAAGAAGAAGTCGACCATCGCCGAAGGCATTGCGATTAATGCGCCGACCCGCGGTCGACAGATCATCAAGGCGGTCCAGTCAACCGTCGGAATATTCCTTGCGGTAACTGAAGAAGAGATTGCAGCCGCCCTGCGGGCAATGCTACGCCAGGGTTTCTATATCGAGCCGACCGCGGCCGTGGCCATCGCCGGAACAACGCGATACCTGCATACCGCCCGGACTACTGGTGAGACAATCGTCACGGTCTTTACCGGCCACGGCCTCAAGTCGGCAACAAAGCAAACCTAGCATTCACTCGATCCAGATGCCGATTGTCAGTTGCGCCGTATGCAACCAGTTGTCCGTGTATCCATCGCCCGGATCCGGATCGTCCTCCTCCGTACCGTTAGCCCCACCGCCGATGAACCTGATATTCAAGTAGGGGTCAACATACCTGAGGTCGCCACCCAGGCGCAGTGAAGCGTCGTAGATGGCCCCGGTAAAGTCATTGCCGCTACCGGTTATGTACTTGCCCGAAGCGTAGAACCCATCGATCTCGGTACCCCACCACAGGTCATGGCCCAGCGGCAATCGCGTGCGAAATTTGAAAATCGGTACCGGTCCGATGTTCTGGTTTATGCTCTGAAGCCGGCCGTCGGCGGAGGCAAAGCTGATCGAGGCATTGCGGATCTGGAATGACAGCCCGACCGCAATCTCTTTTGAATCATCGGCATTGAAATCGTAGAGGTAACTGGCGCGCCAGAAGCTGAATCCGTACTTAAGCTTAATCGGTGTCCCGGCCGGAAAAGTATCATCATAGACGATCAGAGCCTGCCGGGTCACCGCCTCAGTGCGGACATCGAGCGGCTGATACAGAAGGATCATGCAATGTCTATCCTTCATGCCGACTTCGACGGTATATCGCTGGAAGGGAAAGAGCACATTCTGGCCGCCGTCCGCCACATAGTCGAACCGTGACCCACCTCGTCCAAACTGGAGCTTGTGGTTCAAGACACCGATGAAACCGCCTTCGACGGTCCCGTGGACTTGATACCAACGATCTTCATTATTGAAAACCGACGAACCAGAGTTGTTAGTACTGATACCACACCCGCGGTCATCGGCCTGTGCACCGAGAGCAAGTACTGCCGTCAAGAGAACGATTGGACCAACCATCAAGGTCTTCAACATCAATTCCTCCTTAGTTAAGGTTATAGAGCAATAGCAGCAAGACTGAACCGGCCAGCATGAACAGCACCGAAGGCAGCAAGTACCGGTAGACCTTAGGGTATTCGGCGCCGTAGTATTCCTTGGTTAGACAAAGACACAAGTGAATTGGTGAGAGAAGGACTCCGGCAAAACCTCCGGCATACGCAAACATCACGTAGCTAAGGTTCACGCCACTGCCGGTCATGAGCGGAGCAATGACCGGAAAGGTGATGCCGACAAAGGCTGAATTGACCCCGGTCAGGAAACCGACCAAGAATGGCGCGATGAAGATTGCCGCCAACTTCACAATCGCCGGGCCGCTCGAAATCGCGGGCATCAGTTTGAGCGCTCCGGAAAGCTCGGTGATGTTCTTGAACAGAAACACCGAGTAGATGACCCCGAGTGTTGAAATGGAAAATGACTGCTTGAAGAGCCCGGCCATCGGCTTGAGCCTTATCCCCGATAGGGCCAGCGCGCCCAACGCACTGATTCCCAATGCATAGACCATCCGCATCTTGATGATCAAGACCAGAAGGATAACCAATAGCACCGGCCACATGTAGAAAAAGACCCGTCCGACTTGCTTAAGGTCGGTGCGGCCCTTGGATTCACGCTCGCCGGGTATCCGCAGCATGAAGAAGATCCCGGCACCAATGGCAAAAAGCGACAGCGGGGCCTGGGTGATCATGATATCCCGGATCGACACCTTCAAGATGGCCGCGGTTAAGAGTATCCCCTGATACAAGGGCCAGAAGTACTCCCAGACATGCCGAAACCAGAAGTTGATGTGCGTCATGATCTCAGCCGATAGCTTTCGCTGGACACCGCATTCTTTGACCAGGGGTGCTGAAAGCATGGCACCGGCCGGCATCGGTAACAGGCCGATCAGCGCCGGGATCACGGCAATACTTACGCGGTAATCCTTGAAGAGCTTCTCGAGCGACTGAATCACCCTGGTCAGACTGCCGGTGGCTTGCAGGATCTCGCCCAGGAGCAAAACCAGGTAGATGATGCCCAGAAACTCCAGCGTCGTGGTCTGAGTCAGAGTCAAGGGGAAGGCTTTGACCAAGGCCAGGAGTTTCATGCGGAAGAGAATGCCGGCGCAGATCGAATCGATAATCAGGGCCAGGGCAAGATTGAGACGCAGTCTGATCAGGGCGACCAGGAAGGCGATCAGCAGGACGATGCGAATCAGAGTGAGCACGTTCAGAGTATATCAAACAAATCGCCGAGCGTCAATGAATTGATATTCTCCTCCTTCCCTCCCGCATCTCTACTTACAGCAGTCGCAATCTTCCTTCCTCTTCGATTTTTCCATTGCCTCCTTCCCTTCTCGATAAGCAAAATAGGCAATGCCCAATGCGCCAACGGAATCGACGTATCCGATTTTAAGCAGTTCATACAAGACGCTCGCCGCAAGGAGGATAACGGACAAGAACACGCAGGTCTTGGTGCAGTTGGCATCGGCAATGATCGCATTTGACTGCAGCTTCTTGCCAACACTCAGTTTGGCTAGCATCAGCACGATCATCGTTACGATCGAGATCAGCGATATCACGATGCCCCAGAACGTCGTTTCCGGTCGGTGCCCGGTATAAACGTTATAGAGGACGGTTGCAAGCAGTCCCACCGTCAGGATGTAGAACGCTATTCCAGTTATCCTTAGCGCAGTTCTTTCGAAGCGGTCTCGGTTCTCGTATTTGTTACCTCTCATTCGTGTGATCATGTGCCAGACACCGAGTCCGGACATCACCTCAACGAAGGAATCCAGGCCAAAGCCGAACAGCGATAATGTCTCATCGGCAACGCCAAAATATATCGATACCGATCCTTCCAGGATATTATAGAAAACGGTAACCACGGCCAAAACCAGGGCCAGGTTCAACACCCTCTTGATGTCCAATCAAACCTTCTTTCTTAATTCACTCGACCGCCGGCCCGGCACGTGTGAGCGCCCAGAGCGCATCGATCGTCACGAGCGGGTTCGCGCACCGCTTCCCGATCGGGCCCCAGTCTGCGTAGGTGCCCCCGGCGACTATCCGCGCGGTCGTTTCGGGCTCATCCAGCAAGATCGCCCGCGCCTTATACTCAACGCACGGGTCCTGACCGCCAAGCAGCGTGCGAACCATTGATTCGAAAGCATCCCTTATGATTTCCCCTTGACTGTAGTCGCTGGATGGTAGTGAATATAGACTCTCCTGAGCAATTCTATTTCTTCATGAAGCCGGCGTTCAATTGAATCTGCGATCTTGTCTCCTTGAGAAACGCTAAGGCACCCATCAATCCCGATTGTTATGTTTGCGATATAATAGGGACCGAATCGGTGGGTGTGGACGCTTTCTACGCTTCTGACTTCTTTGATGCCCGCCATGACATCTCTGATCTTATTGGACATTTCATTGCCGGGTACGGTATCCATAAGTTCGGCCGTGGATTCACGCAGAATATCAATGCCTGTCTTAACGACGATAATCGCCACCAGCGCACCGGCCAGCGGGTCAACCCAGGGCAAACCCACTAAGCCCAACAGGATGCCAACGGCCGCGCCCAGCGAAGCGAAGATGTCGTTGCGATGGTCTCGGGCCAGAGCAGCAACCGCGATATTCCCTGTTTTTCGGCTTACCGACGCCGCATTGAATACCAAAAGTATCTTGGTCGCAATTGTGGCCAGAGCCACGAGCAATGTGAAGAACTGAACCGGCTTCCTATCTTGAGCACCCGATAGAAGATCAAAGACCGAATTGATGGAATCCCAGAATATCGCGACCCCAGTAGTTATCACAAAGGCGCCAATAACGACCGCGGCTATGCTCTCAAGTTGGTGATGTCCATAAGGGTGCTCGGCATCAGCCGGTTGACCGGACAGCTTCACCAGCACCTTCACCAGCAGGAAATAGACAACGTCTGAGACCGAACTGATGCCATCAGCCAGCAGTGCTCGGCTGTGGCCGAGTATCCCGGCGGCAGTCTTGACCAAAGCCAGAACAGCATTCGCCAACAGCCCAAGATTGACAACCCGGCTTGCTTCTTGTTGGCGCTTGGCGGTCAACGCACTGTTAGCAGTTTTCAATATATCAAGTTCCATTCACGTTCCGGTCTTGGCCCACCCATTATGGTCAGCGGTGATGTCTTGTCAACCGATGATTCCGTCTCTTTTTCTCTGCTTTGAACAAAGTGTGCTCTCATTATCTTCAAAATGCGTTCGAGCTAGATCTAATTCTTGAATCCTCAAGCATCGACCTGAGATGTAACCCCAGTCCGCCCCTTCTCACAAATCATTAACTCCGTTGACGGACCTTCCGGCAAATGTGATGTCAGCATCAGCTCAAGCGGGTACAAGATTGCGCCTAGAAAAAATCCCAGCAAGTGGCATCTCCGCACCGGCCACAGCATGCTTTCCCAGAGAAACTTCACATAAGTGCTCTTGGCATCAATCGGATAGTTCATGAGGACAAACATCGGCACGCGGACCCTCACCCGGAAACCGGCCTTTTCTAGAATGGTGTCGATATCCTTCAATGGTCTGCTGACTTGGTGTTCGACGCGAACTGCTGCGCCGCGGACGAAGTTCTCCGAAAAAATGAAGAATCCATCGGGGCGCAGCATTTGAAAAACATTATTAAACGCCTGCTCGTACCGGTTGTCGTCGATTATGTGATACATCACGGCAAATGCCGAAATGACATCATATTGACTACTGCGATGCCCTTCGGGTAAAGCGTCGCCGATGTCCAATTGACGACATTCGACACCAGGGAACTTCCTCTGCAATTGCTCAACGGCCGCGGCGGCGATATCGGTTGCGGTTACTGATCTGACGCCGAGAGATCTCCAGAGATCTACGTAAAATCCGGTACCGGAGCCGATGTCAAGAACGTCAACCTTGCTGTAATCGTTGACCAGGCATCGTACGTGACGACGAAATACCCTCCGCTGCACACGGTAGAGCCAATCATTATAGTATCGGCCTAATCCAATGTACCCAACGCGATCCACCCCACCCTTGCCGCTCAGTCTATTCTCCCAATACTGTTTTGGATTGAAACTGCTCATCTTACGAATGGCTCATACCATGTGCCGCTTCGCCCTTGCTTGCAACTACCTCGTTATCGCTTAGTCCTTCGTATCTTTTTCTTTCGGCTTTCTGGCCAACGGCACGACCCCGGCCATTTCACCGATAATATTGACTAGTTCCGAACCCGCCGGCAGCACTACCTTCGCATTATTCGCCAGGGATGATTCCAGGGCCTGAAGTTTTCTCAACAGTTGTGCATTCCCGATAAAGTACTTGTCCGCCGCTTCGTTGACCAGCCGGATCGCCTCGGCCTCGCCTTGGGCCTCAAGTATTCTTGCCTGCCTGATCCCTTCGGCCTCTTTGATGCTCGCCCGCTTTTCGCCGTCGGCGGCGGTCTCGCGGGCCGTGGCATAGTCGATCGCGGCGATTTTCTCATTCTCGGCCTTGACTACCTTGTTCATTGTGTCTTGAACGTCTTTGGGCGGGTCAATCTCCTTCAATTCGGTTCGAACGATCTCGATGCCCCAGCTGTGGGTTTCGTCGCGCAGCGTGTTGTGCAATTCAGAATTGATCTTGCCTCGTTCGCTGTTGGCCGACTTCAGGGTAAGCGTGCCGATAATGTTCCGCAGTGTAGTCCGGGCAAGATTGACGATCTGCCACTTGTAGTTATTTACATTGTATTGTGAGCTTTTGACGCTCTCTTCATCCGGCTTGACCTTGAAGTAAACCTGGGCATCGACCCGGGCATTCAAATTGTCATTGGTGATGATCTCCTGGGGCTCGGCATCGACCATTTGCTCGGTTATGTTGACTCGATACATGTGTTCGATAATGGGGATAACCCAATGAAATCCGGGCTTGGCAAAGCGCCGGTATTTGCCCAGCCTTTCAATCAGACCCCGGTACATGGGCCGGACGATCCGGATACCGACCAAGAAGAGAAAAACCAGGATGCTCATAACGATGTACAGCCAATTCATGTTTGACCTCCATTGTTGTTGCCGGTAATGGGCGGAGTGCCTCGACATCGCGAACCCGACTACTCCTTAGGCTTCCTCCCTGACCGGGCCAAGCCGCCGACGTCGAGAACCTGCCCTATTATAGGACCTCCGCCGCCAAAGTCAAGCTTCTTCACACCCAATGGCGAACAACTGCTCCCAAGTTTCTAACCGGAAATCTCGATCCAAGCAGTGGGCAAGCCGAAGTTCGCCGCCTCAGACCATTCTCACTTTTTGCCTGCCCCGTTAAATTGCGTATCAATATTTAATCGGGGAAGAACCGAGCAAGACACCAAAGCCTACGGCCGAGGCATCTTCATAATACCACACGCCATTCCACAGGGTGAATCCTCCCCCGTCGATGGGGAGGTAAAATGTGAAGAGGACTCACCCCAGAACCTCCTTGACTTTTGGATACTATCGAATATAATATCGGTCTTAGGAGGTGCCCTATGAAAGCCAAAGTTGCGGTCAACGGGTTCGGCCGAATCGGCCGACTTTTTTTCCGGTGTGCTTACAAAAACGACAAGTTTGACATTGTGGCGATTAATGATGTGGTCGACGCCAAGACTCTGGCCCATCTTCTCAAGTACGATTCAGTGCATCGCACGTTTGGCGCCCAGGTCAGCGTCAAAGATAACAAAATGGTCGTCGACGGCAAAGACTACCCAATATTGACTGAAAAGGATCCGACCAAGTTGCCCTGGAAAGACCTTGGCATCGACATCGTGGTCGAGGCTTCGGGCGTTTTCACCGACCGGGCTAAAGTCGAGGTCCACTTGAAGAACGGAGCAAAACGCGTCTTGATTACCGCTCCGGCCAAGGGCGAGCCGAAAATCCCGACTTTCGTTATGGGCGTCAACGAAGAGAAGTATGACCCCAAGAAGGATCTCATAATTTCCAATGCTTCATGTACGACCAACTGCTTGGCCCCGGTGGTCAAGGTCCTGCACGAGAATTTCAAGGTGGTCAAGGGCTTGATGACCACGATTCATGCCTACACCAACGACCAGCGTATCCTCGATCTGGTGCACAAAGACTTGAGGCGCGCCCGGGCCGCTGGCCTGTCGATGATCCCGACTTCAACCGGCGCCGCCAAAGTCATCGGCGAAATCTTCCCGGAATTGAAGGGTAAGATCGACGGCGCAGCAATCCGGGTTCCAACCGCCGATGTCTCGCTCGTTGACCTTGCGGTTACCCTGGAAAAGGAAACCACCAAGGATGAGATCAATATGAAATTCAAAGAAGCGGCCAACGGCAAACTGCAGAAGTACCTCGAATATTGCGACCTGCCCCTGGTCTCAATCGACTTTGTCGGCAACCCCCATTCCGCCATCTTTGACGCCGGGCAGACCTTTGCTCTCGGCAATTTTGCCAAGGTCTTTGCCTGGTACGACAACGAGTGGGGCTATGCCTGCCGCATCGTCGACCTCTTAGAATACATGCTCGGGCGTGGGTCATGAACAAGCTGTCGGTAACCGCTCTGCCCCTGAAGGACCGGCGGGTCTTTGTCCGGGTCGACTTCAACGTCCCGCTTGATGAGAACCAGAAGATTACCGACGATACCAGAATCCGGGCCTCGTTGGCCACCATCCAATTCGTCCTCGACAAAGGCGGCATACCGATCGTGGCGTCGCATCTGGGCCGGCCCAAGGGCGTTGACCCCAAACAGAGCCTCAAGCCGGTTGCCGCACGGCTTGCCGAGCTGATCCACCGTCCGGTCCAGTTCGCACCGGACTGCGTGGGGCCCACGGTCAAGACCATGGTCTTCTCGATGAAGCCCGGCGATGTCCTGCTCCTTGAGAACCTCAGGTTCCACCCTGAAGAAGAGAAAAATGACCAGAAGTTTGCGGCGGAGTTGGCTTCGCTTGCCGAGCTCTATGTCAACGATGCCTTCGGTGCTTCCCACCGCGCCCATGCCTCGATCGAGGCGATGGCCAAGCACTTCCCCCAAGCGGCGTGCGGTTTCTTGATGGAAAAAGAGATCAAGTACCTAAGCTCCGCCCTGGAGAATCCCAAACGTCCTTTTGTCGCCATCATCGGCGGCGCCAAGATCTCGGGCAAGATCGACGTCATCAACAATCTTTTGACCAAGGTCGACCGGCTGGTCATCGGCGGCGGCATGGCCTTCACCTTCTACAAAGCGCAAGGGCTTGAAATCGGCAAGTCTCTGCTCGAAGCCGACCGGATCGAAATGGCCAAAGGCCTGCTCGGCGAATCTAAGATCTATCTGCCCAACGACTGCCTGGTTGTGCCGGACCCGAAAAAAAGCTCCGGCACGAAGAGCACTCCCGCCGATCATATTCCCGGAGACATGGCCGGGGTCGATATCGGCCCTGAGTCGGTAAAAGCAATCAAGGAGATCGTCGCCAAAGCCGGTACGATTGTCTGGAACGGCCCGATGGGTATTTTTGAGATCGACGAATTCGCCAACGGCACCAAGGAAACGGCCCAGGCCGTCGCCAACGCCACGTTGCGCGGCGCGGTATCGGTCGTCGGCGGCGGCGACACCGTGTCAGCGCTGGCGAAATTCGGATTACTCCACCGGGTCAGCCACGCCTCGACCGGCGGCGGCGCCTCGCTTGAGTTTCTAGAGGGCAAGCCCCTGCCCGGGGTCGGGGCCCTGAAGGACGCGTGAACCAATGCAACCGGTAATCGCAGGGAACTGGAAGATGCACAAGACGCCGGCTGAGTCGCGCCAGCTGGCCCGTCAGATTTTGGCCGCAAGCCGCGACGTCAAAGACCGGACCGTCATTATCTGCCCGCCTTTCACGTCGCTGCCTGAAGTTAATTCAACCCTTGTCGGCAGCAACGTCGGGCTCGGCGCCCAGAACATGGCGGCGGACAAATCAGGCGCGTTCACGGGCGAAGTCTCCGGATTGTTTCTCAAGGAGCTCGGCTGCCGCTACGTAATAATCGGCCATTCCGAGCGCCGAGCGCTGTTTCACGAAGACAACGCGCTTGTCAATCGCAAGCTGAAACTTGCCTTAGAGCTTGGGCTGGTTCCGATCTTCTGCGTTGGCGAGACCCTGTCCGAGCGGGAATCGAACAAGACTTTCGACGTCATCAAACTTCAGCTGGCCGAAGGGTTGAACGGGCTGGGGTGGCAAGCCGATGCTTTGCTCATCGCATACGAGCCGGTCTGGGCGATCGGCACGGGCCGGACCGCAACTCCGGAGCAGGCGGTGAGCGTCCACAAGTTCATCCGCGAGCGGACCAGTGATGCGTTTGCCGTTGCGCCGGAGTCGATCACGATTCTGTACGGCGGCAGTGTCAAACCCGATAATATCGATGAACTGATGGCGCAGAAGGATATCAACGGGGCACTCGTCGGCGGTGCCAGCCTCAAGGCGGAAGATTTTCTCAGAATCGTCAAATACAAGGAACAAGGAGCATAAGATGTACGCAGTGATTCTTTTCTTTCATATTCTCGTCTGTGTCCTGCTCATCATCGTCGTGCTGCTTCAGCAATCCCGGGGCGGCGGCATGTCGAGCGTCTTCGGCGGCGGCGGTTCGGGTTCGCTCTTCGGCGGTAAAGGGGCAACCCCGTTTTTCGTCAAGCTGACCAGCGGATTGGCGATAACTTTTTTCGTTTTTTCACTGATCCTGGTCCTCTTCTCCAAAGGCCCGCGGCACCTAAGCGCGGTCGAGAAAGGGATGAGGGAACAGCCGGCCGAGCAGTTGCCGGAACCGGCGCCGGGACCTAGTTTCCCGGAAGGCCAAGGTGGTGAATAATGTACGCAGTCATCAGAACGAACGGTTTTCAGTATACGGTTGAGAAGGGCAGCCGGATCGTCGTGCCGGCTTTGCTGGGGAAATCCGGCGACGAGATAACGATGACCGATGTCCTGATGTGCAGCAACGAAGGCAAAGTCGCGATCGGCCGGCCTATCTTGAGCGACGTCAAGGTCGAAGGCAGGATTACGAAAACCGGCAAACTCGACAAGGTGGTCATCTACAAATTCATCCGGCGCGAGAAATACCGGCGTAAGAAAGGGCATCGCCAGAACTACACCGAAGTCGAGATAACCGATATCAAACAAGGGTAACCAATGGGACAAATAAGGAGTCGCAATGGCACATAAGAAAGGAGTTGGTGCTTCGCGTAATGGGCGCGACAGCCCGGGCCAGCATCTCGGCATCAAGAGATTCTCCGGCCAGCTGGTGCGCACCGGCAATATCCTGGTACGGCAGTGCGGGACCAAGATATTCCCCGGACTGAATGTGGGGATCGGCAAGGACAATACGCTCTACGCGTTGAAAGACGGCATCGTTAAGTTTCAGTACACCACCGGCGGCAAGAAGCGGATCGTTGTCTTACCCAACGAGAATTAGCGGTAATTCATGGTGTTGTCGGATCTGCAAAAAATAACTAATTTTCCCTTGACAAAAATCGTAATCTAGATAATCTTGTATGATGTTTTCAAACAATATGGCAACTTGTCCATATTTGACTACTATTAAGATTAAAAGTTAGGAGGTTATGATGAAGAAGGTTCTGTTCGGGTTAGGCACAGTAGGGTTGGCTATTCTTCTTATTATCGGTTGTGAAGCGGTAGCTGTTTCGCCCGACATATACATATCATGGGTCAGCCCCCTTGCTTACTATGTTTCTGACGCCACACTCTCGATCGATTCAGTCAAAGTCTGTGTTAAACCGAAGAACTCAGTTGATTCATATCTCGATGCTGTCCAGTGGGAATACTATGATCAGACCAACGCTCAGGTTGGGGCCATTTCACAGCCTTTTCATGTCTATCTGCCAATACCAGGCAAACGAGATACTGCAACAGCAGACTCAGCATGGATATGGGGTATAAGCATCCCCGTGCAACAGCTCATTACTCATATGATTGCGAACAACCAAAGCAGCGGTTCGGTGCGTCTCATCCTCACCGCCCGTAGTCAATTCAAAGAGGAGGAAACAGATACGGCCTCCTGTTTTATCGGCGTATATCGGGCAGTTATCTACAATCTATCTTTATATGCTGAAGCCGATAGCGTCCCCCGTGGCGGCTCCATAGGGATCATTGCTCGTATCGACAGTATTGGAATCGGTATTGCTGGACAACAGGTTGATTTCGCAGTCGATGCCGCCTGTTCACTGAACCCCAGACAAGTGCAAACTGACAACTTAGGATATGCGAAAACGACCCTGTTCGCCGGGACAGTTCCCGACACTGCAACAGTTACTGCCTCAAACAGAAAGGCGGGAACTAAAGCAAAGTTCGTCAGGGTTTATTAAGTAAGCAAAAACTGACTTCTGTGAAACAAACAGGGGTGGCATGCGCCACCCCTGTTTGTTTCTTGAAAACAAGCTGATACTTCCCCAGACCCTCCCATGAGATTACGGTGATTTACCAAGGATCACAATGCCGGTAACTCCTTAACATCACTGCCATCATGGCAATATCACTGTAATCTAGAGAGCGATGAATACTTTTTCAGAGCTCTCCCCAGAAACAGTTGACATGCGGAGCGCTTTCAAATATAATGACTTCTGGACGTCAGGTGGCGTAATTAACCCGCCTGGGCCTTAGAATCTTCGATAATCTCGTTGGCGGCGACTGGAACCAGCAAAGGAGGCAACCTTGAACTTGCTCGACATGACCATCAAGGGCGGCGTCATGATGATCCCCATTTTCATCTGTTCGATCGTCGCCGTCACGATCATCATCGAAAGATGGATCGTCCTGCGCCGCACCCAGAAAGGCTCCCAGCTCTTGATTTTGCAGGTCAAGAACACCCTTGGCTCCGGGACGGTCGAACAGGCGATCAGCGTGTGCGAGCAATCCAGGGACTTGAGTGCCCGGCTCCTGACCGAAGGTCTCAAACGCGCCAAGGCCCCGCGGGGAGAAATCATCGAGGCGCTGGAAAACGCCGGGCGCGATGAGGTCTTCAAACTCGAAAAATATATCCCGACGCTGGCCACGGTCGCCGGACTGGCTCCGCTCTTCGGCTTCCTCGGCACCGTCACCGGGATGGTCAATGCCTTCATGACGATCCAGAAGCTCGGCGGTAATGTCAATGCGTCGGTCCTGGCGGGAGGAATCTGGGAAGCACTCATCACCACGGTGGCCGGTCTCATCGTCGGCATTATCGCGATGGTCTTCTACAATCATTTCACAACCAAGGTGCAGCAGATCGCGCACGAGCTTTCCGGGATCTCGTTCGAGCTCGTCGAGTTCATCGGCCAGTTGCCGCCCCGACGCTAGCGATGAAGATCGAGACCAACCTGAAACCCTTGGCCAGTTTCAACTTCGTTTCCCTGACCGATATTGTCTTGCTCCTATTGATCTTCTTCCTCCTTGCCTCCTCGTTCCTCCTCCAGCCGGGCATCAAGGTCAAACTGCCGAAAGCCCAGGCGGTTGAAACCGATGCCGAGAAAAACATCGTCCTCACCCTGACCAAAGAAGGCAACGTCTACCTTAACTACCAGCCGATAGCCTGGGATGATCTTTCGACACGGCTCTACCAGCTGATTCTTCAGTTGCCGAATTCGCTCATTGTCATCGTCGCCGATGAAGAGGTCCCATTGAGCCAGGCGGTTAGTGTGCTGGACATAGCCAAGGCGGCGGGCGGCGAGAAGTTCTTCATCGCCACCCAGCCGACGAGCGAATGATGTCGGCACGAAAGAGTATCGCGGCTTCGTTTCTGTTCCATGGCCTGATCCTGGCTCTCCTATATTCGATCTATGTCGAAATCAACACACCGTCCCGCGAGTTCATCTCGCTCTCGGTAGGCAACCTGGGTGCCTTGCCACCGAGCCGGCTTGTCCCCGCCAACCAAGTGCTGTCGTCGATCAGTCCGGCCCTGCTGAAAGGCCCGCCCCCGCCGACCGAGCGCATCGGTGAACCGGTCACCATCGCCAAACCAGAACCGCTCGTAGCGGAAACAGCAAGCCTGGTTACATCCCGTCTTAAGTCCGGTCCAACCGGGACAACCGACGACAAGGCACTGACCGTCACCGGCGATGTCAACCTGCCCTTCGGCGACGACACGATCGGCATTGCCCAACCCTTCTTCATCGAAGGCCGGGCCGCCAACCGCCGGCTCATCAGCCAGGTTCTGCCCGAATATCCCACCAACTACCAGAAAGAAGCGGTGGTGACCCTTTCGTTCGGAATCCTGCCCTCGGGCCTGATTACTCGTATCGCCATTGAGCGTAAGGGGGATCCGGTCCTGGAGCCATTGGCGATCGAAGCGCTCCGGCAGTTTGTTTTTGAACCCGTGCCCGAAAGTGAAGGCGTTGCCGACGGCCGCATCACGTTCGTCTTCAAGATGAGATGATTGCAATCATCCTGCTCTTCAACTATTTCGACCTGGTCTCCCGACCGCTGAACAACCATACGGCCTACTACAACCCGGCCGGATTGACCAGCCTCTCCGCCTATGAAATACTCGTCGGCCCGAACGAAATCGGGCAGGTCAACTTCTATAGCTTTACCGCCCGGTTGGGCCGCAACAGCATCGGGTTTTCCGGTTCTCGGACCCCCTACGCCAGCAAGAATTGGTTCTCGTTGGCTCGACGGCTTCCCCTATCCCTTGCCGGGGCGTGCAACCTGGGCCTCAAGGACGAACACGGCCAGAGTAAGTTTTCAACTGACCTTGCCCTGCTCTCTTCCCCCTTTGCCGGCCGGCTGCTTCTCCTCCCCGACGCCCGTATCATTTTCGGTCTGGTCGGTTATGACCTGCTCAGCGGTGATCACCGGGCAGTCCGCGCCGGCGCGTCGTATCACTATCGCTTTCTGAAAGCAGCCGTCGAACTCGAGGACTCCCTGCAGACCGGGCACTTTCTCCCCTACGCCGGAGTGAGTGCGCGGGCCGAGCGCAAAGATCTTGCCGCCGAGATCGGCCTCGGTCTTGACAACAGGCACTTGGCCGGCGGCTTGAATTTCAACATCTACAATTTCGGCATTGGTGTGACCTACATCGACCGGCCCCAGGACGCGATCAAGTTTTATATCTCTCTGGTTTTCAAAGAACGGACCGTCGAAAAAATCGTGGTCAAAGAACGGATCGTCGAAAAAATCAAGGAAGTCGTCGTTGAAAAACCAATCTACATAGACCGCGTCGTGGAAAAACCAAGCGGGAAGAAATATACCAAGCTGACCTTGAAGCAGAAGAGGTTCTGCGAAACGCACTATCAGCTCGGCATCAAGTACTATACCGAAGGCAATCTGAAAGAAGCGATCGCGGAGTGGGAGAAAGTCTACGTCATCGCGCCCGATTATGAAAACGTCGAGATCAATCTCATCAACACGAAAGAGAAACTCAAGAAAATCGAGAATGGCGGCGGCAATCAATAGACCGGTCGGCTATCAAGCCTTGTTCGATTTCGTATCCGTGGCGCAGGCGATCGGCTTTGCCCGCCGGCATGGTTTCGACTTTGTCGAACTCCATCTTAATAACATCGGCTTCTACCGCGAGCTTGAGACGGCCGGAAAGAAGAGACCGTTCGATGTCCTGGTCCATGCCGCCGAGGGTTTCAATCTCTTCACCCCCTCGGCACCGGTCCGCCAGGCGGCGGTCGATTATCTTGAGCACCAGATTCGTCTCGCGGTCCGGATCGGAGCCCGCTGCCTGACCTTCCACATCGTCAACGACGTGCCTTTCGCGATCAACGGCGTCAGACACTACATGCATCAGTTCTACACTGCTCCGTGCCAGCAATGGGTCCGCAAGGCCCTCGATCGCGCCGTCCGTTTCGCCCGGGGCAAAATCGATCTCTGCGTCGAGAACACCGCGGGCTACCGCCATCCGTTGGTCCAAGAGATCGTCGATGGTTTGCTCGGCCAAGGCCTGAACTTAACGTGGGACTTCGGCCATACCAACTGCTTAAACCCTCAGGCGCGGCAGGCGGAGCTTGCCTTCTTCGGAAAACGCCGCTCCTTAGTGAAGAACTGCCACCTGCACGACAACGACCGCCGCACTGATCTTCATCTTCCGATCGGCGCGGGCACGGTTGATTTCAGACGTTTCCTGCGGGCGCTGGACGGTGCCAATCCCTATCTGACCATCGAAACCCGGCCCCGGCGCAATGTTATCCGCTCGCTTGCCGTTCTCAGGAGACTGCTTTCATGCTAGCCTTCATCCTTCTGGTCCCGTTGACCTTCTTCCAAGATTACCAGCATTTTGTCGATACGAAAAAAGCCGACCAGCTGCTCGTCGCATTCGCCCGGGACACTACCGACCTTACCCTGCTTGAGAACGATCCGGTGAAGATATGGTTCATTCGAAGCCATTTCCCCAGCCCCCAGATCGAATCCTTGCTGGTATCGACCCGGCCTCTGCCGCGCCAGCCCGAGATCGCCGCCGCCCTGCGCTGGGAGGGATTGAAGTCACAAGACAGCGACTTGAAGCTGAAACGATACATCCAGGCCGGCATTCTTGACCCCTACGCCTTCGACGGGTATCTCTCGCTGTTGGCGCTTGGGCTTGAGCGGGGCGACCGAATAATGATTAAGAAAACGCTCGCCGCGCTGCCCGATCTCGCCAAGGACTTTCAGGTTCAGGTCCTGGTTTCAACCAATCTTCTGCTTTTGTTCTATTCGTCGCTCGTCGCGTTGTGCTTCATGTTCGTTTTCATCCAGCTCTTCAAGTATTTCCCGCTCCTTGCCCACCGGTTTGGTTTCGCTAGTCACAGCCTGAAGGAGCTGATCGGCGCGATCATCGTTCTTTCGCCCCTCGTTCTGTTTTTCAACATTTACATCCTCTTCTACTGCTACGGATTGGCCCTGCTCTTCGTCCTCAGAGAGCGTTCGCGCCGCTGGCTGCGTCTGGTATTTCTTCTGATCTTAATCTCCGTGCCTATCTCGTATCCCATAACGAAACTGGCCGGCTTTCTCCAGCGACGGGCCAAGACTTATGAACTCTATTCGTATCTGAAGATCACGTATGCCGAACCGAAACTCCGGTTCACCGAAGCGGAGGAGCTCTTCATCCTCGCCTATTCTTTGAAGAAGCAAAAACTATTCGAAGGCTCACGCGCTCTTTACGAAAACCTTGCCCAAACCCAGACCAACAACTATGCGATCCTAAACAATCTGGCAAATCTCTACAGCATGATGAAGGCGTTCGCCCAGGGCGAATCGCTTTACCGCAAGGCGATCGCTCTTGACGGCGGACGCGGTGAAGCCCACTTCAACCTTGGATGGTGCTATCTTAAGGAACTGAAGTTCTATGAAGCATCACAGGAGATCGAAACCGCCAAACGCCTCGATTTCAAGCCGCCGGTTGAAGGCTACTATGACATCCCGCCCGGCGAATCATTCTTCTGGAACAGCCTCTTTGCCGAAAAGCCCCGCCTGGTTCTGCTCTTCAAGCTCAAATTCGTCCTGCCCGCCCTGCTGCTCTTCTTGCTTTCGTTCATCATCAAGCCTTTCGACGAACCGACCGCCTGTTCGCTCTGCGGGCGCGCGATCTGCGGTAAATGCCAACAGCTGGTCGGGGAGGATATATACTGCAACGACTGTTGGGCCAAGCTCTCCAAGACCCGTAATGAAAAATATGAGCAGTCGATCGTTGACGTGTTCGGGCGCCGACTGCGGCGCTGGGAGAAGTTCAAAATGCTCCTCCTGACGGCCCTGCTGCCGGGTATGGGCCATTACTACCAGGGGCGCGTTCTCGCCGGCAGCCTCCTCGCCATCGGACCGCTGGCCTGCTATCTGCTGTTCGCATTCCGGTCGGTAATCATCAAGCCCCCTTTCTGGGTCCCCGTGTCGCTCGACGGCCTGATGCGCCTCGCTGCCATCCCCCTCATTGCCATCTGTTACATCATTGCCTTCCTTTCGGTGAGGAGCCGCGATGTCGCTTGAAGGCAATCTAAAAAGCCTCAATCTGATCGCCGTTCTCCAGCTCGTGAGCAACGAACGGATGAGCGGCATCCTGCGCATCAAGAGCAAAGCCGAGGTCGTTTGCATCGGTTTCGGCGAAGGCATGATCAGCGGCGCCTTCTACGAGAAGGGCGGCCGGCAGGAAAAGCTTGAAAACTACCTGGTCAAGTCCGGGATGATCAGCAAGGAGAACTACGCGGCGATCAGCAAGGTCCAGGAAACAACCCGCCTGCCCATTATCAACATCCTGCTTGAAAACAACTATCTGAAGCGCGAAGAGTTCGAGCTGGTGATTAAGTTCAAGATCCAAGAAGTCCTCGATGAGGTCTTCGCCTGGCAGGACGGCGACTTCAAGTTCGAGGAAACCAAAGTCATGTATGCCAAGAGTCTTATCAAGCTAAGGCTCAACACGGAATCGGTTATCCTTGAAGGTATGCGCCGGATCGATGAGTGGCCGAGGATTGTCAAGGTGATCTCCTCGGAAGATCTGGTTTTCCAAACCAAGGCGAAGCCCGACATCACGATTGATTTCACCGCTGAAGAAAAACGCGTGATGGGATTGACCGACAGCAAGAGGACCGTGCACGACATCATCGAGGACGGCGGCCTGGGACGATTCCGAACCTATTCCGCCCTATACCATCTCTTTTCGAGCGGTCAGCTCGAAACCTACTATATCAAGCCGTCCCTCAAGGAACCCGGCGGACTCAAGTTCTCCTTCCGCTTCCTTCTCGTACCGATTGAAGTGCTACTCATCATCACGTATCTCATAGTGATCGCTGCTCTCGGCGTCGTTTTAAGAGAAAAGAAAGTTATTTATTATCAACCGGACAACCTCCAGCGGTACAATTATCATGCGGCGGACCAGAGCGAGGTGTTCTATTTAGTACACGACCGCCTGCCGACCGCGGACGAACTCAGACACAATTTCGAGTAAGGACTTGCCGAATGATCCGAATACGGCCCAACGGTGGGTCGGTCCCTTAGCCGCCCAGAACCTCTTTCTTCGCCCCGTCCAGAATCTTAACCGCTCGCGCCATCACCAGACCCATGACCGAGATCTTCTTGATCTTGGCAAGGGAGTTGAAAAGACCGGTGAGTTGTCCCAGATTCCAGATGTCACTTTCAACCTGAAAGTACTTCTTCTTGAACCATGGCGCGTAGGGCACGGTGTCAATGCCGCGCGTCTTGAGCAGCTTGACCAGCTTCGTCTCGGGCAAGGCCGTTTCCAGACCGACATGAATGTGGGTGAAATTGGTCACCTTGGTCCAGTCAAGATTGGGGAGGACCAACGCGATACCACCTTTGTTCTCTTCATCCCAGAGTAAGTTGTCCAATTTGGCCGATACTTCCCGTTCCGATAGCTTGGTACTTTCGGCCAGTTCGGCCGTACTCATTTCGGGGCTGCGGGCAAGATCGTTCAGTATCGCCTGTTCGATCTTCGACAGCTCGCGCTTCACCGGAAAAGAATACTTGCTTATCCGGTAGACTTCAACATAGTCAATACCCCTGGTGCGCTTGAGATTCATCATCGACCGCTTCAAATCCTGAGTGTAGAACAGCATCGTCACATTCGGGCAGTAACCAATCGGCAGGCACCGATGCTGCGCGACGTCGCTCACATACTTGGTCACCCTGGGAAACTGGTGCATCAGATAGTCGAGGGGCTTTTTGGTTTCCATCTGGGCCAAAGCCCAGAACCATTCGCCGCCGAGTAGCGGGGGATAGAAAAGCGATACCCCGTATCCCTTGATGATCCGGGCCGACCGGAGGATCTTGAGGCGTTCCTCGACCAGCCCGGCCGGCATGTCAAGACGCCGGGCCAGTACCGTGGGATTGTGCAGGCCGTGATTCTCGATCCTTCTGACTATCTTCAGGTCGACTTGATCGATTTCCATTGGCATCCTTTCATTCCCCCTTTCCGGTCAAACCCATTGGTTTGAGCCGCGAGAACCACCCGGGTCATGTGAGCCTGCCGGCAGCAACTGCCGTCACATCCAACTTGAGTAAACGAGATTTCGGCCGCCGGTGGATTGATCTGAGCCCCGGGCGCCACTCAAGTCACCCACTGCCAACCAGGAAGAATGATCTTAGACGAAGCCAAGTTCATCTGAGCCACGGGATCCTCCTTGTCACATCTAACTTAGAAAAAGAAACATTGGTCGCCGGTGGATTGATCTGAGCCGCGGGTACCACTTAAGTCACCTGCTCGCCGCTCACGGCGTGCGCGCCAGGTGACGCCGGGGAATGCACCTTCCCATCTTGGTGCAGATCTCGAAGTAGCCCACCCGACCGTGCTCGGGCGAATATCAATCATCAAGACTAATATTTCTTTTTCCCCCAAAACACCTTTTTGCTTCGCTCCATCGCGCAGAATTCCCCGCACATCGTGCAGGCGAACGACGAACTGGATTTCCGGCGCGAAAAGATGCGCTTCGCTTTCTTCTCATCCAAACTCAACTTCAGCATTTTTCTCCAGTTCAGTCCGAAGCGCGCCTTCGACATTTCATAATCCCAATCCGCAGCTCCAACCACCTTCTTGCCGATGTCCGCGGCATGCGCGGCAATTCTGAGAATCACGACGCCTTCGCGGACCTCCTCCACCGTGGGCAGTCCCAGGTGTTCGGACGCGGTCACGTAGCAGAGAAAATCGGCACCATAGTAGGCGGCCATCGCCCCGCCAATCGCGGCGACAACGTGGTCGTGGCCGGCGCCGACATCGGTCACCAGAGGCCCCAGCACGTAAAACGGTGCCCCGTCGCAGATCGACTTCTCGAGCCGGACATTGGCCTCGATCTGATCGATCGGCACGTGCCCCGGGCCTTCAACCATCGCCCAGACTCCGGCCCGGCGCGCCCCACGAATCAGTTCGCCGATCACCATCAGCTCACCGATCTGGGCCGCATCCGTGGCATCATGGATCGAGCCCGGCCGAAGGCCGTCGCCAAGACTCAAGGCCGCGTTGTAGGATTTGGCCAGTTTCAGAAGCCGTGGGTAGTATTCGTAGAGCGGGTTCTCCTTCCGGTTCTTCACCATCCACTCGATCATCATCGACCCGCCCCGGCTTACGACGCCGCAAAGACGCGGCTGCTTCTCAAGCCCCCTGATGCTGTCCCGGCTAATACCGCAGTGGACCGTTATGAAATCGACACCGTCGTCAAGATGCTTTTCGATAGTCTCGAAGATACTGTCCACGCTCATCTCGACAAAGGATCTCTTGCGTTTCCTCGCATCGATCGCAACCTGGTAGATAGGAACCGTACCGATCGCAACCGAGGACTCGTCGATTATCGCCCGCCGGATTTTGTCGATATCGCCGCCGGTGGAAAGGTCCATAACCGCATCGGCACCCGCCTCAACCGCAGCGTGGAGTTTCTTAAGTTCGGTCCGCAAGTCGTGGATGTCGGGCGAAGTCCCGATGTTGGCATTGACCTTGGTTCTCAGGCCCTTGCCGATCGCCAGTGGTCTTATCGAGTGCCGGCGGCGGCTTCGGCAGACGATTACCGTGCCGTTCCGCACATTCTCCCGGAGCACGACGGCCGGTATTCTCTCGGTCTTGGCAATTTGACTCAGGATTTTGTCGTCCATGGTGACAAGAAGGAACAACGTCGCTGCAATTATACCCGTTTCCCGGTCGCTGTCAATGGCCGGTTCCCCGGCCGTGAACGGCAG
This sequence comes from uncultured bacterium, assembly GCA_964354155.1. Taxonomy (GTDB): domain Bacteria; phylum Hydrothermota; class Tepidihabitantia; order SM23-42; family CAYGYG01; genus CAYGYG01. The sequence goes on along the minus strand of CAYGYG010000009.1, from coordinate 87,885 downwards.
AAAACGCTTGCCATAATATGATCGGTGAATATAATCTCTACTTCTCTCAATATGGTCCGTCCTGACGGAAAGGCAAAGGAGTTCTGATGGCAACGGAAATAAGCGCGTTATGCCCCGAATTTAAGGATGAAGTAGTCCAGGAAGAAGGCGCCGAACGAGTCAAGTACTGTTTCCAGTGCGGGCTCTGTACCGCCGCGTGCCCGGTGCGCGATGTCAACCCCGCGTTTAATCCCAGAAAGATCATCCACCTGGTCCTCGTGGGTATGAAAGACCGCGTCATCAAGAATGGTCCGGTCTGGTTGTGTTCCACCTGCTATTCGTGTCAGGAACGGTGCCCCCAGGACGTCCGCATAACTGAATTGATGAATGCGCTCAAGAATATCGCGGTCAAGGCCGGGTTTGCGCACCCGTCCCAAAAGAAACAGGCGGAACTTATCTATAATTCCGGGCGGCTCTACGAAATCGAAGAATTCGACAATCGTAAACGGCAGCGGCTCGGCCTGCCGCCGCTTGCGACCAAAATTGAAGAAATCAAGGTGCTGTACCGGCAGGGCGGCATCGAGTCGCTGGTCAAACCGGTGGAGGCGAAATGAAATACGCCCTCTTTCTCGGCTGCACGGTTCCAGTACGGGGCACCCATTACGAACTGGCGGCGCGTAAGGTCGCCGGGGTGACGGGCATCGAGTTTGCCGACATCGCAGACTTCGCCTGCTGCGGCTTCCCGATCAAGGCCTTTAATACCCACACCGCCTTCCTGGTCGGGGCGCGCAATCTGGCCCTGGCATCCCGGCAGAAACTGCCGATCTGCACGCTCTGCTCTTCCTGCACCTCAACCCTCACCGAAATCGCCAAAGCGCTCAACACCAATCCGGCGGCCCGGCTCAAGACCAACCGGGAACTGGCGGCGATCGACCGCCACATAGACGGCGAGGTGATCGTACGTCATTTCGCCCGCATCCTTTACGAACAGGTCGGGCTTGACCGGATACGAAGTCTCGTAAAACGGCCGCTGGTGTCGCTTAAACTCGCGGTCCACTCCGGCTGCCACTACCTCAAACCGTCCGGGATATTTGAAGCCTTTGACGACCCGGAAATTCCGCACACGGTCCGGGCCATGCTCGAGGCAACCGGCGCATCGGTCGTCGACTATTTTGAAGAGACAAAGTGCTGCGGCGGGGCCACCATGGGCATCGAAGAAATGACCGGGCTGGGCATCGCCAAGCGCAAGCTCGATTCGCTCCGTAGCGCCGATGCCGATGCCCTGGTCGTCATCTGCCCATTCTGCGACATCATGTACGAGGCCAATCAGCGCAAGATTGAACAGGCGTTCAATACCACCTACGAACTGCCGATTCTCTATTTCCCCCAGGTGCTCGGACTGGCTTTCGGTTTCGATCGACGGGAACTCGGATTCCAGTTCAATACCGTGAAGCCGGACAAAATCCTGCAAGAGATAGGAGCCTAGGATGCCTAAAGTTTTCGTCTGCACGTGTCATGGTGACATCAAGCTGCCCGAGCGCCTGGATTTCGGCGCCGATGCGCCGGTTACGATCCATCCCGACCTGTGTTCCGAGGCCGGCCGCGAGCTCGTCAAAAAGGCCGCCCCGGCCAAGATCGTGGTCGCGGCCTGCACGCCGCGCATTACCGAGAGGTTCTTTTCCGACCCCAATATCGAGCTCGTCAACATCCGCGAGCAAGGCCTCTTTTACGGCTGGCCGGCCGACAAGCTGGTTGAGTCGATCAAGGCCGGCGTTGACCGGCTTTCCGCCACCGCCATCGGCAAGCGCACATCCTTGCCCATCAAGAGCCGGACCGCGCTCGTGATCGGGGCCGGGGTCAGCGGCCTGGAATCAGCCCGGCTTTTGGGTTTGGCCGGGATCGATGTTCATCTGATCGAGCGGGAAAGTTTCGTCGGCGGTATCGTAGGTAAGCTCGACCGTCTGTATCCGGAGGGCACGCCCAATTCCCATACCCTGTACCCGCTGATCAACCAGGTTGTCAACAACCGGCGGATCAAGATCTACAACTCGGCCCAACTCGTCCGGCTAAACGGTCAACCCGGTGAGTATCGGGCGACCGTGACCTATCACCGGCCGATCGAGGGTTGCAACCTGTGCAAGAAGTGCGAACAAGTCTGCCCGATTACGGTCAGCGACCACGGACTCGATCGCAAAGCTATTTACTACCAGCCGACCTATCCGGATTCGTATCAGATTGACTGGGCGGCCTGCAACCGGTGCGGCGCCTGCGTCAAGGTCTGCGACCGTATCAATCTTGAAAGCCAGGCCACCCTTGAGCTAGGCGTGGGTGCGGTGTTAAACACCTCGGGACTGAAGTTCTTCGATGCTGCTCGGATCAAGGAATATGGGTACGGCCGGCTGCCCGGGGTCATGAACACCATTGAGTTTGAGAGAAGAATCGTCGGCGGCATGATGCGACCGAAGAAAGTGGTCATTATCGCCTGCGCCGGGTCACGCGACCACAAGTACCTGCCCCACTGCTCCCGGGTCTGCTGTCTTATCGCATTAAAGGAAGCCAAGCTGGTCAAAGACCTGTATCCGGACACGCAGGTCTACGTCACCTACATTGACATGCGGGCTTACGGGACACGCGAGAAATTCTATACGACGCTGCGCGACGTTTCCGGGGTCACGTTCATCAAAGGGAAACCTTCCGAGGTGCGGTTTGACAAGGGGCGCCCGGTCGTCATGGTCGAAGACAGCATGGCCGATGAAATGATGGCGATCGATGCCGATTGTGTCGTGCTCTCAACCGGATTTGTCCCGGATGAAAGCTTGCTCAAGACCCTTGGTGTCAAGTCCGAACCGGAGCAGTTCCCCGGCGCCTACATTGAATCCGGCCTGGCGGTCGACTCCAACCCGCGCGGCATCTTTTTTGCAGGCAGCGCCGCATTCCCCGTGTCGGTGGCCGAGGCCACCATCGACGCCCGCAACGGCGCGGCTTCGCTCATCAGTTTCCTAAGCCGTAATGCCGCCGCGCTAAACGGCGTCACCGCTCAGATCAACAGCGACATCTGCGCGGCCAATCACTGCCGCATGTGCGTCGGGACTTGCCCCTACGGCGCCATCTACGAGGAAGACGAGAAGGTGAAAATCAACGAGGCAACTTGCATGGGCTGCGGGATATGCAGCGCCACCTGCATGGCCGGGGCAAGCCAGCTCGCATCTTTCACCGATCATGAGCTTTTGACCCAAATTCGCAGCGTGGCCAAGCCCGATTCGATCGTCGCCCTGCTCTGCAAGTGGAGCGCCTACAATGCGGCCGACAAAGCCGGTTACGACCGGAAGGTCATGCCCAGAAACGTGTCGATCATCCGCGTGCCGTGTACCGGCCGGGTGGAAAGTCAGATGGTGCTGGAAGCCATATCGCGCGGCGCAAAAGGCGTACTGATCGGCGGCTGCTATCCGGATGCATGCCACTACATCCAGGGCAACTTCAAGGCGCGCAACCGGTGCCAGAACTTGCGGGCGCTGTTGGGCCAGCTCGGCCTGCCGGAACGGGTGCTCAAGCTCGATTGGTTCGGCAAGGACGAGTCTCAGAAACTCCTGGCGGCAATTGAGGAGATGAACAAGTAGCAGTATTAGACTGTATCCATCTGCGAATCCCGCCCTACTCAACCACGACAGTTTTACGTGTGCTCGTCCTGCCCGCCCCATGTAACCGCCCCCTTGGGTGTGGGGGTCAGGGGAAGCACCGCTCTCGCTGAATTATCTATTTGGAAGCTATTGACGTTGCCGGGTTCTCGGATATACTGGGTCGTCTTTGCGGCTCTTTGAAGAAATTCTCGAAAGATGATTATGTGGATGAGAAGAGCAGACCCTACCTGTTTATCATTCAGTGTTTAGGATTTAGTGTTTCGAATTTAGAGCTTCATACTGCGGGGTCGGGCTTCGGCAACAGAAGAGAAACTGTGGGACTTCTCCGAAAAGAGAGGTCTCTTTTGTTGCAGAACGAGGCAACAGTGCAAAAACCGTCAGACAAAATGAAAGGCATAGATGGTTTTCTGGTCCGCTCATTCATCCGTAACCCGGACCAGATTGACCAGCCGGGGGTCCGCGCTTCGTACGGCTTCCTCGAGGCGTGGGTCAGCATCATCGGCAATCTCCTGCTCTTTGTCGCCAAGTTCATCCTGGGCCTGGCGTCCAACAGCATCGCGTTGATTGCCGATTCTTTTCACACCCTCTCCGATGTCGTCACTTCGATTTGCGTTCTGGTCGGTTTCGCCGTGGCGAAACGCCCCCCGGACCCCGAGCACCCCTTCGGCCACGGCCGCAGTGAAACCATCGCTACCCTGGTCATTGCCGTCCTCCTGCTGGCGGTCGGCTTTGAATTCCTCGTCAGCTCGGTGAAACGAACCATTCACCCGCCCGTCGTCCTGGGCACCTACTGGCTGATTCTAATCATGCTCGCGGCCGCCCTGTTCAAGGAATGGATGGCCCGTTTTTCGATTCATCTCGGCCGCGTGATCAGTTCAACCACACTGATCGCCGACGCCTGGCACCATCGCAGCGATGCGATCGCAGCCCTCATGGTTGCCCTAAGCTTCCTGGGGGCAATGTTGAAAATCTACCGTCTGGATGGCTTTCTCGGGATCAGCGTGTCTTTGTTGATCATCTACACCGGTTTTCAGTTGGCCCGCAATGCAATAGAATGCTTGATGGGACGCAAGGCCAGTGCCGATTTCGAAAAGAGGATTGTCCGGATTGCCCGCCGGATCGATGGGGTTAAGGACGTCCACGAAATCGAAGTACACGATTACGGGTCGGTCAAGGCCATCTCGATACATATCGAAGTGAAGCCCGACCTCCACGTCACCCGGGCCCATGACATCGGAACCCAAGTTCAGGAAACCATCGACAAAGAACTGGGCACCAAGAGTACTGTCCATATCGAACCCTACGTAACCCCCGAGAAATCAAGCGGTTCTCGAAGTCATCTGTGATGCCTGCCCGTTAAACCAATTCCCCATGCGGTGCGTCAAAATATGGTGGCTGGAGCAATAGCCTTGGCCCAGGAGAACAATGGCGAAGACAATCTGGTCGAGAGACTCAAACATGGAGATGAGGCTGCCTTTAACGTCCTCTTCGGCCGATACCGCGGCGTCGTCTACAGCCTGTGTTATCGATTTACGAGGAACTCAGCCGATGCCCAGGACCTGGTTCAGGAGGTTTTTGTGAAAATCTATCAGAAGATCAGAACCTATGACACCAGGGCCAAGTTCTCGACCTGGCTGTACCGGGTTACGGTCAATCATTGCCTTTCGTTTAAGCGCAAGACGCGTCCGTTGCCCTATTCCGATCTGGTCCGATCGTCGCCGGATTTCACGAAACGGGTTGAACTTAGAAAATCGATCGACGAGGCGATTGTTCAACTGCCAAAACGGCAGCGGATGGTATTTGTGCTCCGTCACAACCAGGAACTGTCTTTCGACGAAATCGCCGGACTGCTCCAAATCACATCCGGTGCGGCCAAGGCGCACCATCACTTCGCGGTCTCCCGGATGAAGGAATTGTTGTCACAAATGGGGTATTGAAATGAATTGCTATGACGAAGGGATCTTGATTGATTTCGTCGAGAATGAGCTCAAGCCCGATGCGCGCGCCGAGGTTGAGCAGCATCTGGCGTGGTGCCCGGCCTGCCGCAATCAGGTTGCCGCCCTCGGGCGGCTCTATACCGTCCTCGAGCAAGACGCGATGCCCGAGCCCGATTGGACGACGGTCCAGCGTAATATTACCCGGGCCATCAGGAAGCCGCGCTTTTTCCGATTGCCCTACTTTATACCAGTACCGGTGGCCGCGGCGGCGGCCCTGGCATTGATCATCCTGTTTCGGAACAACGCCAACAACGTTGACATCGTAATTCCGTATTCGGCCTCCGAATTTGTCTACTCGAGTTCGGAGAGTTTTCAAACTCGGGTGCTTGCCGAAATACTGGCCGGCAAACCCGAGAACCAGTTGACCGAGATCGGCACCCAGCTCGATGCCGCGGGCGACCTTTCCGACTTACTTGATGAATTGACCGATACCCAGACCGCGGCGCTCTACAAGAATCTCAAGGCGGCTTTTGGCTCATTCAACGGTACCTAATACGAACGCAGTTGCTAAGTCGTCATTGCGAGGAGCGAAGCGACGAAGCAATCTCGGCGAGTGCTCAACGCACAGAGATTGCCGCGCGCCCTATCGGTCGCTCGCAATGACACTGTCATGTTACTTGATGCGTTTGTATTAGTAGTCCCCTCATGTATTTCCGGCATTGACATGTTGAGCTATTCTTCGAATATCAAAGGAGGAAACATGAATAAGTCGGCTTGGCTGATGTTGGTTGTACTTTGCAGTATGGTATTCGGACAACTTCCCCCGCCGCGCGAACCCGGACGGTCGGATCCTGGTCCCGGACCAAGTCCCAACCGGGGCGAGGAGACGCTCGAACCGCGCAAGTGGATTGAACGCATCAGGATCGTCACCCTGATTGATGAACTTGACCTTACCGAGGAGCAGATTGCCCGGTTCATCCCGAAATTCAAAGATCAGCAGAAGCTCGAAAGAGAGTTCGTCGAGAAAAGGATGGCGCGGCTTGCTGAGTTGAGGCAGTTAGTTGACAGCGAGAAGGCGTCGGAGGACAAACTCAAGGCCAAAATCAGTGAAATCGAGAAACTACAGGGTGACTTCCAGAACAAGCAGGAAACCATGCGCCATGAAATGTACGCTCAACTGACCACCCAGCAGAAGGCCAAGATGCTGCTGTTTCACGATGAATTCGAGAAAAAACTGCGGCGGATCATCGATGAAGCCCGCAAGCGGCCTGGACTCCGCCGCGGCGCCGAACCCGACCTGAAATAGACGATCAAAAGAAGCTGAAGGGTACCGGCGTAAAGGCCAGGATGAAAATGCCGAGGGGAATCAGGACCAGCGCGATTTCCTTCCAGGATAGCCGTGTGATCCGGTCCTGAATGACCGGTTCACGCATGCTCAGTAACGTAGCCAGTACGAGCCAGATGACCCACTGGTAGAATCCCTTACCGGCGAGCAGGATAAGCACAACAACCATGACCGGAATCAGTGCCCACCGTCTCCGGCCCAGCACCGCAAAGGCAACATGACCGCCGTCCAGTTGACCGATCGGCATCAGGTTCATTGCCGTCACCAGCAGGCCGAGCCAGCCGGCATAGGCCATAGGGTGAAGAAAAATGTCATATCCGGACGGCACCCCCGGATGAGCCAGCTTGCCCAGAAGATGGAATAGCAGCGGCTCGCCCAGGCGCAGACCCGCAGTTCCCGCGCCGACCCGATGCACCTGGGACAGAAACAGCCCGACGACGGTGAGAGGCACCGCAACGACAAAGCCGCACATCGGTCCGGCCATGCCAATCGCCAGCAAGGACCGCCGGCTGGGCAGAAGCGACTTGATTCTCATAATCGCCCCCAGGGTCCCCAGCAGAGGATGCGGGATGGGTAGAAAATAGGGGAGGGATGACCGCACGCCGTACTTGCGCGCCGTAAAGTAATGACCGAGCTCATGGCTGGTCAAAATCGCCATTATCGAAAACGAGAAAGCCGCCCCGGCAAGAAAATCGAAAAGAGAAATCGGCATCCGGCCGAGCCGGTGGTAGGCGCCGACAAACAGCGTTGAAAGGATCGTTGCGACAAAAAGCCCGCCGCTCAACCACCAGTTCGGTCGCTCCGGCCTCGGGTAGAAAGGCAGTATCTCGACATGGTCTCTACCGGTTTTGTGGGCGAACAATGCAAGCAGGCGTTGCTGTTCGATTTTTTCTTTAAGTAACTTGATATTCTGTTCTTGCGGCTGAAAAATCCTGCCGATGATGTGAAAACGCATGTCCTTATGCCACGCATCTTCTACTTCCATATGCTGCCGAACCGTCGCTAATAGATCGTCAAGCATTATTCCGATCCTTTTCAAGGTGGTAGAAGAGTACGGCCAGGTCCGACGGTGTGATGCCCGACACCCGCGACACCTGGGCCAGGGTGCGGGGCCGGAGCCGATCCAGCTTCGTCTTCGCCTCATTAGAAAGACCGGTCACCCGCGTGAAATCGAACCCCAGAGGAATTCTCTTTTCTTCCATCACCATTAAGCGCCGGGCCAGATCCTCTTCACGCCGGATATAGCCTTCATACTTTATCCGGATCTCCACCTTCGGTCTCAACTCACCACCCAGCAAGCCGTTCCCGCCCTCCATTCTCTCGACATCCTCGTATCGAACTCTGGGGCGTTTCAGGACCGTTTCGAGCAGCACCGATTCCGTCACCGGCGTCTCGCCGAGTTCGATCAGCACCGGGTTGATCTTGGCCGGCGCCAGTCTTGTGCGTCCGAGTCGGGCGATTTCCGCGTCGACCGCCTGCCACTTTTCCTCCTGCTGGCCAAACTCCACCTCGCTAATCAGCCCGAGCCGTCGGCCGTACGGCATCAAGCGTTCCAGCACGTTGTCGATTCTCAAGATCAGCCGATGCTCGGCCCGCGAGGTGAACATCCGGTAAGGCTCCTCGGTTCCTTTGAGCACGAGATCATCAATCAGCACGCCGAGATAGGCTTCGGACCGCTTCAGAATCAGCGGTTCCTCGCCCCGCACTTTCATGACCGCATTGACGCCGGCGATGAATCCCTGCGCCGCAGCCTCCTCATAACCCGAAGTGCCGTTGATCTGACCGGCAAGGAAGAGACCACCGACCGCTTTTGTTTCCAGACTGTGGTCAAGCTGGGTCGGGAAGACATAATCGTACTCAACGGCGTAGCCCGGTCGCAAGACGGCGGCTTCCTGTAAGCCTTCAATCGAGTGCACCATCTCCTCCTGCACCTCGACCGGCAGGGAAGTTGATAGGCCGTTGATGTAGTATTCATCGGTCGCACGGCCTTCTGGTTCGAGGAAGATAAGATGGCTCGGCCGGTCCTTGAAACGGTGAATCTTGTCTTCAATCGACGGGCAGTACCTTGGTCCGATTCCCTTTATCCGGCCGGCATAAAGAGGCGAGCGGTCCAAATTCCCGGCGATGATGGCATGGGTCTTCTCGTTGGTTGCGGTGACATGGCAGGGCAGCTGCTCCGCGGTCGTCCGCGCCGTCCGGAAAGAAAAAGGGAACGGCGACTCATCACCCGGCTGCACTTTCAAGCGGGCAAAGTCAACCGTCCGGCCCGAGATCCGCGGCGACGTGCCGGTCTTGAGCCGGCCCAGGGCCAGGCCGGCGCGTCGCAGTGAGCCGGAGATACCGGACGCTTCCTTCTCATCCCAGCGGCCCCCGCCCTTCGACTCAAGGCCGATGTGGATCAGCCCTTGAAGAAAAGTGCCGGTCGTCAGAATCACGGTTCGACTGTGGAGCTCCTTGCCGCCGGTCAGGCGGATACCGCTTACCCCGCCGCGGTCAAGGAGCAATTCGTCCGCTTCGGCTTCGACGATCTCGATATCGGCGGTTTGGCTGATTACGCGCTGAGCCTCGGTCTGGTACGCCTTCCGGTCATTCTGGGTACGCGGCGACCAGACCGCGGGACCTTTCCCGCGGTTGAGCATACGGTACTGAAGTGCGGTTGCATCGGCCAGTCGGCCGATCTGGCCTCCCAGTCCGTCGACTTCCAAAACTAGATGACCTTTGGCCAATCCCCCCACCGCAGGATTGCAGGGCATGTGGCCGATCATCCCGCGTTCCATCGTAACCAATGCCACCTTGGCGCCCAAGCGTGCCCCGGCCAAGGCCGCTTCAACTCCGGCGTGGCCGCCGCCGACAACGATCACATCGTGCATCGTAACCAATTTAGTCATAATGGAGACCGTGTCAACAGCCTTTCGCCGGGAGTAGGCGCTGCCGTTACCCTTGACAGACCGGCTGTTTTGCCTATAATACACCCCGTGGCGAAAAAAGCAGTCATCGTTGAATCTCCGACCAAGGCTCAGACAATCAAGGGCTTTCTGGGCCGCGACTACTTGGTCCTTTCTTCCAAAGGACACATCAAGGATTTGCCCAAGTCCAGACTCGGCGTTATCGTCGAGAACAATTTCGAACCCACCTACATCACGATCAAAGGCAAGAGGAAAATCATCAATGAGCTGAGGAAGGCGCTCAAAAAAGACATCGCTGAGATCTATCTTGCCTGCGACCCGGACCGCGAAGGGGAAGCCATCGCCTACCATATCGCCAACGAGCTTTCAACCGACCGCAAAGGTGCTAACCTGAAACCCAACATCCGGCGCGTCCTCTTCTACGAGATCACCCCTTCTTATGTCCGCGACGCACTGCTCCATCCGGTCGACCTCGACTTGAGGAAAGTGGATGCTCACAAGGCCCGCCGCGTCCTGGATCGTCTCTTTGGCTACTTCACCAGTCCGCTCCTGTGGCGTATTCTCCGCCGCGGTCTTTCCGCGGGCCGGGTTCAAACCGTCGCCCTGCGCATTCTGTGCGAACGTGAAGTCGAGATCACCAGCTTCCGGCCGGTGCCTTACTGGGTGGTCGAGGCTAAGTTCAAGAGCGAGGCGGGCATTGAGTTTGGCGCCCACCTTCATCGCATCGCCGGGGTGATCCGACGTATCGAGAAAGAAGAGGAAGTTGATGAACTGCGCAAGCGCATCCGCGTCGGCGACCAGCTGACCGTGAAAGAGTACAATGTCTATGACCGGCGTCAGAAACCGGCGGCGCCTTTCATCACTTCGACTTTGCAGCAGGAAGCGGTTCACCGGCTCAGTTTCTCGGCCAGCAAGACAATGCGCTTTGCTCAGATCCTTTATGAGGGTGTTGATCTGCAGGAAGGCCGCATCGGGTTGATCACCTATATGCGGACCGATTCCAAACGCGTCGCCGAGTCCGCACTCACCGAACTTCGGCAGTTCATAGAAGACCGGTTCGGCAAGGATTACTTGAGCCCCACCATTCACAAGTATAAAGATCGGAAAACATCGGAAGGCGCCCATGAAGCAATCCGCCCGACCAGCATCCAGCGCACACCGGAATCGGTCAAACAGTTCCTCCAGGCAGATGAATATAAGCTCTATACAATGATCTACGACCGCTTCCTGGCCACGCAGATGAGCGATGCGGTATATGAAGTTAAAGAAGCGCTGATCGAATCATCCGATGGCCGATATGAATTCAAAGGCGAGGCCACCCGATTGAAGTTTCCCGGGCACCAGCGGGCCTTTTCCGAAATCGACAGTCCGGTCACCAAGGGAGCACTGCCCGACCTTAAGGCCGGCGAGAAGGCCCTCCTCCTCGAGCTTATCGACGAGAAGAAGTTTACCGAACCGCCGGGTCGGTATTCGGAGGCAAGCCTGATCAAAAAACTCGAGGTCAATGGCATCGGCCGGCCCAGCACGTATGCCAAGATCCTTCAGACTCTTTTCGAAAGACAGTATGCCGAGCGAGAACGCGGCCGGCTCTTTCCCACTGAGCTCGCGATGATCGTCAACAAAGTCCTGATATCAAGATTCTCCGACATCTTCGCCCTTCCTTTCACCGCCAGCATGGAAGAAGAATTGGACTTGGTCGAAGAAGGCCACAAGCAGTGGCAGGATGTCGTGAAGAAATTCTATGACCCGTTCATCGTTGAGGTCAAAGCGTTCGAAAGCGCCGCACCGGACATCAAGAAAAGCCTGATCACCAAGACGGACCGGACCTGCCCGCAGTGCGGTCACGCGCTCATCATCAAGTGGGGGCGGTACGGAAAGTTCTACTCCTGCGAAAAATTTCCGGACTGCAAATACACCGAGCCCCTGGAGCAGCAGGCGAAGTACTGTCCCAAGTGTAACAGTCCCATGGTATTGAAGGCCGGCCGTTTCGGGCGGTTCTTTGCCTGCACCAAGTATCCTGAGTGTAAACATACCGAACGATTCTCACTAAACCGCGCCGCAAGACCCAGTTCCCCGGACCAATAGGGGTCGGCTCCTTATCAGTGCCCGCAAGGAAAAGCTATGTCGCTGATCGTGAAGCTTAAAGATCTGGAGGTTAACGATACGCGGGAGTTCTGCTTATCGGGCGAAGAACTGGATTTGCCGAACCTGGAATTCGCCAAGGATATCGCAACCCATGCCGATATATTTAAAGGAAAGAACTTTGTCCGGGTCCAAGGGGCAGTCAAGACGACCGTTATCCTCACCTGCGCCCGGTGCCTGGAGCAATTCGAACTTCCCCTTGATGAGCGATTTAGCCTCGATTACCTTGAGGGCTGCGACCCTTACCAACGCCGGGAGCGCGTTGAACTCAAGGGTGAGGATCTCAGCCGGGTCTATTTCCAGGGCGATGCGATCGACCTCGGCATCGGTATCCGGGAGGCGATTCTCCTGGCCTCGCCGATCGCCCCGCTCTGCCGGCGGGTCTGCGCCGGGATCTGTCCGACGTGCGGTGAAAACCTGAATCGAGGGAAATGCGAATGTGCTTAAGAGCAAATCCGAAACCCCAATCTCTAATCTCTAAAGAAATCTCGATCTCCTGCACTTTGCGTTTGTCATTTGGGATTTGGGAATTGTTTATGTCTCACGTCTGTCTCACACCGAGTGTTCCGTCTCGTCTTGAGACTCGACGTCGAGAGAGACACGAGACGGAATTTCGGGATTAGGGTTTAGGATCTCGACCATGGTCTTTTGGCAGTTCTCTGAGATCTATCGAGCATGTCACCAGTAGTATTGTCCCCTGCCGACCTCGCAAAACTCATTGACCATACAAATCTCAAGGCGGCAGCACGTGAGCCGGACATTGTCCGCCTGTGCCGCGAGGCGTGCGAATACGGCTTCTATTCGGTCTGTGTCAATCCGGCATGGATTGAAGTGGCCCGAAAGCACGCCGGACCCGCCACGAGGATAACCAGCGTGGTCGGGTTTCCCCTCGGCAGTTCGTCAATGAAAATGAAGCAACAGGAGGCAATGGATGATGTTGCCCGGGGGGCCGACGAGATCGACATGGTAATGAACGTAGGTAAGTTTAAGGAAGGAGGGTTCGGCTACGTGACCGAGGAGATTGCCGGGGTCGTTGCCGCCGCCGGCGGCAGGATCGTCAAGGTCATTATCGAGACCTGTCTGCTCACCGATGATGAGAAGAGACGTGCCGCCGAACTTGTCAGGAAGGCCGGTGCTCATTTTGTCAAAACCTCCACCGGATTCAATATCAAAGGCGCCGACGCGAACGACGTCAAAATGCTCCGTGACGTGGTCGGTCCTGACTTCGGCGTCAAGGCCTCGGGCGGTATCCGCGATTACGCGACATTTCAGACCATGGTCCGGGCCGGGGCTAATCGCATCGGCACATCGGCTTCGGTGGCAATTCTGATCCAGGCGATTTCCGGTTAGAAAAAACTGTGGGGGTGGGCCGCTATTTCATTGACAGTTCCCCGCTCTTGGATATAATCACGAGTCCTTTATGAAAATTGAAACACTGACCCTGCTCACGATTTTTGTCCCGATTGTCGGATCGCTGACCATACCCCTCGCCGGATTGATCGCCAAGAAAGCCCGCTCGATCTGGTCCGTCCTCATCGCCCTGGCCACCGCCATCTTCCCTCTCCTCTTGATCCCGTTTGCCGTCGGCGGCGGGGAGCTTGTGATTCGCAAAACCTTGACCATGGGTCTTGACTTCGTGCTCGTCGTCGACGCGTTGGCCGTTTTCATGTCGGTCGTGTCGTCGGCGGTCGGTGCGCTCATTGTCATATACTCGGTCGGGTATGTCAGTCATGACGAAAACCAGAACGAATACTATTTGATGGTCTTACTTTTCATCGGCGCCATGATGGGATTGGTCTATTCGGCCAACCTGATTTTCATGTACCTGTTCTGGGAAATCTGTGCCATCTGCTGCTGGCGCCTGATCGGTTTCTATCGGGGCAAAGATCATGTCATCAAAGCCGACAAGGCTTTCCTCGTCACGTTCTTTGGCGCGGTGGTTATGCTCCTGGGTTTCATTCAGATCTATAGCCAGACCAATACTTTCGACTTGACCCAGATGCGCGGCGCCATCGTGCCCGGAACCGCCGTCCTGCTGATTCTCTTCGGCATGTTCTCGAAATCGGCCAGCGTACCGCTCCATACCTGGTTACCTGATGCCGGCGTCGCCCCTTCAACGGTCACCGCCCTGCTCCACGCCGCGGTGCTGGTCAAGATCGGCGTCTACGCCTACGCCCGGATTTTCTGCTATGCTTTCCAAATGCCGGCCGGCTGGTCGGCCGCGATACCGATCATCGTGATGATTTCCAGCTTGGTCGCGGCCGGAGCGGCAATCGTGGAAAACGACTTGAAGAGAATCCTGGCTTATTCAACGGTGAGTCAGATTGGCTACATTTTTCTGGGTTTTTCCGTGATGAATCCCAAAGGCATTACCGGGGGCCTGCTCTTTTTGCTCATGCATGGCCTGGCCAAGGCCGGGCTGTTTCTGTGCGCCGGTATCGTCGAGCATAACACGCACAAGCGCGACATCCGCGAGCTGGGCGGCCTCGCCCGAACCATGCCCATCACGGCGGTCGCTTTCGTGCTCTGCGCCTTCTCGGTGATCGGTCTCCCGCCCTTCGGCGGATTCTGGTCTAAGTTCCTGGTGATTATGGGTACGGTGCAGGCACACCTCTGGTGGGTTGCGGCGCTTGCCCTGTTCGTCGCCGTCATGACCACTTTCTATCTTTTCCGGCTGTTCCACGCCGTATTTTTGGGTGAACCGAAGCTGGCGATCCCTGAGCAGACCCGGTCAATGGTCTTGGTCGTTGCCGTCCTGGCCGGCCTTTCGCTGCTGGCCGGGATCTTTGTCAACTACCCCATGCGGCTCGCCACCGTTGCCGCCGCGGAAATGCTGAGGTGGCTGCCATGAACGGAAATATCCTGCTGCTGCCGATCCTCCTGCCGGCCGGGCTGGCCGTTGTCGCCGCCTTGCTCTCCTCGAAGACCAAGATCGTCCGCGAGGTCATTCTTGTCCTGGGTACCGGTTATCTGCTCTATACCGCGTTTTCCCTGCTGGGCGTGAAGGAGTTGATACTGACGATTCCGTGGGCCGGACCGGGCATTGAGTTCGACCTGCGTCTGTATAATTTCAGCGGTTTCATTCTTCTATGGATCAACGTCTTTGTCTTCTTGATCACCCTGTATTCATCGATCAAGATGGCCGGTCATCCCAAGATCCGCCAGTACTATTGTTATCTGATGGTTACCCTGGCATTGGCGAACGGGGCGGTCCTGGCCAACAACCTCGTGGTTCTAGTTTTCTTCTGGGAGGGGTTGCTGGTAACCCTCTACGGCTTGATTTCACTTGGCGTCAAGGACGCGCACCGCACCGCCGTCAAGGCCCTGATCATCTCGGGCTTCTGCGATTTCTGCATGATCTTCGGGGTCGCCCTGCTCTGGTTTGTGAGCGGTACCCTCAAGATGTCGGAAATATCGGTACTGCCCACCGGGCCGGCCGCGCTCAGTTTCGTGCTCATGATGATCGGTGCAATCGGCAAAGGCGGCGCCATGCCGTTCCACACGTGGATCCCCGATGCCGCGCTCGATGCGCCGACCACGGTCATGGCGTTATTGCCCGGCGCACTCGAGAAACTGCTCGGCGTGTATCTTCTGACCCGTATTGCGCTCGACTTCTTCAAACTCCAGGCCAACAGCCCCCTGGCCATCGTCTTGATGACTATCGGTTCGGTCACGATCGTCCTCGCGGTTTTGATGGCCTTGATTCAGAAAGACTTCAAAAAACTGCTTTCCTTCCATGCCATCAGCCAATTTGGTTACATGGTGCTGGGTATCGGAACTGTACTCCCGGTCGGCATTGCCGGTGCCATTTTCCACATGCTCAATAACGCCGTCTACAAATGCGGCCTGTTCCTCACCGCCGGGTCGGTCGAGCACCGCACCGGTACGACCGAGATGAAGAAACTCGGCGGCTTGAGCCGGGATATGCCGATAACGGCGATCGGCTACGCCGTCTGCGCTCTGGCCATATCCGGAATCTGGCCGCTCAACGGTTTTGTCTCGAAAGAAATGATCTTCCACGGCTCGGTTGAGACCGGCTACCGGATTTTCGCAATTGCCGCCTGGGTCGGTTCAATCTTCACCTTCGCTTCGTTCTTGAAGGCCGGCCACGCCATCTTCCTCGGGCCCAGAACCAAAGAAATCCCCAAGGTTAAAGAAAGTGAAAGTCCCGTCTTCATACCGATTATTGTGCTGGCCGCGCTCGCGGTTGTTTTCGGTCTTTTCAACAAACTGCCGCTCAGCTTCATACAGGAAGTAGTCAGTGGGCACGCCCGGGGCGAGCATCTCGACTTTTCAAGTCACGCCCTGGCCCTCTTCAATCCCATCGCCCTCATCTCGATTCTCTGCCTGTTGATTGCCCTGGGGCTTCATTACTACGGTTGGAATAAGGGCGGCAAGAAAGCCTACCTGGCGTCAGAGCCGGTCCACAGACTGCCCGGCCTGCATCGGCTCTATGATTGGTCCGAAGCCCGTGTTTTCGACCTCTACGAGCATGGTATCAACTTCCTGCGGGTCCTGGCCCGGATTCTCTTCTACGGCGTTGACCGTGCGATTGACTTTTTCTATGAGAAGCTTGTCGTCTTTATCGGCGAGCAATGCACCGCCGTCCTCCGGTCGGCCCATAACGGACATTACGCCAACTACCTGGCTTGGTGCGTTGGCGGACTCGGCTTGATCGTCTGGGTCATCAGCCGGCTCGTTAAGTGAGGAGCTGAAAATGCCCTTTCTCTACATCGGCGTGCCCCTGGTCCTGGCCAGTCTGATGCCTTTGGTCGGCAGGATTTCGAAACGATTCCTGCCGGACTTGCTGGCCAATCTCGCCCTCCTCTTTCTCACCGTCTATTCGATTACCGCAGCCCGGCACCTGATCAGTTGGGGGCCGGACATCCGGCAACTCAACTGGATGGGCGAGAACCTGAACATCGTTTTGTCCCTGGACGGTCTCAGCCTCTTCATGCTGATGATGGTGTCCCTGGTCAGCTTCGCGGTCACTCTCTACTCCATTGACTACATGAAGCACTACGGGGCAAAAGCCAACTACTACGCCCTTCTTCTGTTGATGATTACCGGGATGAACGGCCTCATTTTGGCCACCGACCTGTTTACCATATACTTGTTCCTGGAAGTCGCCGCCGTCGCCTCCTATGGCCTGGTTGCCTTTGGTCTGGGCCATGATGAGCTTGAGGCTTCTTTCAAATACCTGATGCTCTCCGCAGTTGCCTCAGGGTTCATTCTTCTCAGCATTGCTTTACTCTTCGGGTTCACGGGCCGGCTCGACCTGGGTGGGGTCGCATCCGGATTGAAGACTTTGAACATGAAATACGCGGTCGGGTTCTGCGCGGCGCTGTTCATCATGGGCTTTGGCCTTAAGGCCGCCCTCGTACCGTTCCACGCCTGGCTTCCCGACGCCCACCCTTCCGCACCGGCGCCGATTTCGGCCATGCTGTCCGGTCTGTTGATCAAAGTCTCGGGCATCTACGCGATCACCCGGATCTTCATCAATGTCATCGGCCTCGATATCGCCTTCTCGTTTGTCCTGATGTATCTGGGCATCGTCTCCATGGTCATCGGCGCGGTGATCGCCCTGGGCCAGAATGATATCAAACGGATGCTGGCCTATTCTTCGGTCAGCCAGGTCGGTTATGTGATTCTGGGCATCGGCCTGGGCACCCCACTGGGCATCATGGGCGGTCTGTTTCACCTTTTCAACCACGCCGTGTTCAAGTCCCTCCTGTTTTTGAATTCGGGTTCAATTGAACAGGCCACCGGCACTCGCGCCCTGGACAAGATGGGTGGCCTGGCCAAGCGCATGCCCTTGACCGCGGGTACAATTGCTGTCGGCTCGCTGTCGATTGCCGGGGTACCTCCCCTCAACGGCTTCTGGAGCAAGCTGATTATTATCATCGCGCTGGTGCAGGCTAAGATGTATCTCTTCGCCGTCATTGCGGTCCTGGTTAGCGTCGTCACCCTATGGTACTATCTGATCATTCAGCGCCGGGCCTTCTTTGGCAAGCTGAACGAGGCATGGAAAGACGTGAAAGAGGCACCCTTCTGGATGTCCGCCTCAACCGTGATCCTGGCGCTGCTCTGTGTCGGCATCGGTATCTTCTTCGCGGCAACGATCGAAACCTGGCTCAAGCCGGCAACCGATGTCCTGGCCCAGGGCGTCGACTTCACGCTCAACCTCTTTGGGAAGTAGGAGTCAAACATGCATATCGCCCTGCTCCTCGGACTGGTCTTCTTCTCGATTCTGGCGATCCTGCTGCGCGACCTGCTCAAAGCGGCAATCAGCCTGGCTTTGGCCAGCATCCTTCTGGCCGTGGTCCTGTTCCGCATGAACGCACCCTATGTCGGCGTCTTTGAGATATCGGTGGTGGCCGGCTTGATCACGGTGCTCTTCATTTCGACCATCGCGTTGACCCGCGGCGAAGAAGACGTTAAGGAGTCAAAAACCCCGGTGATCATCTTCCCGGTTTTCTTCATCGTCTTCGTCATCGTCGATTTCGTCATAATGAGCCGATTGCTGGGCAAGATCGGCGCCCTGCCCGGTGTTCGGGAAATGGGCAGTTTCGGCCATGTTCTCTGGAACCAGCGTACGTTCGACCTGGTCGGTCAGATCGGAGTCATCTTCGCCGGCGTCTTCGCCGTACTGGCGCTTTTCAGAAAGAGGAATGATCATGAATGAACTCTGGCTCTTAAATATGGCTTTCGTTGCGATTCTGGTCGGCCTCGGCATTTACTGCCTGCTGACCATGAAGAATCTGATCAAGCTTTTCATCGGTATTGAGGTGATCGCCAAAGGTATTACCCTGGCGTTGATCGCCACCGGCTTCGGCAAAAACAACATTCTGATTGCCCAGAGTCTGGCCATTTCTTTTATTGTCGTTGAGGTGAGTGTCGTCGCCACTGCGCTGGCCATCATCATCAATATCTACCGCCACACCAAGAGCCTCGACATCAGGAAGTTAACCAAGCTGAGAGGGTAGGGATGAGAATGCGATCAAACCCTAAACTCGAAATCCTAAATTCCGTCTCGTGCCTCTCTCGACGTCGAGTCTCAAGACGAGACGGAACACGCGGTGTGAGACAGACATGAGGCATAAGCAAGTTCGAATTTCGAAATTCCAATCCCGGAACCATTGTCTGGGAATTGGAGCATTAGAACTTAAGTATTGTTCAGGATTTAGAATTTCGGATTTCGTATTTGGCCTTGTGTTCAGAGGTCGACGATGAAATCGATCGATATCCTTCTATCGCCGCCGATTGCCTTCATCATCTTCCTCGCCGTCTGCTTCTTCATCTACTACCTGGGCAGTCTCATGGCTCCGAAAGTGAAGAAGACCGCCGGCAAACTCGCCACCTATGCCTGCGGTGAAGACGTCCCGGGCTACAAGATACAGTTCGGCTACCGCCTGTTCTTCTTCGTCGCCCTGTTC
Source organism: uncultured bacterium (assembly GCA_964354155.1). Lineage (GTDB taxonomy): Bacteria > Hydrothermota > Tepidihabitantia > SM23-42 > CAYGYG01 > CAYGYG01. Next base: position 68,502 of record CAYGYG010000009.1, on the reverse strand, counting down.
TTCACGATGATGCATGTTGCCGCCCTGGTCGTTGCCACCCTGCCTTCCGGTCCGGTCGTCTATTTCGGCATCTTCTACCTGGCAATGATCTTTCTGTCGGTTCTGGCCCTGATCACGAGGAGTTAGGATGTTATCAAGATTGGTCCGTTGGTCGCGTATCAAATCGCCCTGGATATTGCACCTCAACACCGGTGCCTGCAATGCCTGTGATATTGAGATCCTGGCCGCGCTCATGCCCAGGTTCGACCTGGAGCGTTTCGGCGTTCTGCTCAAGGCAACGCCCCGGCATGCCGACGTCATCATTGCCACCGGTCCCATGACCCGGCAGTCCCGGGACCGGATGGTCAGGATTTTCGAACAGGTACCCGAGCCGAAATTCGTGGTCGCGGTCGGATCGTGCGCCCTGTCCGGCTGCGTTTACCGCGGCGCCTACAATATGCTCGGCGGGATCGACCAGGTCTTGCCGGTGCACGCCTATATTCCCGGCTGCCCGGTCCGACCCGATGCCGTAATCGACGGCGTCGCCAAGCTACTGGGAACATTATGAGCGACGAAAAGATCGTCAGCCGAATCAAAGAGCAATTCCAGGACCAGGTTTTGGAACTGACCAACCCGGCGCCAAGAAGGATATTCGTCAGGGCTGACCGCTCCAATCTCCTCACCGTGACACGGTTCCTCAGGGACACCTTCAATTTCGTGCATATCTCAACGATTTCGGGCGTAGACAAGGGCGAGGTTTTCGAGATCCTCTATCATCTCGCCAACGAGAGTTGCTTGCTTACCGTGCGCACGACGACACCGCGTAACGAGCCCAAAGTCCCCAGCATCTGTGAGGTCATACCCGGTGCCGTCCTCTATGAAAGAGAGCTTCAAGATATGTTCGGACTCATAATCGAGAACATCCCCGACCCGCGGCCTCTCGTCCTGCCCGATGACTGGCCCCAAGGCCAACATCCGTTGCGCAAGGATTGGATCTTCGAGCGACCGGAAGAGAAGATACCCGGAGGCGGATAATGGATGACATGAGCGGCCTGACCTACAATGTCCCGATTGGGCCTCAGCACCCGGCCCTCAAGGAGCCGATCAGCCTGCGGATGACACTCGAAGGCGAAATCATCAGGGACGTCGACGTCCGCCTCGGTTATAACCACCGGGGACTGGAGAAACTGGCTGAGCAACGCAATTTTGTGCAGAATATCTATCTGACGGAACGGATTTGCGGCATCTGCTCCCACTCGCACACCACCTGTTTCGTCCAGGGGGTCGAGAAGCTGATGGAGCTTGAGCCAACGCGGCGCGGCCTGTACATCAGGACCCTGGTCGCCGAGCTCGAGAGAATCCACAGCCATTTGTTGTGGCTCGGTGTCGCCGGCCACGAGGCGGGGTTTGACACCTATTTCATGTACACCTGGCGCGACCGCGAGGTTGTCATGGATATCCTCGAGACGATCTCCGGTAACCGTGTTCACTATGCGATGAACATCTTCGGCGGCTCGCGGCGCGACATCGACGACCAGCAGAAGGCAAGAATCCTGGACGACCTTAAGTTGCTCACAAAGCGCACCGAATACTACTTCAAGATCGGCGCCACCGAGCCGACCTTCTTGGCCCGGCTGGCCGGCGTCGGCAAATTGCCGAAGCAAACCGCCCTCTCGCTTTGTGCCGTCGGACCTACCCTGCGCGCTTCCGACATCCCGCGCGACGTCAGAAAAGACGACCCGTACGCGGTCTATGGTGAACTGCCTTTTGAGGTCTGCACCGCCGGCAGTTGCGATGTGCTGGGCCGGGTCGTCGTCCGGGTTAAGGAACTGTTCGAATCATACAAGATGTGCGAGTACCTCCTCAAGAATCTGCCGGCCGGCCCGATCAACACGAAGTATCCGCGCCGTGTCAAAGACGGCGAGGTGGTAAGCCGGTACGAGGCTCCCCGAGGCGAGAATCTCCACTATATCAAGTCGAACGGCACGGACAAACCGGAACGGCTCAAAGTCCGCGCGCCGACCCTCGCCAACTACCCGGTCACACTGGTGATGCTCAAGGGTGCCTTCATCGCCGATATCCCGCTTATCTTTGCCGCTATCGACCCGTGCATCTGCTGTGCCGAACGCCTGGTCGAGCTGGTCGATTCCCGAACCGGTACGGAGCGAACGGTGACCTTCAGCGAGCTGCGGCAGAAAGCAGTCCAGTACTACAAGAGATTGGATTTGAAGAAGAAGGAAATCGCATGGCCGTTCTGATGCAAAAAACTCCGAAATCCGAAATCCGAAATTCTAAACAAGTGCGAATCTTCAAATTGCAGGAAGCCAAGCTCGCATTCGGGACTCGTTTAGGATTTGGCCGAAGGAAGCGTGGACTATGGATCTGATAAAAACACTTCTTTATCTGTTGGTCTACCCTGGTCTGCTCTTCCTGCTCGTCTATTCGACACTCTGCGAATGGATTGACCGAAAGATTTACGCCCGGATGCAAAACCGAATCGGCCCCTTGCATACCGGACGTTCCGGCCTGCTCCAGCCTATCGCCGATATCATCAAGCTCTTCGCCAAGGAAGATATTGTGCCTGAAAAAGCCGATAAGATAATGTTCTCGGCGCTGCCCGTCTTTGCGGTTGCCATCGTCTGCACCGCGGCGCTCTATCTTCCGGTCTGGCATTTCTCGGTGGCGACGCCGGGTTTCAATTCATTCTCCGGCGACTTGATTGTGGTTGTCTACCTGCTCAGTCTCCCGACCCTGATTTTCTTCCTGGCCGGCTGGCATTCCACCAGTTTCTTCTCCACCATCGGCGGGGTTCGCGTTCTCACCATGCTCTTTGGCTACGAAGTCCCGCTGATGCTGGCCGTTCTGAGTCCGGCGATCATGGCAAATTCCTGGCGTATCGCCGAAATCGCTCACTTCTACCAGACCCAACCGGTCCTCTTGCTCCCCAATATCATTGGCTTCGTGGTGGCGCTCATCGCCTTGCAGGCCAAGCTGGAAAGAGTGCCTTTTGACATACCGCATGCGGAAACCGAGATCGTCGGCGGCACTTTTACCGAGTATTCGGGTAAAAAGCTCGCCTTCTTCCGTCTGCTCAGCGACATTGAAATGGTGGTTGGCGCCGGCCTGATCGCCGCCGTATTCATGGGTGGTTTCCCGGGTGGCCTGTTCTGGGGTCTGGTCAATTTTATCTACAAAACGGTCATCATTATCGTACTGCTGGCGGCGATCCGCGCCGCCTGTGCCCGGATCCGGATCGACCAGATGGTCGATTTCTCATGGCGCTGGCTCGCGCCGCTCTCGGTACTGCAACTGCTGATCGTCATTATCTTGAAAGGACTTCTCCAATGAGTCTGAAGATCGTACCCTTTCTTCCTGAGCTGATACGGCATCTATTCAAGAAACCGGCCACGGTGAAGTATCCGTTCGAAAAGCTTGCGGTGCCCAAGGACTTCCGCGGCACACCGGTTCTGGCACCTGAAAAGTGCATTATCTGCCGCGCCTGTGTCCGCGACTGCCCGGCCGAGGCGCTTGAGATTCTCACGGTTTCGGAAGCCGACAAGAAATTCAAAATGGTCGTTCATAACGACCGGTGCGTGCACTGTGCGCAGTGTGTCGACTCCTGCCCCACCGATGCGTTCCATATGAACCAGGAGTTCGAGCTCGCGGCGTTTGACCGACACAAGCTCAAGTACGAATACATCTTCGTAAAAGCACAAGTCAAACCGAGAACCGAACCGGCCGGCTCGTAGCCGCCTTTACCGCCCCATGATTCTCGGCCGTCCCCGTCGCGCATCGAGTACCTGCCGTCTTGCCGATCCCTGGTCTCGATTGTCTCTGGAAACACTCCCGTTCGCAAAACCATCGTAATCCGCTGATGCCGCTCCCACCCAAGCAATACTTGTACACTTGTACAATTGTACAATTGCTTAAGTATCTCTACCCTGATTAGTTGGCCGCCCGATAATCTTGTTGACTTGAGCCGATGGCAGGCTATAATGCGGGCACGGATTCTATGGCCGAGCACACCGCGAAGCGACCCGCCGCGATTACAATTATCGGTTTGTCGTTCCTATCCCCGGCAATACTCATTATTCTTTACGGCAGCGTGTCGATTGTCGGGTTAAGATGGCTTCAACGCGCGGTGAATACTGATCTCTACGTTCCGCCTGAAGAGTTTCCCCCGGTGCTGACGGTGATTTTCAACAACTCCGAAGCATTCCAGCTGGTGACCATACTCCACATCGGCCTGGCCGTTCTCCTGCTCGCCGTGGCAATATCCTTCTTACGCCTCAAGGCCTGGGCCCGGCTGGCATTGGAGGTCGTCTCCTGGGTCGGCCTATTCTATACTGGGCTCCAGGCTATTGTCTGGCCCTTTATCTGGTCAGCGCTGTTCGCCGGCGTCAAGTTTCCTCAACCGACCAGCAGCGCTATCGGTCTTTACGGCCCTTTCAGTCTGATTGCCGGGATCGTCCTGCTCGCCGCCACCATTATTTCGATGATCGTCGTCATCAGGCATCTCAGAAGCACACCGATTCGAAATGCCATGAACTGAAGCATCGCGCGCCGGGCAACCGGAGAGTAATGAGTCCTTCAAGACATCGATCAGGGGCGAAAGCGATGAATGCTCTTCCAGCGCCCGCACATAATTCATTTGACAAGGACGCGGGAAACAGGGATAATACTCCATGGAAGACCCTCTCGCCAACCGTTTGCCTTCCGTGATTGCCAGATGAAATGAACCGCGAGACAATGACCAGTACGCAGGGAGCGACAGCATCACCAGAGTTCCTGAGACCCAAGGACATAAGTGAAATCATCAACGACCTTCTCCAGTACTATTTCAAAAACTTCGGACGCATCCTCGGCATCGTTGCCCTTGGTTATATCCCGTACTTCGTCCTCTCTTTTCTTCTTACTGCCGCGTACGTCTTGATCTACACTTTCGGTATTCTGTCAGTCCGGAATGGATTTACGCCCAACTTGTACCTGCTGCTCATCCTGGTGCCTATCTTCTTCTTCCTGATGATAATCACCAGCGTCGGGATGATTCTGGCTGATGGTGCAATCGTCTATGCGTCCGCGTACCATGCATTGGGACTACCCCTCCCTAAAATCATGGATGCCTACCGGGTGGCCGGCCGACGGTTCTGGCGCATCCTCGGTGCCGGGCTTCTGATCGGGCTTGCCGCTTTCGGGCTGATCATAACCATCCTGGGTGTTGCATTCGCCGTCTACTTCCTCACCGTCTGGTCCCTTGCCCTGCCGATCATAGTGATTGAGAACCTCGGCGCCACAAAGTCACTCTCCCGCAGCGCGCAGCTTGTCAAAGGCAGTTTCTGGCGGGTCTTCGGCATCGGTATCGTCATTAGTCTAGTCGTCGGCGGCGCCAGCGTATTCGCCGGTTACATTCCGGTTCTGGGTCTTTTCGTGACCCCGCTCGTCCGGCCGGTGCAGCTAATCGGATCACTGATTCTCTATTTCGATCTGCGAGTCCGTAAAGAGGGGTACACGCCGGCTCGGCTTGCCGCGGAATTGGGGCTTCCCGATTACAGCCCATACGATTGAAGCTTGACTTGTCCGCATTCCTGGATACAATTAACCACCTCCCAAAATGGATAGCATATGGCCGTAAGTTTAGATGGTAAGAGCCTGACCATCGAGAAACTGGTTGGGATTGCCCGGTTGGGCGAGAAGGTCGAAGTCCCGTCCGGGTGCGTTGAAGAGATCAGAAAATGCCGGGCCATGCTGGAAGACAAGCTCAAGGGCCGCGAAATAATGTACGGCGTCAACACCGGCATTGGCGAGTTCTCCGAAGTCGTTCTCTCCGACGAGCAAGTTCAGCAATTCCAGCGCTATCTGGTCTACAACCACGCCGCCGGTATTGGCGACCCGGCCCCTATTGAGTATGTCCGGGGCGCTATGGCCAGCCGGATCAATGTCCATGCCCGCGGTAAGTCCGGCTGCCGACCCGAGATTACAATGACCTTGGTCGAGATGCTCAACAAAGGTGTTACTCCGGTCGTCTGCCAGAAAGGTTCGGTCGGCGCCTGCGGCGACCTCGCCCCGATGTCGCAAATCGCCCTGCTGATGCTGGGTGAAGGCGAGGCCTATTACGAAGGTAACCGCCTGCCCGGCAAGGCAGCGTTGGACCGGGCCGGCATTCAGGTACCCGGTCTGCAGGCGCGGGACGGCCTGGCCACCATCAACGGTTCTAATCTTACCGCCGCGATGAGCGCCATCCAGATTTACGACATCAACCGGTGGCTCAAACAGTCGGAGATCGCCTGCGCCATGACCCTGGAAGCCCTCTACGCCAACATGAAGCCTTACGACGTGAGACTGCATCAGCAGCGCGGGTTCCCCGGGGCAATCCGGTCGGCCCAGGCAATCATGAAATGCATCGGGGGCAGCGACCTTTTGACCGGCAAGATTAAGACCAAGGTTCAGGATGCCTATTCGATGCGCTCCTCGCCCCAGGTCATCGGCGCGGCGCACGACGCGGTGGCATGGGCCAGGAAGCAGATTGAAACCGAACTCAATGCGGTTGCCGACAACCCGATATTCTTGCCCGAGCACCGGCTCACACTCACCGGGGCCAATTTTCAGGGCAGCCCGATTTCCCTGCCGATGGACATGGTCGGCGCGGCGGTAACAATGGTCTGTGTTCTCTCGGAGCGCCGTCTCAATCGCTTGCTCAATCCGGCCCTTAGCGTCGGCCTGCCTGAATTCCTGACCAAGGGCGCGGGAATGTTCTCGGGCATGATGCTGAGTCAGTACACGGCTGACACGCTGATCGCCGAACAGCGCATCCTTTCCATGCCGGCGTCAATCCAATCCATTCCGGCCGCCGCGGATCAGGAAGATTTCGTTTCGATGGGAATGAATACCGCCCTCAAAAACGCACAAATTCTTGACAACGCATACGGCGTGCTCGGCATCGAATTCATGGCCGCCTCCCAGGCGTTGGACTTCCGACCCCTCACTCCCGGCCATGGCGTGCAGACCGCCAAGAGTATTGTCCGCAATCACATCAGCCACCTCGAGATTGACCGGCCGCTGTATCCGGACCACACCCGGATGAAAGAGCTGGTTAAGTCATGTGAAATACTGGAAGAAGTGGAAAAGATAATCGGCAGTCTGGAGTAGCGCGCCGCTCCGCACGCCCATCGAAATCGAATTATCGCCCGGCGAGCCCCGAGAGAACCGTGTCAAACTGCAGGGCGACCACGGCGAAACTGATGATTCAGTAAATCCGGCCTACTTGGTCTCGATTATCTGGACAACGATTCGGCGCGATTGTCTGGGGCCGTCGAATTCGCAGAACATTATCGTCTGCCAGGTGCCGAGAACCAGCCGTCCGTTCTGGATGGGGATGAAGACACTGGAGCCAACCAGGGCGCTTCGGATATGGGCGGCCGCATTGCGATCGATCCGGTCGTGCAAGTACGCGGCTCGCTTCGGTACCGCCTTCTCTATGGCATTAAGGAAGTCAGTCCTGATATTAGGGTCGTCGCTCTCATTGAGAATAATGCCGGCGGTGGCATGCGGCACGAACACATGCACCATGCCGTTGGCCACCCTCGACTCGCTGACGATCTTATCCACGCTGCCGGTAATCTCAATCAAATCCTCGGCTCGGCTGGTTGATATGCTGATTTCGTACAGCATTCAGGTTCGATCAGAAGTTGTGGCGCGCCGGACCGCGCAGAACCCGTACCGGCAGAAGAATGATGGCCCGAAACAAAGCTAGCACTGCCTCTACCGTTATGCCGATGAGGCGAAAAGGCAGCAAGATGAGCCAGACAATCGGATAGACCACCAGTGCCATAAGCGCCAGCGGCCAACAAAGCACAAGTAGTATCAGCCAGAGGATAAAACCGGTCATCTCAGGAATCCTTGTCGACTATTCTACCGATTTCCCCGCGAATGTCAACCGCTTTGGGAAGCTCGATTTACCTTGTCTTGCGCGCGGTTATGGGTATAATAGTAACGGATCATATTGCGCCCCTCACGGCGCCAGCAGCTATGACACGGAAACAGAAGAAACCGACGTTACCAAAGAACTTCTCGAAGCGGGTCAAAGGCGCCCGCCGTGTCGTCATCGTCGGAGTCGGTAACCCGATGAAGGCCGATGACGGACTCGGGGCGATGTGTGCTGAACTCCTGTTCCACGAACTGCTCGAGAATCCCCATGACAACATCAAAGTCATTGTCGGCGGCGAGGTCCCTGAGAACTACACCGGCAAGATCCGTGCCCTAAAGCCCACTCATGTCATCATCATCGATGCAGCCTTGGCGAAACAGAAGCCCGGCACCATCCTGTTGATGGACGACAAGAGAATTAAGAATGAAAGTGTCTCGACCCATCAGGTACCGCTTTCTCTTCTTGTCCAGTATCTCCGGGAAAGCGTCGGGGCTGAGGTAGTGCTCATTGGCGTTGAGCCCAAGTCCCTGGAGTGGGGTAAGCCCATTTCACCCCCGGTGAAGAAAGCCATCACAGCTCTGGCCAAGGCACTCGTCGACACCCTACCTCGAGTAATGCAACAATAACCCCCGACCCCTTCGGGGACAGCCATTTTACTTAGAACGCTGTTGACTTTCGATCCCTGACGGATAAAATTGGCCGATGCACATTTCGATAGCCGCGGAGAAGCTATTCCAGCTAGGCCCACTGCCGATCACGAATTCGCTCCTGGTAACCTGGTTTACCCTTTTGCTGTTCGGCGTTCTCGTCGTTATGGTCCGGCTCACGAAACGCGTTGTTCCGATAGGGATTCAGAACGTGGTTGAGTATGCGCTGGAGACTCTCTATCGTACGGTATGTGACGCGGTTGAAGATGAGGAAAAAGGCCGCCGGTTTTTCCCGCTGGTGATGACGATATTCCTTTTCGTGTTGATTGTCAACTGGCTTGGACTGCTCCCCGGTTTCGGCTCAATCGGGTTCTTCCACACCGAGGGTGAGCACCGTTCCTTCACCCCGCTGCTGCGGGGCGCGTCGGCCGACCTCAACACGACGATCGCCCTCGCCCTCATTTCAGTATCCTTGACCCAGGTCTACAGCATTAAGTATCTGGGTCTTAAGGGTTATATCGGACGATTCATCAAACTCAAGAGCCCGATCATGTTCTTTGTTGGAATCCTTGAGCTAATCGCCGAGCTGGCCAAAATAATCTCGTTTTCGTTCCGTCTCTTCGGCAATATCTTTGCCGGTGAAGTTCTGCTCCTGGTGATGCTCACCCTGCTTCCCTTCGTGATACCTCTCCCCTTCCTGGTGCTCGAGATCTTCGTTGGCTTCATCCAGGCCCTCGTCTTTGCCCTGCTCACCCTCTTCTTCATCAAGATCGCGACAATGCGTGAAGAGCATTAGTATGCGAATAGATCGAATGACAGCTAATATCACGAATATCGTGTATTTGCATAAGGCAAATTATTCGATAGATTCGACATCTTTCGAAGTATTCAAAAAAATTCTTTCAGAGAATTTTTAGGAGGTTACATGGGTCCTGATACAGTCAAGTTGCTGGCCGCCGGCTTAGCCATCGGCCTGGGCGCGTTGGGTCCGGGTATCGGCCTTGGCTTCATTGGCGGTAAGGCCGCGGAGGCAGTCGGGCGCAATCCGGAAGCGAGCGGCAAAATCCAGGCGGTCTTCATCTTAGGGCTGGCCTTCACCGAAGCCATCGCCATCTATGCTTTGGTCGTGGCCTTGATTCTCAAATTCCTATAGCCATGGAAGCCCTGGGCAAGCTCGGAATCCACCCTCTGCTTCTCATCGCTCAGATCGTCAACTTTCTGATACTGCTCTGGCTCCTCAACCGCTTTCTCTACAAGCCCCTGCTCAAACTATTCAAGGAACGCTCGTCTAAGATTGAAGAAGGGCTTAAGACCGCCGAGGATTTGAAGCGGCAGGCCGCCGAGTCTGAAGAAAGACAGCGCCAGCTGATCGAAGAAGCCAAGCGCGAGTCCCACCGCATCATTGACCAGGCAACAAAACTGGGCGACCAGGAGAAAAAGAAGATCGTCGAGCTCGCCAATGAGGAGTCGAAGAAAATCGTCGAGCGGGCAATGCAGGAAATCGGCCGGGAAAAGAAGAATATCATGAATGAAGTCAAGAAGGAAGTCGGCGAAATGGTGGTTCAGCTTTCGATTGCGGTGGTTCGCAAACAGGTTGATGAAAAAACCAGAAAGAGCCTCCTGGACAGCGCGGTAAAAGAAGTCGAGAAAGAACTTGAGTCGATAAGCCGGAAAGGATAGCATGGCACAGCAATTGGAGAGTATCTTGGCTGATCTTGAACTAGTCGAGTCTTCGCTCCATTCGTCGCTTAAGCTGCGCGGCTACCTTGACAACCCGCGTATCAACTTTGAAGAAAAGGTCCGGACCGTCCAGGACCTTTTTAAGGACTACATTGCGCCGGCGGCCTACGACTTCATCTTCCTTCTCCTCCGCAGCAGCGCGATGAGCAGCCTGACCGACATCCTGCGAAACTACAAGCGCACTCGCGAGCAGACCGGTATCCTGGAATTTGAGGTAAAAACCGCCGCGCCTCTAGCCCCCGATGAGAAGGCGGTGATTGCCGAACGGTTCGCCGCAAAACTGGGACGGCGCTTGACGATTCGGAATGTCGTTGATCCCGCCATTATCGGAGGCATTGTCATCAAAGCCGGTGACGTCATGATCGATGCCAGCGTGGTCAGCAAACTCAACAATCTGATTAAACAGCTGAGACGAGGATGAAGGAGGCGGAATAGTGTTCGATTGCCAAGGAGTCGCTACGGGATGAACCAGGACCAGAAGGCAAAGCTTCTAGCTGAACTCAAGAAGGACATTGTCGGGTTCGAAGAAAAAGTATCGGTCGAGCACATCGGTACCGTCATTGAACTGGCTGACGGCGTGGCCCAGATCCACGGCCTGGGCGACTGTTTCGCTTCGGAAATGCTTGAATTTCCTAACGGGGTCTTCGGTGTCGCGCTCAATCTGCTTGAAGACCGGATCGGGGCCGTCGTGTTGGGCAACTATGAAGAAATCAAGGAAGGTGACCTGGTACGCGGCACCGGCCGAATACTCCAAGTCGGCGTCGGTGAGAGCTTGCTCGGCCGGGTCATCAATCCCTTGGGTGAGCCAATCGACGGGAAAGGACCGGTCCGGCCGGAACAGCACTACCCGATTGAGAAAATCGCCCCGCGGGTCATCCTGCGGGAGCCGGTCAACCGGCCGATCCAGACCGGCATCAAGGCGATTGATAGTATGATTCCGATCGGCCGCGGTCAACGGGAGCTGATCATTGGAGACCGCCAGACCGGCAAGAGCGCCATCGCCATCGACGCGATCATCAACCAGAAGAACGAAGGGGTTTTCTGCATCTATGTTTCCATCGGCCAGAAAGAATCCAAGGTGGCCCGCATTGTCGGCGAATTGGAGAAACACGGTGCGATGGACCACACCATCGTGGTGAACGCCGGATCATCCGACCCCGCATCCCTTTGGTATATTGCGCCGTACGCCGGTTGCTCGATGGGTGAGTATTTCATGGATCAGGGCAAGGATGCGCTCGTCATCTATGACGACCTCTCCAAACATGCCTGGGCCTACCGCCAGATCTCGCTTATTCTTCGGCGACCACCGGGCCGCGAGGCCTACCCGGGGGATATTTTTTATCTCCATGCCCGGTTGCTCGAGCGGGCGGCCAAGCTGAACAAGGAACATGGCGGCGGTTCGTTGACCGCCCTGCCGATCATCGAGACCCAGGCCGGCGACTTCACCGCCTATATACCCACCAACGTGGTTTCGATCACGGATGGACAGATTTATCTCGAACCAGAACTCTTCTATCAGGGTATCCGTCCGGCAATCAATGTTGGTCTTTCCGTATCCCGGGTGGGTTCGGCAGCCCAGGTCCGCGCGATGAAGAAAGTCGCCGCCAAGTTACGTCTTGACCTGGCCCAATACCGAGAGATGGCGGCATTTGCCGAATTCGGCAGCGACCTTGATGCCGCGACGCGCCAGCAGCTGACACGCGGCAAGGTGATGACCGAGATCCTGAAACAGGGCCAGTATGTACCCCTGGCCGTCGAGAAACAGGTCATGATAATCTTCGTCGGCATTTCAGGCCTGATCGATGACATTCCGGCCGAGGCAGTAACAAGTTTCGAAGCCGACTTCCTCAAGTTCATGGATTCGATGCACCCGCAGATCGGTGCCAATATCAAACAGTCCAATGAGCTGACGGCCGAAAATGAAGAAGGGCTCAAACAGGCCATCCAGGAATTCAAAACCATTTCGGGCAAACGCTAATGGCATCGGTCCGCGACATCAGAAACCACATCCGTTCCGTCACCAGCATCCGGAAGATCACCGGGACAATGGAAATGGTGTCGGCGGCCCGCATGCGCAAAGCAACCGCCGCGCTCTTTGCATCCCGTCCCTACGCGGCTCTCGCCTGGAAGCTTCTGCTCGATGTCTCTTCAAAGACCGAACCAGAACTGCATCCCCTGTTGCAGTCAAGGCCAGTCACTAACACGCTGATTGTCGTGGTGACCTCGGACCGCGGTCTTTGCGGGGCCTTCAATATGAATGTAATCCATCGCGCCCTGGAGGAAGTGACCGACCGAGCACATTGTCAGTTTGTCGCGGTCGGCAAGAAAGGCCGTGACTTCCTGATGCGGCGCGGCTACGAGGTGATTGCCGAGTTTGCCGGGTTGCCGGTCCCGGTACCTTTCATTCAGACCTTGCCGATCGGCCGGCTGGTGATCGAAGAATACCAAAAGGCCGCGGTTGACCGGGTAACCATCGTCTACAGCCGGTTTGTCTCCAACCTCACCGGCCGGCCTTCAGTGCTGGAGTTACTGCCGCTGAAGCAGGCCAGCCACGAACCGGAGATGCACGCCTCATTCGTCTATGAACCATCGGCCCAGGAGGTCATCGCGCCGCTCTTGTCCCGGATTATTGAATACGAGCTCTATGCGGCTATGCTCGAAGCGCAGGCGTCCGAGTTTGCCGCCCGGATGGTCGCGATGAAGAACGCGACCGACAACGCCGCCGGCCTCATCTCCGAATTGGTTTTGTCGTACAACCGAGTTCGCCAGGAGAATATTACCAAAGAGTTGACCGAACTCAGCACCGCCCGGGCGGTGATCGAACAGGTATGAGAATTATGTCACCTTCTTTCCGTCTTTGTTCAGCCATCCTGTCGCCCTTTTGGCAATGCAAGGAGGTCTAACGGGATGAATCAAGGTAGAATCCTTCAAATCATGGGGCCGGTCGTCGATGTAGAGTTTGGCGAACAGCTGCCCGAGATCTATGGTGCGCTTTGGGTCAGGCAGAACGGCTCCCATTTGGTGCTCGAAGTCCAGCATCACCTGGGCTGGAATACGGTACGGTGTGTGGCTATGGGGCCGACCGAAGGACTGCGCCGGGGCATGGCCGTGGAAGACACGGCCGGGCCGATCACGGTGCCGGTCGGACCCGAGACTCTGGGCCGGCTCTTCAACATCCTCGGTGAGCCGATCGACGAGCTGGGCCCGGTCAAGACCAAGCTGAAGAGCTCCATCCACTGTAAGCCCCCCGTCTTCAAAGAACAGTCCACGCGGGTTGAAGTCCTGGAAACCGGTATCAAGGTCATCGACTTGATTGCGCCCATCATCAAAGGCGGCAAGGTCGGTCTTTTCGGCGGCGCCGGCGTCGGCAAGACGGTGGTGGTGATGGAGCTCATCCGGAACATCGCACTCGAACACGGCGGCGTGTCGGTATTCGCCGGCATCGGCGAACGGACGCGCGAGGGCAATGACCTCTATCTTGACATGCGGCGCTCCGGCGTAATCGACAAAACTGTTCTGGTCTTCGGCCAGATGAACGAGCCGCCCGGTGTTCGTCAGCGCGTCGGCCTCACCGCCCTGTCGATGGCCGAATACTTCCGGGATCAGGAGCACAAGGACGTCCTGCTCTTTATCGACAACATCTATCGATTTACGATGGCCGGTTCCGAGGTTTCGGCCTTGTTGGGACGGATCCCTTCCGCGGTCGGGTATCAACCAACCCTGGCCACTGAAATGGGCGAGCTTCAGGAACGAATTACCTCGACCAAGCATGGTTCGATCACCTCAGTCCAGGCCGTCTACGTTCCGGCCGACGACCTGACTGACCCGGCCCCGGCCACAACCTTCGGTCACCTCGATTCGACCATCGTGCTTTCCCGTTCGTTAGCCGAGCTCGGCATCTACCCGGCGGTGGACCCGCTCGACTCAACCTCTTCGATATTGGATCCGCGTTTTGTCGGTGAAGAACACTACAATGTGGCCCGCGGCGTTCAGAAGATCCTTCAGCGCTACAAGGACCTGCGCGATGTCATCGCCATCCTCGGTTTCGAAGAACTGTCGGACGAGGATAAAGTCATCGTCACACGCGCGCGCAAAATCCAGCGTTTCCTGTCCCAGCCGCTTTTTGTCGCGGAAACGTTCACCGGCCGTGCCGGCAAATACGTGCCGCTTGAGGCTACGATCAAAGGGTTCAAAGCATTTCTCGAGGGCGGCTGCGACGATAAACCGGAACAGGCCTGCTGGATGGTCGGCGACTTGAGCGATATATAGCACTGATCGGCGCCATGAAGTTTCGTTTAGAAATCGCCACGCCGGAACGGATCGTCTATTCCGACGAAATCGACTCGGTCACCATCCCCACGATGTCGGGGGAGATAACCGTGCTCGCGCAACACGTGCCGCTCGTATCCATCATCGACCCGGGCGAGATAAGAGTCAAAAAGGGCCGGGACATAACCTTCATGGCCATCGCCGGTGGTTTCGTCCAGATTACGGGCGCCAAGACCACGATCCTGGCGGATGCGGCCGAGCGGGCTGAAGAGATCGATCTGGCCCGGGCCGAGAAGGCGCGGGAACGCGCCCGCCGGCTCCTTGAGGAGAGGCGATTCGACAAGACGAGTCACGCTGAGACGATGGCATCCCTGCAGCGCGCATTGATCCGCATCAAGATCGGACGGCGCCGCGGCGCCCGACCCGAAAAATAACCTCCCCCTCATTCACTAATACCGGCTCGCGCCGCGGTATGAGCGGCCTTCCTACTTGCCCAATCGAAAGGTAATCGGCGACGCAACCCAGACCCGGACTGGCTTATCATTCTGGATTGCCGGCTTCATCTTCCAACCGCCAACATTGTTCGCCGCCGCCGAATCGAGCCGGGCCGAACCTGAGCTCCTGACGACAACAACCCTCATTATCGAACCGTCCAAGTCAACCAATGCCTTGACATATGCCGTTCCCTGTTCATCCAGTGCAACTGAGATCGGAGGGTACTCTATCGAAGGTTTGGCAATGATTTGAGGCGGTTTCTCAAAGGGCACAAAAGCATCGATCGGCGGAATGTCCGTCACCGCAACCACGACACTGTCGCCTACGCCGCCGTTCTTCCCGTCGAAAAGACCGGTGCCGGCAATGTCCTGCTGGGTAGGCGAAGTCAGCTGGATTGCACGGTCATCGGGTACCGGCCTGGGAACTCCGACCGCCGGTGCGGTGAGATTGTTTCCCACTCCGTTCGTACCCAAACCGTGATCGCCATCCCCGCCGATGATTGAGGGCGGCGGCCCAAGGCGAGTCGGGTCGATGATGATTACGGGTGGCTTGGGCCGATTCCCTGAATTGGCTGCCACCTCAGCACGCCAGTGCTCGTACCTGACATAGGAGAAAGCCAGGACAATAGCGAAGAACAACAGAGCGTGGGTGCTGTAGAAAGCCCGTCTCAGGTTGCCGTTGTAGGCAGCGCCGACCCGGCTGCGGCTGCCGACGATAGGGAGTGCTGTATCGAAGTATGGTCTCATCTTTGCCTCCTTCCGGCCGGTCCCCGCGAGAACTCTGGGACCTTGCGCAAAATCTGTTCTTCCT
Organism: uncultured bacterium; assembly: GCA_964354155.1. GTDB lineage: Bacteria > Hydrothermota > Tepidihabitantia > SM23-42 > CAYGYG01 > CAYGYG01. Next base: position 52,638 of record CAYGYG010000009.1, on the reverse strand, counting down.
CTACGAGATACAGACTTATAAAGACCGTGAGTGGTGGTTGCTATGTGGTTATACAGCCGGCATCCCCCCCTATTCCAGACCAGGAGGTACTTAACCAAGAAAACACTCCCCCTTCCGATTATCGAATAGAAAATCCTCACCTTCCCGGGCCTCTCTCGGACCCGGGAAGGCTCAATCTTTCAAGCGTTACCGACCGGGAATACCGATACCGCTACTTGTCGAGTTTGAACGTAATCGGCTTGGCGACCCAAACCCGAACCGGCTTGTTGTTCTGCAGGGCCGGGTTCATCCTCCAAGCGTACACCGAGCGCGCCGCGGCTGAATCAAGAACGGGCGCCCCGGAACTTCGAACGATGACGACCCGCATGATGGAACCGTTTAAGTCAACCAATGCCTTAACATACACCGTCCCTTCCTGCTCGGCGATCCGGGCAAACTCAGGATACACCGGCGGCGGCCCATACAAAATCTTAGGCTCGACTTCGTACGGAATGAAAGCGTTGATATCCGGGATATCTTCGACCTGGATAATCGCTCCCGAGCCCACGCCCGTCCCGGTCCCGGCCCCAACCAGGCTGACACCGGAGATTTCCGCCTGAGTCGGCGCGGTCTCCTGCTGCGCTTCGGCATCAGGTACCGGCCTGGGGGCGCCTACCGCCGGCGCCGCCGCCCGGGCACCACTTGCCGCTTGCGCGCTGGCGTCTTCACCGCCGGTAATCGACGGCGGCGGCCCGAGCTGGGCGTACGTCAAGGTGATTACTTTCCTGCCGCCGATCATACCGGCCTGCTTGAGTTGTTGCTCATAACGCCACTGCTGGTATTTGATGGAAGCGAATATGCCGAAGATCACGAGAAAAATCAACACGTTGGTTACGTAGTAGGCGGAACGGAGACTGAGGGCCGATAAGTTCAGAATCGGGCTCCTCTTCCCGATTGCCGGGAACCATAACTTCGAGTTAATTCCGTTCATCGCGATCTACCTCCTTTCTTTGCAGGGGGTGGCGTCTGTTCGATGTGTGGGACAATGCTGAACCGGACGATGCCCGCTTGCTGAACCTGGTCCATGACCCGCACCATGTCCTGGTATCGTGACCGACCGTGAACATCGACGAGGACGACAAGCTTGGATACTTTCCGCCGGATGTACTTGTCAAGGCTGTCCTTCGCCTCGCCCTCGGGCATCGCGTCGAATTGCGTCAGCAACTCCTTGCCGCCGGTCTGCCGTTCGACATTGTTGCGCTCTTCGATCTTCAAGTAGGCCTCGATCGAGTCCAAGGAAATCTGGCTCCGGACTTCATCAGACAGCTGTTTTGATGTCACCCCAATCGAATCGATGAAGATGCTGATCACGTTCGACTGCGCCGTTGGTACGCTGCCTTTGGGTGGCAGCGCAATCTCAATTGCCTGGGGCTCGCGGAACACGGTTGTTGTCATGAAGAAGATGACCAGGAGAAACGCGATATCGACCATCGGGGTCAGGTCGTTAATGATCCGGCCTCGTCGTTTGCCTTTGCCTCGAGTTGCGCCTTCGACAACACCCATGCTAACCTCCTGTGCTCATGATGATTGAACCGGTCTCTTCCAGCATCGTCATCATACTGAACCGCAGCATATTGACCTTGGGGTCCTGAAGCGTCTCCATGAGTCGCAGAATAACGCCCGATTGAACGTCCTTGTCCGCCTTAACGACCAGGCGCAGATGCGGGTTTCTAATCCGCTCCTGAATGACAAGATAGCCGACCATGTCGAACTTGGTGGGTTGGGAGGATTCGCGGCCGAGATTCCACCAGCAAAGCAGGCTGTCGGCCCGGGCCGCGCGCTGCTCGGGTGTGAAGTTGGCCGCTTCGCCCATCGTTTCGATTATCTTTTCCGTGGTCTTGAACTCATGAATCGCCTTCTCGATAGCCGCCTTCCTTTTCAGATCCAAACCGCCCTGAGCCGCCGGCAGTTGATACTCCGAAATCGCCATCAACAGGGCGCTCGGGTTGATCGACTCGGCCAGGTTATAGGCTCTTTCCGGCGGGATGATGGTCAGAATCATCACATCCGCCTCCGGCACCTTGAACGGCGAGCGTGACAGGGGCAACTGAACCGTAAGGGTTTCCGGCGGACGGGCATGATAGGTGCTCATGAAGAAGATGACCAGCAGGAATCCAATGTCCACCATGGGCGTCATGTCGATGGTAATACCTACACGCAGTCTCTTATGGCGTGCCATTTTGGCCTCCGCTACTTCTTCTCAAGTCGCTCAAGGTAGTCCAGCGTATCGTACACCGCTTCATTGATGTCGTACGTGAAGCGATCAACCTTGTTGACAAAGAAGTTGTTGGCGATGATGCCGACAATCGCGTTCCACAATCCGCCGGCGGTATTGAACAACGCCTCAGAAATACCACGCGCCAGCATGATGGCATCCGGGGCACCGGCGTGGGCCATGGCCTGGAATGCACGGATCATGCCAACCGTGGTCCCGAGCAAGCCGACCATAGTCGCGATCGACGCAATCGTGGTAAGAGCGATGAGGTTTCTCTCCAGGAGCGGAGTTTCGCGGGCCACCGCTTCTTCGAAAATCCTCCTCGTCTCGATCGAGGTCTTCAAGATGGTTGCCTTCTCGCCCGAACCCTTCACCGATTGCTGCAGGCCGCTCTTCAGGATATTGGCCGCAGAACCGCCCTGCATTTCGCAGTCATTCATGGCGGCGTCGAAGTTCTTCTCGGCGACATGCTGGATGTAGCTGCGCATGAATTCCGCCATCGGCGTCTTGCCCTTGGAACGCTGCAGGGTGAAAAAACGCTCGATGATGTAGGTGACGAGTAGAATGAAGATGTAGATCAAAACGCCAACCAAGGGACCACCGTCGCGTACGAACCCGGGCAGCATCTGGAAGATTATGACGCAGATGATGAAGTTGCAGATATAGAGGAGTAGAGTGAGCAGGCCGACGCGTTTAACAAAGGCCAGCGCAATCCCCAAGCCGACTGCAAGTGTGGCGGGGACAACGAACGACACCAATATCTTTACTGCAGCAGGTGCATTATGTAATCCTTCGAAAAGTCCAGACATCGTCAAACCTCCTTTCCAGTTGACTGTTGTGCAGTCTGGTTACCGCCTTCCACCAACACCCCCTGGTCCTACTTCTTGTACAAATCGTCCCAGTACTTGTCCCAGTAGTCTTGATAGTTAGGCGTGGTCGGGGTTGCCGGCTTGTTGAGCCGTGCAATTCCCTCGCGCGCCAGCTTCGCATCCGGGCTGCCGGGAGCAAGTTTGATGACCGTCCTGTACTCAGCCATCGCCTCGGCCTTTGCACCGAGGAATTCAGACGTCTGTCCCAACCAAAGATGACCTTTCACATACTTGGGATTCAGTTTCAGCGACTTTCTGAAATTCTCGACCGCCGCTTTGTAGTTCTTGAGTTGGAGATAGGCTAACGCCAGATTCACATAGGTCGCGACCGTCAAGGTGTCATAATCGAGACGTTTCTTGAACCAGATCACGGCCGAATCATACTTGGCCACATTGTAGTAAGCCATGGCGAGGTCCGGAGCAATCTCCCGCGCGTACATTGAATCGAGTACGATCAATCTCAGATAGGCATCAGCCGCACCGCGGGCAGAATCAGTCTTGGCATAGGCCCGGGCCAGGTCCATCCAGGACTGCGTGTCATATTGATCCTTGATCACAACCTGTCTGAGCACGTCCCGGCGCTCTTTGTGCTGATTGGTCTGACCGTATAAAAACGCAAGGAACTTCAGAGAACCCATTGTCGTATCACCCAAAGCAATTGCCTGTCGGATGTCGGTAATCGCATGCTTGTAAGCAACAGTATCTTTCTTTGATTTTGAGTAGGCATCGGCCCGAGCACCATAGCCCCGATGCTTCCTGGGTTCAAGTTGGATGTAACGGGTGAACGATTCGATGCTCTTGAGGTAGCGTTTCTTCTGTAGGTGATAGTTGCCAAGTGCGAAGTAGGTTGGCGCGTAGTCCGGTTTCGTCTTCTGGGCTTTGTCAAAATAGGTCATCGCCTTCACCGAGTCATTATTGTTCGCGTAGAGGTTGGCAAGGCCGACCATCGCCGGTACGTAATTCGGGTCGATCTTGAGCGCATTTATGTACCCACCTTCGGCAACACCCGTCTGCTGGCTGACCCGAGCCAGGTTACATTGACATTCAGGGTCATTGGGCGCCAACTTCGCCGCTTCGCTGTACTCGATGGCCGCCTCAATGTTGTTGCCGCAGGCCTCAAAGGCCTGGCCCAGCGCCAAGTGGCTTTTCAGTGCGTCATACCCGTAATTCTTGGCTTTCGTCAGAAAAATGACCGCGTTCTCACAGTCACCTTTCTCTAGATAGGTCTTGCCGATCTCGAAATTGGCCAGGGGGTGTTTGGCTTTTGATTTCAACGCCTGTTCGAACTTCACGATCGCCCCGCTCGGGTCGCCGGCATCGCGCAACGCAACGCCCTCCTTGACAATGTCGTCGACTGACACCGACCACATAAGTCCCGCAATTAAAAGAGATATCAATACTGGCCTGCGCATGTTTTCTCCTATCACCATAGGTTATACAACCTGTCGGTCATCGATATTCCCCGATATTTCATACGCTACAGGGTATCCTGGGTGTACTTGACCGGCACGGTAACCGGCACGAATCCATTCCCGGCAATAATCTTCTGCCCTGCAGCCGACATGACAAAGGTGATGAAACCAGAGTCCACCCCCTTGGGTTCGTTCGGCGTGTACAGATAGATGTTACGAACGAATAGGTACTGACCAGCATGAACCGTCGCTTCGTCCGGAGGGTAGAATTCACCCTTGGGCACTAAGCCGATCGCCAGTGCCTTGATTCGCGTGTCTTCGATCAGCGGACTCCAGGATTTGTAAAGCAGGGCCATGGATAGAAAGCCGACGGCATTCCGGTTTTCAGCGATGGACCGAATCATCATCTCGCCGTTGTCGAAACGCTGGACGCGCTTGGCATAGGCCTTACCGCCCAGAACGCTGTCCTTGAAGTACGAGTAGCTGCCGGCGTTCTCGCCCCAGACATGCACACTAATCGGTCCGCCCCGGCCTCCAACTTTAGACCAGTTCGCAATGCGCCCTGAGAATATGTCGGAGACCTGGCTTCTGGTCAACTGCTGCACCGGATTGAGGGGATTGACCACAATCGCGATTCCATCCTTGGCAATCTTGTATTCCTTTACTTGAAAGCCAGCTTCACGAGCCCGGCCCAGCTCGTCGTCGGTCATCGGACGGGTCGAGTGGGCCACCTGACCTGAATCGACAAACAGGGCGGCCATAGCCGGGTTGGAGCCCCCACCCACGACCAGAACCTTGGCCTTTGGATACAAATCCATGAAGGCATAGGCTTCTTCCATCATCATTGGATAGGTCTGATCTGACCCCCGCACCGTGATATACCCGGATGTCGGGGTCTGAGGTTCGCTCTTCTTCCCACAACTGGCCATCATCGCCAGCAACACAGCCGGCAACAGAAGGCCCGTCCTGATGCTTCTCAAGTGGTCGCGTTTCATTAGCAGAGCTGTAATTATGTTCGAATTCCGATAAATGTCAACTGAAAAAAACAGCCGGATCGGTTCAAAACTCAAAGAAAACCGAATACTTGTGACGCCGCGCCATCCCCGGCCTAGACCGGACGGTCCAGTATACGGTAAATCTCTTCCGCGGATTTGGCCTCGCGCAGTTGCGCCCGCACGGTCTCCATTTTCATCATCCCTGAAATCGAAGAAAGGATTTTCAGGTAGTCATCCGTTGCCTTGGTCGGCGCAAGGATGAGAAAGAAGAAATGGACCGGGTTGCCGTCCAGGGCCTCAAACTCGATGCCCGCACTACTGCGGCCAAAGGCAACGCAGATCTGCTTGACGACATCGGTCTTGACGTGGGGCAAGGCAACGCCTGAACCCAAGCCGGTGCTGGTCAGTGATTCCCGCTCCAGCACCGCGCTCATAACATCTTCCGCCATATCGCCCGGCACCTGACCCTGTTCGACGAGAAGCGCGATCAGCGACTGGATGACGCTGTTCTTGTCCGACGCCTTGATATCGGCACTGATGTGGGATGATTTCAAGTATTTGACTATCTTCATAGAATCTTGCGCAGTTCGTTTTCTTCTTCCTTGGCCGTAAGGGCGACGATCGTATCGTTGGGCTGGATGATCGAATCACCCTTGAGGATCACCGCGGCCCCTTCCCGGACGGCCGCAATCAACAGCGAATCAGCCGGCAGTCCGAGATCCTTTACCGCCCGGTTGACCGCGGGCGACGATTCGGTTATCTCGGCTTGGACGATCTCATAGTTTTTGAAAGTCAACAGCGGCGTCAAGATACCGACATCGAGTTTGTGCCCAATGATCGCGCTGATGAGGCTCGTCGTATTGACCACGCCGTCGACTCCCAGGTTCTTGAAAAGATCTTCGTTCTTCGGATCATTGACGATGGCCAGGGTCTTGGGTATCATGAAGAGTAGTTTGGCCAGCTGACAGGTCACGAGGTTCTCCTGGTCAAGACCGGTGACGGCGATAAGCATGTCGGCTCGGTTCGTACCCACGCTCTTGAGGGTTGCCACCTCACAACCGTTGCCCAAGTAGACGGCTTCGCCCAACTCCTTGACCAGTGCGTTGTACTTGTTGCGATCCCGTTCGATGAGCAGGACTTCGTTGCCTTCGGCGGCCAATGCCTTGGTGAGATTGTAACCGATCTTGCCGGCACCGACGATTATGATGTACATCTAACCCCCTTTGGCCTTCTTGGGCTTGATACCGCATTCCTTAAGAATCATCTCAAACTCAATATTGGTCGGGCAGACGGTCTTGAGGCCGAGCTCACGGTACGCCCCGGCTTTGACCGGATCAAAAACCCTGACCAGTACCATTTCCTTGCCGAATTTCTGTTTGACAACCTGGGCCGACATTAGGTTGGCGATCTCGTCGGAAGTTAAGACGGCAATCAAGTCCGCGGTCTCCACGCCCGCCGTCTTGAGCAGCTCCTCATCGGTCACGCGACCCGCGAGCTGACGGCCGGTGAAATCCTCGCCCAGCGCGATGAACGCATTAGAGTCAATATCAACCACGGTTACTTCCCAGTTGCTCGACGCCAGCAAATTCGCCAGCATCGAGCCGACCCGCCCGCATCCCAGAACCAATGCTTTCATAGAACCTCCATCATGCTTGCCCTAAGCCTTACGCCGGCCGTCAGGGGCAATAAGCGGTGACCCACCGGCTACTCCTCCGGCCGCCGGTCAATGATAACCTCACAGGGTGCCCGGCGCAAGAGAGTTTCTGAAGTCCGGCCCAGAATCCGTTCGGACAAGCCGATGACCGGACGAATTCCGATAACAATCAAATCCGCATCCTGGTCGGCGGCCAGGCGGATTATGCCTTCGCCCACTTTCCGGGCACGCTCGATCTTGGACTTGGCCGGGAGCCCGTGGTGCATAACGATCTCGACCCCCCGTCCGACCGCTTCCTTGGCCAACTGCTCCAATTTACCCATCGTCGCGTTAAGCGGCAGCGTGAAGGGAACCTCAATCACGTAGGTGACGACGATTTCCGCCTTCTGCTCCTGCCCCAGCCGACAGGCAAGCTCCACCGCCTTTTCCGAGTAGACCGTGCCGACCGTCGGCACGATGATCTTCTTGATAGCCGAAACCGCGACCTTCGCCTTGGCAACCGAAAGCGAAACCTGCGGCGGCGGATGGAGCATCCACCAGATAATACTGAGAATTGCGCTGCTGAAAACGAACGCCAGCAGGGCGCCGATAAAGGTAACCTGCGGTCCGCTACTCATCGCGGCCTTCTCTTCGCTGTTTGAACGAGCGTAAAAACATGACCAGCCGGTAGAAACCGTAGGCCGCCAGGACACAGCCAAAAAGCCCGGCACTCAGAAAATTCATATAGCCCTTGGCCCGCACAAAAATAACCACGCCGAGCGTCATAAACAGAAGGCCCGAGAACAGCTGGTACACGATCCGCCACTTCGTCAGATTCCGATCCACTCTATTCGGCAGGTCCATGGTGTTTGGCTATTTTCGCCGCTCTCTCATCACGTTCTTTGAGCGCCTGTTTGTAGACTTCGACCAGCTCGTATTCCTCGGCCGAAGTCAGAGTTTCAATCTGGTCATGTTCCCAATTGCGCTTGATGCTGCGGAATACCGCCATCCCGTTCTTACGGCGGTACCAGGCATAGTAGCAAAGACAGGCAATAATCCAAGCCGGCCCGGCAATACGACCGATCGTGTGGGTGAGGATTACCGCGAAAAGGATCGTACTGACCCCGATCAAGCCGAACGCCCCCAACAATGGAAATTTGATCTTCTGTCCTTTGCGACTAAAGGTCAGGTTCAACGGCATGGTAAACGGTCGCGGCGTGTAGGGATCCGAGAAACGCAGTTTGATCAGCGCGATGAACACCAATGTGTAGCCGAGACTGGCGCCAAAAGCATACATATTGCCAAGCGTATCGAGTACGCGCGGAGTCAGCGCCGCCAGGGCCGCCTGCAGCGCGCCCAAGCCCGAGAAAACGATGATGGTCCGCACCGGGGTACGGAACTTTGCGTGCACTTCATTGAACCACGGACTTATCAGCTTGAGCTGGCTCATCGAGAACGTTACCCGCGATGCACCCATCACGCCGGTGTTCGATGAAATCAGCAGGATCGTGGCCCCCAGAATCGCGGCGAATGGACCGGCAAACGCTCCGATATACGGTATGACGCTGGCCAGTTTGGCCACCGGATTCGCTTGCGCTTCGGCCAGAACCTGCCAGGGCAAGACGCCGAGGCTCAGTGTCGAGAACGCAGTGGCAAAGATGAATACCGTGAAAATTAAAGAGAGTGAAGTCCTTGGAATTATGGTTGCCGGCCGTTTTGTCTCCTGAGCGGCCTGCGAAATCGATTCCAATCCGACGTAAGATATGATTGCCAGGGATGATCCGTAGAGAAAATTGTTGAGCGTCGGGAATTGAGTAGTCCATTGATGCACCAGCAACTCCGGTTTCCACGCAAAGAGAAAGCCCATGACGATTATTCCGGATTCGGTGACGATATCGACAATGCCGAGTACTTCGTTGAGCAAGGAAGACTCTCTTATGCCGCGGATATTGAGCCAGATTAAAAATCCAATCATGCCCAGCGTCTGAAGCGCCCACACCGGATTGACGCCGTGGAATGGCCCAACCGAGATCGAAAGTTTGGCGATGGAAGGAAAGAAAAAGTTGATGTATCCGGTCGAGGCGTAGGCGAAAAGTGCAACATCGATGGTATAGTCCAGAAGCAACGCACACCCTGCGACAAAACCCCAGAAATCACCCAGACCGCGCAATGTGAAGTACTGCCCCCCGCCCGCCACCGGATAAGCCGAGGCAAGTTCGGTATAGGCCAGGCCGATCATGATGTAGACCAGGCCGGCTAAGGCAAAGGCCAGGTTGGCCGCACCCTGGGCCGCGGCCATGACCAACCCGAGCGCGACATAGACGTCGGCGCCGACGTCAGCATAGCCCCACATGAACGAGCCCCAAACCGTGACGTCACGTCTCAGTTCGGTTTTGGATTCAATCTGGGAATACTTCATAATAAACGCAGTATCTCAACCCCGGGCCGGAGATTCTCTAAACTTTCCTACTAAGACCAAGACAAGAAAAGCTGATGGGCAACCTCCTTAGACTGACAAAATCGACCATCCGAATGACAATGGATTTCTCGGATGTTCAAAAAAAGGCGTAGAAACGCGAGCACGATTATAGTCAGTTTTGTTGAAATGTCAACAGGATTATATGGACCTTGCTGTGCTGTCCCCGCGTGTGATTTAGGAGATAAGCATTGACTCATCGGAACATCCGGCGAAATGGCACTCGGCAGGAGCGAGCTTCCGACGGTACGGTCGTAGGCAGTCGAAGTGTCCGACCTGTGCCCGAACTGCCCGAGAAATAAAGGTTGACATCTCGGCCGATGTGTTTACAATGATGAATCGAGCCATATCAAATAACCAGCGGGTTATGATGTTACACGGCTTGTGTAAAAGTACAGAAATAAGGATAGATTTTAGGTGAAGTAAGGCTCATCTGAGCCACGGGCAGAACCTAAGCCACCCTGCTAGCTTGAAAAGCGGCACGCTTAGGGTGGCGCCCTAACTTTCGATTTGGAGATATTAATCGCAAACGGACCAAGCCGCATCTTTAGACTTTCCTTGGGCGAATATGAGCCCACGAACCTAAATTCTATTCGCATTATAGAAAATGCAAAAGTTGTAATGTTAGTGTCGTAACTTCAAGGAAACAAGGAGGTGTAAATGAGGCCGACTATCCTTCTGGTCGTACTGTGCATCGGGCTGGTCGCCGCCGGCAATTTCCTCGCCAATCCCGGATTCGAGGAAGACCTTGCGGTTGGCTGGCAATCATACGTTCCGTCGCTATATGATACCGTTAACCGGGCCACGGGTTATGAACCGGACCCGGACTACGAAGCTTACGCGTACAAGTACTCTGGTGGCTACACACAGTTGTGGCAGACGATTGACATCACCTCGGTCGACAGTTTCTCATTCTCGATTAAGGCCAAACTCTATGCCTATGACAACGACGCGGACACTCTCTGCTGGGCCGCGGCGGCGGTAATCCTTTCCTACTTTAACTCGAGCGGCACGGTTCTGGGCGCGACTCGGATCTGCCGTTTCACGACACCGTGCGCCTGGCGCAACACTAGCACCCAGCACCTGATTCCGGCTGCCGATACGCTCTGGCATACCTATTCGTTCAATCTTAGAACCGAACTGGCCAATCTGCCGGGCGTTGTTCCGGCCCAGGTGAAGAAAGTCAGGGTTGCACTCTTTGACAGTTGTGCCCATACGTGTTGAGGTGCTCTCGAAAAGGCGAAGGTCTTCGCCGACGACGCAGCACTCAACTATCTTGGGCAGCAGTACTTTCTCTCTTTCATCAAAACAAAGGTCTACGACACCGGCGGCAACAATAACGGCAAGCTGGATCCAGGCGAGACGGCCACCCTTACCGCCTTTTTGAAGAACATCGGCGGCCGCAGCTTCATCAACCTGGCTTCGACGATCTCCACTACCTCACCCTACGTTACCATTACCGACAACAGCGGCAATTTCGGTTCGTTATTGATCGACAGCACCAAAGAGAACAGCGCGGACCGCTATGGGGTGCAGGCCCTTTCCAGCTGCCCGCTCGGCCACAAGGCACCGTTCCGCATCATCGCGCGCGAGAACACCTGGGCCGATACGTTCGACTTTCAGCTGATGGTCGGTTCGGTTCCGCCGAGCGACACCGGGTATTACTACAGCTACCATTCGGGAGGTCCATGGCGGCAATGCCCGGTCTACTCGTGGTTTCCGATCGATACAAGCCAGACGGTAAACCAGGGTGTTTCGCTCGATCCGGGGGACGATCAGACATTCGTCATCAATCTACCCTTCACCTTCAAGTACTATGGCAACAACTACACCCAGGTTTCGATTTGCTCCAACGGCTGGGTCGCCCTCGGCTCGACAACCCTCACCACCTGGACCAACACGCCCCTGCCCAATACCCAAGCCCCACCCGCCGTGGTCTGCGGCATCTGGGATGACCTCTATCCTCCTGCCGTCGGCCCGGGTGACGTCTACTACTACAATGATGCCACGCGGCACCGGTTTATTGCCGAATGGTTCAAGGTCGAACACTTGAGTCAGACCGGCTATCCTGAGACCTTCGAGATCATTCTCTATGACCCGGCCTACTATCCGACCCCAACCGGTGATGGTGAGATCATCGTTCAGTACAAAGAAGCCATGCACCTGACCAGCAACACGGTCGGCATCCAGAACTACGGCTGCAGTGTCGGTCTCCAGTACTACTACGAAGGAGCTTACCACGAGTACGCCGTGCCCATCACCACCGCCCGGGCGCTCAAATACACAACCTGGCCCCCGACGCTGATGACCGCGATCGAGACCGATTCGCCAGACCGTCTTTCCCGGCCGGTCTTCTCGGCTTATCCCAATCCCGCCCGAAATCGGCTGATGATCAACCTTCAGGTCCCGGCTGGCCAGAAAGCCAGCCTGCGGGTCTATGACCCTGCCGGCCGGCTGGTGCGCAACCTGAGCCGAATGATATCCAGTACGACAACAGTTCTTGACTGGAATTGCACCGATGACCGCGGCCGTGATCTGCCCAAAGGCGTCTATTTCCTGAGGCTGACTACCCTGGAAACAGAGAAAACGGAAAAGGTGATTCTACTGAGATAGCTTGAATTGCATCTGAAGTACGGGGCACGGTTGTGCCCCGTATTTTTTTATGAGCTTCTTTTCGCGACAAGGATGTCGCTCCCACATATCCGATGCGAGTCACCTACCAGCTCAGTCCCTGTCTTGACAAATCGGATAATCCGAGTATAATAGAAGAACGCCCGGCCTGTTGCGCTGATTTGCGGATCAAAGACAACAGGTGACGTTCATCCTACAATTGCCAGTAATCCAAGAGTTAGGGTTGCCCGACCCTGTAGGATAGTGTCTTAGCCACATTTTCGATTCTATTCGTTTGCCTTAAGATTAGGAGGCCGACATGGCTCTTTTAGAGATTAGGTGGCACGGCCGGGGTGGCCAGGGGGCCAAAACCGCGGCACTGCTCTTTGCCGATGCCGCCATGGACACCGGAAAGCACATCCAGGGGTTTCCGGAGTACGGTCCGGAAAGAATGGGTGCGCCGGTCCAGGCGTTCAATCGGCTTTCGGACGCGCCGATCTTCCAACACTGCGGCGTGAAAAATCCGGACATCGTGGTGATTCTCGACGCAAGCTTGATTGCCAGCGTCCCGGTCACCGATGGCTTGAAAGAGGACGGCGTTCTTCTTATCAATACTCAGGACAAGCCCGACGTTCTTCGTAAGAAACTCAATCTTGGCAAGAAGCAGAAAATCTATGTCGTCGATGCCAGCAAGATATCGAAGGAAATACTGGGTCGCGACATCCCCAACACCCCGATGCTCGGGGCCATGATCAAGGTTACCCGGATCCTCGACTTCAAAGAGACTGTCAAGTCGGTGCGCGGGAAACTTGAGAAGAAATTCCCGGGCCGGCCGCAGATCGTCGACGGTAACGTCAAGGCCATCGAGAAAGCCTATGAGGAGGTCATTGAAGGATGAAGCTCAAGAAATGGACCGAACTCGAGATCGGCTGTGTCATCCCCGAAGGCGGTACGTCGCGAGAATTCAAAACCGGCGATTGGCGCAGCGAGCGGCCGATCTGGCATAAAGACAAGTGCGTCCAGTGCTACCTCTGCTGGATCTACTGCCCGGATTCGGCAATCATCGTGGAAAACGGCAAGGTCACCGGGATCGACTATGACTTCTGCAAAGGCTGCGGCATCTGCGCCTATGAATGTCCGCCCAAGGCCAACGCGATTACCATGGAAAGGGAGGTCAAATGATTGTCGCACGAACCGGCAATGAAGCAATGGCCGAGGCCATGCGGCAGATCAACCCTGACGTCGTCGCCGCATATCCGATTACCCCCGCCACCGAGATTGTCCAGATCTTTTCTGGCTTTGTCGCCAATGGCCAGGTGGATACCGAGTATGTCGCGGTTGAAAGCGAGCATTCGGCGATGAGCGCATGTGTTGGTGCGGCGGCGGCCGGAGCCCGGGTTATGACCGGGACTTCCTCCCAGGGACTGGCCCTGATGTATGAGATTCTCTATATCGCGGCCGGTTTGCGACTGCCCATCGTCCTCTGCCTGGTCAACCGCTCGCTTTCCAGCCCCATCAACATCCACTGTGATCACTCTGATTCGATGGGTGCCCGGGATGCGGGATGGATTCAGATCTTGACCGAGCGTACGCAGGAAGCATATGATTCGGTCCTTCAGGCCGTGCTGATTGCGGAGAAGACACTGCTCCCGGTAATGATCACCATCGACGGTTTCATCATCAGCCACGCCATGGAGAACATCGAATTGCTTGATGACCCAGCCGTGAAGAGCTTCGTCGGCACGCGGGAAGCCAAGTACTCGCTGCTCAACGTCGACAAACCCTTCACCGTGGGTGGGCTTGATTTACAGGACTACTACTTCGAGCACAAGATGTCGGAGATCGACGCCATGAACCATGTTCTGCCGGCAATCGAGGAAGTGAACAAACAGTTCAGCCAGCGCTTCAAGCGCGGTTATCCCATTCTCGAGGAATACCGTTGTGAGGACGCCGAAGTCGCGCTCCTGGCAATGGGTTCGACCGTCGGCACTGCACGGATCGCGGTCGACGAGTTACGCCGGGAAGGTAAGAAGGCCGGCCTTATCAAGCTCCGGGTTTTTCGTCCCTTTCCCGTCGCCATGCTCAAGGCCGCACTCAAGAAACTCAAAGTCGTCGGGGTCATGGACCGCTCCGACAGCTTTTCGACCAACGGCGGCCAGCTCTACATTGAAACACGCTCGATCCTCTACGACGAGCCGACCAAGCCGTTGCTGGCCAACTACGTCTACGGACTGGGCGGACGCGATATCAGCATTGAGGATATCAAGGAAATCTACCGGCAGCTGTTTGATATCCGGAACCAAGGAAAGGTAACCGCCCCGATCACTTATTACGGGGTAAGGAGCTGATATGGCGAACTTGCGAGAACTGGCAAAGAAAACCGACCTTTTGGCCGGCGGTCATCGCGCCTGTGCCGGCTGCGGCGCCACGATCGCACTGCGCCAGGTGTTGTTGGCCGCAGAACGCCCGGTTGTGGTCGGCCTGGCTACCGGTTGTGCCGAAGTCGTTACCACGATCTTCCCGTACACGGCATGGAAGGTGCCCTATATCCACAACGCCTTTGAGAACGTTGCGGCAACAATCAGCGGGGTCGAAGCGGCTTACCGGGCGCAGAAGAAAATGGGCAAAATCACCAAGGACATCGACTTCATCGCGGTGGGCGGCGACGGCGGCACTTACGACATCGGGATTCAGGCTCTGTCCGGCGCGATTGAACGGCGTCACCGCATGCTCTATGTCTGCTACGACAACCAGGCCTACATGAACACGGGCATTCAGCGTTCCTCGGCAACGCCGACCGGCGCCCACACGACGACTTCGGTAGCGGGCAAAGTCATCCCCGGCAAGATGCAGCCGCGCAAGGATCTTACCGAAATCATCATCGCCCATGACATCCCCTATGCGGCCCAGGCCACGATCGCCTACTGGAACGACCTCGTAACCAAGGTCCGGAAAGCACTGGCCACCGATGGACCCAGTTTCATCAACATCTTTTCGCCCTGCCGCCTGGGCTGGGGCTATCCTCCGGAGAAAACACTCGATATAAGCCGGTTGGCAGTGGAAACCTGCTTCTGGCCGCTCTATGAGTATGAGAACCGGAAGTACCGCATTTCGATCATGCCCAAAGAAAAGAAACCCGTGGTCGAATTCCTGAAGATTCAGGACCGGTTTGCCCACATCTTCAAGGCCAAGGACCAGGCGATGATCGATCGCATTCAAGCCGAGTTTGACTTCAAGTGGGATCGACTGCTGAAACGCCATCAGGAAGGTCAGTAGAAGATTGAAAGGGGGGTGCCGTCCCGCACCCCCCTTATCTTTCTATCCAAATCCCTCGGCGACATGCCGGATTGAGGTCGCATTGCCGGACCGGCCCACTATCGTAAGATTTACCGCCCTTTCGGGACACACCGTAAGCTTGCGTCCGTTCTTTTCTCTTTACAACCGCCCCTTACCGGATAGAATAGTAATCTTAATGATGGAACCGGGTCATGTCTCAAGAAGGTATTAATATATTCGAAGAGGAATTCTGGGCGATTAACGACGTCCTCAACAAGTTAATTGCCTCGACCAATTCGAAGACGGCCATGCTGATTGACAAGGCCGGGCAGTTGATTACGTCAACCGGCGATACCTCCCGCATCGACCTTTCGTCTTTTGCCACTCTCTCGGCGGCCGATTTCGCCGCTACTTCCCAGCTGGCGAGCCTGATCGGCGAGCGCGAGTTCGGCACAATCTTCCACCAGGGTGAGAAAGAGAACATCTACATCAGCCTCGTCGCCGACCGGGTCATTCTCGCGGTGATCTTCGATCAGCGCACAACGCTGGGGTTGGTTCGTATCAAAACCAGAGCCACGGCCGAAGCCTTAGACCGGGTATTCGCTAATATCTTCAAAAAGATCGATCATGGCCCGCCGAAGAAGTCATCGAAAATAGACTCTGACTTCACAAAAGCCGCCGAAGAGGAACTGGACAAGCTCTTCGGGTTTTAGGAGATCGGATGGCTCTGATCAACTATGCTTCCCGCGAAATCAACTGCAAGATCGTCTACTATGGTCCGGGACTGGGCGGTAAAACCACCAATATCAAATACATCTTCACCAAGCTGAACCCGGAGATTAAGGGTAAGCTGATCAGCCTGGCCACCGAACTTGACCGTACGCTTTTCTTTGACTTCCTGCCGGTCGATTTGGGCACGATCAAGGGTTTCAAGACCAGATTTCATCTGTACACGGTGCCGGGTCAGGTCTTCTACAATGCTTCGAGGAAGTTGATTCTCAGGGGTGTTGACGGTATTGTCTTTGTGGCCGATTCTCAGATCGAAAGGTACGATGTGAACATCGAGAGCTTTCAGAACATGCTCGACAATCTGCAAAGCTATAGCCTCTCGCTCGATCGGATCCCTCTCGTTCTTCAGTATAACAAGCGGGATCTGCCGAATATCAACTCGGTTGCCGAGATCCAGAAGATACTAAACTCACAGGGCAGCTACCCCTACTTCGAGGGAGTTGCCAGTCAGGGTGTCGGCGTCTTTGAAACCCTGAAAGAAATCTGCAAACGCGTCCTTAAGACCCTGTCTTAAGTCTTAAGCAAATCCGAAACTGGAAGTAGGTAGCGGTGCGATTCATCGCACAAAACTCGAATATCTAGAAGTTGCTTCCCGATCCCCAAGAAAATGACCGAAATCGACCCACCCAAATTGGAGAAGACCTGGAATCTTCTTCACCGCTACTCAACCGGCACGAATTTCCCATCCTTGACCGTCCAGAAGATGTAGGGTGCGATCAGGACGTCGCCCCTCTGGTCGAACTGAATCTTGCCCATCGCGCCTTCGTAAGCCAAGCTGTGGATTGCCTCAGCGACTTTTGCGCCATCGGCAGCGCCGGCGTTGGCGATGCCATGGAGAATGATATTCGCGGCATCATAGGCGTAAACCGAGTATGGTCCCGGCTCACCGAATCGGGTCTTATAGGCATCAAGGAATTTTCTGGCGCTGGGCTGACCCTCGAACGAAGGACTGAAGGAAAGGTACGAACCTTCGGTTGCTTCGCCGCCGATTTCAATGAACTTCTTGTCGAAGGCCGCATCGCCCGAAATGAAAGGCACCTTCAGGCCGAGTTGGTGCATCTGTTTCGCCAAAAGACCGGCCTCTGGATAGACGCCCCCGAAATAAACCGCGTCCGGCCTCTGTGCTTTGGTCTTGGTCAGTACCGCGGTAAAATCGTTGTCGCCCTGTAGAATACCTTCGTAGGCCACCACCTTGGTAGTCTGGTCCTGGGTCACGTTACGCACGAATTCATCGGCGAGTCCCTGGCCATACGTTGTCTTGTCGTGCAGCACCGCGATTCGCCTCCTCTTGAGAACACTGACCACGAACTTCGCCCCGACCGATCCCTGCTGGTCATCCCGGCCGCAGACCCGGAAAACATTGTTGTACCCCTGCTCGGTCAACTGGGGATTGGTCGAGGAAGGCGTTATCTGAATCACGCCGAATTCGTGGTAAACCTGGGACGCTGGAATCGAACAGTTGGAGTTGAGATGTCCGACGACCCCGACTGCCTTGTCGCTGATGAGTTTGTTGGCAACGCTGACTGCTTCCTTGGGGTCGTGCCGGTCGTCGACCTGGATGATGACTATCTTCTTGCCCAGTGCACCGCCACGTGCATTCCATTCTTCGGCCGCAAGCAGCGCACCCTGATAGATATCCAGGCCCATCTTGGCCTGGTCGCCGGTCATCGGTCCGGCCACTCCGATCTTGATGGCCTGGGTCTGACCGCAGAAGGTTAAAAGCAAACAGCATGCGGATAGGAGTAGCTTCCTCATCTTACCTCCTGACTAAAAAAATACCGTTCCGGGAAATGACTGAAGCGTCTATTACTTTTTGGTTATTGACTCGATTTTCTTTTCCAGTTCGTCGATTCGGGCGCGCAAGTTTTCCTTTTCCTTTCTGGTCATTTTGACGCGCACCCGAACCGTAAGCCAGGCCAGCAAGACCACCAGCGCCATGTTACCGATAATCGCCAGACCACCCAGACCTTTGACCAGGCTGCCCAAGAGAGAGAGGCTCGCCAGAACCTGAGTAATCACAAGGACAACAAACATCACAAGACCCTACCTTTTGGTTAGAGATCCAATCACCCGACGACCCTTTCCCGGTAATCGTCGGCTGATGATGATTCTACCCAGAATCGTACGACTTGTAAACAGGAATTGTTGCCCCGCAGGAAGGCGTTATCTGCTCACTCGGCTTGGGTGCCGCTGGACCGTCGGTGTCGAGCACGGCGCACGATCTTGCGTCCCACCAGGTAACACGGGTAACAAGCAATCAGCCACAACAGACAATTGCCCGCCTCATTGTAGTATTGGTAGATTTCTTCACTGATTATGCTCCGGTATTCCTTAGTATCCGGAGCCTTCTTGAGCACCAGATCACCCCGGATTTCTCCCGCCTTTCCGTACCGCTGGCTCAGCTTCGTCACGTAATCGCCGCTCTTGAGCAGACCTTGCAGTCCGGGCATATCCGTTGCCGCCGCCTTCCATTCATCGTCGTCCAGCCGGTTGGCATAACGCAGGTCGAAACCCTCGCCCGATTTCTTTTCGTCGGCGACAATGGTAACGTAGACGGCGAACTTCTGGTCATAGTTCTTACTCGAGAAGGGGTCCTCCTTCAGAATCTCAAGGGGCAGAACCGGTTCGGCGCTGTTGAAGGAAAGGCTGACCGCGCACCCCTCGTAGGGATGACCCGAGTCGGTCTTGACCGCCACAAACCAGGTCCATCCTTGCCTGAGGTAGTAGTCGATCGCGTCTTCATACCCGGACAACCAGATGTAATGGCGATCGCGGACCCACTGGCTCAGCGAATCCACATTGTCGGTGTGAATCACGCTCACCGCGTTCACCCCGGCGATATTGGCTTCGAGCAATTCGACTTTGTCAAGATCATATCCATCATTCGCCTCGGAAAACCCGGTGGTGACGTAGCCGTAGCAACCGCGGCTCCGCACCACGCCATGACGAACCGGGGCGGAAAGCCGGGACAGCTGATCGAGAACCGGTATTTGAAAATCGCCGATCGTCGGCTCGGCCGGTACCGGGATGAGCCAGAGGCTTGAGCGATAAGGATTGAGCGACCCCTTGTAGAGGACGTGCAATTCTTCCCGGCCGGCGCCGTAATGGATGATGGCGGCCTGGCCGCTGCAGAACGTCGTGTGCGGCACCGGGCTGATGATGAGGCCCCGGGCGGCGGTAAGATATCCTGACCCCAACAACACCGTGGCGACTGCCCAATGGCGCTTCATAGACCGACCAAGAGGCTCAGGCCAATGCCGGTAAGCGACACGCGTTTGAAGGAATCGACATTCTGCTGTAATACGTAATCCCCGGATTCGGCGCCGAAAGGTACATAGTTGATCTTGAATTCGCCGCCGACCTTGTACCGGCCAATCCGCTGATACAAATCCCAGGCCATGAACAGGCCCAGCGAGCTCCGGCCGTCTCTCTCCTGCATGACCCGGCCGGCACTATCGACCGCCGCCCGGTCAATACTGCCGCCATAGTAACCACCCCCGACCTTACCGGTGGCAAACCAGAAGAAACGCCAGCGCAGTACTCCGCCAATGCCCAAGGCCCGGGCGGCCGCGTACTCTCCAGATTCCTTGAAGTAGCGGCCGCTGTATGGGTCGGTCCGTTTGAGATAACCATCGCCAAAAATCCCGAAACTGAAGTCCTGGCGACTAAGATAGACCGTAGCCGCGGGGTTAAAAAGTGTGCCGATCTCGTTCTCGCCCGCGATGAATTGAGGAAAGACCAACCCCACCCTTATTTCCGGCTCAACGGCGAGAAAAACGAAGAATAGCAGTACCACGGTCTACTTA
The DNA here is from genome assembly GCA_964354155.1 of uncultured bacterium. Taxonomy (GTDB): domain Bacteria; phylum Hydrothermota; class Tepidihabitantia; order SM23-42; family CAYGYG01; genus CAYGYG01. The sequence continues at coordinate 32,518 of CAYGYG010000009.1, read as the reverse complement.
CCTGTCATGCGATCCCGGCGGTTCACGCGTGCTCAGGAGCCGGGTTGGTAACGCAGGACCAGCCAGCGCGGCAACGACCATTCCGTCATACCGGTGCGCCAGCTCTGGCTCGTAGCGCGGATTCGGTAGTAGAATCTCTGATTGCTGACTCTCGGAAACATAACCGTTGTCGGCGGGGCCGAGGTGCGCGCCAGGATTTTGTTGGGGTTATCCTCGGTCGAATTGAACTGCGCGGAACTGTCGATGTCGATTTCGTACGCCTGCGCCCCCTCAAGCGCGGTCCAGTTGAATTGTACCTGCGGTGAAATCGCGTACCAGATCGTCGTATCGGCATGCGGTTCGATCATCACGGGCGGCGCTGGTGCCGGCGGCAAATCATCGTCCGATTCCACCGGCGACTTACACCGATTCGATGCAACCACCAGCGCGACTATGCCGATCCCCAGGATCAGCCTTGTCCCGTAACGTTTCATCTAACCTCCTCAAGGTCAAACTCGCCCTCGGCATGAGGATATTCCTGCTTCGGACCGGCGGCTTGTTGACGTTTCATGACGACCGAGCGCACCGTCGACCACTCGGTCATCCCTTCTTTCCAGCCCTGGCTCAGCCCGCGAATCCGGCCATAGTAGCGCTGGACCAGCGCCCCACCGCCAAACGTAACCGGCGCCGGCGGCGAATCGACCTCGGCCGTGACGCGGAAGGGATTGTCGTCGGCTGAGTTGAAGGCCGACGTACTGTCCGTGTCAATCTGGTAGAATTCTGCGCCCGCGACTTTCGTCCAGTCGAAGATAACCACGGCGGCACGGTGCCACCAGATGATGGTGTCCGGCCTGGGTTCAGTAATCACCGGCGGGTCGGGCGCGGGCACGCGATCGTCGGGATTGATATATTCCCAGGGCCATTTGCAGTGCACTGAGAATAGAATGACACCGGCCAGCATCGATAGTGGCAATCCTCTCTGGAACCGTCGTCTCATACTACCGGCCATGCCTCAGAACTCTATCGAGAGACCGACGCGGGCACGCCGCGGTTGCGTATAGCAATTGACATAGTCCTCGGACTCATCATTGATATCGGTGAAAGCGGCATAATACTCGCTGGCCGCCAGTATGCCGTCATGGTTCTTGTCCGCAGCCGGATGGTAGGTGCTGTTGAAAATGGAATAGGAATTGGTGAAAAGCCGGGGCTGGATCTGGTCTTCGGGAACGTAGGTGAAGCGCGGGGCGATCTGATTCTGGATGCCGAGCACGTTGATCACTTCGACGTTGGCATGGGCCGCGAATCGGCCGAGTTTGACCCCTTTCAGAAAAACGAAATCGATCTGTTTCTGAAAAGGCAGGTTGAGAATATTACGCTCTTCAAGCTTGCCCTCCGGGCCCGGCGGCGTATAAGGAAAACCATTACCCAGATAGCCGAACACGCCCATCTTGGCCTCCAGCGGCAGATTCACCAGGCCCTGAATGAAAATCCGGTGGCGCTGGTCGAAGTCTAAGTTGAAATCAGTCGCTTCCGGTACAAAAGCCGTGTCCGGATTAGGGTTCTCCTTGAAGTAGCGCTGATAGACATCTTCCGCAAACGAACTGGTTCCCTTGGCATAGGAAAGCGTATATGATATCTTCCCGGTGTAGATCTCGCCTTTGAAATCAAGGATCATCTCCAGCCCCTTGATGTTGGCCGCTTCGACGTTGTAATAGGTAACATAGTTCCGGGGCAGAACATATTTGATGCGCGTACCGATCAGGTCGGTCACATCCTTGTAAAAGGCGTTGCCCGTGATCATGAACCCCTGACTTACTTCGCCCTGGAGACCCATTTCGAAGCTTCTCGTCTTTTCCGGTCTCAAGTCAGGATTGCCGATCGGCGGGGGCTTCGTGAGATAGGCCGGGATCGGCACCAAGTTCAGGCCGCCGAAAAGATGGTCATAAAGCGGCGGCTGGGTGTATTGTCCCATATTGGTCCGGAAAATGAACCGCTCAGTGACCATGTAGGATAATCCAAAACGGGGTGAGACGACGCGTTTGGTCGCGATGCTCTCCATGCCGGTGCGGAATTCATCGTATCGGATCCCGGCTTTCACATACATGCCCTTGTAGTCGATGTTGTCCTGGAGGTACGCGCCCAGCTCCCAAGGCCGGTGCTGGTACTCGTCAACGATCCGGTGGAGACTGTCGACCGCGAAGGCCGTGTAGTTGTCGATCTTGATCCGCGCATACTCCACGCCGCCTTTCAGTTCGTGGTACTGGTGCAGCTGCATCGTGCTCGACAGGTTGCCCTTCATGACCTCGCTGGCCTTCCTCTCGTATTCCGGATAGTCGCCCTCGCCGTAGAAATACTTGAGAAGAACTCCATAGGGGTTGTTGAAGTTGGGAAAAGGCCAGGTCAGCGAATCTGGGTCGCAGAAGTCGAATCGTTCGAAGAAGGCCGCGTTCTGACCCGAACGCAGCCCATATTGCCGTTCGGTGGCCAGACGGCTCACGATCAGGTCAAACGTCCGCCGGGAGCTGGGAAAGTAGTTGAGATGCACGGCCTCCAGATCACCTTCCCTCATGTCGGATCGGTAGTGGTCGAGCCGGAATTTCCACTGGCTGTTATAGCGGTCGAATTTGCTCAAAGACTTGGCGCCGCTCACCGTCATGCGCAGCATGCCCGGGAGCCCCAGAAACCACTTGCCGTATACCGAGTAATCGTCGCGCTCCTTGTGCGGTAAAATGAAAAGCTTGGGGTCCCAGTCATCGGTCTGCATCAGGTCGAACGAAAGATAACCCCGGGCCTGCTTCGACACCGGCACGTGCCCTGAGACCTGGTAGTTGTCGTAACCGAAATCCCAATAGTAGGGCATGATCCGTTCCGTCTTGCCGTAGGCCTTGGCCCGGAATCGGTCCGCGGGACGTGCGGTGATGATGTTGATCACCCCGGACATGGCCCGGCCGTATTCGACATCAAAACCGCCGGGCAGGAAGACGACTTCGTCGAGAATCCCTTTGGACATCTGAATCGCCAGATCGCCGCTCTGGGGGTCGACGATGGAGACGTTGTCGATCATGAACAGCACTTCGGAGGCGCGTCCGCCCCGGACATGAAGAGCCGTGTCAATACGCACAACCGAAGGCTGAAAAGCGACAAAACCGAGGCCGTGATCGACCGGCAGCAGGAAAATTTCTTCCTTCTTGATACTGAAGGTCGGGCCGATCATCTCCTTCTGGACCGGAGGTCGTTCGCTGGTCACCGTAACCGGGCTTAACTCGATAGGCTGCTCGGCGATGGTCACACTGAGCCGGACTACTAAGCCCACTTCGACGACAACATTGTCAATTAGCTTCGTCTGATACCCAACATTCGTGACCCTGACCACGTACTTGCCCGGGTCCACGTTGAGAATGAAGAACTTGCCGTTCTCGTCCGTCAAAGCGCCGAGGTCCGTACCCAGAACCGTGATACTTGCGTAGGGCAGCGGGTTACCGCTGGTCTCGTCCGTGACCACGCCCTGGATCTTGCCGTAAGTCGTGCTCAGAAAAAAAACCATCAAGAGAGTGCTGACCATTGGTCCTCCTGTCGGTATCCGGCGCGGCAACTATTCGGCCCAGAACCGTCAGCGCCGGGCTGCGTCTAACGCTTATTATAAGCTATATCCGGGGCTTGTCAAGCTTTCCGGGCCCTGAATCCTCTCCACTTTTCCTACAAGGTATAAACTGCACGACTTTTGTAGAATACAAGAAGGATAAATCTTAGGCACCGTGAGGCTCATCTGAGCCGCGAGTATTAGCTAAGCCACTCTGCGACCAAAGGGTTGCTGGCTGAGAGTGGCGACCGAACCTCTGACTTGCTTGGCTAATATCAACAACCTTTGTTCTTTTGAGTCTAAGCACTATCGGGCGAATATGAGACCACCAGCCTAAATTTAATCTTCTTTAAAAAAGGCAAAAGTAGTGTTAGAAATAAGTGGAGAGGAGTCAGCTCCGGGCCATAGTCTACGAATCGAAGTCACGGGACTCTCACATCCGACCGGGTCATGTCTTGACGCCAGCCCAACCATAGGTACAATTGTCGCATGTCCCGAATCGTCGCCCTGTACACGGATATCGGACGGGGTCATCCCAACTATCTTGATGGTTTGCTCCAGACCCTAGCCGCGCGTTATCGCCTGCCGATACCGATCTTTGATGTCTTTCAGGTGAGCCGCCGTGCTTCCCGCGCGGCATGGAACGCGGTCCGGCTTGCCTACCATACCGGCAGCCGCGGCGGCCTGGTGACCGCGCTCTACAACCGGATGCGGTCACAACGCTCGACCGGTGGACTACTCGTAAGACTGCTGGCCCGGGACCTGGGCCCGGGGCGGGCCGGGCCCGACACAATCATCCTCGTTGAACATCCCATTGTCGCCCGGATGCTCGGCGGTATCAGGCGGGTCTACTACGTTCACGGGGAGATCGCGGCGCCGCGTACCAGCATCGTCCCGGAAGCAACCCGGGTCTTCGTGCCGCTTGAGTCAACCAAGAACGGGTTTACCGCGCTGGGTCAACCGGCGGCAAGCCTTTCGGTCACCGGTCTTATGATCGAGCCCGGCCTGGTCTCCGGTGCGGCCCAAGCGCTGGACCGCAGGCTCCAACGGATCAAAACCGGCAAGCATCTGACCATCGGATTCTTCACATCCGGAGCATATCCTCCGGCCCATACTGATCTGATTCTCAGCGCGGCCGCGTCAGCGGCGCGTAATGAGTACAGAGTACTTGTCTTCGCCGGGTGCAGTTGGTCGAAGTGCCGGATGCTGGCCCGCCGGCTCACGGCGCTTTCATTGAAGGTTAGGGTGGATCGTGCCGGGAACTTAAGTCCGGCCTGGGATATCGTCACTCTCGTCTGGCGACCAGACCGGCAAAGCGATACGGCACGGGCCGTTGAACTTGTGCCGGAACTTGACGTCTTCGTTGCGGCGTCTCACGAAAGGACCAATTGGGCGGTCGGCCTTGGCCTGCCGCTGTTTGCCTTAAGACCGCTGATCGGCCCCTTTGCCAGGCGGAACTACGACTTCGCTTTGGCGCATAAAGTCGCCCTACCCCTTAACCAGGATGCGGCCGGCGACTTTGGCCGGACGGTTAGACGACTGAGAGACGACGGGACCATGGCGCGGATGGCGCAAAACGGTTTTGGAAAGTATCCGATCGACGGCTTCAGGGTGGCGGCCGAGGAAGTTTATGGGAAGGAAATTAAAAAGTAAATATCAAAAATCAAATCTTGAACTCCGGATAACACGCCGGCGGACGGGTGCCGGTCCAGGGAAGCCGGCGATCGTTACCGGTAGCTTCTGTACTTAGTGCACGACTTTTGTATAAATTGAAAGGCGATAGGTTTTGGGCGCAGTTAGGGTTCATCTGAGCCACGACAATCACACAAGCTACCCCGCCGCCCAAGGGCGGCGCTTTCGGGGTAGCGGTCTAACTTTTGATAAATCGCAGGTAATAAGAACGAGTAATAATTTCATGAAATAGAGTAATTGGGCGAATATGAAACCACAAGCCCAAAATTTATCGCCGTCAGGGAAATATAAAAGTCGTGTTAGTCTTTCAATTGTACCCTCAGCACAGTCTGGGCCTTGACCCGGCGCTGGCGATATTGCGCCGGCTCAAACCGGTATTGCCGGACTGTGTTGAGAATCGCGCTGTCCTGCTTCAAATCACCCGACGATCTCATTATATTGGCTAAAGCGACATTGCCCAGGGTATCGACCATGACGTTGAGCGTGACTTCGCGCCGCAACCGCGACCGGTCCTGATCGTCAAGCACTTTCACCTCAACCGACTCAAGCAATTGCGGACCGACATCATAGTTTAAAACCAATTCGTCACACGCTTCCTGCTGGGCGAACTCCAGATCCGGCACCAACGTGCGCGACGTCGTTTCGCGCTTCTTCTCGAGAGTAGTTACCGGCACCGGAGCCGCCGTCTTCGTCGCCCGAGCTTCTGAACCGGCCGGTGCTTCCGCTTCGATCGCCTGACCCCGGGCATCGCCCCTGGCCGCAGCACCGGCAACCGTGCCCGCAGCCGGAGCAGGCTTCGGTCCGGTCGGTGCCGTAGTCGCTACCTCATCCTTGGCCGTCTTCTGGTCCGGCCGGCGAGCCCCCGCTTTCTCCTCCGCCGCCTTCTTGCCGACGACATCGCCTCTGGCGACCGGCGGAGCGCTCTTTCCCGCAGTCTTGGCCCGCCCACTATCTTCTTCGCTGGCGGTCATTGCCAGCCTAGGTATTTCTTTGTCCCGGGTACCCGGCAGGGCAAGGTGCTTACCCTCTTCCAGCCTCAAGATGACAACAAGGCTCATCCCGGCCACGAAAAGTATGACCGCAGCCGAGGCCACCTGGGGCCACAGCTGAAAAGAAGGAAAAAGAACTCGGCTGCGTCTTCTCGGCGGTCGCTCGCGGGCGATCGTCCGTCGGATCCTGATCGCCAGGCTCTCAAGCGCATCCTCAGACGGCACCGGAGGCTCAACCAGCAGGCTCAACTTGTGCACCTTGAGCAGGCGCTCATACTCGAGACGGCATTCCGGACACTCTTCAAGGTGCCTTTCGACTTGAATCTTGTCGGCCGCCGCAAGCTCCTGGTCAAGATACTGATTGAGCAGTTTTCTGATGTTTCCGTCGTGCATGGCTTATATCGCTCCTTCAGCCACCAAAATATCTTTCAACTTCTCACGGGCACGGCTCAAACGGGACATGACCGTCCCCTTGGAGGTCTTCAACGCCTTTGCAATCTCATCATAGCTGAACTCTTCGTACGTTCTGAGCACGAACACCGCCTTCTGTTCTGAGGGCAGCTGCTCCAGCGCGTTCTTCACCTTTTCCTTGAGAATCGATTCGCTCGCCTGTTCTGCCGGATTGGCTTTCTTGTCTTGGGCAAACTTTTCCGGCAATTCATCGAGCGGCACCGCACGCATCCGGTGCTTCTTTAGATGATTGATGCTCAGATTCATCGCAATCCTGTAGATCCAGGTTGAGAAATGGTACTTTTCGTTGAAGCTCGCAATCCCCCGAAAGGCATGGATGAACACCTCCTGGACCAGATCCTCTGTCTCGGACGCATTATGGACCATCCGGTATACCGCGACGTAGAGCCGCCTTTGATAGCATCTGACCAATTCATTGAAAACCTCGGTTTCACCATTCTTCACCTTTCTTACTAATTCCAGCTCGGTTTCGTGCTGCATCTGTTATACAGCCAATTGCGCCCGATATTCCATCGTTAGACCAGGTTCTCGACCTCTTCAAGGGCCTGTTCGAATATGGCCAGGCCGCGTTCCGCATCGGCCTTGCTCAGAATGAGCGGTGGGCTGATTCTCAAACAGTTGAACCCGGCGCCGTAGAGAATCAACCCTTTCTTGAAGCACGTCCCGGTGAAGATTTGAGGTATGCCTTTGCCGTCCTTGGTCATTTCGCGCGGGAACCGTTCTTTGGTCTTCTTGTCTTTGACCAGCTCGATACCGATCATCAGCCCCTTACCCCGGACGTCTCCGATGATACGGTGCTTTGCGGCCAATGCCGTAATGCGCTCCTTGAGGTACCCGCCGACGTCAGCGGCATTGTCGACGAGTCCGTTCTTGATCAACTCCAGGCTCTTGATGCCGGCGGCACAGGCGACCGGATTGCCGCCAAAGGTGCTGCCGTGTGACCCTTTTTTCCAGGCGCGCCGGTCCACCGCGTCATCCATCATTTCGGCCCGGGCCACCACCGCACCGAGCGGCAGGCCGGATGCGATCGCCTTGGCGATACAGATGATGTCGGGCTCGGTGTTCCAATACTCGATCGCGAACATCTTCCCGGTTCGGCCAAGACCGGATTGGATTTCATCGAGGACATAGCAGATGCCGTGTTTCTTGGTTATCGCCCGCAGCAGCCGGTGGAATTCCGGCGGCGGCACAATATAGCCGCCCTCGCCCTGGATCGTCTCGACAAACAGACCGGCAACATCTTCCGGGTCGACCAGTTGTTCAAAAATCACCTCGGTCAGAAAAGCAATACAGGGCAGCATCGGAATGCCATCGAACGTGTCTTGACGCTTGCAGGCCGGATACTGCAGGTTGTAGGGGCAGCGATAGCAGTACGCAAATGGAACATGGACGACTTCAGGAATGAGGGGGGAGAAATGGGCCTTCTGCACCTTCTTACTGCCGGAAAGAGACATGCCGGCGAAAGTCCGGCCGTGAAACCCGCCCAGGAACGCAATCATCTTGGGCCGTCTCGTAAAATTCCGGCTGATCTTGATCGCCGCTTCCAGCGTCTCAACCCCGGAGTTTGCGAAATAGACGCGCTTCTCGAAATCACCCGGTGTCAGCGGCAGCAGTCTCTCGGCCAGCTCAAGCTGCGAAGCATAGTAGAAGTCACTGCCTGAGATATGGAGCAGTTTGCGGGCCTGGTCGATGATTGCCTGAACAACTTGGGGATGACAGTGCCCGGTACCACAGACGGCGAAGCCGGCGCCGAAGTCAAGATATTCTTTCCCGTCTACGTCAGTGACCTGGACGCCTTGAGCATAATCGACGACCAGAGGGATTTCCGGGGTCCGGGTATTGGCCCCGAACATCACCTTCTTGTCCCGCTCGATTATCTTCTGCCCGTTGGGTCCAGGCCGCGGTGATTCGTAGTCAACGAATGGCATGAGCCTCCTTGGCCGTTCTTGGCTTATGCTTGGTGCGGTTCTGAACCGAAAGTTAGTCTAAGACGACGACTTTTTTCGATGCCACCCACCAAGACCCCATCCTTGTAGATTGGTCCTGCCAAGACCGACACGGCGAACAACGTCAGCGCACAAAAAGCCTTACGGGTCATATAACCTCCTGATTCATCAGATTATAGTCAATTAGCTCTGGCGGTCAAGCCATTTGAACCGCGGCCAAGCGTAACTCCCTGTTGACATCCAGGGCGTTATGACTATAGTTTCTCCTATGGTTTGCCTTGCGGCCATCGTCATCTTCTGCACCTATCATATTGCGATTCAGGGTGACACGCTTAAATTCATCGGCCCTGATTCGGCGGTCATCAAGAGAGCCCGGCTCGGGCTCACTGAGCAGACTGAGCAAATAGGCGGGCAGACAATTCGCGTATCGATTCTGGACAAGGCCTATGTCTCTGAAAACGGTCGGTTCGCGCTTGTCTACCATCTCAAGATGAGCGATACGATTCACGAAAGCTCGGTCAAGTTCTTCAATAACCGGGGCAAAGTCCTGTGGCAGAAGGCGATCAGCGGTAATTATCAATATAACCCTGGTTGCGGTCTGGCCCATAACCTGGGGTTCGCCGTCATCCTACGTTCCGACATCAACAATCACGAGCCCGCGCTTTACCTGGTGTCGAATGCCGGCATGGCCCGAAAACTGAACAGGCGTGATTGGCATGCCATCGTTGATGTCGTCGCCTCCGAGAACGGTCGGTTCCTATCAATCAACACCCGGCGCAAAGAACGGAAATCGGTGTGGGATTGTCTTCTCTTCATTGATCTAAAAGGGAATCAGGAGTGGAGCCATACGTTTTCCGACTGTCTCTCCTGCACCCGGCCCAAAGCGATAAAAATGGTTGTTGACGAGGATGGAAAGACACGCGTGACGTTCAAAAAGGAAGTCTACGTATTCGCCCACGACGGACGATTGGTCGCCATCGAAAATCTATAATCGGGCCTTTTAAGCAATCAGTATTCGACGCGCTCAAACTCTTCCCGGCTGGCGCCGCATTCCGGGCACCCCCATGAATCCGCCAACTCCTCCCAGAAAGTGCCCGGGGCAATACCGTTTTCCGGGTCGCCCTTCTCAGGGTCATAGATGTAGCCGCAGACAATACACTGCCATCTTTCCATGGTTCTCCTTCAATACTGCCTGACGCAGCCGGGCTGGATTCCCATCTTCAGTCCGTTTTTGTATCTTTTGTCGACACCAAACTCTTAGAATCCGCCGTCACGTAATGGTCGTCGCCAATATACATGGCCGGCCTTGTTCTGTCAAGTCTGATCAGGCCGTCAACCGTGAAGCTCGCATCATCGCTGTGAATCGCGATAACCTCGCCGATGAAGATCGTGTGGTCGCCGGCCGACGTGAAGTCGAAAAGCCGGCACTCATACGCCGCAAATGCCTTCTTCAGGACCGGGCTTTTAATCCGGGCCGGCTTCTCGGTCTTGATGCCGTACTTCTTGAACTTGTTCAGCGTTTTCCCTGACGTGTGACCCAGCTTGTGAATGAACTCGGCGTCGGCATGAGTCAGGAAATTGATTGAGAATTCCTTGGCCTTTACGATCATGGCATGAGTGAAACGCTTGGGTGAAATCGACACGGCATAAAGCGGCGGTTTGAATGAAACCGGCATATGCCAGGCCACGGCCATAGCATTGAGAGTGGCGCCCTGCTTGACACAGACGATCACCGCAGTTGCAGGATACGAGTGGCAAAAAGACTCAAGTTTTTTTCGGATCGTCTTCATTCAGTCGTATCATAGCCAATACGACTTACCTGTCAACCCAAAACTGGCTGGACTTAGCCTCGGGTCGCTTGATCTTCAAATCGACCGTGCCCAGGTCCGCATCAAGCTCGACCATCTGGCCGTCACGGATCAACTTTGTAGCGCCGCGAACGACAATAGCCGGCACCCCGAGCTCGCGGGCAACCATCGCCGCATGACAGGCCAGACCGCCGACTTCAACGATGACTCCCGACGCCACGTTGAAAAGCGGGGTCCAGCCCGGATCAGCGTGATTGGTGACCATGATCTCTCCCCTGCGCAACCGGTGGCTGTCGCAGTAGTTCTTAATAATGCGTGCCCGGCCCGCGACCCGGCCAAAGGTCAGGGGTTCTCCGGTCAGCACACGGTCTTTGGCCAGCGGTTCAAAGTACTGCTCGCCGCTTTCGTAGACGATGTCCGGCGGTTCGATCTTCTTAAACCTGTCCCATTCCTCCTTCCTCTCCCTTATCAACCGTCGCGCCTGGCCTACAGTCAGCTGCCGACCGGCAATTGCCTCGAGATCGGGCAAGGTCAAGAAGAAGATGTCTCGGGGCCGCATCGTGTACTTCTCCTGGCGAAGAATCCGGTCCATGATCAAAAGCTGCTCCTTGATCCGCCAACCGAGCCGGAAATAGTAGTGCTTGCCATTTTCGCGTAGTGGGTACAAAGCCTCGAGCCTGGGTATGAGCATCTTCAGTACGATGCGTTCAAACGAAGGTAATGACCGGAGCAGTTCGTCAATGACCCGGCGGCGTTCAATACACGGCTTAACACCCTGGCTGGTAACAATCAGATCATAGACCATGTCGTGGTCCTCGGCCCAGTTAATGCTCGCCACATCGAACTCACCAGGACCGCGGTGCCCGAAGTTGCTTAAGAAACGGTCGAAGAGCGCACGGAACTGGCGGTCAGTCCGGTAGAGGCGGCGCAGACCACGGCTGGTAATTCGGACCAGCCGGTTTCGCGCCCGTCCGACCATTTCGCTGATCGAAAGTACCATCTCGCTCGTCTTATCAATAATGCCGAGCGCCGACCGGCGGGCCGCGGCCTCGCCCTTCTTCCCCAACCTCAAGCCCAGCAACTTCGTCAGCGCCAGCATGTAAAATATGCCCAAGAAGATGCCGCCGAAATACCGTCGCGCAAAGAGGTCGGTAACATAGGCCAGCCAAGTACGGACGTTAGTACAGCCGGTCTTGAAATCATCCGAGGTCTTGAGACTGGCCTGGAGCCGGTCCGTGGCCTCAAAGGCCCTGACCACGCGGCGCGCCAGCCAACGATAGCGAAAGAAACTGAGCAACAGATAGTAGTTGAGACGCACCCCGGCGACCAAACTGAAGAGAAACATCCTCGGCGTTGAAATGACCTTGGGCACGGCCCGGGCGTCGATACTGCGCATGGCCCGGGCCATCTGGGGATCAACGGCGAAATCGGCCTGAAAGACGCTGAAGAGAAAGCCTATTGACTTGGCGTAGGCAAGGGTTGAATTGCAGTTCCAGTACAATCGTCCCAGGACTCGTTCGACCCCGGGGAATCGGGCATACTGTTCGCGATCGATCGGTAGACCGAAAGCATCGATGATGATACCGGGGAACATGTGTTCCTCAAAAATCGACCACATCAGGGGAGTCACCGGGTCCGGTATCGTCTCACGCACATTGGCGTTACACCACACCCGGCCCGACTTGACTCGGGTCTTTTCGTGAACCAGGACCGGACGCGCCTGAAGGATGAATACTTCGTCATCTTCGATCGCCCATTCGATATCCTGGGGTGATTTGAAGCGCCGCTCGATGCGCCGCCCGCACTTTGCCAATCGAACAATGTGCTTTTTCGATAGCAGATCTTCTCCGCGCCGATCGATCACACGGTTGTTCTTCAATCGGTACTGTGACGGAGTGACCGCGCCGGACACCAACTTGTCGCCCAGTCCGCGAGCGCACTCGATGATGATTTCGTTGCCGCCCGCCGGGTTCTTTGTGACCATCACCCCGCTGGTTTGGGGCGTTAGTTGATGCTGGAGGATGACCGCCATTTCACCCGCCGGCACATTCATCCGGCTTCGGTACTGCTTCACCCTCCTGGTGTTGACCGATTGCCACGTCCGAATCACCGCGGCCAGCGCTTCTTCAACGGTCCGTACGTTCAGGGTCGTCTCGTACATGCCGGCGAACGAATGGCCCGGCATGTCCTCGGCCGTGCCGGATGAGCGAACCGCAAGCGGACCTTTCTCGAGCATCCGCGCCACGCTCTCCCGGAGTTCTTTTTCAACCGCGCTGACCATCCGGCCGGTCTGGCGCCAGGACTCGTAGGCCAGGGCAGTGACAACCGTGAATTCAGGAATCCGGAAACGGCGCTTGAGCAGGAACAGGTTCCAGGCCTTGGCCCCAACCAGTTCGGGCCGCGCCCGCTTCTCTTCGCTTATCACGTAGGGGACAGGCATGTTACTTTTTAACTTTCGCCATCACCGCGGCTTGAATTCATTCATCAAAAGACGGTAGGGTTGGGTAATGTCGAAATAGATCTTAGTACTGGTGTCATCGGCCAACCGGAGTTCCATCTCATCATAGAACCGACCCTGGTGATTCTTCAGCGCCTGGCGGTTCACCCGGTGGCCGGGAAAATTCTTCACAAGATACCGATACTCGGCGTCGATGCCTTCTCGGTGGCTTGTTGCGCCGCTGATCACAATAGCATCTTCAGGCGAATCGCCGCGGTTTTCGCTGTACTTAATCACGTGGCTCCTTGGTCTATCTGCCCTATTGTATCTGAAGATGCATGTGAGTCAAGGAGCTTGTGGCGTCGCAACAAGAATCACCCGCCCCGACGAATCAGAAAGACATGAAAGCCAGACCCCAAAAAGGGGCATTGACATTTGAAAACCGGCGAATAGTATTGTCTGGTATGTGTGGCCGATTCGTGCGCAAAAGCACCATTACCGAAATCACCAATGAGTTCGAGGTCTTTGAAGTGGCGTGGGAGGCCCCGCCCAGCTACAATATCGCACCGACCCAGGATGTCGCCTGTGTTATCAGAAACGGCAAAAATCGTTTGGTCGCCATGCGCTGGGGACTCGTACCTTTCTGGGCTGAAGACCCGTCGATCGGCAACCGCATGATCAATGCCCGGGTTGAAACCATTACGGAAAAGAAGAGTTTCGCGCCCGCCTTCAAGAGCCGGCGCTGCCTGATTGTGGCGGATGGTTTCTACGAGTGGCGGACGGTCCAAGGACGGAAAGAACCGATCTACATCAGTCTTCGTTCGGGCAAGCCGTTCGGCCTGGCCGGTCTGTACGACAACTGGAAGGCCCCGGATGGGACGATCCTGGTTACCTGCACGATCATCACCACCGAACCCAACGAACTTCTTAGGGCGATTCACAGCCGGATGCCGGCGATCATCGCCCCGGACAGTCGCCTGACCTGGCTTGACAAAGACACTCAGGATCCGGGAACGCTCTTGCCTTTGCTCAAACCCTTTGACGCCGCGGCGCTGCAAGCCTATCCGGTCTCAACCGCGGTCAACTCGCCCAAGTTCAACACGCCGGAATGCATCAAACCGGCAGGATCCGTGTCGTAGCGCCCCGCCATGACTTCCGCGGTCAAGACAATCATCATCCTGGCCGTCTTTGTCCTCGTGGCCCTGGGCATCCTTGGCATACTCTCAACCATCAAGAAACACTACCTCTGGACCGTTGAGAAGGATATCCGGAACCGGTTGATCGAAGAAGCTAATGCCCAGCTCGGGATAACCTACACCACCCAGTACCGGAATGGCAAGCTCTCCATGATCATCGCGTCGATCCAGCCGAATTCGGTGATGGCCCGGGCCGGATTCAAGGTTGGGGATGCGCCCCAGTGCCCGGTCGGCGTTTTCTATGAGAAGTTCATGCTCGGGGCCGGCAAGGAACTGACGATACCCATTGTGCGTCAGGACATGAAGCTCGAAATCAAGATGATTGGGCCCCTGCTCCAGCTTAGCGAAGACCCGGCCCCGATCCACTGGGATCTGAACAAAAAGGACTGAACGGTTTCGTCAAGCGCTTGACTCGGTGCGCCGCCAATCATACGATGCGGTCCGCGCCGTCAGTCAATGTTCTTCCGGTCCAGGTTCGCCGGCCGGATCGTCGGCCTTGGGCCGATCCTCTCCCGCGGTGCTTGAGACTGATTCGGCTGATGTACAATTCTCTCCTCGCTGGCCCGGGGTTCGCTCTGACCCTCGGTCACCAGCGCCCGTTCCGGATTGCAGTTGCTGATGAGGATCGCAAAGAAGAGAATATACCACCGCCGGTCGAAGAGCTTCATCATTTCAAACATCGCAACCTCCTTGCTGGTTCAGGTTAACAGGTTGCTGATTCAAGTCCGGGCGCTCGGCACGACATTTTCGCTCACACGTGGCCGACAGGAATACCATCACAAGCAACGCGGCCAGCCCGATCCAGCGCATATACGCTATCAATCTAGCCATTGTCCACTCCTGCTTCGTTAGAAGTAGAGCAGGTACTTTGCCTTAACCGCTCCGATTTGATACAACAACTGCATATCGGTCCCAGGCTGGGCCAGGTCATCAGCGCGGTAATCGTTGAGCGCTATATAGATCCATGACTTGGGTCGGAAGTTCCACGAATAGAGTACGCCGGTGCGAGCCGTCCGGACCTCGGTCTCGCCGATTTCCGCACCCGGTGTTGCCATAACGATCTCGCTAAACACGGTCAGGTTCATATCGGCGTTGAAGACGATGCCGACATTGGGCCGGAAAAGCGGGGTCATGGCGAGCAAGGTGCCGGTCGTATCCCACTCGACCCAGACGTTGGATATTGCCCCGACGCGGAGATTCTCGGTAATCGCGTAGTGGAGCGTCAGCGTGCTGCTGCCCGAATTGGCAATGAATCCACGCTGGTAGTTGTATTGATAGCCGTAGCGCAACGAACCGTTGATGAGGTTGCCGAAGAACCTTCCCCAGAAGTGAAGGCTCGCACTGCGCGAGAAATAGCTTGTGTCCATCTCGTAGCTCGGTCCGGCATCAAGGTTGGCATCGAATCCCCAGCCGTTGCGGAAGCTGGGGTTGACCTCAAAGAATCCGTGCTTGGACCAGCCACGACTCCCCGGACTTCTCGACAACGACAGGCCCGGACCGTAGTAGAGCGTGCTCATGGCACCGCTTCGATAGCGGTTGAGGGGTCCGACCGCGGCGACAAGTTCCTTGTGACCAACCCAGGGCACGAAGCCGATGTCGCTGACATCAAAAGAGTCGTTGATCACCGCGCCGGCAAAATTCGTCTGGTACTTGCCGATAAAGCCATGGTAGCCCGACGACAGCGCCCAACCGCGCTTTCCATCCTTATCGCTGACCGCACCGTGGGTTATGAACTGCCGGGCACCTCGCCGCAACACGAGATCGGTGGCCAGGGCGACATTATAGTCATCCTGGTCAACCATCGATCCGTCCAGCAGCACGCCGACTTCCGAATTGCCCAGAAGCCGCCGTTTCGCCCGCACGGCTCCAAACCCGTGTTCCGTTTCGAGCACGGTATCATTCCGGCTATATTCACCGGTGTACGCACCCAGCACGCCGAAGTTCCAGTCCTGCGCCTTGCTGGTCAGCTTGCCGCCGCCGATAATCGGGACAACATCGCCGTTTAGGGATTTGCCGATCCGCCGGGAGTAGAATATGTCTAACGGCGTGAATGGCCCATCGCCCAGGTGCGCCAAACGAAATGCGTCCATGCCCTCCACGAAGAACGGCCGTCGCTCCGCAAGATACACCGGATAGCGTCCGAGGTTGAGGGTGAAAGGGTCGGACTCGATCTGGGCAAAATCCGGGAAGGCCGTGGCGTTGAGCGTGGTCTGGGGGGTTATGTCCCATTTAGCATTCATGCTCATCCGCGGCTTGTATTCCGCATCCACGCCTTCCTCTTTGTCGTAGCGAACATAGCCTTCCGGGTAGAGCTCAAAGTAGTATCCGGTCGACTGCGGATTGACGCCGACCAGGGAACCCCACCGGGAAACCCTGTCACCCTGGTCCTGAGTCACCTCGGTCCAGTAGTCGGTTTCCAGCTCGGCCGCCGTGTAGCGCATAAACTGCACTCCCCAGCGCTCCAGCCCTTTCTTATACCGGATCGACTTGAACGGTATCTTGAATTCCACTTCGTAGTAGTTATCGTGCATCGTAACGTCCCGGAACCAGACGCCTTCCCACGATTGATCCTGGCTCTGCCCGTCATCGTGGATCCACCCGTCCCAAACGATCCGGCTGCCGAAGACAGTAAAGAAGTAGCCGTTGGTCTTGCTGTCAAACGGGTCGATGCCGACCGAGACATACTCCTCATCCCGAGTCAGACAGGCGACCGGTTTGTGTTTCTCGGCCCAGCACCGGAACGCAAAGTAGATGTTATATTTATCCTGCAGTACGTAGACTACGGTCCGTTCGCTCGGCGGCTGCTGCTCATAGGGCATGAATTGAACAAAACCGTAGGCCGAGTCGGCCTTCTGCCACACGTCTTCGATTACGCCGTCGATCGTCGGTGCGATTTCCGCATAGTTCACATGAACTTCCTTGGCGCTGGTTATCAAGAAAGTGGTCAGTATCAGCCACATGATCATTGCCTCCTTTCTGATCCGATCCTAGGAGCGCCGGCGGCGCAAAGCATCGAGCCGTTTCTTCCTAATGTCGTAAACCGCGACCGGCTGGTGCTGGAAAACATCGTAGATGTGGACTTTCGGCTGCTCGTGGGGGATTCTCGGCTCGCGGGGCCATGCCGCCATTCCTGATATGACCAGAACGATCCAGACCAGGGCAAAGATTCCGGCAACCACCATGAAGCCATAGCCCGCCAGGCTGCGCCCCAGTGCGGCTAGACCCGGCTGCGGTCGGTACTTACCAATCAGCAAATCGACGCTGTCCGCCGGAACCCTTGGCGCCGTAACAATCACCTCGGGCATTCTTACCGCGTTATCGACTTCCCCGGCCGAAGCGTTCGCTACGGCAAATACGGCTTGATTCTGTATCGTGACCGGGCTGGTCGCGCTGAACCCGGAAACCACGAAGGTTAGTAAAGTGATTAGGTGTGTCATCTTAGTCTCCTTTTTTTCCTTTTTTATCCGCCAAACCAGTAACGCCGAACAGATAGAAATCAGTCAGCGTATCCGCATACTTCCGATAGAAGTCGTCATCCGGCGGCGCACAGCATTCCTCGGGCCGGTCGTTGACTTCCCCCTGGAAGTACTTCTTCTCCGCATCATCGTACATCTTCTTGTTCCTCTCATAAATGAACATTGATTGAAAGTGCTGCTGGATTATCGCTGTCAAGAGGCCGCGGAAGACACTCATCTGGATATGATCCTTGATGTCGAGCCCGAGGCGGGCGAAATGCGTATCGAGCCGGGCGCGATTCTGGGCAATCCACTGGAGCCTGAGCTCGACGATCTCGGGCACTTCGTAGTTGAAGGTGTTCGACATGACAATCGACATCGCGGTGTTCTCGCGGAAGAACCGGACCATGTTATGAATTGTCCGGCGCATGCGCTCGCGAGGCTCCATATCGTCGGCGCCGGCATCGATAATCGCTGAGTAGTACCTCCGGGAAGACTCGTCGACTATCGCTTTGAGAATACCGACCTTGCCATCGTAGTAGTAGTTGATCATCGAGATGTTCACCTCGGCCAGGTTGGCGATTTCTCGGGTGCCAACCGCGTCGTAGCCTTTCATCGCGAACAACTCGACGGCGGCGTCAAAAATCCTCTGCTTTCCATCAGGTTTCTTTTCTTCGGTCATCTTCTGCTCCTTTTAGGTCAAAGACCAATCAAACGATTGTTCAACTGTCATTATGCACTTACCCCTCACAAGATTCTCACAAGATAGTCACGACAATGGCATAACTTGTGATTTAATGGAAGTTTTAGATAATCAAACGATTGATTGATCCTGGCAATAGGATCGATGGATTGTACGTTGAGAATCCTATCTCGTTCAGGGCGTTTCTTTTTGATTGCCGCGGACTGCCGGTGTCTCTGATACGTGCTATCTTAGAATCACGAACTTCTTGGCGGTTGCCGTTTCATTCCCCTGCAGGGCACAAAAGTATACGCCGCTGCTGACGGGCCGGCCATGATCGTTCCTCCCATTCCACGTCAGTACATGTCGGCCCGCCCGCGCTTCGTGTTCGATCAGCCTCCGCACCAAACAACCCCGGGTGTCGAAGATGCAGATCGTTACCCGGCCGGCCTTAGCAATCGAGTAGATGATTCGGGCGTGGCGCAAGCCCAAACTCGGTGCGATAGCGAGATCAACCCTATGCCCCCATGCCGGGTCGCTTTCAATGCTGGTGGGCGCGGTGGCGTAACCGAACCCGACTCCGGTTTCATACCACATCCGGTAACCGCCCCCGTAACTCACAACCGACGGCGCCCAGGGTCCAAGCGTGTCCCGCGGCGGGTCGACCATTGACAAGACGGGGTTGCCGCTGTACTTGGTCCAGATCAAACCGTTGGCCGAGTACGCATAACCGACACGCGGCGTGTCGATCACGCCGTTTGAGAGGTCGGCGGCCGAAACTCCGCAGTACCACATCTCATAGCGACTGCCATTACTGACCACGCTGGCCACGGCGACCATGTAGTCTTCCCAGGTTCCGGGCAGACCGAGGTCAATGACCGGATTGGCCGGGTGTTTGGTCCAGAAAACTCCGTCCGTCGATGTCGCGTATCCAATTCGAATCTTCCAGTCGCGCGCCACGCCGCTGTACCACATGCGGAACGTATCGCATGCAAAGAGCACGGCCGGCGACTCGATCCAGAACCCATCCCAGGCCGTACTGTCGCCTTTGGCAAAGACCGGGTTGTTCGCATGCTTCTGCCAGTTAATGCCGTCGGTCGAAGTTGCCAGACCAATGCCCTGGCTCGTTTGTACCGTGTCACTGGTGTTGCCGAAGTAGTATAGCTTGAACTCCCGCGAGTCTTGCAGAATCTCCGGGGTGTCAAGCCAGTGCGAATCCCAGGTGCCCGCCCCGCCAACATCAATCACCGGCGTGCCGCCGCCGTACTTGGTCCAGCTGGTTGCATTTGTGGAATAGGCATGCAGTACCCGCGCCCGGTGGTCAATGCCGGCCCCGCAGTACCACACCTTAAATGTGTCATTGACAACGAGACAGGTCGGCTGGCCAATCGCATAGTACTCATAGATCGGATTGCTCTTCACCATGATTGGATTGCCTGAGTACTTCTGCCAGCGCGTCTGCGCAACAACCAAGCCAGCCCACACCGTCACGCATAGCCAAATCGCCCTGCACCGGTCAATGCTCACCATTCACCACCTTTCGCTAGATACTACCTTTCCCCGCCGGTATTCTATACTCGCTTAAGGCGATGTCAATCTCTTTCCGCGCCGGGCATGGCTCTATTTCGCTCTTTACTGCCGCGCAACGCCAAGTATAATGCCTGGGGCAAACCGTCTCCCTAATCGGTTCAATCATGACCGTAAAGGTCTCAGGAGGTTACCGTGATGAGATCCGTCCTGTTGATGTTAGTGATTTCCACAACGGCTGTTCTCGGCCAGTGGGAGCCTGATTTTCGTCTAACCACCGACGGCAGTGTTTCCCAGACTTCGGCCAACAGCGGTTGGTGCGTAGCCGCATCCAACGACACCGTGCACGTGATCTGGTTTGACTATCGCGATGCTGGTGATAAGATCTTCTATCGGCGCTCAACCAACGGGGGGATCGCCTGGGGTCCTGAGACGAAGCTTACTGACACGGCCTCAGCCTCGATGGTGCCCAACCTCTCCCTGGCGGTGGCGCCCCAAGGCCTGGTGCACATTGTCTGGTGCGACTACATCCGGGGCCAGGATGACGAGATCTTCTACAAACGTTCCACGGATGGCGGCACGACCTGGCTTCCGGACACACAATTGACCAGGGACGATTTCCGGGTTGAGGCCGATTCCTGGGTCTCGATCGCGGTCTGGAATCTTCTCACCCACGTCGTATGGCACGACTTCAAGTGGGACGGCCTGCGTTACAGCTGGAACATCTTCTACAAGCATTCCACTGACGGCGGGGTCTCTTGGCAGCCCGATCAGCGTTTGACCAGCTATCCGGCAACCTCGGGCCCTCCCGCCGTGGCCGCGTCCGGAGCATCGGTTCATGTTGTCTGGTATGATATGCGTACCGGTAACGCCGAGATCTTCTACAAGCGCTCGACGGACGCCGGCGCAACCTGGCAGCCCGATACCGCCCTCACCAATGACCCGGCCGGTTCTTACTTGCCGAGCATCGGCGTCTCGGGAAACCAGATTCATGTCTCGTGGTTTGACGAACGTGACGGTAACAAGGAATTGTATTACAAGCGTTCGCTTGACGGCGGCCTGACCTGGGGTCCGGATGTCCGGCTTACCAATGATCCGGCCGACTCTTACCGGCCTTCAGTTGCCGTTTCCGGCAATGGCATCCACCTCGTCTGGTACGACAACCGGGACGGCAATACCGAGATTTTCTACAAGCGTTCCACCGACAACGGTGTGACCTGGAGCCCAGACACCAGCCTGACTAACGATGCCAGTGATTCCTTCTATCCCTCGGTTGCGCTTTCTGGCACCAGGGTCCATGTCGTCTGGACCGACAACCGGGACGCCAATCAGGAGATATACTACAAACGCAACCCCTTCGGAAATATCGGCATCAGCGAAAACCGGATCAGCAAGCCTTCCGCTCCTCGCTGGCGCGCCGTGCCCAACCCGTTTCGCAGCTTTGCCCGCGCGATCGGACATGAGAACGACTGGTTTGCCCTTTACAACACCTCCGGTCGCATGATCGGCCGGTACCAGGGGAGCATGGTCGGTTCCGACCTTCCCAGCGGCATATATTTTGTCGGGCCACTCAATGTCCCGCCGGGAGCTAATCGGCAACCGGTGCGCCTGGTCAAAATACGGTAGCGATCGATCCGGCTGCCGACCGTTGACAGGAGACCCGGCCACTTTCTCGATTGACAACCGTTGATATCTTGTTAGAATGTCCCTCAATCGAAAAACGTTTTCGTGCCGTCCAACCAAAACGAAAGACTGCGGTTTTCAATAACGATAGGAGCCGTGAATGATAGGTTTTCTGAAATTCATCATCGTAGTAGCGGTGATCGTCTAAGGAGCAGGTCACGTTCGCCCTGATTGAACTGCGCCGAATTGAAGTTCAGCGCTTGGCGTTGGAGAAATGGGACGGCCGCCTGCCGATCGTTGTCTCCAGCAGTAGTGTCGTTCCGGCCATGGACGTCTTCGGGCCGGGCCGGCCCGGTAAGCAGTCGAGCAACAAGGTGATCCGATAATCGGCCGACCGGTAGTTCCCATACCGTCAGCCGGCGGGAAAACCCATGGGCCGTAAGGAGGATACTATGAAAAGCCGGTCAATCATTGGCCGCCTCGTATTGACGACAGCCATCGTAGCGATCGTACTCTCGATCTGCCGCCCGGCACGTATTTTGTGCGCCACGAGACCCAACGCAATGTCGCCGTACGCAAGCTGGCGATAGTAAGAGAGCCGGGCAACCCGCATGATGCTCGAAGAACGACGCCTTCTCACCATCCTCTTTGCCGACCTCTCGGGGTTTACTCCCCTGTCGGCCGGCCTTGACCCGGAAGATGTCCAGCAGGTGGCCAGTACCTGCTTTGAGCATTTCAACCGGCCGATCATCAAGCACGGCGGCACGATCCACAAGTACGAAGGCGATCTGGTGATTGCCTTGTTTGGGTACCCTTCAGCTCATGAGGATGACCCGGAGCGGGCGATCCAAGCGGCGCTGGAGATGATGAAGACGATGCCGGACATCAACCGGGCGCTGGCCTCCAAACTCGGACAGAAAGTCGACCTCGGGCTCCACGTCGGCATCAACATGGGTACGGTCGTAACCGGAGATGTCGGCTCCAAGGAAAAGAAGGAATACACGGTGATGGGCGACGTCGTCAATCTGACTTCCCGCCTTAAGGACATCGCCCAGCGGGACGAGATCATCGTCTCCGAACCCGTCTTCCGGGCCTCGCGGTATCTTTTCGACTATGAAGCACGTCCGGCGGTGGCGGCCAAAGGAGTGAGAGAACCGATAAAAATCTATCGTCCGCTCAGGTTGAGGGAACACCCGGATCCTAAGCGCGGCATCAAAGGTCTGAGTTCGCCGATGGTCGGTCGCCAGCAAGAACTTGATGTGCTCAAGCAGTCGGCCGACCGGTTGGTTGGCGGCACGGGCGGGGTCATTTTCGTTCTCGGCGGCCCGGGGCTGGGGAAATCGCGGCTCATCGAAGAATTGAGATCCGGCCTAAGGAGCGGATCGTCACGGGTTGTCCAGCTGGTCGGACGGTGCCTGTCATATGGCGACACCGTGCCTTACTGGCCTTTTCTCCAGATTCTCGAGGGTTTCTTTGATATTACCGAGAACGACACCCGCAAGCTCTTTCAGGAAAAACTGATGAAGAAGGCGCGGGAAATCTTTCCCGATGACTGGGCCGACGTAATCCCCTATCTCGGCTATCTCTTTTCGATTCGTTTCGCTGAGGAATTCGACGAAAAGGTGAAGTTCCTGGACGCCCAGGGCCTCAAGGTTCAGATCATGGTCACACTCAAGAAACTGTTCACGACCCTGGCGCGGACCCGGCCGGTCCTGCTCATCATCGACGACTATCATTGGATCGACCAGGAGTCGCTCGAACTTCTCGAATTCATTTTCCGCCCGGTGGCCGGGGCACCGCCGGATCGGCCGCCGATCCTGCTCGTCGCCCTCTCAAGGATCGAAAAGGATGCGGCGCCCGATGCGACCCGGAGCCGACTCAAGAAAGCACTGGGCGATGACTATCACGAACTCACTCTGCAGCCGCTCGATGGCGGCGCTTCCACAACCTTGGTCTACAACCTGCTTAACGTGCCGGGCATTACCGCGGCCTTCAAGGACAAGATTCTTGCCCGGGCTGAAGGCAACCCGTTCTACGTCGAAGAAATCATCCGGTCGCTGATCGATACGGCGGTTTTGGTCTATACCGACGGTATCTGGTCGTTGAGCCGGGGCCCGGAGGACCTGGAGAACATCCGGATTCCGGACACAGTCCAGGCGGTGATCGCTTCCCGGTTGGATAAGTTGACCCAGGACGTCCGTGACGTGCTCCAGATGGCCGCCGTGGTCGGGCGCAACTTTCGGACGCCGATTTTAGAACAACTCTGCACGCTCGACAGCCTTATGCTGTCGGTCCATCTGGCAACGCTCCAAGAGTACGAGTACATCATCGGTCGCAAGGAAGATCGCGAAGAAGAGTACAGTTTTCGTCATCCGCTGCTCCAGGAGGTGGCGTACTCCGGGCTCCTGCTCAAGCGGCGCCGCGAACTCCATCGAAAGACCGGCGAGCTCATCGAAATGATCTATCGCGACCGGCCGGATGATTTCACCGATATTCTTGCTTATCAGTATTCGAACAGCGACCATCCGGCCAAGGCGTTTGAGTGGCTTATGAAAGCCGGATTGAAGGCCCGGGCGCGGTATGCCAATGATGAAGCAGTAAAGTATTTCGACCGCCTGGTTGCGCTGGCGCAAAACGAACCCGGCCACGATATCATTCTCGCTGGCGCCTACGAGGGCCTCGGCGACATCCACTCTCTGACCGCCGACTACGGAAAGGCACTTGAGTGCTATACCGCGATGCTGGGCCGCACGGTCGATCCGGCGGGCCGCCGCCGGGCCCAGCGAAGAATGGCCGAGGTTCACCTCGACCAAAACCGCTACGATGATGCCTTAAGAATCGTGGTCGAAGTGAAAGCCGGGTTGACCACACCGTCGAACGCGGAAATGGCCGAGCAGGCTGAACTGCATATCTTGACCTCCCGGGTGCTGCGGGAGAAGGGCGATCCGAAGCGCGCCCTCGACGAGGGACGGCAGGCACTGAAAATCGCCGAGGAGCTGACGCCGCATTCCGGGACGGGGCAAGGCGATTCGCTGGTCGACCGCAATCGCCTGGATCAGATCAAGACCGCGGGATTCGGCAGTTTAGCGGCGTCGGCCTACGAAATCAGTGACTTCCCGCTGGCGCTCGAGTACTATTCTAAGTCGCTGGAGATTGCCGAAAAGCTCGGCGACAAAATGGCGGTCGGGCGGATATCGACCAGCCTGGGCAGCGTCTATTCGAGCATGGGCGAGATCACAAAGTCGCACGATTTCTACAAGCGAGCTCAAGATGCCGCCGGCAAGATCGGCGATAAGCGGTCGATCGCGAAAGTAATAATGGAGCGTGCCGGCGTCGCCAAGGACAAGGGGGACTACCAGGAGGCACTCGCCTTGTACGAGCAGGCACGTCGGATCGCTACCGAGATCGGCGTCGGTTACGTAGCCGCCGCGGCCAGCGCGAACATGGGAATGGTCTACCAAATGCTGGGCCAGCTTGACAAAGCAATGGCATTGTACGAGACGAACGTCAAGATATTTAAGGAACTGGGCGCCAAGCGGCCGGTGGCGACCAGCTACTCTTTCCTGGGCGACGTGGCCAAGGAAAAGGGCGATTACGACCAAGCGGTCGAGTACTTCGTCGAGGCCATGAAGGGTTATGAAGAAGTGGGGGACCGGAGGGGCGTGGCCGCGACTCTGATTAGTATCGGTGCGGTGTACTTGGACAAGCGCGATCCGGTTGAGTCCGGACACTACTTGCAGCAAGCAGAGAAGAAGTTGCAGGACCTTCGTGATCCGTACGAATTCCTTAGGCTCTACGCCTACCGGGCGGAACTCGGCGTATTCGAAATGCGCCAATCAGGAAGTACCGGACCGCGCCCCGAGATCCTCGAGTATCTTGAAAAAGGCTTACAGAGCGCGCGCGAGGTCCAGACCAAATACGGCGAAGCGGTCTTCAACATGATTCTCGGCGAGTACTACGGGCTGACCGACGATTTCAAAAAAGCCGAGAACAACTTCGAAAGGGCGATCGAAATCTTGACGCGGATCGACTTCAAGAAGATGCTGGCTGAAACCTACCTGGAATATGGAAGGATGTTAAAGCAGGGCATTCAGAAGAAAGTCTACCCGCCGGGCGCCGCCGACGTTCAATTCGACCGGGCAGTGGCGGTCTTCAAAGAGATGAAGGTTGAGCACCGGATTAAGGCAGTCGAGGCTTACCGGAATGCCTGATACACGCAGCAACAATCGACGCAAGGAGGATCTTGTCAAATGCCAAGAACTGAGTCATTCGGCATCCTCAAATTCATCGCCAGCATTCTGATCTGTCAGCTGGCCGGCGTTGTCGGTTCGATCTTCACGACGCCGTCCATAAAGACCTGGTACGAGTCTTTGAACCGCCCGGCGTGGCGGCCGCCCAATGCTCTCTTCGGTCCGGTCTGGATTACTCTCTACCTGCTCATGGGCATCGCGCTCTTTCTGGTTTGGCGCAAGGGGCTTGCCGTATCGGGAGCGAAGACGGCCCTGGTGGTTTTCTTCGTTCAGTTAGCCCTAAACGTTCTTTGGTCGATGCTATTCTTCGGGCTGAGATCTCCGGGATTGGGGTTGGTCGAAATCGTATTCCTGTGGCTTTTGATCGCGCTGACGGTCTTCTATTTCTATCAGGTCGTACCGATCAGCGGACTGCTGCTGGTGCCCTATTTGGCGTGGGTCAGTTTCGCCGCAATCCTAAATCACGCGATCTGGCAGTTGAACCGATAACCGCAAGCCGCGCCCGGAAACCAGAACCGGTCCGAGGTTTCAGTTGACGATGATATCGCCGTTCTGCTTCAGCCCTCTGGCATCGAACCGGTACAGATAGACGCCGGGCCGCACCCGCGTTCCCGCCGCATCTTTTAGATCCCAGGCGATGCTTTGATTGCCGCCGGCCGATTGCCCGCCGAGAATCCTGACCCGGCGACCGACCGCATCGAACAGAACGATCCGATAATCAACCCCCGCCGGCAAAACGAAGGTGAAGTTCGCGCGCGAACCGCACGGGTTGGGCGAGAGCCGGAGTCGCGGCGTCGGCGCCGCGCCGGAAGCCCCGTCTTCGACTGACAGCAGGGTTGTGACCTTCCTCATGCCGCTCTGCCATACCTGTTTGATCGAATCACCGCCCGGCAGTACGGTGACGACCGTGTCCTGGAGCCAGGTTACGATCCAGCACCGATTCTCGTTCCAGCCCGATTGAATCTTGAATCCCTGGAAACGGATGGTCGAGTCATGCGGGGCGAGCACCGCGGGTGTCGTTTCGCCGTAAGGCCCGGGCAGGTACTTGCGCGCGACGTGGTTGTGCCAGGGATCGCCGTTCGGACCAACGTAGTAGACGCTGTCTTCGGTGATGCACCAGAATACCTTGCCGCGCACCGTAATCGATGAATCATTGTGGAATTTCGCATAGATCACACCGCTGTCGGTGATGGTATTGTATGAGCCCCACGTCGTGACCGTGAGCGGCGAAGGTGTGTTCATGCGGTTCTGGACTCTGGCCCGCCACAGGGCATACTGGGTCCCGGTCGTGCCGCGAAAAGTGCCGTCCTGCCACAGGCACGGCGTATAGTAAAGCCCACCGCCGGCGGTCGAGGGGTAAATCGTCCGCCGGATGCGAACTTCCCGGTTACACAGCGGGAAAAGGGTATCGGTATGCATCTCGATCGCCGCGACCCTGGTTGGATACTGAACGGCTATGATGTCCAGCGTACAGCTGGCCGCCGTGCACGTCCCTCAGTCCTCCTGGTAAAGCTCTTCGCAGAGCACGAGACGCTCGGCCGCTTGAGGAAGGCTGACCGACAAAACCGAGATTAACATACCAATCGCAAGAATTCCGGTTTTTTTCATTATGACCTCCGACTGATAATGTAGCTATCTACAGCGAGATGTCAAGATATAATAGAGCGTGCACCGCGGGTGTTTTCGTTGACGTAAAGACGAATCCTTTATGATGGCGGCATGGTCATTGATTGCCGGGCCGGCCCTTTGGGGGCAGGCGTATGCTCTGGTGACCTTGTGCCGATAACTACTACACGTGACCGCAGATACCCAACCCCTGCTTGTATCCGGTTAGAAGTTCGAGGATGGTTCCGGGGTCGTGACCCCGTAGATGGTTATCTCTTCGGTCTTGCCCTTGACCTTGACCCGGTCAATACGGCGGGAGAGAGCCTGCATCTTGCTTGAAAGCTGTGCGTAGACCTCATCGGTAATGATGACTTTTTCTGGATACCGGCGGGTCAAGCCCTCAACCCGGGCGGTATCAACGGATTTCGCCCGTAGGCAAGAAGTCCCGCGAAGTCTAATGGGCCACCAACCACTTCCACATGGGCATGAACCGTACCCGCTGCTTCTTGAATGTTTCGCATCCTTCGTAATCTTCGGTTATCACCAGAAGCCGCTTGCACTTAAGTTCTTTGCCCGCCTTGACCAACGCTCTCAGTTCCCGTTTCTTGGTATCGGGATCATCAACATCGTAACCGACTTGAATGAGTTGGTCGATAGCAGTGCTTCTCTTCACAACAAAATCCACTTCTTCATGCAGAGCGTTCCTCCAATAGTACATTTCGATTGATGGATTCTTCGATTGCCGGCGGAGCAGCTCGACCGCAACCAGGTTTTCGTAAAACCGTCCGGAATCGGCCGAGAATCTTGTGGAAATCGAACGGATGAATATGTTATCGATGAAATAGACCTTCCGGGGGTACTGCAGCTGATCCTTGATCTTGTATGAGAAGATGGGCAAACTCACCATGAAATACGAATTCTCAACGTACGCTATATACCGTTGGATTGTGGCCTTCCCGACTTCATGGTGGAGGCTCTTCAGGGTATTGTGGATTTTGCTGATTGAATAACTCGTCGAATTCAACAGCAGTCTGAGCATGGCTCTTAATGCTTCCTCATTCTTGATGGAGTAGCGTTCGATAATATCCTGTCTTATGACCGTCTGCATATAGGATTGGGCGAATTCGGGCTTTCTCTCTTCATCCGCAAGGACAATTTCTGGTAACCCACCATACTCGACATATTCCGCCAGGGCTTTGAGCAACGCCGCCTTCTCATCAGCGACGTAATCGACGGTGCCAAGATCAAAGTCCAGCTTCTTGAAATGCAAAAATTCCTTGAACGACAGAGGGAAAACCTTGATTTCCAAGAATCTTCCCCTCAATTCAGTAGGTATTTCCCGGCTGGACATCTTCGACGATGAGCCCGAGACGAATATTCTTATATTCTCGGTATCGTAAACCCGACGCAGCCATTTACTCCATGCCGGCATACCCTGAATTTCATCCAGGAAGAGAAACTGAGGCTCAGCCTTGTACAGCTGCCTGATCGCCGGCATCAGTGACGTCAAGAATTCGGTCTTGCCGGGGATTCTCTCGTCCTCAAAATTCACGTAAACGACTTCCTCTCGTGTCTTACGCTTCAATAGCTCGTCGATCAAGTGTAATATGGCGTAGGTCTTCCCGACCCGCCTGAATCCGGTAACGACAATTATCTTGACTGGTTTGACCGTACTGTAGTCTTTGAGATTGGTTTCCCGGCTGATCGTCACCGGCAGCTTTCTCTTCTGCCATTCCAACAGAATTGTCTTGATTGTTCTATCCATAGAACAATTTTATATATTTTTTGTTCCATGTCAATAGCCAATACCCGTTGAATGCCGTGCCGGGCAACGGGTTGCCATCGCCGTCGTCAGAAACCTCATCGGAACACGGGCGTTGACAAACCCCTCCTTTCTCTTATAATCTTCTCAGCACAAAGTGCCGTCGATGATGAGATCCCTCGCTTGGCTCGGGACGCACACGGCAGCGGATTACGGTGATAAAGGATACTTGGTCGCACGTAGTTTCTTCGGTCCCAGGGCCCTGTATCCTGTTTCCTGTGCTGCCTTCGGCATCGATTACAGTGATTGGCGCCAGGGGCGCAAGATTACAGTGATGATAGGGTTGGCTATGGTGATTAGGAATTTCGTTCTTTGTCTTGACTGTTTGCTGTGCCCTGTTTCCTGAGCCCTGTTGTACGCCGGGATGGCGGCGCTTCGCGTAGATTACGGAGATAGTACGGCTGATTACGGTGATACGGAATCGGCACTTCTTTTTCGATCTTTGCGGCTGGATGTTTCTCCTGTTGGATCTGACGATACGCCATAAGCTATCGGCCACAAGCCGCGAAGCAGAGCTTCGCTCGCCGGGATGGCGGAATGGTAGACGTAGAGGACTTCGGAACGTCCCGAGCGCAGCGAGGGGAAAACTCGAAACCGCCATTTTCGGCAACCTCCGTAACTTCATTAGAAATCACATAAACCTGCTCCAGAGTAAGTTTCGTGTGCTTCTGGCTGTTGGAAGGAAATCCATCTAAAACCATACTTCCCCGACTAAGAATGGCACAAATCCGGCACAAGTGCCGGCAAGGGGTCGGCGGAAAACCGCCGACCCCGCTTTCAAAACTCATTTGCATAACCGTAAGGAGGAATAAATGGTTCAAGAGCGATATATCCTTAAAGAATATTCTTTGGGTGATGTCTTTCAGGGCAAGACTATCATCGCTGATACCCACGAAATGAACTTGTGTGCTTCTATTTTGAAGGAAGGAAAGGACCCAAAGACTGGGAAGAGATTCTACATACATGTGCCTTACCCGCGGAAAGCACCTGATGATCCCCACAAAGAAGAGTATCCAGACTTTGAATTATCTAAATCACAGCTGGATCGCTGCTTACCACCGGGTAAATACTTAATCAAAGTTGTTAATCGCCACAATAAAGCAAAAAGCTATGGCTCAGTGATGCTTTACAATGAAGGCGCAGCATATAAAGCATTAATGGGTGAAGGTGGGCTAACATCAGATACACATGAAAAAGCAACTGACGCCGAGAAGAGACTTGTCGCTCTTGAAAAAGCATTAAAGGACTATTCTCAACGGATCGAAAGAATCGAAAAGGCTCTGAGACTCGACACACCAACTTCATATTCTTAACTGCTCTCACAAATGGATAAACTATCAAAGAAAGCGTAACATTCACCGAGGCCACATACGCAAAGCTGATGTGCTGTCCCGCAAATACCTTCCCATTGATTGTCATTCTGAGCGGAGCGAAGAATCTCATTTGTTTTAATTCTTGAGATTCTTCGGTCGTCCCGTGTAGTAGACTCCCTCAGAATGACAGTAAAGACATTTTGGGGACACTACACTAGCAGAAATATCCTACAAGACCTGCCGGCAATACAAACTTCATTGAACATTCTGTATTCTTCAGCTCGTTTTCACTGGGCTTGAACGACCCAAAACAAGTCTTTTCCTGTGCTGTTTTTCTAATAGTTTAGTGCTTAACCGAACCCCCGCTGTAGCACGTCTTGTAGCATCAGTTGTAGCATCGTTTGTAGCAGCATTTGTAGCAGGGTAGTTCTCGGGTAAACCCCCAACCGAAGCTCGCTTTTACTGCAGAGATCACCTCAAAAGTACTTGACAAGTTATCTTGGTTATGTATAATCGCTCAACTCCCCCTCCCGATCGCGGCTTAACTGCTGCGGTCGGGTTGTTTTTTGGTGATGCAAGGAATCATCACCTTGATTACGGAGATTACTGAATAGATTGCAGTGATGATTATGAATGAAACGGTGATTTTACGGTAAATTATAATGATATTCTTGGAATTACAAAAAGGTTCGAATGATACTCTCCAAACCAACGTCCCCAATATTCTGCCTATAACCTTGAATTTCTACTTTCGTGGTCTGACTCCGCCACCTTTATCTCCAATTACTCAGATATTCCAGTCTATTCTTCATTTGTTCTGCAGATAATCTAAACCAAAGTCTCATAAACCGTTTCAATAACTCACCAACTGGCAATTGGTCTGAAATAATAATGCCAAGATGCGTCTTCCCTTTAGTTAAAAATATTTTATGGAGCCTGGCAAAATCGCCCTTGTTGTGGGTTAACAAAACTCTGCCTGAAGTAATGGCAAAATCGAGCTGGTCGATATCGTCCAACCCCTTGTTTCCCGCCTCTTGGGTAGTTAAAACGTCAACTCCTCGAATTTTGAGTGCCTGGGCAAAAGATACGGTTACATCTTCATCAAGATAGAGCTTGATTTTCAAGACTACTTGGATACAGCTTTTACTTTCTTTTCAGTATCGCTTTCGATTTCTTCGTCTATTTCCTCTTGGTAATCATAATAGAACGAAATTGCATCGTAAATCTGGGCAAGGGTTAAATGGGGGAGTTCACGCAGTATTTCTTCGGGTGTATAACCCATTCTGTAGTATATAATAAGATTCTTTACAGAAGTCCTTGTGTTTTTAATCACGGGCCGGCCACCCAGAATGCCTTTCTTTCTTTCAATATGTGGGTGCTCAATCTTAGTACTTAGCTTCATGCCAACATTATATTTATAAAATTTGCTTAGTCAATGCTTTAATCAATTATTCAAAAGGGTTATGTTTCAGCCGATCTTGGACAAACCCGCCATTTTCAATTCTTGATTTTTTCATCCTTCAAACCCACCTTTTCGTTTTCTTTTCTCCTCAACACCCCTGCACCCCAGCTCCTCTGCATCTGCTATTCAAACTACTAGCCACTTTAATTCAAAGAAGTATTGTGCCCCCGGAATTCCCCGTTATTTATTCTGTCCAACTACCTCGCAACCACCATCGGCTTCGTTGCATTAAGCTTTCCTGCCGACAGTCGGTAGAAGTATATTCCGGACGAAACCAATTCACCCTTCTCATCTCGACGATTCCATACACACGTGTAGTTACCCACGTCTAATCTTTTATCAACAAGCGTCTTCACCAGTTGACCCGCCACATTGTATATCGCCAATTTGACATGACTGGTGTTCGGCAATTCATACCGAATAGATGTGGTTCGGCAAAACGGATTCGGTATGTTCTGATTCAATCTAACTTCTAGCTTTTTGCTTCTCGCCTCTGCCTTTTCCTCCTCCACCCATACCCCACCGTCTGTAGTTTTGAGGATGGTGCCATATTCCCCCACAGCATACCCGGTTAGAGCATCCACAGGGAAATGGACGGAGATAAGATAATTGGTTGTGCCTGAGGGCTGCTCGAACCAGTTTGCTCCTCCATCCGTGGTCTTCAAGATAGCGCCATATATC